>NZ_JBICUE010000019.1:0-85701 GCF_043197955.1 Mycobacterium sp. NPDC048908 | reverse complement strand
GTTCCTAGACAGCTCCACTTCACAACCGGAGGCCTTCCCTGTCACACAGGCTCACCGACAGCGACCCGGATAACCTCCCTGGACATCACAACTAGGCCAGGTTCGAGCGGCGCGGGTATGCGACGGCCGGGTCGGTCAGCGCGTTCACCACCGCGGGCACTCCCGCCGCGAACGCCCGCTCCAACGCGGGCCGCACCTCGGCGGGCGTCGACACGACTTCGCCATGCCCGCCGAGTGCGGTCACCACTTCGTCGTAGCGGGTGCCCGGTCGCAGTTCGGCGACCACCGAATACCCGTAGAGCATCATCATCGGGTGGTGTTCCAGCGCCCAGATGCCGTTGTTGCCGATCACCGAAACCACGTGAATGTCGTGGCGCACCAATGTATCCCATTCCATACCGGAGAAGCCGAACGCGCCGTCGCCCTGCAGCAGCACCACCTGCCGTTCTGGTCTGGCGAGTTTGGCCGCCAGCGCATAGCCCGGCCCGGAACCCAGGCAGCCGAACGGTCCGCTGTCCAGCCACGCGCCCGGCACGTAGCTGTCGATCACCCGTCCTGCGTACGAGCCGAAGTCGCCGGCGTCGATCACGACGATCGCGTCGCGGTCGAGCAGCGGTTTGAGCTCGGCGTACAACCGCATCGGGTGCAGCGGTGTGCGGTCGTCGGCCAACTCCGTCTGTTCGGCAGCCCGCGCAGCGTCCTCGACCGCGCGCAGATCCCCGATCCAGCCCTCGTGCTCGCCCCCGGAGGCGCTAGCCAGCGCCGACAGCGAGATGGTCAGATCGCCGTAGAGTTCGGCAGCGACGTCCCGCGGATGAGGCCGCTCGGGCTGGGCGCGGTCCGCGACGATCAGCTTGGTCCGCGTCCCGAACACATTGCCGAAGCCAAGGCGAAAGTCCATCGGCACCCCGACCACTAGCGCAAGGTCGGCCTCGCCTAATGCTTTTGACCGGGCCCTCGAGAATGCCAGCTCGTGGTCGGCCGGCACCGTACCGCGGGCCATGCCGTTCATCAACACCGGGATCCGCAACTCTTCCGCCAAGGCCAGCAGGGCCTTCTCGCCGTGGCCCCACCACACGTTGGTGCCCGCCATGATCACCGGCCGCTCCGCTCGGGCCAGCAGATGCGCGGCAGTGTCCAACGCGTCTCCGTCGGGACCAACGCCGGCCGGCCGGTCGATCAGAGCACCGGGGCCGCCATGGTCCTGCGCCGGACTGAACACGTGGTCCATCGGAAAATCGACGAAAGCCACGCCGGACGGTGTCCCCACCGAAGCGCGCAGCGCCTCGTCCATCAGAGGGCCGATCTGGTCTGCCGACTGTGCGGTGGCGGCGAACCGGGTCAGCGGCGCCACGAACGGCACGTGGTCGATCTCCTGCAACGAGCCCTGGCCCCACCGTCCCGCCGGGGCGCGCCCGCCCAGCACCACCAGCGGCGACTGGTTCTGCTGCGCGGCTGCCATCGCGCTCATTCCGTTGGTGACGCCGGGGCCCGCCGTCAGCGCGGCGACCCCGGGCACCCTGGTCACCTTTGACCAGCCTTCCGCTGCGAACGCCGCGGTCTGCTCGTGGCGGGTGTCGACCAGCCGGATGTTTTCGGCGCGGCATCCGTCGTAAATCGAGAACAGGTGCCCGCCGGAAAGGGTGAAGACGGTGTCGATACCGCTGGCGCGCAGCCGCCGGGCGATCAGATGTCCGGCATTGACCGTAACTGGAGCCTCGATGCTCATGGCCGCAGCATAATCTCGCTCATGAAAACCATTGGGGTGTCGAGGCGATGAACACCTTCCGACCGTCGATCGACTGGAGCCATGAAGTCGTCGACTCGGCGCTGTGGGTGTTGCAGGTGTGGGCGGTCGCCGCGTGCGCACTGCTCGTGGTGCTCGTCGCGATCGGACGGACCACCGAGTGGGGCAGGCAGTTCTGGCGTATCACCGGCGACTATTTCAAGGGCAGGCAGAGCGCTCCGGTGTGGGCGGTGCTAGGACTGCTTCTGCTGTCGGCCATCGTGGTGGTGCGCATCAACGTGCTGCTCAGCTACTACGCCAACGATCTGTTTTCCGCATTGCAGCTGACCTTTCAGCCGGGTTCCGCGAGAAGCACTGGCATCCATGGGTTTTGGACGACCATCCTAGTGTTCGCCGTGCTGGCCGTGTGTTATGTGGCGCGCACGCTCGGCGACCTCTATCTTACCCAGACATTCATCATGAGATGGCGAATCTGGTTGAGCCGCCGCTTCATTGACGACTGGCTCGGCGACTACGCCTACTTCCGCAGCCAATTCTCGCGTCAGCCTATCGACAACCCCGACCAACGCATCCAGCAGGACATCGACGTCTTCACCGCCGGTGTCGGCGGGGAGCCGAACAATCCGGCCAACACCTCGGATCATCTGTTGCTCTTCGGTGCGGTCGAAGCGGTGGTGTCCGTGTTCTCCTTCGGCGCCATCCTCTGGCGGCTGTCGGGGCCGCTGACGGTGGGCACGGTGACGCTGCCAAGGGCGCTGTTCTGGGTGGTCATCGGCTACGTGCTGGCGGCCACCATCGTGGCGTTCGTGATCGGCAGGCCGCTGATCCGGTTGAGCTTCATGAACGAACTGCTCAACGCCGGCTTCCGCTACGCGCTGGTCCGGTTGCGCGACGCGAGCGCTGCCGTCGGGCTCTACCGCGGTGAGAACGCCGAGCGCTCCGTGCTCACCAGCAGGCTGTCAGCGGTGATGGAAAACTACGCGAACTGGCGCAACCGGATGGTCGTCTTCACGGGGTGGAACCTGTCCATGAGCCAGGCCATCGACCCGCTGCCGTTCATCGTCCAGGCGCCGCGGTTGTTCGCGGCCCAGATCTCCCTCGGCGACGTCTTTCAGTCGGCCACCGCGTTCCACACCATCCACAACTCGTTGTCATTCTTCCGCGATGCCTACGACTCGTTCGCGAGCTACCGGGCCGCGGTCATCCGGCTGGACGGCCTGGTCGACGAGAACACCCTTGCCCGCCGATTCACCAGGGTGACGACGACCGCGTCCACCGACGGATCACTGGAGGTCAGTGGTGTGGGAGTCCGCACCCCCGGCGGCGATCCGCTCATTCGCGAACTCGACCTGCGGCTGGAGCCGGGTGACACCTTGCTGATCAGCGGCCCGTCCGGGATCGGCAAGACTGTCCTGCTGCAGAGCCTGGCCGGGTTGTGGCCCTTCGTCTCCGGCACCGTGCGTCTGCCGTCGGGGCGATGTGACGCCTTGTTCGTACCCCAGCTGCCCTACATTCCGCTCGGCGACCTGCGCACGGTCGTGTCGTACCCACTCGAGTCCGGCGCCGTCGCCGACCGCGAGATCCAGCAGGCTCTGGTCAAGGTCGCGCTGGCGAACCTGGCTATCCGGCTCACCGAGGTCAGGGATTGGGCCAAGGTGCTCTCGGTCGGTGAGCAGCAGCGGATCGCCTTCGCGCGGCTGCTGCTGGCCAAGCCGAAAGCCGTCTTCCTCGACGAGTCGACCTCGGCGATGGACGAGGGTCTGGAACTGATGCTCTACGACCTGGTCCGAACCGAGTTCCCCGACGCCATTTTGGTCAGCGTGAGCCATCGCAGCACCGTAGCGCCGTTTCACGGCCGTCACCTGGAGTTGGTCGGAGAGGGAGGGTGGCGCCTCGACCCGCTAACGACCAGGAGTTAGACCCTGCAGAGCGCTTACAGCAGGTTATGGAGGTACCTTGCCGGAATGAACCCAGACATGTTCATCCCCACGCTCGATTGGGGAAACGAACTGTTGACGTCGCTGTGGTGGATCGCCAAGGCATGGGCGATCGCCGCCGTTGCCACGATGGTCATCCTCGCGCTGATCTATCGGTTCACCACATGGGGCAGGCAGTTTTGGCGCATCACCGGCGACTACTTCAAGGGCCCCGAGAGCGTCTTCGTCTGGCTGTGGTTGGCCGGCCTGCTGTTGTCGGTGGTCACGGGCGTCCGCATCGACGTGCTGCTGTCCTTCCAGGGCAACGACATGATGAGCAGCTTCCAGTCGATAGCCGCAGGGCTCGGCACCGGCGACGAGGCCGTCAAATCGTCAGGCAAAGACGGTTTCTGGCTGTCCATGGTCGTGTTCGCGATCCTTGCGACCATCCACGTCGCCCGCGTGATGGTGGACCTCTTCCTCATGCAGCGGTTCATGCTGCGATGGCGCGCCTGGTTGACCAATCGGCTGACCGACGACTGGCTGGACGGCAAGGCGTACTACCGCGCCCGCTTCATCGACGACACCATCGACAACCCGGATCAGCGCATTCAGACCGACATCGACATCTTCACCGCAGGCGTCGGTCCGCTGCCCAACACACCCAACAACACGTCGGCGGCCACGCTGCTGTTCGGCGCGATCTCATCGATCACGTCGATGATCTCGTTCACCGCGATCCTGTGGAACCTGTCCGGTTCGCTGACCCTGCCGGTCATCGGCGTCGAGATCCCGCGGGCGCTGTTCTGGATCGGACTCGTCTACGTTCTGTTCGCCAGCGTGATCGCGTTTTGGATCGGTCGGCCGATCATCTGGCTGTCCTTCAACAACGAAAAGTTCAACGCCGCGTTCCGCTACGCGCTGGTGCGCCTGCGCGACGCATCGGAGGCGGTGGCGTTCTACCGCGGCGAACTGGCGGAGCGCACCGGTCTGCGGCGGTTGTTCTCCCCGGTGGTCGGCAACTACAAGCGGTACGTGAACCGGATGATGGGGTTCTACGGCTGGAACCTTTCGATGAGCCAGATCATCGTGGTCGCGCCCTACCTGCTGCAATTCCCGCGATTTCTCGCAGGCGAGATCAAGCTCGGCGCCATGTCGCAGTCGGCGTCGGCGTTCGGCAGCATCCAGGACGGGTTGTCGTTCTTCCGTAACGCATACGACCAGTTCGCCGGATACCGGGCCGCGATCATCCGTCTGCACGGCCTCGTCGTCGCCAACGAAGAGGGCCGGGCCCTGCCGGAGGTCGTCACGACCCCGTGTAGGGACGGCACCGTCGAGCTCTCCCGTGTCGAGGTGCGCACCCCCGACGGGAAGCAACTGGTCAAGCCGATCGACATGCGCCTGGAAATCGGCGACACGTTGATGATCACCGGCCCGTCGGGCAGTGGCAAGACCACGCTGCTGCGCAGTCTCGCCGAGTTGTGGCCGTTCTGCTCGGGCACTTTGACCCGTCCGTGCGGCCCGAACGAGACGATGTTCCTCTCGCAGATGCCCTATGTGCCGCTCGGCAATCTGCGCGCGGTGATCTCGTACCCGAGCGAAGAAGGGGAGATCGATGACCGCACGCTGCAGCGCACATTGCAGAAAGTCGCGCTGCCGCATCTCGTCGACCGGCTCGATGAGGTGCTGGACTGGGCCAAGGTGCTCTCCCCCGGCGAGCAGCAGCGCATCGCGTTCGCTCGGGTGTTGCTGACAAGGCCGAAGGCCGTCTTCCTCGACGAGGCCACCTCGGCGTTGGACGAGGGCTTGGAGTACACCTGCTATCAGTTGGTGCGCAGCGAGCTGCCCAACACGATTCTGGTCAGTGTCAGCCACCGCTCGACCGTCGGACAGCACCACACCCACGAACTCGAGTTGCTCGGTAACGGTGAATGGCGACTCGGCAGGGTGGGAGGCGACGAGCGGGTCCCCGTGTAGCGCCACGCCGGGTAGCTTCCCGGCATGGACACGTTCACGCCGTCCCTTGATTGGGGCGACGAGCTGGTCACTTCCCTGCTGTGGGTGGCGAGAGCCTGGGCCATCGCGGCGGTGTGCACGGTTGCGGTGTTGGCGGTGTTGGCACGATTCACCGCCTGGGGTCGCCAATTCTGGCGCGTCACCGGCGATTACTTCGTCGACAGGCACAGCATTCCGGTGTGGCTGTACCTCGGCGCGTTGTTGGCGTCGGTGATGATCGACGTACGCCTCGGCGTGCTGTTCAGCTACCAGTCCAACGACCAGTTCTCGGCGTTGCAGGCTGCGTTCGATGGTGATGGATCAGCGAAAAGTGCTGCCATCAACGGGTTTTGGGCCGCAATGGTGGTGTACGTCGGCCTGGCCGTGTGCGACATCGTCCGCAATCTGCTCGACGTGTACCTGATGCAGCGGTTCATCATCCGGTGGCGCGTCTGGTTGACACAGCGGCTCACCGGCGACTGGCTCAGCGGTGACGCCTACTACCGCGGACGGTTCATCGAGAATCCGATCGACAACCCGGACCAACGCATCCAGCAGGACATCGATACCTTCACCACCGGCACCGGCGAGGGGCCCAACTCCCCCACCGTCGGATCGTCGCAGACGTTGGTTTTCGGCACCGTGTTCGCGATCGTGAACGTTGTCTCGTTCACCCCGATCCTGTGGGGGCTGGCCGGGCCGCTGACGCTTTCCGGCGTGACGGTGCCCAAGGCCTTGTTCTGGATGGCGTTGGTGTATGTGTTCCTCACGACGGTCATCGCATTCTGGATCGGCAGGCCACTGATCCGGCTGTCGTTCCGCAACGAGCTGACCAACGCCGCATTCCGCTACGCGCTGGTACGTCTGCGCGACGCGGCCGAGGCCATCGGCTTGTACCGCGGTGAAGGTGCCGAGCGGGGGCAGTTGATGACGAGATTCGCCGCCGTCATCGCCAACTACCGGGCCTTCGTCCGGCGCACCCTGCTGTTCCTTGGCTGGAACAGGTCGATGAACCAGATCGTCAGCCCGCTGCCGACAGTGGTGCAGGCCCCGCGCCTGTTCGCGGGAGAGATACAGCTCGGTGACGTCACCCAATCGTCGAGCGCTTTCGTCTCGGTGCACGATTCACTGGCGTTCTTCCGCGCCGTCTACGACTCGTTCGCCAACTATCGCGCGGTGATCATCCGCCTCGACGGGCTGGTGGTGGCCAACGAAATATCCAGGGAATTACCGATTTTGACGGCGCTGCCCAGCGCTGACGGTGCCCTCGAACTGGAGGCTGTGGAGGTTCGCACGCCCGACGGCACGCGACTGGTCGACCCGCTCGCGGTGAGGCTGGACCCCGGCCAATCGTTGGTGATCACCGGAGGCTCCGGCACGGGCAAGACCACGCTGTTACGCAGCCTGGCCCAACTCTGGCCGTTCACCTCCGGCACGGTGCGGCGCCCCGCGCAGGCCACGATGTTCCTGTCCCAGCTGCCGTACATGCCGCTCGGCGATCTGCGTGCGGTGATCTCGTATCCGGGGGTGGAAGGGGAATTCGACGATGCGGCAATCCAGTCGGCACTCGATACTGTGACGCTCGGTCATCTCTCCGGCCGCCTCGACGAGGTGGCCGACTGGGCCAAGGTGCTCTCACCCGGTGAGCAGCAGCGCATCGCGTTCGCTCGGGTGCTGTTGACCAAACCCAAGGTGGTGTTCCTCGACGAGGCCACCTCGGCGCTGGACGAGGGCCAGGAGTTCGCGCTGTACCGGGCATTGCGCACCGCGTTGCCGGACTGCATCGTGGTCAGCGTCAGCCATCGACCCGCCGTCGAACAGCACCACGATCGGCGCCTGGAGTTGCTCGGCGGCGGGCCGTGGCGCCTGGCACCCGTCTAGCTGCGGGCCGCGTGGGCTCCCGCCCGGCGGCCGAAGAATGACCCCTCGCCCAACTGTGTCCCGCTGGAGTAACCCTTGCCGTCCTGCGCGATATTGGATGCGCACGCCCCCACGGCGTACAACCCGGCAACGGTGGCGCCGCCTTCGCGCAGCACCTCGCCGTCGATCGAGACGGCCAGTCCGCCCATGGTGAACCCCGAGTACATCGCCCGGCCCAGCGACAGGTCGAACGCTGCCCACGGCCCCTTATCTTGTGCTGCAAGGTATTCCGGTTGTTTGTGGAAGTCGGGGTCCTCGCCGCGCGCCGCATTCTCGTTGTACCGGTTCAGCGTCGACACCAGCCTGCCCTCCGGTATTCCGAGCGCCGCCTCCATCTCATCGACGGTTTCCCAGCCGTCGATGAACCGGATCAGCGGCATCGCAGGCATTTCGGTATGCGCCTCGTCGACGATCAGGTACGCCACCTGATCGGGTTGCTCGAGTACGAAGGCCGACGTGCGGGAGTGATAGGAGTCTTCGGCAACGAAGCGCTCGCCCTGGTTGTTGACGATGATGCCGGTCAGCAGGATCTCGGGCGGATAAGCGGCGGCGGTGATGAACATCTGATCCAGGTTCTTGGCCACACCGCCCGCAGAGACGCCCAACCGGATGCCGAGACCGTCGTCGTTGGGGTTGCCGAGTATGTACGGCTCGACCTCACCGTGGTGTTTGGTGCGGCGCTTCCTGCCCAACTCGGGTGTGTGTTCGGCGACCATCTCGGGGTTCATCGCGAAACCGCCCGCGGCGATGATGACCGCCTTGGCCCTGATCGCACCGGTCTCGGCGAAGTGTTTCCAGCTGACGCCCACCACCTTGTCCCCGTCGACGATCAGGTTGGTTGCACCGGTCTCGTAACGGATTTCGACACCGAGTTCGTCGGCTCGCTTGACAAGCAGGTCGATGACCATCGCGGCGCCACCGAGCTCACCGGGCACCGGCACCGAGTGGCCGCGTGGTGCGGGCGTGGCCTGCTCGATGAACGGCCACACCTTTTCGTTGCCGGTGTAGGAGAGGCCTTCCGTGCCAGGGGGCACAACGATCTTGCCAGGGTAAAAGCTGCGCTCGAACTGAAAACCCAAGTCCTCCAACCAGTTGAAGTGTTCGACGCTGCCATCGCAGTACGCGCGGATCTTGTCGTGCTCGGGTTCCCGCGACACCGCGACCAGGTAGGAATACATCGCGTCCGCACTGTCGGGGTGTCCCGTCGCCTGCTGCACCGCTGTGCCGCCGCCGAGGTAGAAGTGCCCGCCCGCCATGGCGCTGGTGCCTCCCCCGGCCGACGCCTTCTCCAGCACCACCACGCGCGCGCCCGCCGCTGCCGCGCTGACGGCCGCGCACCCGCCGGCGATACCGAATCCGATCACCAGCACATCGACCTCGTCGGACCACGACGACACATCGGTGACCGCAACGATTGCCGGGATTTCCGTGCTCACTTCTGCTCCTGCTTGATGTAGTCGAAGAACGCCCGGATCTCGGGAGAGATGCGCGCGATCTCGATGTAGGGCACGGCGGCGTCCGCGGCCGACACGTACGCGAACTCGATGCCGCCGGGCATCACGCCGCGCTGTACGACTTCGGCGCCGCGTTCGGCCAGCGCCTGCTCGACGTCATCGGCCTCCACGCAGATGTGATGAAGCCCGGGGCCCGCACTGTCGAGGAAATCGGTGTAGATGCTCTCGCCCTGCACCGGCGCGATGAGTTCGAGTTGGGTGTCACCGGCGTAGGACAGCGAGATGTCGGCGATGAAGTCCGCGGGCCGCCCGCGGTAGGTGCACGCATCGGGCGCGAAGTGCACGCCGGACATCCGGATCCACTTCTTCGCCCCGAGAAGGGTGGTCAAGGCCTTTTCCGTGGCGTCGAGGTCACGGGTGACCCACGCGATCTGGACAGGTGTCTGGGCGGGCATCGCCTAGAGGATATCGCCGAGGAGGCCCACTGGCTAGAACGTGTTCTAGTTTTGTTCGCCGCGGTAGGCCGCAAGGCAGCGGTCGGCCATTCCGCGCGCCAGTGCGGATTCCACTCCGAACGCGACACTTGCCTCGTACCACTTCTCCGAGGACAGAGCCAAGAACCGGCGCCCATGGTCGGTCGCCAGCCACTCCTGGCCGACCGATGGGTCGATGGATTCGCCGGTCGGCATATGCAGGGCCAGTCCGAGGAGCATCGAATCCCAGCCCATGCCGACCGCACCTGGGCCGAACTGGCGCCAGATCTCGTCGTCGGTGATGGGGATGATGTGTTCGACGATCAACCGGGCGCGATGGGGGTCGTCAGCCGCGACGGTGACGTCGATCCAACTGACATTGCCGCCGAACTCCCAAGTGGCCGTGAAGGTCTTCGGCGGGTCGCAGGTCAGAATGGTTCCTCCGGCGTGGCCCTCGAGTTGGTAGGTTCCGCCGACCGTGAGTTCACCGCTGATCGGCAGAAACCACCTCGGAATCCGCTCGATGCTCGTGACCGCGTCCCACAGGTCCTCGGGGGTCGTGTCGTAGGCCTGGCTCACCGTGACGACGTGCGCCTGCCCGGCATCGATGTCGCGGGCCCCGAGATCGCGCGAGACCGCATTGATCTGATGGTCGGCGTCGATCTCAATCATCTTTCCCTCCTTCGTGATTGCCGCTTTCCGCGAGCGATTTCGGTCGCCAGTGCATTCAGGTGCGGCGTCCAGAATCGGCGGAAACCGGCAAGCCATTCGTCGACATCACGCAATCCCTGGCCGTTCACCGCATACAACCGACGCTGACCGTCCGCGCGTACCGACGCAAAACCGTTGTCTCGCAGCACTTTCAGGTGCTGCGAGACCGCCGGTTGGCTGATCGCGAACTCGCCCTGGACGGTGGCGCCGATCTCGCCTGCCGACATCTCGCCGCCGGCAAGCAGTTCCAGTATCCGCCTGCGCACCGGATCACCGAGAACATCGAACGCATGCATCGGTGCAATTAAAAAGCCACCGCTTATATAAGTCAAGGCTGAATTATTGTGGCGGTGCGGCACCCCTGCCGAACCCCCAGGTGGCCTGGCCCAACCGCGGCCTGGTCGGCGCCGTCGACCGCGAGCGGAAGTGCGCGGCCAGCAGCGGCTCCGGGTCCGCACCGTGGTACATCGCCAGGCACGGCGCGGCGAACTCGCACGTCGAACAATGCGTCCCCGGCGTCGGATACACCGCAGGATCGCCGACCATGTCGCGCGCTTCTGCGCTCAGTTGCGCCCCTGCCGATGCGATGTCGTCACGGCTTCGGCGAATACGGGTGCGGCGCAGCGGTCCCGCGGTGCGTTGATCGATTCGGGCTCCGGCGTGAACCCGCGCCCGCGCCGGCTCACGCTGGTGCTGCGGGATGGAACGGCCCCCGCCGCTGCCCTCATGTTGGGCGACACGGGCTCGCAGACGCAGCGCTTGCGAGCGCGCAGGGATCTCGAGCGGGCCGCTGAGGCGTATCTCGTTGTGGACTGTCCCGGCGATCTGCATCCCGATGTAGTCCTGCTCCCACGCCCAGCACGCCGCGACCGTCTCCTCGTCGCGTACGAGGGCGTCCGGATGCTGCCAGTCGTCGACGATCTGGTGGTGCATCACCCAGTACTCGTCGGTGGAATCGACGACCACCAGGTCGATCCTGCACGCGTAGGTCATTCCGGACCCATTGGGAGCCAACAGCCCTCGGTCGGGTTCGGCCGGATCGGTGAGCATGCCCGTGACGTCGTGATCGATCTTGACCGGTGCAAAGTCATCGATGGCCGTGGCCCAGGCGTCGTAGCAGTCGAGCAGCGCCGTGGCGCTCTCGACCAGGTCGGCCGCACCGGTCAACGAGCGGTCGATCGCCTTGTGCACCAGTGACTGCTTCAGGTCGTGCTGCCAGTCCCAGGTACCCGGGTAGTAGTAGACCGCGAGCGCGTCCTTGACCGCCGCGGCCAGCGTGGTCGTCGAACCGGAGGCGGGCTCCAGTCCGCGACGGTGCGGTGAGGCGAAATGCCATTGCCTGCGACAGCGTTTGAAGCGTGCGCGTTGCTCCGGATCGATGCGGAAGTCCACGATGTCACCGGTCAGTGCGGATGCGGCCAGGGGTCGTTCAGCGGCCAACGGCAGCGGTCGACGTGGTCGGCCATCGACTCGAGTTCGGCCATCAGATCGTCGAAGAACAGCCGCAGCCGGGCCCGGTCAGTGGGCCAAGTGGCCGAAAAGCACATCCAGACGTCGGGGTTGTCCGCAGGTGTCTCGGTGATGACAGCGTCCAGCGGGACGATGCGCCAATGGTAGGAATTCCCCCGGCGTTCGAGGTACACAGTCTCCTCTCGATCGGGCCGCGCGGCCTCGATCGAGGCGAAGAGCTCTTCGCGGTTCATCGGCGCCTCGTCAGTTCAGGATAGTCAGTGCGTCGATGAGCAGCCGGGCCTGGGTGTCGAACACCGCGCCAGGGTGGGTCAGCGTATCGGCGCCGTACTGCCCGAAGACCTCGAGGCTGATCGCGCCGACAAGGCCGGCCCACAGCAGAAAACACTTACCGACGGCTGAGTCGTCACCCGCAAAGTCGAATTCCTCCCGTAACCGGTCGAAGTCCGATGACAATGGTTGCGCGGCAACGGCATTGGCCTGAGGGATGTCGCCGGCCACGATGCCTTCGGCGACGGCACCGAACAGCGCGCCGACCACTCGCGTGCCCGGCCCGACCGTGCGCTCGCGCGGGGCGTGGTAGCCGGGCACCGGACTGCCGTACAACAGCGCCCAGCGGGCCGGCTGATCGACCGCCCAACGGCGGGCCGCCTGCATCATGGTCAGCATCCGCTCGCGCCACGAGCCACCAGCGGCGGCGTCATCGACCGCATCGGCCAACTCCGAGTAGGCGTCGATGAGCAGCATGGTGAGCAGGTCGTCGCGGCTGGCCACATAGCGATACACCGCGGAGGACACCATGCCAAGGTCGCGGGCGATCGCCCGCAGGGACAATCCAGCCGCGCCCTCGGTGATCAGATGGCGCCTGCCGATCTCGATGATCTGCGCCTCGATCTTCTCGCGCGATTCCTGCCGCTTGCCCACGCGGTCAGTCTGACACAAAACGAGATCACCGCTCTTGATTTACGGGAGTGCGCATGCCACTCTAATAGAGAGCACCGCTCTCGCTTTGAAAGGAATGCAGATGACCGTTCGCTATGACGAACCGAACGCCGTCGCCCGTGCGGGCAACACGGTGATCCGCTGGCTCGCGGAGGCCGGCATCAGCATCGCGGGCACCCGCGCGCTGCGGGTGCGGGGCCGTAAGACAGGAAAGCGCCGCGGCGTGGTGATCAACCTGTTGACCGTCGACGACCGCGACTTCGTGGTGTCACCGCGCGGCAACACGCAGTGGGCACGTAACGCGCTGGCGGCAGGTGTGGTGGAGATGGGCCCGCGCTGGCGAAGCCGTGAGGTACGCGTCGCGGAAGTCGCCGATGACGCCAGACCGCAACTGCTGAGGAGCTACCTCGACCGCTGGTACTGGGAGGTCAAGGGTCACGTCGGCGGGCTCACCCCGCAGTCGAGCGACGACGAAATCCGCTCGGTCGCACCGTCTATCCCGATTTTCGAACTTCTACGTTAGGGCAGGCCTGGCGGTGCGCTACCCGCGGCGGCTGAAATGACGTCTTCGTGTGCCTGCTGGCTGGCCGCCTGCCAGGACACCGCGGCCGGGTACTGACCCCAGGTGCTGTTGAACATGCCGACGATCACCGCCCTGCCGTCGGGAGTGGGGTGATACACGGGTCCCCCGGAATCGCCCTTCTGGCTCACGACACCATTGGCCATCGTGAACCAACCGTTGTTCACGGCGTCGATGGTCCCGCAACTTTCTCCGGTGATCACACCGAAGTGGCACACCGGCAGTCCGGGGACCGGAGCGACGGCCGGATCGGTCACCAGGGCCCGTCCGCCGGGAAGGATGTTGTTGACCGCGACGTCGGGGGCCAGGCTGATCGCCTCCCAGTCGGCGATCTGGTGGTTGGTGTCGACGGTGGCGCCGTTCGGGGTGTTGTCGCGGAACCCTGCTTGGTTGCCGATCACGTTGCCGTCCCGGTCGGTCACCTGCCCGCTGCCCCGGCAGTGGCCGGCCGTGAACGCAACTCGCGTTTGCGGATCGACGAATCCCAGCGTGCAGACGTTCGTGCCTTGACGCACCTCCATGCCGGGGAAAACCGGCACACCGGGTGTCGCGTTGGCCGACGTGACTGGGACGGTGACTGGCAGGGTGACCATGAAGATCGCGGCCGCCGCTGTGAGCATTCGCGAACCTGGTAGGCGCACTGTCGCCTCCGATCTTCATCTGTCAAGGGTGTCAAGCGTACCGGTGAGCTGCGATAACAGCATCGCAATTGGTCATCGGAGTACGACGCTGCGACGTTACACAATTGATATCCGGAAACGCCGATGCTAGGGGATGGTCAACACCTGACCCGGATTGATCAGATCCGGATTCGAAACGGAACTCGCGTCGGCGATCATCTGATACTTGCTGCCGTCGCCGTAGAAGCGCTCGGAGATCGCCCACAGGGTGTCACCGGCGACCACCGTGTACGTCCGCGGCGGCGGTGGGGCGGTTGCCGGTTCGAATGCGGGCTGCTCGACAGCGGCTGGAGCGACTTCGGGCTGCGGTGCCGCAGCCTCAGGCGCGGCCGGAGGTGGCGGGGGTGGCGCAGCGGCCGGCGCCTCGTCGGTCTGGGTGTTCGACGACCAGGCCGGGCCGTCGAATCCGTACAGCACCAGGTTTCGGTCGTCCTGCAGAAGGAGGCGAACGTCCTTGGCGCCCTTGGTATCTGTGTGCCAGATCGGTGTGTCGGCGGTGTACAGCACGCAATTGCCGTCCTTTTGCGCCTCCAGTCGCTGCGCGTCCTGCCCGTTGGTGCCGGTCGCCCATACGGCCTGCCCGCCCGCGGCCAACACCAAGTTTCCGTCGTCCTGCAACGTCAAGGTGTACGCCCCGTTGCGCGACGTCAACGATTGCCCGCGTTCGAGTTTTTCACCGTTCATCAGTCTGTCGGTCATGTTTGCTGAACTTACTGAGCATGGCTGTCGCCGTGCGGAATACGCGTCAGGAATCGAACCCGAGACCCAACGCGTCCAGCGTGCGCAACAGCATATTGCGCCGTCCCGCCGAGTGGTCGGCCCGATCCAGCGACCACCGCGTCGCCTGGATACCGATGCTGGCCAGAGGCTCCGGCGGGAAGGGCAACGGCGGCTTGCGCACCATCTCCAGTTCGGTGCGCTTCGTCGGAACGCCGTCGAGGAGATCAAGGCATACGTCGGCGGCGAATCGCGCCGCGCCGACTCCTAGTCCGGTGAATCCGTTGACATAGGCCACTCGCCCGCCGCGGGCCAGTCCCCAGTGGGCGCAGAACCGGGTGTTGGTGTCGATCGCGCCCGCCCACCGATGGGTGAACCGGATGTCCTCGAGCGCTGGGAAGGTGATGAAGAAGTGCGCGGCGAGCCGTCGAAAGGTGTCCGCCCGGTCCTCGTATCGGGCGTCGACCCTGCGGCCGAAGTGGTAGACAGCGTCGTAGCCGCCCCACACAATCCGGTTGTCCATGGTCAGCCGGTAGTAGTGAAATTGGTTGGCGGAGTCGCCGATTCCCTGCCTGCGCCGCCAACCGATGCGGTCGAGCTGCGCGTCCGTGAGCGGCTCGGTGGCCAGTACGTAGTCGTAGACGGGCACCGTCCGTAGCCGGTTGCGGCGGAGCAGGCTGGGAAAGACGTTGGTCGCGAGCACCGCGTCGCGGCAGGTGATGGTGGCGTCGCCGGCTTGAATGTGCAGTGCGACACCCGCCGAATCCAGATGTGTCGCGTTGGTGCGCTCATAGATCACCACCCCGGCCTCCTGGCAGGCACGGGCTAGTTCGAACGCGAGTTTGGCCGGGTGCACGATCGCGCAGCTGTCCGGGTTGTACAGGCCGGCCAGGTAGGTGGGGGAATGCACCTCTTCGCGAATCTCGCGCAGGTCGAGCAGTTGCCCCTCCCCGTCGGCGGCGGCGTCGGCGAGCCATTCCACCTGGTGCGGTTCGGTTGCCATCGTGAGCATGCCGGTGCGTTGCCACTCTGCGTCCAGTCGCAGCGACTCGATATCGGCCTGCATGCCGTCGAGGTTCTCCAGGCCCATCGCCTCCAACGTGTCGATCTCGTTGGGCCAGCGGGTCTTTCCATTCTGCAGGCCGTGGGTCAGGCTGGCGTCGACGAAGCCGCCGTTGCGGCCCGAAGCCGCCCAGCCGATCCGGTTCGCCTCGATCAGCACGATTCGGCGGTCCGGATTTCGCTGCGCGGCATGCAGTGCGGTCCACAGCCCCGCGTAGCCGCCGCCGATGACCAGCAGGTCGCAGATCACCGATCCGACGGCCCGCGGGTACTCGGGCCGCTCGATATCGAGCCACATTGAGCCGAACGAGGTTGCCGCAAGGGCGCGTTCGATCAGGGTCGGATCGACGTCGGCATCAAACACCGTCTCCACATCGCGGAGACTACGGGTTCCTGGCGGATCGCGGTGAGGATCCTCCGGTGAACCGGGCCAGCACCGGCCCGAACATGGCAAGGATGAACACGTACGGCGTAGCCACCGCCTCGACCGCCTCGTACGCCGTGCCGACGAATCCGATGATGACCAACGAGAATTCCCCGCGGACGATCAGTGCGGTGCCCGCACGCCACTGGCCCGGTCTGCCCACTCCGTCGCGGCGGGCGGCGAATTGACCCGTCAGCACCTTGGTGCCTGCCGTGACGACCGCCAGCGCGGCGGCCGCGGGCAGCATCGGCAGTAGTTTGGCGGGGTCGACGGACACTCCGATCGACAAGAAGAACACCGCCGCGAACAGGTCGCGCAGCGGGCTGAGCACGGTCCGCGCGCGATGCGCGGATTCGCCGGTCAACGTCAGGCCGACGAGGAACGCGCCGACGGCCGCGGATGCGTGCACGAATTCGGCGAGCGCCGCGACGATCAGCGTCAGACGGAGGATGCGCGGCAGCATCTGCTTTGTCCGGGTGTGCCACGATGCGGCCGACGTGATGGCACCGCGATAGGACGCGACAAACGCCACGCCGAGCGCTGCGATGGCGATCGCCGTCCAGATAGGCGGCCATCGCGAAGTCCTCCAGCACCAGCACCGACAACGGCTGGTGTCTCTCTCTGTTACCAAGCCGGCGCAGGTCGGACAGCAGTCGCTCTATCACTCCGGACGACGAGAGTACGTGACGGCCGCCAAGGCCAGCATGCCCACGCCGCCAAGACCCAGCAGCCAGCCGGCGATCGCGCCCGGCACCGCGTTGAGCACGACGTCCACCCACGCCGACGGAAGATGGCGGCGCAAACTGCTGGCGAATTCCCCCGATCATGAACTCCAGGCCGAGCGTCAGAAGCAACAGAACGACGCCGACGGACGCTCCAGTATTGACGAATTCGGTGGCGGACGGGATCGGGGCGATGCCGCCCTCCCCCAGCGCGAGACCGGCTGCCAGGTACAGCGGTATGGGCGTCAAGGCGTATCGGCGCGCGACGGTGCCCAGGACGGTGAGCGCGGTGAGGATGACGCCGAGCTCGAGCAGCAGCGTCGCCGATACCTCCACGGATCAGCCCGAAACGACTATCGCTTCGACTCCACGAATCCCGTCTTCGGTGCCGATGACCACCAAAACGTCGTTGGCCCGCAGCATGTCGGCGGGGCCTGAGGAGGCGAGGATTTCCTCGTCGCGGACGATGGCGACGATGGACGCACCGTTGCGGGTGCGCGCCCTTGTGTCGCCGAGCGGCCGGTCCACGAATGGGCTGCCCGAGCGGATCACCACTTGTCCGGCGTTCAGTCCGGGAACTTCTCGGGTCAGGTCGGCGAAGCGTTCGGCAATTCGTGGCGCACCGAGGATCTGCGCCAGCGCCTCCGCCTCCTCGTCGGTCAGACGGAACATTTCATGGGCCTGGTCCGGATCGTCCTTCGGGTACACGACGACCTCGAAATCACCGGTCCGCCTAGCCACAACGCCGGGTCGGTCGCCATCCCGATTCCCGAACTCGTAGCGCAGCCCGACGCCGGGTGGCAGAACCTCTCCGACATCCACGACTTCATGATGTCTGTCGCGCATGGCGTTAGGTCCGGACTTTCGCCGATTCGTCGACACCGTTGCACGCCTCGGTGGGCAGCCATCCCGGCGGCCCGAAGATGTAGCCGAGCCGGTCGCGCCAGCGTGCGGCATGCCGTACGTCGCGGGCGATCGCCACGTACTCGAAAGTCTGCAATTTCCAGATGTTGAAGGTGTCGACCTGTTTGGTCAGACCGTAATGCGGCCTGGCCGTCTCCGCCTGGAAGCTGCCGAAGAGCCGGTCGAACAGAATGAGGATGCCACCGTAGTTGCGGTCGAGGTACTGCTGATCCATGCCGTGGTGCACCCGGTGGTGTGACGGCGTGTTGAAAATGAATTCGATTGGCCGCCAGAGCTTGCCGATGCGTTCGGTGTGGATCCAGAACTGATAGATCAAGTTGATGGAGAACGACAGGAACACCAACCACGGCGGAACGCCGAAGAGCGGCAACAGTGCCCGGAGAAACACGTCGCCGCTGATGTTCCATTTCTGCCGCAGCGCGGTGGCGAAGTTGAAGTACTGGCTGGAGTGGTGCGCCTGGTGGGTGGCCCAGAAGATGCGGACCCGGTGCGCCATCCGGTGATACCAGTAGTAGAGGAAGTCCACGCCGACGATGGCGATCACCCAGGTGTACCACTGCGTCGCAGGCAGGTGCCACGGTGCCACGTAGGCGTACAGCGCCGCGTATCCCAGCAGCGCGATCGCGTTGAGCACTCCGCTGGTCCCGACCGATACCAGCCCCATCCTGATGCTGGCGAACGCATCGGGCCGGTGATACGCACCCGACGGTGCACGTTCCCCCTCGGTGTGGGCCAGTCTGCCCGCCGCGGTCCACTCGATGATCAGCATCAGCAAGAAGAACGGCACCGCGTACATCACGGGGTCGTGCATCAGCGGCGGCAGCACATCCGAAAATGCGTTTGCCAAATCCACGACGACACCTCCGCGACGAGTTTAGCTGGCACGGCGCTAGCGGAAGCTGAGCACCTCACTGCCCCATGCCGACCGGATGTGCAGGTCGATGTCGTTGACGACGGAGTCGTGCCGGTCGATCAGCAGGCAGGCTCGATCGGCCTCCTGGTATGGCAACCACTCCGGCTCGCCGTCCAGCCCGAGTGGCTTGCCGTGCGTCGCGAAATTCGACCAACGGGCCCGGATGCGGGCCGACACCAGCTTGCCAGTCTTCATGCCGCCGAGTTTGAACGTCGGATCTTTGGGACCCGCCACCAGATTGCCCCATACGAACGGCAGTTCGGTGGCGTGCGCACCTGACAGCCGCAGCAACCGCAACATCGGTGTGGCCCAGTCGAATCGGTAGAGGTACACCGGCGCGACGGCGCTATGGCCTTCGGCCAGCCAGACCGTCGGCATCCGGAACCCGAGGTCGCGTGCCACACCCATGCCGCGAGCCTTGCCCTTCAGCCCCGGGTACGCGGACTCGATCTGATCGTCGCTCGGCAACACCAGATTGGGCTGTTCGGCGGCGATCTGCGCGAACATCGCGTTGATGGCCTCCGGCGTGATCGGCATCAGCGGTGACTTCATCCACCTGAACAACGCCGCCTCGTGCTTGTTGGTGCCGATGATCAGCGGAACCGGATGCGACCGGCCCTGGCGGGCCAGCTTCACAGGATGGTCGGGCACCAGATCGCCGTCGACGATCGGCGCGAAGGCCAATGTGCCGGGACTCTGGACCGGGACGTCGTTGAACAGCGCCCGTGACGCGGCGACAAGCGCTTCGTTCGGCGCATCGGTGAGCCGGTCAATCTCGTTGGCGCCCAGGCCAAGTGCGGCGACGAACTGCTCGGCCACCCGCCGGGCTCGACTCGGATCGTACAGCGACGTCGCCGGGGAGCTCTGCGCGATCGCGGCGGCGAAAAGGCCTTCGGCGGCCGGACTGGTCATCAGGGTGGTGATGATGCCTGCCCCTGCCGACTCACCGAACACCGTGACGCGGTCTGGGTCGCCGCCGAATGCGGCGATGTTGTCCTGCACCCAGTGCAGCGCAGCCATGACGTCACGTAGGCCGATGTTGCTCTCGAATCGGCGCCGTGACGTGCTGAACGACGACAGGTCCAGGAAGCCGAACGCGCCGAGTCGGTAGTTGACCGTGACGACCACAACGCCGCCGTCTGCGGCGAGGCGGCGGCCGTTGTACAGCGGCTGATTGGCCGACCCGAGCACGTAGGCGCCACCGTGGATCCACACCATCACCGGCTTGCTGTCGCCATTGGCGGTCTTCGACGGCGTCCAGATGTTCAGTGTCAGACAGTCGTCGCCCTGCGGCGCGCCGAGATCGATCGGAATTCTCGGGTCGACCGGCTGCGGACAGACAGCGCCGAGGATGCTGCCGTCGGCGACCTCCGTCCACGGCTCGGGCGGCTGCGGCGCCCGCCACCGCAAATCACCGGTCGGCGGGGCGGCGTAGCGAACCCCTTTCCAGGACGTGACGACGCCGTCGTAGACGCCACGGACGGGGCCGTATGCGGTTTCGACAACGCTGCTCATGACACGAGGCTACCCATCGATAGCACAGCTAACCGCGAGATTCCCGTCACGTGTCGGGCTTTGAAGCGCCTGAGCTAGGTTGGCCTGGTGCGCAAGTGGATGCTGCTGATCGCGGCCATCGCGGTCGAGGTCGCGGCCACGCTGTCGTTGCGCGCGTCTCAAGATCATTCGGCGTGGCTGGTCGTGGTGGCCGCCGGATACCTTGGCTCGTTCATCCTGCTGACGATGGTGCTGCGGGCGGGCATGCCCGTGGGCGTCGCATATGGCATCTGGGGTGCGTGCGGGACCGCGGCGACGGCGGTACTGGCGGCGACCATCTTCGGCGATCCGTTCACCTGGCCGATCGCGGCGGGAATTCTGCTGATCATCGGCGGCGTGCTGCTGGTCGAGTTCGGTTCGCATCCCGCGGACCAGCCGTGATGTGGTGGGCGCTGGCGGGCGCCATCCTCAGCGAGGTGTTCGCCACGTTGGCGCTGCGCGCGTCCGACGGCTTCCGCAATAAGGTCTGGATTGTGCCGGTCACGGCCGGTTATCTGGCGTCGTTTTATCTGTTGTACCTGACGCTTTCGCTGGGCATGCCGGTCGGCATCGCCTACGGCGTGTGGACTGCGTGCGGCGTGGCGCTGGTCGCGGTCATCGCCCGCTATTTGTTCGGCGAACCGCTCACCTGGGTGATGATGGCGGGCATCGTGCTGATCGTGGCGGGGGTGCTCACGATCGAGATGGCAGCCGCCGTGCACTGAGCGCGCCTGCGAGCGCGATCACCGTGATGCCCGCGATCGGAACGGAGAGCAATCCCACGCGAAGGGAGGCGGCGTCGGCGACGACGCCGACGAGCAACGGCGCGCCGAAGAAGCCGATCCGCATCAGCCACGTCACGACGGTCAACCCGGTGCCGGGGCGCATGCCCGGCAGCTGGTCGGCACCGTGCATGGCCGCCGGTATCAGCGTCGCGACTCCGAAGCCCGCCGCAGCGAAGCCCGCGATGGTGCCTGGCACATTCGGGAACGCGAGCGCCGCGCCCATTCCGAGCGCGGTGACGAATCCGCCGGCCCTCACGACGGTACATTCGCCGAATCGGTCCACCATCCGGTCGCCGATCAGCCTCCCGAGGAACATGAACCCCACCAGCGCGACGTAGCCGAACACCGCAACTGCTCCGGGCGCGCCCAGACTGTCGCGCAAATACAATGTGGCCCAACTACTTCCGGCATCCTCGACCGTGGCTCCGGCAATCGCGATCACCACCAGCGCCAGCAGCGTCGCATACACCGCAGCACCCGCGCTGCCCTGACCAGACGAGTGTGCGGCCGGATGGTCGTCATGGTCAGAGCCCCGCAGCAGGTACGGATACGCGACAAGAACCACGGCGCTGAACACCGCGGCCGCGATCAACAAGTGCGTCGACCTCGGCAGGTGGATGGCGATCGCACCGGCCCCCATCAAGCCGCCGAGTATTGCGCCGACCGCCCACACCGCGTGGAAGGAGTTGATGATCGAACGCCCGTAATTGCGCTGCACCCGCAGACCGTGCGCATTCTGCGCGACGTCGGTGATCGCATCCGACGCCCCTGCCACGAACAAGGCGGCCGCAAACACAAGCGGTGAATTGGCAAGGCCCGCGGCGACCACGAACGCCGCGAGACAGATCGTGCCGACCACCGCGACCCGCGACGAGTGAAACCGCCGAATCAACGCGCCGGCCGCCAACCCCGCCACCAGCGCTCCGCCCGAGAACGCGGCGATCGCGGCGCCGTAGACGGCGTTCGACAGGTGCAGGTCAGACTTGATCTCCGGATAGCGCGGCAGCAGGTTGGCGAAGATCGCTCCGTTGGTCAGAAACAACGCCGCGACCGCGCTGCGGGCCCTCCGGTCCAGCGTCACTGATCCGACACTACCGAAACCCCGTGGGCTAGTTGGCCGCGTGGGCCAGCAGTGCCTGGCTGGTCTCCCACAGGTCGCGCGCTTTGGCGCGGTCGTAAGATTCCGCCGACGATTTGATGGGCCGCCGACCCGCGAAGTATTGGCCGCTGACGCCGTCGTATCGGGCATCGGTCACCAGCGCTGACAGGTAGCGTCCCGAGGCCCGGGTGCTGCGAACCCCTGGCAACACTCGCAGCGCCGGCAACAGGTAGCGCCACGCGAAGCGTTGCAGCGGCGGGTAATCCCGGGCCAGCCCCGAGCCGGGCATCAGCCCGGGATCGAACGCGTTGACCGTCACACCGTCACCGAGTCTGCGGTCGAGTTCGTAGGCGAACAGCACGTTGCACAGCTTCGAGGTGGTGTAGCGCTGACGACCGTGGGTGAGCGACGCGTCGGGGTCTGCCAGCGAGGCCGCCGACGTGTAGCACGGGTCGGGCATGCCGGTGCGCTTGTCCGGGTCGTGAGTTCCGCTGCTGACCACCACGATTCGCGCGGGTGGCACCAGTTGCCCGAGAAGACCCTGCACCAGTGCGAAATGCCCGAGGTGGTTGACACCGAACGTCATCTCGATGTCGTCCTCGGTGCGCTGCGTGCCGGCGACCACCTGAACGCCTGCGTTGCAGACGATCGCCCGCAACGGCGGGAGATCGGCCGCGCTGAATTCGTCGGTGAACCCGCGCACCGATGCCAGCGACGCCAGATCCATCGGCAGCACCGTGCAGCGCTGCTGTGCGCCCAACTCGTCGACCGCTGCCGCGCCACGGCCCTGGTCGCGTACCGGGAGCACGACGTGCCACGCCGGGTCGCTGTGCAACAACGCGCGGACGCACTCGAACCCGAGACCCGATGTGCCGCCGGTGACAATGACGGAATTCGTATTCACTTGTCCTCCAACAGAATCGGCATCAGCGCCGTCACAGTCTGAAACAGCCGCCGGTACATTCGTTCGACGTCGGTACCCTCGGGTTCGAGGTGTTCGGCGAAGTAGACGCCATCCGACAGCGCGACGGCCACGGCGGTCAGTTCGGCGACCACGCGCTCGGCCTTCGCCGCCGCAACCCCTGGCGGAATCAGCTGGCTTATCGCGTCACGGAACTGATGAATTGCGGTGTCGCGCACTCGACGGATCACTGCGGCGACGGCCGGATCGTTGTCGCGCTCGAGCGACAACATGTAGAACAGCCGCAGAAAATCCGGGTGCTGCGCTTGCAATGTCGACACCACAGCCAACTGCGCTTGCACGTCCTCCGACGTCGGGATCGCCGCGAAGAACCGGTCGGCGCCGCGCTGCATCACCGCCGCGAGTACACCCTGCTTGGAACCGAAATGCCAGTAGATCGAGCTCGGAGGCAGGCCGCAGGCCTTCCGGATGTCGTTGATCGACGTCGCGGCGTAGCCGCGGGTCGCCATCAGGCGCTCGGTCGCGTCGAGGATCAGCTCACGGGACTGTTCGCCCTGGAGCTGCTTCTTGGTCGGTCTAGCTTCTGTAGGGATCATTACAGACAGATAGTAGCAGACGGGACCTAGTGAAGCCACGGCGCGCATCGGGATCCGGTGGCAGGCTTTAGCGATGGCAGCTGAAACCGACGTGGCCACCGACGAACTCCTCGGTCTGTTCCCGCCGGAAACCGGCATGGCCGACGACGGCACCCTCACGGTGGCTGGCTGTCGACTCGACGAGGTGGCCGAGCAGTTCGGCACGCCGGCCATCGTCGTCTCGGAGGACGCGTTGCGGCATCGCGCGCGCGACTACCTGGCCGCGTTCCGTGACCGGTGGCCGCGCAGCGATGTGGCATTCGCGTCAAAGTCGTTCCCGTGCACCGCTGTTCAGCGAGTGATGGTCGAGGAGGGGCTGCATCTCGACGTGGCCGGTGGCGGTGAGATCTTGACCGCCCTCAAGGCCGGCGCCGATCCCGGCACGCTGGTGTTGCACGGCAATGCCAAGACCGACGAGGAACTGACGCTGGCTGTCCACCACCGCGTCGGGCTGATTGTGGTCGACAACTTCGACGACATCGACAGGCTGGAACGCATTGTGCCAGTCGGCCATCGACAGCCGTGTCTGGTGCGGGTCATCCCCGGCGTCGAGGCCACCACGCATGCGTCACAGGCGACGGGGCACGCCGGCTCGAAGTTCGGCTTGTCGCCTGCCGATGCGCGCGATGCGATCGCCAGGATCGAGCGAAGCGCCAAGCTCAGGCTCGACGGCGTACACACCCATGTCGGCTCGCAACTGCTCAACGTCGACCAACTCGCACAGGCCGTCGAGCCGATCGCGAAGCTCGGCACGTTCGATGTCTACGATCTCGGCGGCGGTCTCGGCGTGCGCTACACCTACACCGAGCACCCGCCCGGTCTCGATGACTACGCCGACGCGATGGTCACGCAGGCGAAGGCACTGCTTCCCGAAGGCGCGCGCATCATCGTCGAGCCCGGCCGCAGCATGGTCGCCAACAGCGCGTGCACGATCTACCGGATCACCACGATCAAGCGAGGCGTCATCACCCATGTGGCGGTGGACGGCGGTATGGGCGACAACCTCGAGGTGTCGCTGACCGGGCAGCGGTTCGAGGCGACGATCGTGAACCGGGTCGGTGGCGGGGACATGGTCAGCGTGGTTGGGCGGCATTGCGAATCCGGCGACCAGCTCGTCGACGGGGTGCCGCTGCGCGCACCCGCTGTCGGTGATCTGCTGGCCGTCCCGGTCACCGGCGCGTATTGCTACACGATGTCCAACCAGTACAACGGCGCCCGCCGGGTCCCGGTTATCTTCGCGCGCAATGGGTATGCCCGGCTCGTGGTGCGCCGAGATACCTGGGACGATTTGTTGATGCGCGATGTCGACTGACACCGTGCAGGATGTATGACATGACGGAGCCGCCCGCGTCGCTCGTCGAGTTGGCGCACCGCTACGGCGTAGCCACCGAATATCAGGACTGGACCGGCAAGAACTCGGTGGTCGCAGACTCGACACTGATCGCGGTCCTCGATGCGCTCGGCGTGCCCGCCGCGACCGAGGGCCAGCGGTCGGCCGCACTCACCGCGCACGACCGTGAGTACTGGGCGCAATCGCTTCCGCCGACGATCATCGGCCGGTCTCAGGTGGCGTCGTCGTTCTGGGTGCACGTCACGCATGGTGATCCGGCCCGGTTGTGGTTGCGGCTCGAGGACGGCAGCGTGCGGACGGGCCTGCGGCAACTCGAAAACAACCGGGCCCCTTACGATCTCGACGGCAGACTGGTCGGTGAGGCCACCTTCGAGCTGCCCGCCGACCTGCCGCTCGGCTACCACCGACTTCACCTGCAGATCGGTGCGTCCGACGTCAGCACCCTGGTCATCATCTCGCCCGCCTCATTGAAGCTGCCTGCCCGGCTGGGCCCAAGCCGGGCATGGGGTCTGGCCACCCAGCTCTACAGTGTGCGCTCGCAAAATTCCTGGGGCATCGGCGATTTGACCGATCTCGCCGACCTCGCGGTGTGGTCGGCGTCGCAGCACGGCGCCGGCTTCATACTGGTCAACCCGCTGCACGCAGCGGCTCCTACCCCACCGATGGAACCATCGCCGTACCTGCCGACGTCGCGCCGGTTCGTCAACCCGCTGTATCTGCGCGTCGAGGCCATCGACGAGTTCGCCTATGTCCGGCAGCGCGGCAGCGCACGCCGGGCGCGCGCCGAGGCGCAGGCAGTTGCCAAGAAGTCCAAGCGCATTGACCGGGACGCCGCGTGGAAGGCCAAACGCTCCGCGCTGGAAACCGTGTACCGCGTCAAGCGGTCGGCGGGGCGCGAGTTGGCGTACGCCGCGTATCGCAGACGTGAAGGCGGCAGCCTCGACGACTTCGCCACCTGGTGTGCGCTCGCCGAGAAGTACGGCAATGACTGGCACCAGTGGCCGGATGAGCTCCAGCATCCGACCGCACCGGCCGTCGTCGAATTCGTCACCAAGTACCCCAGGGCCGTCGACTTCCACCGCTGGCTGCAGTGGCAGCTCGACGACCAGCTGACCGCAGCGCAGGCCACGGCCGTCCAGGCCGGGATGGAACTCGGCATCATGCACGATCTCGCGGTCGGTGTTGACCCGAACGGCGCCGATGCATGGGCCCTGCAGGACGTGCTGGCGCTCGGCGTGACGGCGGGCGCGCCGCCGGATGAGTTCAATCAACTCGGCCAGGACTGGTCGCAGCCGCCGTGGCGGCCGGACCAATTGATGAAACACTCCTACGAGCCGTTCCGCGCCCTGGTCAACGCGGTGCTGCGGCACGCGGGCGGGGTGCGCATCGACCACATCATCGGGCTGTTCCGGTTGTGGTGGATTCCGAAGGGCGCTCAGCCCACCGACGGCACCTACGTCCGCTACGACCACGAGGCGATGATCGGCATCGTCGCACTCGAGGCGCATCGGGCAGGCGCTGTGGTAGTTGGCGAGGATCTCGGCACCGTCGAGCCGTGGGTGCGCGACTATCTGCATGAACGCGGCCTCTTCGGCACCTCGATCCTGTGGTTCGAGGCCGACCGCGACGGCGACGGCGGACCACTTCCCGCGGAAAAATGGCGCGAGTACTGCCTGTCGGCGGTGACCACGCACGATCTGCCACCGACCGCAGGCTATCTGGCCGGCGAGCACGTACGGCTGCGTGACAAGTTGGGCTTATTGACGCGCTCGGCCGCCGAGGAATTGGCAGCTGACCAGGCGCAACAGGCCGCGTGGCTGGCTGAACTGCGCCGCGTCGGGTTGCTCGGCGATACGAATTCGACCGAAGAAGTAGTGCTCGCGCTGTACCGGTATCTGGGCCGCACGCCGTCCAAGCTGCTTACCCTGTCCCTTGCGGACGCCGTCGGGGATCTGCGTACGCAGAACCAGCCCGGCACGACGGACGAATATCCGAACTGGCGGGTGCCCCTGACCGGGCCCGACGGCCGGAAACTCCTGCTGGAGGACGTGTTCGCCGACCCGCGGGCCGCCAGGCTCGGCGAGGCGATGAAGCAGATCGTGCACCCGCCGCTGTAACGCTCGGTGCGTCGCCAGCGGTTTCACATTTGTCACCGCTGCGATATGTTCGCACGGCACCGACTTAGGGAGAGATCACGTGAAGAAGCTCGTTGCGCTCAGCGGGGGCCTGGTCGCCGCAGGCTCGGTGGCACTGATCGGCGCCGGCGTTGCGCTCTCGCAACCGGGCCCGGACATGAGCTCCTTCAATGTCGTCGGCGAGCCGTACAACAAGGCGCTGCAAATCCTGAAGAGTCAGGGCGTCAAGGCGTACTTCGGCGGATCGTTCGGCAGCGTGCTGCCTCAGGCGCAATGCCTGGTCGACCAGCAGAAGATCACAGGCGGCGGCCGGATGCTGCTGATGCTGGACTGCAGCCAGAAGGCCGCCGACGAACTCGCGTCTATGGGCCCGTCCGGTGGCCCGACTGTCGGCGCCAATGGCGTCACGACCGTGACCCCGACCCCGGTCGTCCCGATTCAGGGTGCGCCGGGGCCGGCCGCCCCGCCTCCGGGCTAGGTCTCGACCATCTGTTTCAGGTTCTTCAGCGTGGCGCTCATGTTGCGGCCCACCTGGCGCGCCGCCACCCGATCGGCGATGATGCCGAGCAGGTTGCCTGCCGACTCGTAGGCCAGCCGGAAGATCACCTTGGTGCGTCCGTCGCCTGCGTCGCGGATCCTGAACCGGCCGCGCAGCGAAACGCCTGATATGCCGATCCACGCCAGGTCATGGGACGGATCGAACTCGGAGACCTCGACCACCCCGCCGATCGGGACCGAGCCGATCTTCCAGTGCACGGTGTAGCGGGCGCCTTTCTTCGCCGGACCTTCGGTGACCTGTTCCCAGCGTTCAAGGCTGGCCATGAACTGCGGATAACAATCGGGGTCGCTGACGGCCTTCCAGACGGTGTCGGGATCGGCGTCGATGACGCAACGGCGTTGCACGCGCATCAGGTCACTCTCTTCTTCGCGCAAGCGTCCCCTGCCCTTCGGGCGTGGCCCCACATCAGCCGATCACCGGGAATCGACGCTGCGCCGCCAACCGGTCAACACCGGCCTGCAGACTCTCCATCACCTGCTTGTGCAACGTGTCGTCGTCACCATCGGCGTCAATCGGATCCTGCACCTCGATGGCGATCTTCGTCGGCAGCGGCAGTCGCGGCACCATGTCGCTGACGGTCAAGCCCCATGGCGGCGCCAGCAGGATGGGCACGCTCTTCAACCGCGCCGTCTTGTCGACCATCAGCAGCTTGGCAAGCCACTGTCCGCGGTCCAGAAACAGCGCCGCTTCCTGGCCGCCGACCGAGGCGACCGGCACGATCGGTACCTCCGCCTCCCGCGCGAGCTTGACGTATCCCGTGCGGCCGCCGAAGTCGACCTCGTGACGTTTCCATGACGGCCGGAACACCTCGTAGTCGCCGCCCGGGTACACCAACAGCGCGGCACCGGATTCCAGTGCCAATCTTGCGTTTTCGTGATTGGCCGCCACGGTGCCGAACTTGCGCAGCGAGCCCAGCCCAGGCATCGACACCACCAGATTGTGTGCCAGTTGGTAGAAGGGCCGCTCGACGCCGAAGTAGGAACAGAAGGCCAGCGTGAAGACGAAGGTGTCGGGTGGGAGGTTTCCCCCGCTGTGGTTGCCGACCAGCAACACCGGTCCTTCGCGCGGAACGCGATCCAGACCGTGAACGTCCGCCCTGAAGTACAGCGACGCCAGCAGCCAGAGACCGGGTAATTGCTCACGGATGTAATCCGAGTCGCGTTGGTCGAGATCCGCCTTCGGTACTCGCGACGCGACCTGCCCCTTGGCCCATTCGAGAACGTCACTCAACCCCGCCATGCAGGTGTTATTGACGCAACGCGGAAACCCGAAACGTGCCGGAGCGAAAGAACCTGCTACCCGCGTTCCCACCTACTTCGCTACACTGCCCCGCGGCGACGTCGAGTTGCACTTCGAACGGTTCGCGGCGCCCCCCGGTCATCGACGGCACGAGATACTCCGTCTCGGTCGCGTCGACCGGCCAGACAGTGCAGGTCGGCGCCGACGAGACGCTGCTTTCAGCCCTGAACCGGGCGGAGGTTCACGCACCGTACTCGTGCCAGCAAGGCTTCTGCGGCACTTGCCGCACCAGGGTGCTGAACGGGATCGTCGACCACCGCGACGCGCTGCTCACCGATCCCGAGCGGCGCAACGGGATGATGCTGATATGCATCTCCCGGGCAGCCGAGGGTTCGCATCCGACCCTGGATCTGCAGTCGCCTCTGTACTATTCGCCCATGCCGCTGGCCGATGGCGCGACGTTCGCGGGATACACCATCGTGCGATTGCTCGGCTCAGGCGGCATGGGTGAGGTCTACCTCGCCCAGCATCCGCGACTGCCGCGCCGCGACGCGCTCAAGGTGCTGCCCGCGTCGGTGTCCGCGGACCCCGCTTACCGCGAGCGGTTCAACCGGGAGGCCGACATCGCGGCCACCCTGTGGCATCCGCACATCGTCGGCGTGCATGATCGCGGCGAAGCCGATGCGCAACTCTGGATTTCGATGGACTACGTGGACGGTACCGACGCTTCACGTCTGCTGCGGGAACGTCACCCCACCGGGATGCCCACGGTCGAGGTCGCGAGAATTGTCACCGCCGTAGCAGAGGCGCTGGACTACGCGCACGAACGCGGCTTGCTGCACCGCGACGTCAAACCAGCCAACATCCTGCTGTCTCATCCTCAGTCGAGTGATGAACGTATTTTGTTGGCGGACTTCGGGATTGCCCACTGGGCGAACGACATCAGCGGGTTGACAGAAACCAACATGACGGTCGGCACGGTGTCCTACGCGGCACCAGAACAGCTGATGGGCGGCCAAATCGACGGGCGAGCCGATCAGTATGCGTTGGCGGCCACCGCTTTTCACCTGCTCACCGGCACGCCGCCGTTCGTCAACTCCAATCCGGCCGTCGTCATCAGCCAGCATCTGTCGGCGTCGCCACCCGCCATCGGCAGGCGGCGCCCCGGACTGTCGGCGCTGGACCCGGTGCTGGCCAAAGCGTTGGCGAAGAATCCCGCCGAACGCTTCGGGCGTTGTGTCGACTTCGCTCATGCACTCACCCACCGACTCGACAACGCGACGACAACTGACGCCGACACCCATCTGGTCACTGCTCCCCCGGCACGGAAACGCTCCTTGGCACGACCGAGCGTCCTGGTTCCCGTGGTTCTCGTTGTGCTGCTGATCGTCGCGATCACTGTGGCTGTCACCGAGTTTCGGCGGGCTGACCGACCGCAGGACGGCACGGCGACCGCCACTTCGACGACGACAAGCAGTCCGGTGGTCACACCAGTGCCTGCACCACCGGAGCCAGTGGCCCCGCCCACCGTGACTGTCGTTATCGGCGCCAACTGCACACCCGTCGGCAGCACGGCGACGACTGCCGAGGGTGCCGCCGCATACTGCGCGACTCTTCGGCCCAGCGGAACCACGGTATGGTCGTTGCAACCCGGAGATATCGAGAGTCCAACGGTCACAACAGAACCCACCGATACTCCGCTGCCGACCGAAGATGAGTCGCCGATCCGCATGTGCATGCAGCAGACGGGCAAAACACGCATCCAATGCTGGGAAGAGATCCGGCGCAGCAATGGTCGTCGGGTGCCGTGAGCCTCAACGCATCCGACCGACTGGCGCTCACCGATCTGGTGCACCTGTACGCGTCCGCTGTCGACGACCGCCGCTTCGACGACGTCGTCCAGTTGTTCACGCCGACAGCGGAGTTGCGGCTACCCGACCCGCCACGATCGCTGGACCCGGTGCGCCGTCACCATGGCCACGACGGGGTGCGCACAGCGATGTCGGGGCTGGCCGCGGTCATCCGCACCGAACACGCGATAGTCGGCGAAGTCTATGCCCCCGGTGACGACCCGGACTACGCGCTGGGCCGCATCACCTGCATCGCACACCACTGGACCACCGATGCGAACCAGGCCACGGACCTGGTGTGGCACCTTCGCTACGACGACGAGTACCTGCGCACCCGCGCCGGTTGGCGCATCCACGGCCGCGCGCTGACCATCAACGCTATCGAGACCCGTCCTGTCCGCCGTCTTCGAGGGCGACCATGAGCCGATCGAGCAGCGGACGCTGGCCCTTCAGCAGTTTCACTGTCGCCTCCGCGACGGAAAACCAACCGACCCTGTCGATTTCGGGGTACTGGCGAACATTTCCCGACCCCTTCGGCCACTCCAGCTCGAACGTGTTGCTGAACGTTCCTTCGAGGTCGAGGTCGCCGCGAACGGCGAAGGCGGTGATCACCTTTCCGCTCGGCTGTTTGATCGGAGTGAACGCGATGCGGGGACCGTCCGGCGGCTTCTTGCCGAGTTCCTCCTCGAACTCACGTTGCGCGACAGTCCACGGGTCTTCCCCTTCGAGGTATTCGCCCTTTGGAATCGACCACGCACCTTCGTCCTTGCGCGCCCAGAATGGGCCGCCCGGGTGGCCGATCAGCACCTCGACGCTTGCCTCGGTGATCCGGTACAGCAGCAGGCCCGCGCTCAATCTGGGCATCAGGCCGCCGTTGGCTCGCTGAGCTTGACCAACGTCTTGCCGATGTTGGCGCCGGTGAACAGCCCGTTCAGCGCGTCGACACACGACTCGATGCCCTCGAAGATGGTCTGCCGGTGTACAAGACGGCCGTCGGCCTCCCACTGCCGCAACGACGCGAACGCCTCGTCGAAGCGCCCCCACTCGTCGAGCGCGTTGAACCCCTGCATCGTCGCCGTTTTCGACAACAGGTTGACGTAGTTTGCTGGGCCGGGGTGCTCCCCGCTTAGGTAGCTCGAGATGACGCCGCAGAGCACCACACGCGCCTTCGGCGCCAGCCGGCCGAGCACCGCGTCGAGAATCGGACCGCCGACGTTGTCGAAGTACACGTTCACGCCCTTGGGGCAGTGCTCCTTGAGTGCGGCGCGAAGGTCATCCGACTTGTAGTCGATGCAGGCGTCGAAGCCGAAGTCCTCGACCACGGCCTTGCACTTGCGCGGCCCGCCCGCAATGCCGACCACCCGCGCACCGGCGATCTTGGCGATCTGTCCGGCCACCGACCCGGTGGCGCCTGCCGCGGCGGAGACCACCACGGTGTCCCCTGCTTGCGGTCTGCCGACGTCGGTCATGCCGAAATACGCGGTCGCGCCCGTCGGGCCGTAGACGGACATGATCGCGAGTTGGTCGGTTTCACCGGGGATCGGTGTGGTGAAGATGTCGTCGCGGATGAGCACGTACTCCTGAAATCCGGTCAGGGTGGTGACGACGTCACCGACGGCGTAGGCCTCACAGCGTGTCGCCACCACCTCACCGATTCCCGCGGCCCGGATGACGTCTCCCAGTTGGAGCGCCGGCAGGTAGCCCGGTTGGCCGTCGAGCCAGGTGCGTGCCGCGGCGTCGATCCCGACGTACGTGGTGCGTACCAACGCCTCGCCGTCGGCAGGCTCGGGCGCCGGCTTGGTGACCAGTTCGGTGTCGTCGGGTGCCACCAGCCCGTGCGGGCGGCGGCGCAACAGGATCTGGCGGTTCGTCAGCTCGGCCACATGGCGAACCTACCGAAGATCAGCCCCGCTTCTGCAATGCTTCCTGACCAAACTGGCCGACCGCCAATGAACCGTCCGGCAGCACCACCTCACCCGCCTCGACCCGCTTCCGCAGGTAGGCGAACGTCTGCGCGGTTTGCGCGAACAGGTGCTCGCCTGCGCGCAGCGCGGGTCGCTGTTTGCCATCGCGGGATGCGAACTGCGGCAACGGCTTCACCTCGGTGTCATAGTCGACGTTGAAGAACAGCGGGAACGAATAGCGCTCCTCTTTGACCTTGCGCACCCGATGGCTGGTGGCCACGTAGGTCCCGTTGGTCCACAGTTCCAGCATGTCGCCGATGTTGACGACGAACGTGTCGGGCAGCGGCGGCACATCGATCCAGCGGCCGGCACCGTTGAGCACCTCGAGCCCGGGAGCGGTGGGCTTGAGAAGCGTGAAGCATTCGTAATCGGTGTGCGCGCCGATGCCCGCGGCGTCGACGGCGTCGGGGTTGTACGGGTAGTGGATGAGCCGCAGCTGGCTCGGCGTCTTGGTGGCGTGCCTGGAGAACGTGTCGGGGCGCTCCCCCAATGCCACCGCGAACGCCGACAGCAGCCGGTGGCCGACGTCGAGCACCGCCCGGTAGTACGTGGTCACCGCGTCGGCGAAGCCGGGGAGGTCCGGCCAAGTGTTTGGACCGAGCATCGGATTGCCGGCAAGGTAGTCGGGGTCGTCGGCGGGCAGGTCCAGCGCGGTGTCGTAGGCCTCCTTCACCTCCGGCGTACCGGTGCCCAGCCCCTCTTCTCCAGGAGGCACGTAGCCGCGGTGACAGTTGGACAGGCCGATGTAGTACCGCATCTTCTCCTCGAGCGGAAGCGCGAAGAACTGCTTCGTGGCCGCCAGCATGCGCTGGAACACCGCGTCGTCGACGCCCGCGCCGCTGACGTAGAAGAACCCGATCTGGCCTGCCGCAGCACCCAGTTCGGTTGCCACCCGTTCACGCTCGGCTCGGTGCTGAGAGCACAGCCCGCTGATGTCTATCACCGGCACCGACGTGAATGACGTTGCGCCACTCATAAATCCACTACTCCTTCGCTGTCCTCGATGTGCCGCCGGACGCCGTTGGCCACCAGCTCATCATCTGTAATGCGCAAATCGAGGGCCGCCCAACGTGGGTCGCCGACCACGCCCAGCACCACACCGCGCTCATCCGCCCAGCCGTACCTCTCGCCGACGCACACCAGGATGGCGTCGGTCGCGAACAGCGCCCAGTTCGGTTCGGAGTCGCCATCGTGCCGGACCCAATGCTCGACGTAGGACTCGTGCACGCCTTCTTCGATCAGTGTGGCGTTCTCCCAACGCATCCGACCGGCGTCGGGGAATGGGCCTGGCGGCGCCACATCGACCAGTCGCTGCCATTCGAAGACGTCGTCGTGCTGGCTGAGCCGGCCTGCGAAACCACGGGTATCCACATACCCGGTGATCCCTTGCAGCCATGCGACACCTGCGCTGGTGTCCCGAGCCCCGTCGCTGTCTATCAGCAGGGTGCGCCGCCACAGTCCACTGCAGTGAGTCATCAGCACTCGGGTGCTCACGCTGAGGCCTCCCACAGGGTTTTCAGCAGCTCGGTGCCGTGGTCAGTCGGCCTGCCGAACGCGCGGACACGCGCGAGTCCACCGTCGGGATAAGCCTGGACGCGCAGCGCGGTGATGTTCGCCGCGTCGACGATGAATACCTGTCGGGCGTCGGCGGCGATCCGAGTACGCGCCAGCACCTCGACGTCGAAGAGAACCAGCGCCCAGCCGCGGTCACCGCATGGGCGAGCGGTGCTGCCCAGCACCGCGACCTCGGGTGAGGCGTTGAACACGAACCGGCTGGTGTCGATTTCGATGCGTTGTAGATCTGCAGGCACAGCGAACGAGATCATTGCAGCGTCGTGGGTATCGGGGCCGACATCACGCCGCCGCCTGGTCTCCCAGCCGTCGCCCATCGTTCGTGGCCGGTCGGCCGCGATCAGTGATCGCGCGTCGGAATAGAAGCTGTCAGAGGACCATTCGACGCGGCCGCCCTGTTCGACGCTTGACACCTCGACGGTGACGTCGGCCCAGATGGCCGGATCAGGAATCACGGTGCCGTAGACCCGCAGCCGCGCGACGCCGCCGTCGGAATTCAAATGCAACCGGATGTGCGTGTAGCGCCGTCGGTCATCGACTGCGAACAGATTGTGCGAATCAGGTTTGAGCGGGCTCGGGTGGATCACCGTGCTCCACGGCACCTCGGCGGCGGTCGGATCACTGACCGTGTCCAGCACACAGGCATCAATGCGGCACCCGGTCGGCTGATTGCCCGAGAAGAACCGGGTGTCGACGTCGATGGCGCGCAACCGCCCGCCGACGCCGAGCCGCACGATCACCCAGTCGCCGTCGGCGTGCCTGCGCGTCTCCCAGCCGTCGACCACCTCGCCGCGCAGATCGAATGTTCCTGGGACGAAGGCGGGTTCACTCGGATCGATCAGCCGTTCCTTGAATCCGAACGACTCGTCGCTCGCGGCGACCACGCTGCCGCCGAGGACGCGCGACGCCAGGTCGACGTTCACGTCGGCAACCCCAACGCCGCCGACAACGGCCAGTGGCTGCGCGGGTTGTCCGGCCCAGGGGCGTAGGCGCCGACCTTGCTGGTGGTCAGCCCCAGTCCGACCAGCGCCTGCGCCACCGCGACCGCGGCGGCGACGCCGTCGACGACGGGCACGCCCAGCTTGGCGGTGATCTCAGCGGTGACACCCGCCATCCCCGCGCACCCGAGGCAGATCACGTCCGCGCGGTCGTCGGCGATCGCCCTGGCCGCTTCGTCGACTATGGCCTGCACTGCGCCCGCTGGGTCCGCATCCACCTCTGCGGTACCCAAACCACAGGCCCGCACCGACGCGCAGTGCGTATGGAGACCGGCGAGCAGCAATCTGTCCTCGATCGCCGGTATCGACCGGGCCAGCGTCGTCACCACGGAAAAGCGCCTGCCGATCAGATGCGCGACGTGTGCGGCGGTCTCGGCGATGTCGAGCACGGGAACCGGCAGCATTTCTTGCAGGGCATCTTTGCCGTGTTCGCCGAAACCGGCGAAAATCACTGCCTGGTAATCGAATTCGCCCGCTGCCAGCTTCACGGCCACCAGATCCATCACACCGACCGCGGACAAATGACTCTCGGCCGCCGAGTCGATCGCCGTCGCGCCGAAATGCGGATGACAGGACACGATTTCGGTGCCGTCTGCGGCCACCGCCGCGGCGGCAGCGGCGATCTGGGCCGTCATCGCCTCCGATGTATTCGGGTTGAGCAGCAGAAGTTTCATGCCGGCTGGCCAATCTGGTCGTAGATGAGGCGGCCTGCGCGCCAGGTCTGCAGCGCAGCGCCCCTCAGCACCGCACCGTCGTACGGCGTCGTTGGGTGCCTGTGCCGCAGCGTCGCGGCATGCACCGCCTGTTCGGCATCCGGGTCGAACACGCAAAAGTCGGCCCGCTGTCCGACCGCGATCCGTCCCCTGTCTTGGAAACCGGCGAGGGCCGCGGGCCGTTCGGACATCCACCGGCACAGTTCGGTCAGCCCGAAATCACGCTCGGCGGCCTGTGTCCACGCGGCGCGCGGGCCGACCTCGAGGGAACTGATCCCGCCGAACGTCAGGCCGAAGTCACCACCGGCCTTCATCGACGGCCCACACGGCGAGTGGTCCGACACGATCATGTCGAGCACACCGTCGGCGAGGCCATGCCACAGCAGTTCGCGGTTGTCTGAGTCACGGATCGGCGGACACACCGCGAACTGCGTCGCGCCGTCAGGGATTTCTTCGGCTACGAAGCTCAGGTAGTGCGGGCAGGTTTCGGCGGTGATGCGCAGACCGGACCGCTTGGCTTCGGCCAGCATCGGCAGCACGCGCGCGCTGGAGACGTGCACCACGTGCACCCTGGCACCGGTTCGCTCGGCGGTGTCGATGACCAGCCTGACTGAGTCTTCCTCACAGACATCCGGCCGCGACGACAGGTACTCCGCATACCTGCGGCCACACGGTGCCGGACTTCCAGCGATGATTTGCGCGCTCTCGGCATGCACGAGCAGCACCGTGTTCAACGCGGCGACACGTGCCGCCGCGGCACGGAACTCCTCAGCGTCAAGCGCGGCGAAGTTTGGGTTACCGGAATCGGTGAGGAAGCACTTGAAACCGCGGACGCCCGCATCGGCCAGTCCGCTCAGCTCGTCGACATTGCCCGGCACCACGCCACCCCAGAATTCGACGTCCACCTCGCAGTTGTCCTGCGCGGCTTGGCGTTTGCATTCCAGTGCGGCGACTGTGGTGGTCACCGGATCGCTGTCCAGCGGCATATCGACCAGTGTGGTGATGCCCGCCGCGACGGCGGCCGACGTCGCGGTGGCGAAACCCTCCCAGTCGGTGCCCGGCTCATTGATGTGCACGTGGGTGTCGACGAAGCCGGGCATCAGGACCGCCGAGCCGTCGAAGCGGATGTGCTTGATCGCCGCACACTCCGTGTCTATCGCGTCGACGGCCACGATCACGCCGTCGGCCACCGCGACCACCGCCGCGCGCACCTGCCCCTCGATCACCGCCTTCTCAGCGCGAATAATCAGGTCCACTAGGCGAATCTGTCGTGGAAATGCCGGGTCAGCTCCGGCCATACGTGCGGATCATGGCCGGGGATCAGTTGATAGCCCTTGTCTTTGGCCAGCCTCTTGAGCTTGCGGATCGGTTCGATCGTCTCCTCCGGTTCGACGCCGATGTAGCCGCCGATCGGGAGTTCGTGTTCGATGTTTTCGGTCAGGTCGGCAGCATCGAACGCGAACACGAAGCCGTCGCCACCGACGGACTCATCGAGTTCGACGACGAAGCTCTGATGCCCCGGCGTGTGCCCGTAGGTGGGTACCGCGGTGATGCCCGGCGCGATCTCGGCTTCGCCATCGGCCAGTCGCCATTCGATGCGTGGGTCGTCGAAATCGATTCTCGCGATCGCATTGTGCTCGGGTTCCGGATGGTTGGACAGCCCGTACTCGAGTTCACGCCGCTGGGCGTGCACCGGCACCTCACCCGCGAACAGTTTCAGCCCGCCGGCATGATCGTGGTGAAGATGGCTCACCGCGACGGTGTGGATATCGTCGAAGTCGACGCCGATGTCGTGCAGCGACTGTTCGATCGGCTCACCGGGACCCGGCAGCACCGGAATGTACTCGACCGAGGGGTAGAACCGCCGATACAGCGCCGGATCCCGAATCAAAGCGGTGTTGAACCCGGTGTCGAGCAAAACCCAGCCACCGTCGGTCTGCAGCAGCACACCCGGTACCGGTTCGCGCAGTCGCTGTTCGGGAGGAGTGCCGTATACCGACACGGCCTTCGGCAACTCCTCCCAGCCGAGTGTCAGCAGGACGATCCGATGAACTTTTCCCATCGCATCACCCTACGGACAGCGCCGCGATCCGAAGCGAGTTCGGGTTCGACAGCGCATGCGCCTGTTCAACGCCCTTCAACCACGGCTGGGCGACGACGAAGTCGTCGATGTCCGCGATGTTGAGCCAGCATCCGGTTTCCTCGGCGGCCGCGCCCGCATCCGAGAAGGGTTGTGGCTGACCACCCGGAAGGCCTTGGGTCAGGGCTGAACTCACTCGCGGCGACGAGCAGCCCAGGTAATTGATCCCGCCGTCTTTGTCCCAGGAGATGTGTCCCCAGGTGTAGGGTGTCGGCGAATCCGGCCACACGGGATTGACGAAGACCTCGGGCGCCGCCTGCATATCGGTGCCGACCCAGCCGTAGATCTCCGAAGTCGGGTAGCCCTGCACCTTGGCGGTCAGGCCGGCCGCAGCGAGTTGGGTCTGCACCAGGTTGCTGATCAGCTGCATGTCGGGGTTGCTGGTGTCGTAACCGATGGTGATCGACTTCTGGTCGGCGGGCAGCCCGGCCGCGATCTTGGCCAGCGCCGAGGCGTCGTGCTTCAACGCCTGCTTGGCGTAGTCGGCGGCCAACACGTACGGCGGGTACATCTGGGCGCCGATCTTTCCGCGGCCGAAGTACGTCTGCTTGACCAACTGGTCGACGTCGATGGCGTCCATCACCGCGGTCCTGGTGGCCTGGTCTTTCATGACGCCCTTGTTCGGGTTCGTGTACAGGAAACCCGCCATTATCGTCGGCAGCGAGTAATGCGCGTATTTGGGGTTGTTGAGGTACTGCTCCACCGCAGATGACGGCAGGTCGTGCAGGATCGCCGCGAGTTGACCGTTGTTGAACTGCAGTTGTTGCGCGGAGCTGTCGGTGATCACCGGCATCTCCACTTTCTCGAAGTACGGCTTGGGGCCCCAGTAGTCCGGGAACGACGCCATCGAATAATGTGATCCCACTTGCGCGTCGGTCAGCGTGTACGGCCCGGTACCGAGGTCGTGTGTGGTCAGGTAGTTCTGTGCGAAGTCGGAGCCGCCGTTCTTCTGCAAACCGGTCGGGCTCATCATCCGCGGACCGTACGCGGACGCGAGATAGTCAAGGAACTCGAAATTTGGCGACTTCAACGTGATCGTGACTCCGTAATCACCCTGTGTGGTAACGGATTCGACATCTTTGACCATGTACGCCGGGCCGCCGTTGACGGCCAACCGCCGGCCGAACGACGCTTTCACCGCGTCGGACTTGAACGGTGTCCCGTCGTGGAATTTCACGCCCTCGCGCAATTTGAAGGTGAACACCTTGTTGTCCGGCGAAGCGGTCCACTCGGTGGCCAGCAGGGGCTGTAACTGCCGCTTGTCGGTGCCGCCCTGGTATTGCAGCAGCCCCTCGTACAGGTTGGTGGTCAGCAGCAGGCCCTGGCCCGCGTAGTAGACGTCGGGGTCCGGCGGCTGGCCGGGGTCCTGGAGGAACGACAGGTGCAGCACCTTGTCGGTGGGTGCGGCGTTGGGTGTGCTGGAGCCGGAATCCGAACTACAGGCGGACAGGGTCAGTACCACGGCGGCACCGGCCGCCGCGAGAGCCAGTAGTCGGTTGGTCATCGTGGTGCTCCTTCGAGGACGGGTTGTTCGCGTTCTTTTTCGGAGCCGCGGAGGCGGCGACATTCAAAGGCCGTGAGGATCTCGTCGGTGGTGCGGCAGGCGCCGGTCTGCAGGTACTCCATGGCGGCCAGCGCCGCGTCGTGCAGGTATTGCGATGATCCGCCGACGCAGTCGGTGACGACGCGTACGTAGTAGTCCCGCTGGTGCGCGTCGGCGAACGTGTAGTGCACGCAGACGTCGGTCAACCCACCGATCAGGATCAGCGTCGACGCCCGCAAGCCGCGCAGCACGATCTCGAAATCCGTTCCGATGAAGCCGGAATACCGCCGCTTGACGATGTGGAATTCGTCAGCCAGCGGCTGCAGTTCGAGGTCGGTGCCTGGCTGACCTTCGACGCAGTGCACGCCTTCGGTGCCGTCCAGTTCGCGACCGAAGTCCACCCCGCTTGGCCGGTGCACCTCTTGGAAGAAGACCACAGGGACGCCCGCGGCCCGCGCCGCCGCCACCAGCTTCTCGGCACGTGCCACGCGGTCGGCATGCCCCGGCATATGCGGAATGCCGACGTCTGCCAAGGGCATCCCGCCGCTCTGCTGGATGTCGACGACGACCAGCACGGGGTTGCCCACGATCATTGGTTGTGTTGGCACTAACTTCCTCCTACCGCGATTCGTGGATCGGCCGCCGCCTGTAGCAGGTCGACCGCCGTGTTGATGGCGACGTAAAGGACACCGAGCATCAAGGTGACGCCCGCGATCGCGGGGAAGTCGGCGACCGGAATGCTCTGGGCGATGTACTGACCGATGCCGGGCCAGCCGAAGACCTGCTCGATCACCAGCACGCCGGAAAACATCAGGCCCACTTGCAGACCCGTCATCGCCAGCGCGCCGCCGACGCAGTTGCGCAACACATGGCCGACCATGATGCGCCCCTCCGAAAGCCCTTTGGCGCGAGCAGTTCTCGCATAGTCGCTGTCGCCGTCGGTCAGCAGGCTTGACCGCAGCACCCGGCCGATCGCCACCGCAGGACCCAGCGCGATCACCACCGCGGGAAGGACGAGGTGGTGCAGTGCGTCGGCCACCACGTCGATGCGCCCTGCGAGTAGCCCGTCCACGGTCAGCAATCCGGTGGGTCCTGTCGGCGGATTGGCAACACTGATGCGGCCGTTGGCAGGCACCCAGCCCAGCTTCTGGTAAAAGACGATCAAGCCGAGAATGCCGAGCAGGAACATCGGTGCGGACGCTCCGGTGAACAGCACCGCCCGCAACACCGATGCGCCCGGCCACTTCAATGTTGTTCCGAATGCCAACAACCCGGCAAGGATCAGCGCGAGGCCGAGCCCGTAGAGCGCCAACTCCAGTGTCGCAGGAAAGAAGTCGCTCAGATCGCTGCTCACCGCGTGCCTGGTCCGATACGACTGGCCGAGGTTGCCCTGCACCGCGCCCGTCAGGTAATGCCAGAACTGGTTGATCATCGGTTGGTCGAGGCCGAGGGCATGTTTGCGGGCCGCGACGGCATCCGCGGAGGCGTTCGCCCCGAGCTGTGCCTTGACCGGGTCGAGCGGCGAAATATGTTGCAGCACAAACATCACCGCGATCAACGCGACCAAAATCGCCACCATCGCGACCAGCCGGTACAAGATGAACTTCTGCATGGCCACGGTTAGCTCGTCCTCATCAGGTTGCGCAGGCCGTCGCCCGCGAGATTGGCCGCGAGTGCAAGTACCAAAACCGCGACGCCGGGCATCACCGGAATCCACCACTGCTGCAGGAAGTAGGTCAGGTTGCGGGCGGTGTCGGCGCCGAGTTCGGGTGCAGGCGCTGCCTGACCAAGCCCGAGAAACGAGAGCGCCGCAAGCGTGAGGATCAGGTTGCCGATGTCGAGGCTCGCGGCCACCAACGCGTTGGGCACCGCCCCGGGCAGCAGATGACGGTTGGCCAACCGGATCGGGCCCACCCCGGCCAGCCGGGCAGCCTCGACATGTGGACGGGCGGCCAGTCGGGCGACCTCGCCCCGCACCAACCGGGCATAGAACGGCCACCACACGATCGACACCGCGATCAACGTGTGCACGAAGCCTGGACCGAGCGCGGCGACAACGGCGATCGCCAGCACGGGTGCGGGCAGCGACAGAAACGCATCGGTGATGCGCATCAACAGGCTGTCGAGCCATCCGCCTGCCGCACCCGCGATGAGCCCGACCAGTCCGCCGATCAGCAACCCGACCGCGACCACCACCAGTGCGGCGAACCAACTCGCCCGTACGCCGTACAGAACGCGGCTGAGGATGTCGCGGCCGATCGCGTCCGTTCCCAGCAGGAAGCCGCTCTTGCCGGGGGCCTGCAGCGGCATTCCCGCGGGTACCAACGGATCGTGTGGCGAGATCAGTGGCACCGCGACTGCGATCACCGTCACGATGACGACGAGGCTGACAGCGGCCCAATTCATCACCATGGGAGACGAATTCGGCAACGACGGGAGTCGGAGCCGACCTCTGGTCACCGCGCCCGCGGGTAATGCGATCGCCATCTCAGCTCGCCTTCCGCTCGATGCACGCGACCTGATGGGGGTGTCCGGGCTCGCCCTCGAGCCTGACGTCAAGCTGGCTCTCGGCGCACGTGTCGATCGCGATCGGGCACCGCGGGTGAAATGAGCAACCGGTGGGCGGCGACAGCGGGCTGGCGGGTTCGCCTGGCAGCACGCGTGATTCGCGACCGAGATCGGGAATCGAGTCGACAAGCGCCCTGGTATAGGGATGTACGGGGTCGTTGATGACGTCGTCGGCGGGCCCGATTTCCACGATGCGGCCCAGATACATCACCGCGATCCGGTCGGCGACCACCCGGGCCACCGAAAGGTCGTGCGTGACGAACACCACGGACATGTCGAGGGTGCGGCGAAGGTCGCCGATCAGATTGAGCACCGAAGCCGCCAGCGAAACGTCGAGCGCGCTGGTCGGTTCGTCGCACAGCAGCACGGACGGCGGCACCACCGTCGCCCGCGCCAGCGACACCCGCTGCCGTTGTCCACCGGACAGTTGGCCTGCGCGGGACTTCGCGATATCCAGCGGCAGCCCGACGCGCTGCAGCACCTCGGCCACCAGATCCTGTCTTCGGCTGCGGGACCTCCCGTTTGCACGCAACCGTTCGGAAATCAGCTCCCCGACCGAGAGCCACGGCGTCAGCGAGGCGCCGGCATCCTGGAACACCATCTGCGGTCGCTGATCGCCGGCCAGCGCAACCGATCCCGACGTGGCGTTCTCGAGTCCCGCGATGACGCGCAGCAGCGTGGACTTGCCCGATCCGCTCTCCCCGACCAGCGCGACCGATTCGCCGTGCCCGACGGTCAGCGAAATCCCGCGTAGCGCTTGCAGTTTGCCGAACGCCTTGACCACATCATGCAGCATCACCACGGGCGGCTCTGCCGACTCGGTGGCTGCCGATTGCTCGTCGACGTCATCTGTACTCGTCGTCAGCCTCGACCCGAGCTCGGCGGTGACGGTGGCGAACGGCAGGATGCAGGCGCTGACGCGGTCCGGCGAAACGGCAACAGGTTCTGGAGGTGTTTTCTCGCATGCCGTGGTGGACAGCACACAGCGCGGAGCGAACGCGCATCCCGGCAGCGGAGCGACCGGGCTTGGCACCGACCCGGCCAGTGCGGCGAGCTTGCGATGCCTCGCGGTGTTCAGGGTCAACCGTGATCGCAGTAGTCCGTGCGTGTAGGGGTGCGCGGGTGTGCCCAGAACGTCGGCGGTCGGCCCGATCTCGGCGATGCGACCGGCATAGAGCACCGCGATGCGGTCCGAAATCTGCGCCGCCACGCCAAGATCGTGGGTGATGAACACGATACTGCAACCGATTTCATCACGTAGTCGCAGCAGCAACCGCAACACTTGCGCCTGGACGGTGACGTCGAGCGCCGTGGTCGGCTCGTCGGCGATGATCAATTCCGGGTCACCGGCGATCGCGATCGCGATCATCACCCGCTGGCGCAGCCCGCCGGACAGCTCGTGCGGGTACGCGCGGAAGCGTCGCTTCGGGTCCGGGATACCGACGGCGGTCAGCAGCTTGAGCGCTTGTTCGTTGCTGCCGGCGGCCTCGGCCACTTGCCTGCCGATTCTCATCGTCGGGTTCAGCGACGTCATAGGGTCCTGGAAGACCGCGCCGAGGTCAAGGCGGCGCACTTTACGCAACGTCTTCGCATCGCCGGTCACCATGTCGCTGCCCGTGACGACCACCGAGCCTTGCACCCGCGCATGTGACAACAAACCCAGCATGGTGAAACCAAGCACGCTCTTACCCGACCCCGATTCGCCGACCAGGCCCAGGATTTCACCCGGCGCGATGTCCAGCGACACGCCGCGCAGCGCATGCACATCCCGGCCGTTGCGGCGAAACGTGACGTGCAGGTCGGTGATCGCCGCCACCTGCGCATGAGCTGTCGACGACTGCGCGTCGACTTCAGACACTGCGCTACTCATCCACCGCTCCTAGCACCCCCGGCCTGTCACTTGACAGTTTTCAGTGCGGCCTGAGGCGGTGGGTGTCGCCTGCGTAACCAAAACCCGGCGCCACGTAACCGATTCGTGTCGCGCGTTTCTGTCGTGTGACAGAAACGCATATCCGCTGTTCAGTGGGTCACGATGGGACCATGGCGATGACTCGCGCCGGCAGGCCGCGGCTGACGACCCAGCGACGGCCCGGGTTGACAGCGCGGGACGAGATCCTCGATGCCGCAGGCGAATTGTTCACGACTCTGGGCTACCTGGGGACGTCGACGCGCACCATCGCCGAGGCGGTGGGCATCCGGCAGGCGTCGCTCTACCACTACTTCAAGACCAAGGACGACATCCTCTGCGCGTTACTGAGTCAAACCGTGACGCCGACCTTGCTACTCGCCGACCGCTTGTCGGCCGCCAGGCCAACCCTCAGCTCAGCCGAGCACCTGCACTCGCTCGCCCTGTTCGACGGCCGTCAGTTGTTGGAGGGTCGGTGGAATCTGGGCGCGTTGTATCTGCAACCCGAATTGCGAGGAGCTCGACTGGAGCCGTTCTGGTCGGATCGGGAACGGCTGCGCCTGCATTACCTGGCCGTGAGTAAGTCCATTGTCGTGGACACCGGAGTGGATGAGGCGGCCGCCGACCTACCCTTCCGATTGGTCGAGTCGTTGGTCAACATGTGGAACACGCCGCCTGGTCATGAGCGCACCCGCCTTCCCGACCATGTCGCAGATGCGTGCATCAGGGTGCTGGGCATGCCGGACAGCGCGGCGCCTGCATTGCGCGCGCGAAGTCAGCTGGAATTGGCGCGGCACGCGGATACCGGCTAGTACTTGCGGTCGCCCTCGCTGTCATCGAAGAACGCCCAGTGGCCGTCGTCAGCCTTGACTTCCATTCGCCAACCCAGTTCCGGATTGGCCTTCTGGTCGACGAACCAGGCATGCGCGTCGTCGGCGCTCTCGATGTCCTTGGTGTCGACGACCTCACCCTTCGGGTTCAACACACGATACGTAGCCATGTGCGTAGCGTTCCCAGCCGCGGGTGAGTTGAATCAATCCACTTTGGGCATCGGAATGCCCTCACTGGCGGAGAACTGCGCATCCTGCTCCGAGGCGAGGCCCATCGACACCACCGAGCGGTCGAAGAACACGTCGGTCAGGTAGGCCAACGACACCGCCCAACGGTTCACGAATCGGGGAATCGCATACAGGTGGTAGAGGCGGGTGACGGCCTTCGCCGGAAATCCGGACAGCTGGATGTTGAGGGGGTTCGCGACGGCCCGATGGGGGCCGAGGTCGACCACCAATCCCATGTTCCGGTGCTTGTAGGTCTTCATCGTGCCGTAGCCCAGGCTGGCAGCGACGTTGTGCGCCAACACTTTTCCTTGCCGGGTGGCATGTTGTGCGGTCGGCGGGGTGATCTTGCCCGGTTGAGTGACATCGGGCACCGCCGCCGCATCACCGGCCGAGAACACACCCGAATGGTCGAGCACCTGCAACTGGGTGTCCACCTTCAGCCTGCCCTTCTCGGTCGGCAGGCCCAGCTTTTCGATCAACGGCGCACCGGTCACGCCGGTAACCCACGCGACGGTGTGCGTGCGGACCAGCGAATCATCGCTGAGCACAACATGTTCGGGATGCACTTCCTTCAGCGTGACACCAAGCCGGACGTCGATGCCGCGCGTTTGCAGCACACGCTGTGCCGCGGCACCCAGTTTCTCGCCCACCTCGGGCATCACCTGCTCGGCGAGGTCCAGCAGGATGAACTTGACCGACGCGGGGTCGAAGTTGATCTGTTTGGCCGCGGAGTCGGCAAGGGCCCGCAACTGGACCGCCAATTCGGTGCCCGAATACGACGCCCCGACCACCACGATCGTGCGCCGTGCCGCGGCCCGGCCGGGATCGTCGTCGACGTCGGCCAGTTCCAGTTGCTCGAGCACGTGGTCGCGCAGATACAGCGCCTCGGCCGTCGATTTCAGCCCGCGTGCGTGCTCGGCCAGACCCGGCACGTCGAACAGCCTGGTCACCGAACCCGGCGTGAGGACCAAGCGATCCCAAGACAGTGTGCGAGCACGTTCTTCAGGGTCGGTGAACGTCACCGTGCGCTGATCGAAGTCGACCTCGTCGACCCGGCCGCGGATCTGCTGAACGCCCCGAAGCGCGTTGGCGAGCGGGATCGCGACGAAGCGCGCATCCACCAGACCTCCCGCGACGTCAGGCAGCAGCGGGGTGTAGAGCATGTAGTCCACCGGCGAAATGATCGATATGTCCACCGACGGGTCGTGTTTGCGAAGCTTTCTGGCCAGATGACGGGCGCACTCGAAGCCAGTGAACCCGCTGCCGACGATAACCACAGACGTCACCGCCCCCACATTACGTGTCAGGGGTTGTACAGCAGCGTGCCGAACTTCATCGCCAACCACGGCCTGCGCCCACCTGGACGAAGCTGGCCGCGAAGCACCGGTGACAACTGCCCGATTCGGCCGTAGCCGAGCAACAGGAAGGCCACCGGGTCCGCCGTGATCACGCAATCGGCCCGCGGCCCTGCGGCGCTGACGACAGCCTTACCGCCGTCGACCGCCATCCGGTAACTCGGCCCGCCACGCATCCGCAACTCGAAGCTGGCGTGCACGCCTGCCGCGCGCCGCGGCCGCAGATAGTGCGGCATCACAGCCAGCGCGCCGGGAAACACCAGAAGCGCATCGGCCGTGGCGATCGGCCACTCAATCCCGGCAGTGCGTGCGATGTCGAGGCCGTGGATCAGTTGCTCGCCCAGCAACAGAGCCGCCATGGTCGGCGGAGCGATCACCAATCCGTTGGGCGTGGCGATCTCGGCATGGGAGTCGGCGCTCGACGCGACGTTCAGGTAGGCGTCGGTTGCCGCCTCGAGTGTGTCGGCGAGCCGGTGCAGGTTGCGCTCGGGCACCTCTTCGAGGTGCCGGGCGTTGACCCGGGCGCTGAGCGCCGATGGCGATTCCGTCGACGGATTGGCGTGGGTCATGTAGCCACCGGCGTGCCGTGTCAGTGCCTGGGCGTAGTCACGGAGGTCCCCGATTACGTGTGCAGCCGTCTCGGCCGCGGTCCAGGCCAGGCCGGGTGCGGGTGAGTCGGGCGTTTCGACGTGTCGCCAGAGGTCGGCGTTGCGCGCCACCGCGGCGCGCAACGCGGTGAGGGTGGGGCCATAGGCCCGACGGGCATCTTCGGCCGGCCCGCGCAGATCGAGGGAAGCGGATGTCATAGGGCAACTATTTCACATAATGGCACTATGTCAATAGATTGTTGTCGTTGTGAAGATGAGGAGCAGACATGTCAGACCAGCCCGCCTCGCTGCGCGCCGAACAGGTCGCGCAGACGCGGGCCGCGCTGGTCGCGGCCGGCCGCAAGCTCTTCGGTGAGAACGGCTTCCGTGCCACCTCTGTCGAGGACCTGGCCCGCGAAGCGCGCGTCACCACCGGCGCGCTGTACCACCACTTCCCCACCAAGACAGCGCTTTTCGAGGCTGTCTTCCTCGACGCGCATACCGACCTGATGACCGCGTCCACCAGCGCGGCGCAAGGTGCGTCAGACGGCATCGATGAGCTGGCCCGCGGCTTCGACGCTTTTCTCGACGGTGTGCTGCAACCGGATATGCAGCGCATCCTGATCGTCGACGGGCCCGCGGTGCTCGGCCTTGCCCGCTACACCGAACTCGACGAACGGTATGCGCACAAAGTGATCGTGCACGCCCTGACGGCAGCCGCGGAGGCAGGCACGATCACCATCGACGATCCCGAGACCGCCACCCGGCTGTTGCTCGGCGCCCTCACCCGCGGCGCGATGCTGATCGCCAACTCGGCCGATCCAGTTGAAACGCGGCACGCGGTCGCCAAGTCGATGCGAGCGTTGCTGTCGAGCTTCACTCCGTCGCCTGGATGAGGGAGGCTGGGCGCATGACGCGTCCGCTGCGCGGGTTCGACCCGTTCCGGCCGCTCGACATGTTGGCGTCGCTGTGGTCGACAGCGGCAGTCGCGCCGGTGAGTACCGGAGCGGCGGCCGCTTACCGCACGTTGTTCATGACCGTGCGGCGATTGGTGGTTGGACGGCGGCTGTCCGTCCGACTGGATGACGGCGACCTCACGCTGACGATCACCGAGTTCGATTCACGGCTCGATGTGCGCGGGCTCTCCGTCGGCCAACTCAACGACGTCCGGCTCGGGTCGCGCGATATCTGGTGGAACGACAGCCATTTCGACCGGGCCACCGCGGTGCTGCACAACGTGCACATGAAGCCGACAACCCCGCCGGTGCTGGTGGCCGCCCCCGTCGAGCTCACGCTCGAGATTCCGGCGCCAGTGCTTGACGAGTTGTTCCGATGGGCGGCCCCGCGACTCGCAGGCGACATCGGTGCCGATGGCGTCGCACGGCTGCGCCTGGCCGCCAGACCCCTGCTCGGCAACGTCGAGGTCGATGCGCACCTCGACGGCTCGACGCTGTGGCTCAAGCCGCGCGGCCTGGTGATTCGCCGGTCGCGCATGCGGTTGCCTGAGCGCGCACCCGCGTATCCGGTGCGGCTTCCGCAATTGCCGCACGGACTGATCCTGACCGGCATCAGCTTCGCGCCCGGCGTAGTGCGCCTGACGGGCACGCTGACGGAATGGCGAATGGACATTCCGCGAAAACGCCTGGAGGACATCCTCAATCAACTCAGCGTCGTTGGTGTGCCACTGAACCTGACCAGGATCGGGCGGTTCTTCTAAGCGCACGCGCACTCGCGGCCAGGGCGTCGGGTACCGCAGCGTCACGGTGTCGAATGTCACTACACCAATGTGCATGCGGGCCAGGCGGTCTCGGAAACTCATGGCTCTGTCTGGTATCCCGGTCCAGCGCACATCTCACACATCGGCCCGTTGTCGCGTCTACGAAAGGTGAAACCTCGCCGCCTATCTATCAGTGAACAGCGCGGTCACCGATCGGCCGTGATGGTCATCACGAACGGGCAGGAAACGGAATCAAATGGCTGACCTGCCAGTTCAAAGGTCTAGACATAATACGAAAGGACCCACGATGAAGAAGTTCGGAATTGCCGCTTCGATCGTCGGCGGTACTGCCGCCGCGATCATCGGACTGGCAGCTCCGGCAGCCGCGGCGCCGTCAGGTCCTGGCAGCGCTGCACAAACCATCAACGAACTACAGGCAGACGGCTATACCGTGATCGTGAACCGGATCGGCACCACCCCGTTGGATCAGGCCACCGTGGTGGCCGTTCGGCCCGGTCAGACGTTCTCCCGCACGGACACCGGGGTCGCGGGCGCGGGCAACGACATCTTCACCACCGTCACCGACAAGACGGTCTACGTCGACGTCAAGTGAGATCTTCGCGAGGAGGGGCGCCCGATCGGGTGCCCCTCCTTTGTGTTTGGGCATGCTTGTGGACATGCTGAAGCCGTGATCGAACTGGCGCGCTACCAGGAGGGCCAGGCGAGCGTGACGGTTTCGCGCGACGGCGATGCACTGGTGTTCTGGTCGTCCTACACCGACGGTGGCAAGGCAATCACCGAAGAGTCGCGCATCGCCGTCGTCGACTTCGTCGCCAAGGGTCAGGGCCCGTGGCCGTGGTACGACCTCGGCGACAAGCGGGCGGGCGCACTGATGGTGCTCAGCGCTCTGGGTGTCGACCCGCCGGCCTGGACGACTCCGCTGCCGACCGAGGTTCTCGATCTCTTCCGGCGGGCGTGCAGCGGCAGCACGGAAGTGATCGAGCTGCTCGCCTGGGGCGCTGAGCCCGATCCCGTCGATCCCTGTGGCGCCTCACCGCTTTGGTACGGTGTGCGCTCGTCAAGCGCGGGCATCGTCGTCGCGCTGATCGATGCGGGCGCCGACCCGGGCCGGCGCATCGAACTGTCGGCTCGCGGCGAGAGGTTCACGACGATCCTGCATGAGATCGTTCGGCTCGGCCGCACCGTCGCGCTCGCGCACGCACTAGCCAAAGGCACTCGCCCTGACCTCACCGACTCCGACGGTGCGTCACCGCTGCACGTGCTCGACGGCAAGAACGACAACGTGAACGCTGAACTCGTTCGTGCGCTCGTGCACGCGGGGGCCGACATTGATGCCCTGACCACCAGCGGCGGCCGGCCGATCGGGCACGCCGCCCGGAGGATCCTGCCCGCTACGGTGGCCGCGTTGGTCGAGCTCGGCGCGGACGCCAGCGCCGGCCTCGACGCGCTGCTGCCCTGGTGGGCGGCCGTCGGCGCGCGCTACTGCGGGTATCGCGCCGATGACGTCACCGACGTCATCGACATCCTGCGCGCCGGAGGAGCCGTGGTGACGGACGGGCACCGCAGATCTGCAGCCGACGCCGGGGCGGCGCAGGTAGAAGCCGCGCTGCGCGGTTAGAGTCGCGGTGTGCCGAGGTATTCGCGTTATGTCGCGATGGGTGACAGCCAAACCGAGGGACTCTGGGACGGCGACGATGCGGCGGGATTGCGCGGGTTCGCCGACCGGCTCGCAGCACTCATCGACGGCCACTACCCCGGGCTGGCCTACGCGAACCTCGCGGTGCGTGGCAGGCGGATCCGCGATCTGCTGGACGACCAGCTTCCCGAGGCGCTTGGCATGAACCCCGACCTCATCACGGTCTGTATCGGGATGAACGACGTCACCCGGCCGGGACCGCATTTCGACCCCGCTATGAACGAACTCAGGGAGCTCTACTCGCGGTTGGCAGTGTCGGGTGCGACCATCGTCACGACGACCTTCCCGGACATTCCGAAGATCATTCCGATCGGCAGATTCCTCGCGTCGCGCGTATTGCGCATCAACGCTGAAATCAGGACAGCCGCCGGGCGGTACGGATTCCGGCTTGTTGACCTCTACACCGCGCCGTCGATGACGAATCCAGACACCTGGAGCGCAGACCGTGTGCACGGCTCCCCCAAGGGCCACGAACTGTTCGCCGCGGCGGCCGCCGAAGCCTTGAAACTTCCTGGCAGCAACCATGATTGGGCAGGGTCCGATGGCGGCCCCAGCCGTCAGACAGTCTGGTCGCAGGCGCGTTCTCAGGCGCTGTGGACGAACAACATGCTGATGCCGTGGCTGTGGCGGCACGTGCGCGGCCGGTCGTCGGGAGATGGCCGCGGCCCCAGACGCCCGCGACTGGAACCCGTCGTGGGTCAGAAGCCCAGCAGTCCGAGCGGAATCGGCGGCTGACCGTTGGCGATCGACGACACCGCTGTCGGGCAGAACAACGAGATGGCGATACCGGTGAACATGGTCGCCGGGCCCAGCGACATCCCGCCGGCATCGGCGACCTTGGCGGCGACGTCGGCGGCCGTCTGACCGGGCTGGGCAAGCATCGGGCACACCTGTTGCCCCAGTGCCTCGGCATTGGCCGGGTCGGCAGCCCCGATACCGGCGTCGGTCAGCGCGGACAGAAACGAGTCATCGGGCGTGTCGGCCTGCGCAGGCGCGGCGCCCACCAACCCGGAAGCCAACACACCGGCGGACAGGGCAAGGACGGTTCGTCTGCGCAGCACCAAGGCAGCGTACGTCAGACGCCGGTCCAGGCCGCATCGATGCTGGTGGCGACGTCGATGACCTTGGCCTGTTGTGATTCGGGGCTGTCGATCTCGCCTGACACGTGGGCGGCGATGAATCGCTTGATCTCGGCGTCGATGTTGCCGAGGATGCGCACCAACTCAGCGCGCAGCGACTTGGACGTGACGTGAATGGAGATGTCCGATGATCGCGGCTTCTCGACGTCGAGAATCAACAACAGCGGCTCGGCTGCCCGCGCCGTCGCGCGCAGCGTGATCTCGCCGAACACCATGAACTTGGGCCGGTCGATGCGCAGGTCGACAACCATGTCGATCTCCAGCGGAATCCGGATGTCGAAGGTGATCAACTCGGCCACCGTGCGCTTGACCCGGGGATCCATGATCCTGACTTTGGCGGTGACCTTCGCGATCTTCCCGGGGCCCTGCCCCATCGGCCCCATTTCGAAAGCGTCTCCCGCGATCGCGGCGATCGCTCCGCAGACCCGGTCTTCGCTGACCGCGGTTTCGAAGAACTTGCGGCCGAACTGTTCGTAGGTCATGTAGTCATCGGCGTCCATGGTGCTGTAACCGTCTCACGTCCGTCGACTCAACGGCGACAACACCACCGAATCGAGACGACGGCGACTAGCCGTGCTGCTCGCTGCGCGCCTCGGCACCTGTTTCGCCGGCGTCGATCGCGTCGTCGGAACTTGTCCGGCCCACGTAGGTGCCGTCGTCGTCGTCACTTTTGCCGGCGCGGGAAGCGGCGACCCCGTCGTCATCGGCGACGTCCTGTTCGCTGTCGTCATCGTCCTTGTGCCGGATCATGCGCACCGGTCTACCCCGGCAAGTAATCGGTGAAACGAATCACGCCGCCTCGCTGAACACACGGATCCGCGTGATGGCAACGGGTTCGCCTGCCACTTCGGCGAAGACGACGCTGCGCTGCCCGGCCCGCTCAGTGGCCGCGACGACGGAGTTACCGGATCCGATGAGCTTTCGCCACCGCGCCCCCGACAAATGCCGCAGCAGGTCGCCTGCGCTCAACGCCATGTCGTCGCCGCTGGTGATCCGGACCTGGCCGGCGAGACTCCTGCGCATGCCCACTTCGTCGCCGGCGCAGGCCGCATCCAGAAACCGCGCGACCACTGCCTTGGCGCCGCCGCTCATCCCTCGCAGGCCGCCAAGGAAGCCGAGCGTGCCGACCAGCCCCTGATTACTGATCAACAGCTTCGACAGTTGAAGGCCTGCGGGTACCGCCCGGACGCCGCCGCGCAAAAACTGTCCCACCATCGCGGGAAGCTCCCAAAAAGCTGACAACGCAGTGAGTTTCAGTTCTCCGCCGTCGTCCTTCATGTCGTAACGGATGTAGACCGGCACGTTGAGGGTCAGCGTCGAGGCCATTGTCACTTCCAGTTCCCCGTCCCGGACGACAGTGCGGCCGACGACGATGTCGACGTCCGGGTGGAACCTGATCACGCGTGGGCCGATGAACGTGTCGTAGAAGCGCCCGATCGCGCCGATTCCCAGATGCGGCGCGGAGCCGACCGGATCCTCGACGCGCCCGTCCGTGGCGAAGAGACCGACCCAGGCCTCGCGGTCGCGCGCACCGGCGGCCGCAGGGGAACGCTCGGCGGCCGCCAGGATGTCGGCGCGCGTGAATGCCATATGGGTTGCCTACCACCCGGCGCTGGCCTCAGTCGACTACTTCGCCCAGCGCAGGCACACTGGGGTTACCGCAACGCTGCGGTGCATAGCTGGCAGGAGGAACCACAATGAGCAGCAACGGACCCTTCGGGATCGACCCCGAGGAATTCGACCGGGTGGTCCGTGAGGCGGGCGAAGGGCTTCGCGACGCGCTCGACGGAGTCAGCAGGTTCTTCACCACATCCGGTGAGCGGGCAGGCTGGGCCACTCTGTTCGAGGAGTTCACCCAGCAATCGCGGCGCAGGACAGAACCGGAGACCACCGGCGAGACCGGTGACGGGGTTTGGGCCATCTATACGGTCGACGACGACGGTGGCGCACACATCGAGCAGGTTTATCCGACTGAACTGGACGCGCTTCGCGCCAACAAGACCAACACCGATCCGAAGCGCAAGGTGCGCTTCTTGCCCTACGGCATCGCGGTCAGCGTGCTGGACGCCCCCGACACCCCTTCCGACACAGCCGAGTAGCTAGCCGAACCAGTCGCGCAGTCGCACCCGTGGGAACTGACGGGCCTGCGCTGTCAAAGAACCGTTGTTCGGCACGTGCAGGCGCGCCGCATAGTTGTGTCGTAAACGTAACGGGCCCAACGCGATACGGTCGTGCGTCATCCAACGGGTTACGACTGTGCGGCAGGTGACGCGCCGAGCACTCGCTGAATATCGGGCTTCATCTGTTGCAGCTGCTGGCCTGCGTAACCCCAGGCGTGGATGCCGTCGGTGAAGTTGAACACTGCGTTGTTGCCGCCTGCGGCGATGTAGGCGTCAGCGAACGTGTGGTTGGAGTCGATCGCCATCCCCTCCAAGAAGCCCAGGCCCCCGATCGGCGCGTCAGGGCTGGCCAGCGCCGGGTCGGTCGGCGTTCCGCTGCCGCAATAGATCCACAGCCGGGTGCCGTTGGCGGCCAGCCTGCCCGCTTGCACCGTGGGATCGTTGCGGGCCCAGGCGGGGTCGCCCGGCGCGCCCCACATCGCCTCGCGGCTGAAGCCGCCGTTCCACATCATCGCGATGCCCACCTGTCCAGGGTCGGCCGACAGGTTCAAGAAGCCCGAAAGCGACCCGGCGTAGGCGAACTGTTGCGGATGGAAGGCGGCCAGGATCAGGGCCGAAGACCCGCCCATGGAGAACCCGACGACGGCGTTTCCGGTCTGCGGCGTGCCCTTGTTGGCCGCTAGCCACGCGGGTAGCTCCTGGGTGAGGAAGGTTTCCCACTTGTAGGTTTGCGTTCCGCCGTTTCCGGCGGCGGGCGCGTACCAATCGCTGTAGAAACTGGATTTGCCGCCCACCGGCAGCACCATCGACAGGCCCGAGCCGTTGTACCAGTCGAACAGATTGGTGTTGATGTCCCAGCCGTTGAGGTCGTTCCCGGCCTCCATGCTGTCCAGGACGTACACCGCGCGAGCGGCAGGACCGCCGCTCATGAACTCGACTTTGACAGTGCGGCCCATGCCCTGCGACGGCACCTCGAGATACTCGATGGGCAGCCCGGGGCTGGAATATGCCCTCGCCGCCGCGGTCTGGCCGACCGCCCCGACCAACCCAGGCATCAGCGCCGCCGCGAACGCGGTGACCGCGAACCGTCTGACCCAGCCGCTGACCTCTCCCGCCAGGATCGCCATGATCGCCCCCCTGATCTCAGCCCCGAACCCGGATTCAGCGGACGATACGCGTTACAGAGATGTCACCTGCCATTTTTCGCAGACAGTTGGCAATCATCGTAAAAACAACAAGAATGGCGGGTTATGTGGGAGGAGGCGCTGCCCCGCCGAACGTGAGGCTATGCGCGAGATCTTGCGATCTCTTCGAGCACGAGTTCACGTTCGGCGGGGTTTGCCGCCGCGGCCACCTCGGCCAGTTCCCAATCGCGGTACAGCGCGAGCGATCGCTCGTAGAACGCGAAGCCACCGACCGGTTGACCGCGATGCGTGCCGCGATACCGAAACGGACCTTCCATGTATTCCAGCGGCAGCCCGTGCGCCGGCGCGGGCACCAGCGGTTCGCCGACCAGATCCAGGTCGAGGCGCTGCGACGTCAACCTGTGTCGATCTGGCATGTAGCGCACCGCCGACGGCGGCGGCACCAACGTCGTGACGTGGTCGGGCCAACGGACATAACTGTCGATGGTGACCTCGATATCGTCGGCGTATTCCGGCGCACCGTCCGGGGAGCTCGTCGTCGCTCCTGAAAATGGTTGCAACGCATTGTGATCGGTGCGGTCGAATTGCCGCCAGACAGACAGGTCCACACCGTTGTCGAGGTTGATGGTGCGCCACTCGTGCGCCCGGGAGCGGATGTCACCTGTCGGTCCGCCGTCGTTGGCCACCAACGGGAACCACTGCCGGTCGACGTGGCCGGTGTGGCCGGTCACCGGCTCGTCGACCGCGCCCCAGCGCAGCCTTCCCGTCATCGTCATCCGGGTCTGAAAGTAGGAGTACGTCGCGGCCTGGCCGAAGCATTCGACCTTGCCGTTGTACGCGGCCGCACCAAGGGGAACGGGGGCGCGAGACGGGGTGACGTGCAGCTCAAGTCGCATGGCCTCGCCACGCGCGTCCACCCCGGTCAGGCTGACGTCGTAGGTGTACGGAATCAGCAGGCCGTGCCGATCGCGACACGTCCGCCACACCGCGCGGCCAGCGCTGCTGTCATACGTCAGGTCGAGATGCCCTCTCGCGGCGGCCAGCTTGGGTTGCGCCCCCTGAATCATATTGGCGGGCGGCATGTCGTAGTCGGTGAAGGTGTCGTACTCGCCGCTGTCCAAGTCGAACAGCGCGAAGGTGTGAAAGTCGGCGACGATCGTCCCGCCCGGCCGGTTCTTGTTGAAGATCGTCAAGAAGGCGAAGTGTCGCCCGCCCTCGGAGGTCAGCTCACCCGCGATGAACCAGGTGTCGGATTCGAAGTCGTCGTGATTGCCTTCGGCGGCCGGAAACGACAACTGCGGGTCGCCCGGCACCAGTTCGAACGGGTACCGGTGCCAATCGGTGGAGTCCACGATACCTGCCTTTTTTGCTATGTTTGCAGCAATAGCAACTTTAGCGGCCCGGAGGCTCATCCGTGGAATCCCTTGTCTACGACAAGCTGTACATCGGTGGCCAGTGGCAGAAACCAGCCACCGATCGGCGGATCTCGGTGATTTCGCCGCACTCCGAAGAATTAATCGGCGAGACGCCCGGCGCGTCGGCCGCCGACGTCGACAGGGCGGTGACTGCGGCCAGGAGAGCATTCGACGAGGGACCGTGGCCACGGCTGACTCCGGACGACCGGATGGAGAAGATCGAGAAGCTTGCCGCCGTGTACAGCGGCCACACCGATGAGATGGCCGACCTGATCACCGCTGAGATGGGCTCGCCGCGCAGCTTCAGCAAGCTCGGCCAGGCCGCAGGCGCGGTGGCGCAGATGCATCTGAATCTCGCGACGGCTCGCGACTTCCCATGGGTCGAGCGGCGGCAGGGTTTGTTCGGAGAGGTGCACGTGCGCCGGGCCCCCGTCGGGGTGGTCGGGGCGATCGTGCCGTGGAATGTCCCGCAATTCCTGATCATGCCCAAGCTGATTCCCGCGCTGATCGCCGGCTGCACCGTCGTCGTCAAGCCTGCACCCGAAACACCGTTGGACGCACTGTGGTTGGCCGAGATGCTGGACCAGATCGACCTACCAGAAGGCGTCGTATCCATTCTTCCCGGTGGCCGCGAGACCGGCGAGGCTCTCGTCTGCCACCCCGGAGTGGACAAGATCTCGTTCACCGGAGCGTCGTCGACGGGCAAGCGGATTGCCGCGTTGTGCGGCGAACAGCTCAAGCGGGTGAGCCTGGAGCTCGGGGGCAAGTCGGCGGCAATCATCCTCGACGACGCCGACATCGACCGTACCGTCAAGCATTTGAAGATGGCGAGCTTGATGAACAACGGGCAGGCCTGCGTGGCGCAGACCAGGATTCTGGTCAGCGAGCGTCGTCACGATGAGCTCGTTGACGCGCTGGCGGACATGATGGCCGGTTTGCAGGTGGGTGATCCCGCCGACGACGACACCGATATCGGACCCTTGGTCGCCCAGCGGCAGCAGGACCGCGTGCGGGGCTATATCCGCAACGGGCTCGATGAGGGCGCGCGAATCGTGTTGGGCGGCGCGGAAAAACCACGCGATCGGGGCTGGTATGTCCAGCCGACGCTGTTCGCCGATGCGACCAACGAGATGCGCATTGCGCGCGAAGAGATCTTCGGTCCGGTGCTGACCGTGCTGTCGTACTCCGACGAAAAGGACGCCATCCGCATCGCCAACGACAGCGATTACGGGCTGGCGGGCTCGGTGTGGACGAACGACGTCGCACACGGCCTGGAGATCGCTGCCGAGATCCGCGCGGGCACCTACGGCATCAACATGTACACGCTGGACACCAGTTGCCCGTTCGGCGGATTCAAGCAGTCCGGCATCGGGCGCGAGTTCGGCGCAGAGGGGTTGTCGGAGTATGTCGAACTTCAGTCGACGGTGAGTGCAGCCCAGCTGCCGGCGCTCGGCTAGCCCGAAATCTCCACGGTAACCTCTGCGGGACAACACAATTCGTCGCGCTGGTTGAACACCGCGATCTCGAGGTCGACCAGGAGACGCGGCGACTCCCCCGCGGTGTCGATGCGCTTGCCGACTACTCGGCCACGCGCCACCATCGAATCACCGGCATAGATCGACCCCAGAAGTGACACCTTTCGTCGCACCACCCTGCTCGTCGGCCCGCCGAAGTCGGTGGCGATCCGATCGATGAACCCGGCCAGATGCATGGTGTTGACGAAAATCGTTGGATGCCCGTGGTCTTCGGCGTATTCCGGGTCGTAATGCCACGGCACATAATCCCACGTGCTGCCGGCGTTCATCACCACGCGCTGGTAGCTGATCCGGTCCACGACCTCAGGAAGTTGTTGAGGCACCGCCACGTCGGCCCACTTCATCGGTGCCCCGCAGGTGTATACCGGAACAACGTGTTGGTGCAGAGCGCGACGACGACACCGTCGCCACGCGAGTAGGTTTCCCTGGTCTCGATGAAGTGGCCTGCACCGACGCGGGTGGTCTTCTCCTGCGACACCGAGGCGACCTCCTCCACCACACTGAGCATGTCGCCCTCCAGCACAGGATGCCGGAACTCCGCGTCATTGGACGCGTTGATGATCGCGATGCCTGGCAACGGAACCCGGACCGCGATCGACGCCGTCGGCGGTACGCCGCTGGGCACCCACGGTGGCGGAATCAACAGCCCGGTCAGCAGTGCAGGCGGAGCCACCAGACCGCCCCACACCGACGTCGCGAAATCGGCATCCCAGTACGACGGGTTGGGGTCGCGCACCAGCGAGGCGAAATGCTGGATGCGGGCCCCGCTGACGGCCGTGCCTGCGAACCGCGGCGCCGTTTTGGTGCCGACCATCAGCAGTGCGTCCTGGTAAGTGCCGAACGCGAATTCGTAGCTGAGGTCTGCTGTCACACCGGCAGCGCGCTAACCCGCGGGGCGAGGTCCCAATGAAGTTCGCGCGATGTGAAGTACCAACCGCCGCGCTCGTAGACGAGCGCGTCGGTATACGTCCCAGTGGCGTGAAGTTCGGCTCCGACGAACACCAGCCCGACGCACCGTTGCCTCGCCTCCACCCCGTCGACGGTTATCTCATGGTCCACGGTGACAAGCCGCCTGCCGCCGCCGCCGTTGAAAGCCGCACGCAGATCGGTGAATTCCTCGCCCTCCCGTACCACCGTCGCACCGGAGTGCCGAAACGTCTTGATCCAACCCTCCAGATCGCCCGCCGAATACGCCCTGTTGTACCGCGCGTTCAGGTCGAGTATTGCGGCCCGCCCCGCCAACCCGTCCAGCACGAACTGCTGTTGGTACGTCAACGTCATGCCGTTGTCTCCCTTCTATCGGGTCAGCACGTAACCGTGCGCTTCGCGGTCCCACGCGGCCTCACCCGGGCCCCTGTCGCGCAGCACGTCCTTGCAGACGCGCCCGATGACGTTCTTCGGAATCTCGGCGACCACCTCGAGATATCGCGGCACACAGAAGTAGGGCATGCGGGCAGAACAGAAGTCGAGCAACTCTTCGTGGTCGACGACCGCGCCGGGCCGCGCCGTCACCACGACGAGGATGTCGTCCTCGCCGAGTTCACTCGGGACACCGACGGCCGCGGCCTCCGACACCGCGGGATGGCGCATCACGGTCTGTTCCACTTCGACAGAGGAGACGTTCTCGCCGCGGCGCCGGAGCGAGTCTTTGACCCGGTCGACGTAGGTCAGGGTGCCGTCGCTGTCCAGTCGGCATAGGTCACCGGTTCGAAACCACTCAGAATGGGAGTTGACCTGCAAAGAGGGCCCGCCGGACGCCGACGCCACATACCCCTCGCTCATCGCATGCGGTGACCGCGCCCGGCAGGCAAGTTCTCCCACCATACCCTCGGGTACGGGTTCATCAAGCAAATCGACAATGCGAACCTCGAAATCGGGGTTGACGTGCCCAGACGTACCCGGTACGCCGTCCTCTGAAACGGTTTTGTAGGCGATCGGGAAGGCCTCCGTCAGCCCGTACATCGTGACGACGCGGCAACGGTAACGCTGTTCGAGGGCGTGATACATATCGGCCGCGATCGGTGCCGCCGAGATGAACCGCAGTCCGGTCTCCGCGTCACCCGGGTTCGGCGGCAGATTGCACAGCATCGACACCATTGCCCCCGCGCCGGCGAACCCGGCGGCGCCGCAGGCCCGAATCTCGGCCAAGACCTCGCTGGGATGAAATGCCGCAGCCAGCACCGTGGTGGCACCAACCAGCATCGGCGCCAGCACGGTGGGTGCGGCGCTCAGATGGAACAACGGCATGGCGGTCCACAGCACCTCACCCGCGCCCAGCTCCCACGCCTTCGCGACGGTCCCCGCCGCGGTGAACAGGTAATGCCATGTGGTCACGACGGCCTTCGACGGTCCCGTGGTGCCCGACGTGAAGAACAGGGCGACATCGAGAGGGTCTGCGCTCGCACCCGGCGGCGGCTGAACCGACGCCGAGTCGAGCGCATGTGTCAACGAATCGCCCTGAACCAACGTCGACCTCAGCGTGACCACGTCATCGGCCACTTCGGCGAGGCGCGCATGGCGGTCGGCATCGGTGATCGCGACCGCGGCACGCGACAGCCGCAGCGCATGCCGCAGGAACTCCCCCTTGCTGGCCGCGTTCACCGCCGCAGGCACTGCTCCCAGGCGTGCCGCACCGAGCCAGAAATACACCCATTCCGGGCACGTTCCGGTGAACAGTGCAACCGTCTCGCCACGCGTGATGCCCAGGCTCGCAAGCACGTTGGCCGCTGCGCAGGAGCGGTCGCGCATCTGCGCGAAGGTCACAGGCGTGCCTGCGATCGACATCATCACGCGGTCGCCTACCTGCTGCGCGCGTCGGTCGAGCACCGCTGGAACGGTGAGGTCCCCGTCGGGCATCACGCCCTCGCTGCCGCCGGGTCGGGCTGACCGTCGGCGGTGTACCCGAAATCGTCGGCAGACGGTTCCTCACCGGGGTAGAACCGGTGTGCCCACCGCCGCAATGCGGCGTAGTCCCGCGCCTCCTCCGGGGCGAGGTTGGGCTTCTCCAGGTACTTCATGTTCTCCCACGTGAAGAAGTCCTGTTTAATGACTTCCTGTTGCAGCGCAAGGAACTTCGCGGCACGGCCGGTCGGCTTGTCGCCGGCGTCGCCGGGTTCCCGGACGGAGGCTTGTGTGTAGAAGTAGTCGGTGTAATCCTCGTCGACCGGGGTCTGGCCCGTCACCTGAACGGTTGCCACCAGATCCGACGGAAACCGGACCACGCCGAGCCCGAGCGAATAGTTGTCATAGATGATCTTGGCCTCGACGGGCCCGTTCGGCGTGAGCCAGGTCTTCGCCCGGCCTCCGCCGAAATCGGCGTTCACCGTCGCGTGCAGGTGGTGTCCGCTCACCTCGAAAGAGGCTGTGTTCGCGGGGTTGGCCGCCTTGTGCACATATTGCACGTGATACGGGTCGGCCGCGTTCTCGATGATCATCTGCGCGTGCACCTTGACCCGGTTGACCATTCGCGTGTGCGGGTGCAGCGGGTAGTACTCGTCGGTCTCCAACTCCGGCAGCACCGGCGGTTGCCAGTACGGCGCGCGACCGTGCCGCTCATGCCACACCACGATCAAGCCGTACCACTCCGCCACAGGATACGACTTGATGCGGACGTTCTGCTTACAACCGATCTTGCTGTACGGGATCAGTGCATTCGTGCCGTCGCCGTTCCAGTGCCAACCGTGCCACGGGCACACGATCCGCTCACCCTCCACGGTGCCGCCGACGCCCATGTTCGCGCCCAGGTGCTGACAGTAGGCGTCCAGGACGTTGATCTGTCCGGACGTGGTCCGGAAGATGACAAGTTCCTCGCCGAAGTAGTGCGCCCGCTTGACCTGCCCGGCCGCCAGTTCGGACGCGAACCCGACGATGAACCAGCCCGTCGGGAAACGGTATTTCGAGAGGCTGATGCCGCTGGGCCCGAACTCGCGCTCCGACGCGTCGGGGGCGGACGAGGTGTCCGCAACCGTGTCCGCCACTACTCTCTCCGTCCGCGCACCAACGGGGCAGGTCAGGACCTGTCCGTTGCCTATTTTTACTATTTTAGGCATTCTAGGTCAAGGTCAGCGAAGCGAGGAGCCTGCATGCCCATCACGACTCCGGTTGACTTGTCGGATTCATCGTTGTGGCAGAACGGTTTTCCCGACGGTCTGTTCGCACAGTTGAGGCGCGACCGGCCGCTCTTCCACCACGAACTGACCGATGGCGTCGCCAGGACGGTCAGACGCGACTTCTGGATGACGACCAAGCACCGGCACGCGCAGCGGATCCACCGCGACACCGACTCGTTCACCGCCGCGGATGGACCGTTGATCCAGCCGATCGGTGTGATGACGGATTTCCCGACCATCATCCACATGGACCCGCCCGAACTGACCAAGCGGCGCAGGGTGATGTCCCACGCATTCACTCCGAAGGCGATCGGCAAGCTCGAGGACGGCATCCGCACGCGTGCGGCGGCATTGATCGACCGCCTGCTGGAGGCGCGCGGTGGGGACTGGATCGACGATGTCGCCGATGTACTGCCCATGACGGTCATCGGCGACATCATCGGCATCCCCGACAACGACCGGCCAGAGATATTCGACACCTTGGACAAGATTCTGAAGACCGCGAATGCGCCGGACGCGGGGGCGACCGAACAGGAACAGCTCGACTTGTTCGGGAAGATCTTCACCTACGCCCTCGAACTCACCGCACAGAAGCGGCGCCATCCGGTCGACGACATCTGGAGCACGCTGGCCACCGCCGTCGTCACCGACGAGACCGGTGAGCAGCTGTCCATCCCGGCCAACGAGCTCGAAATATTTTTCTACGTGCTCACTTTCGCGGGCAGCGACACGACGAAGAACGCATTGGCGTCGGGACTGCAGGCGTTCGTCGCCAACCCAACCCAGATCTCGCGGTATCGCGCCGACGAGGCGATCCGGTCAAGTGCCGTCGAGGAAGTGCTGCGCTGGGCGACTCCGGTGGCGTTCTGGACGCGCACCGCCAAGGTCGACGTGGAGATCGACGGTGTCGTCATTCCGAAGGGCGATCGGGTGGTGTCGATGCTGCGCTCAGCCAATCGGGACGAAGACGTGTTCGAGGATCCGTTCGCATTCGACATCGGCCGCACCGAAAACCAGCACGTGACGTTCGGTGGTGGCGGGCCGCACCATTGTCTGGGAGCGATGTTGGCGCGCGCTGAGATACGAGCCGTACTCGATGAATTACTCAGTCGCGCCGATGAAATCACGCTCGGCGCGCCGACTGTCAGCCACCCCAATCTGACCAACAACATGTCGATATTCGACGCGCTGCCGATTTCGGTGCGGGCGCGCTAGCCGACCGGCGCCTCCGCCGAGATCAGGGTTATCACACGCGAAATGGCATCACTGCGTACCGGAACTTTATTTTGGCGCGAAGGTCAGAGGCCCCTTGGGCGGGTGCCGATCACACCTTCACTGGCCAACCGCGCCAGTTCGCTCGCGGTGAGCCCGCACAGTTCGGTCAGCACCTCGCTGTTGTGCTGCCCAAGTGTGGGCGGTGGACGATGCAGCCATTTCGTGGCGTCGTCGAGGAGCGCGAACGGTGGTGTGGGGTAGAGCGTCTGACCGGTACTCGGGTGGTCCAGCTGTTCGAAGAAACCGCGGTGGTTCAGTTGAGGGTTCTCGACGACCAGCGACGGTGAGATGACCGCAGCGGCAGGAATCCCCGCACCGGCAAGCATGTCAACCACCGCATCGCTTTCCTGGCTGCTGAGCCATGAGTCGACGTCGGCGCCACCGGTCAACTCAGCCAACATTTTTCGCTGTTCGTCGGTGTGCGCGCAGATCGCAACCCAGTTGTCCTCCCCCGCGCATCGGTACACATCCTGCACCGCATCCCGCTGGCCGCGGTTGCCCCGGCGCGCCAGGATGTCGCCGAACACTTCGAATTCGATTGTCTGCACCGCGGTCACGTTGAGCACGGTCTCGATCATCGGCACTTCGACGAGTTGACCGCGTTCCGTGTGGTCGGCGAACTCCAGCGCAGCCAGCAACGCGAAGGCGGCGTGCGCACCGGCGAGCGGGTCGCACGCACCGCGCGGCGGCACCGGCGGGCCTTCCGGCAGCCCAGTCACCCACGCCAGACCCGCGATCTGCTCCATGGTCGGCGCGAACCCGACACGATCACGCCACGGCCCGGTCAACCCGAACGCGGGCATACGGACCACCACCAGGTCGGGTTTGAGATCGAGCAACGTGTCTGCGCCGAGCCCGAACTGGTCCATCACCCGCGGTGAGAAGTTCTCGATCACCGCATCTGCCTTGCTCACCAACCGCTTGAACAGCCGAACGCCGTCATCGGAGTCCAGATCCAGCGTCACCGACCGCTTGTTGGTGTTCATCGCATGAAAGACCCAGCCGTACTCCCACCAGTCGTCGACGTCGCTGCGCATGCCACCCGAGTAGCGGATGCCGTCGGGACGCTGGATCGACTCGATCTTGATGACGTCGGCACCGAACGCGGCCAACGCATGGGTCGCCGCCGGGCCTGCCCAGAATGCCGTCAGGTCGACAATGCGGACGCCGGCCAACGGCAAACCTACCGGCCCGGCCGTTGGTGACTCCCTTGACTCCCAGAGCCTTTCGCCGTCGGCGTCCCCGACTTCCGGCGCAGGCCGCACCAAGGCAGGCGCCGCATCCGACATGAGCCAGGGTGGACGCGGTTGACGGAAGCCCGCGGGGCTGTCGATGTACACGCCTCGCTCGCGCAGATGGTCCATCTGCGGAATGGTCGAACCGTTGCCAAGCGGGGCAATCGGCAGCCGGAACAGTTGACCGAGTTCGACGATCTCCTCGACGGTGTGCTCGCGCATCCACGGCCCGATGCGTTCGTGGATCCAGTCGCGATGATCCCAGCGGCCGATCTGGAAACGCAGATCGGCGATTTCGGTGAATTCGGGGCAATCCACCATCGCGGCGAAATCCAGCCACTGCTGCCCCGTCACCATACTGATGCCCACATAACCGTCGGCCGCTTCTTCAATCGAGGGCACCTCGATCGAGCGGCGGATCGGGGGCACCTCCAACAACTGCGAATGCAACCACTCGCTGGATTGCATCAGCGTGATCGCTTCGAGCAACGACATGTCGAGAAGGCCGCCGGGCCCGCCGTTTCGCACCCGGCGCCGCATCGCCAACGCACCGTAGGCGGCGCAGGCCCCGCCCATGTACTCGCCCAACTCGCCGCCGATCGAGATCGGCGGTCCTGCCGGATCTCCGCGGAAACCGGTCAGCCCCGAGGCGGCCTGCAGCGTGAACTCGGTGGCGGCGCGCCGCGACCACGGACCCGTCAGACCGAAATCCGAGATCGCCACCACGATGCACCGCGGCGATTTCCCGATCAGCGACCGCGGATCGTTCTTCTGCGTGGTGATCACGATATCGGCCCAGGCCATCAGCTCATCGGACGCCGCTGTCAGGCTGCGCTTACCCGCATTCAGGTAGCTGAAAAGCGGCGCATCGGCGCCGTCCTTCGGCACCGCGCCGGTTGCGGTGAAGCGTCGCAACGGATCTCCCGAAACGGGTTCGACCTTCACTACGTCGGCTCCCGCATCGACGAGCAGCTTGCCGCAGTACGCTCCTGCGATCCGGTCGCTGATCTCGACGACGCGCACATCGTCCAGCGGGGTGGGCGCGCCGCTCAACCGCACATCCTCCTCGGTTTCTTTGCCATCTTAGTAACTTTTGACGGATAGCGGACGCTGCGAGCAGGCCAATCACTGTTAACATTGCCACGACATGACAACACTTGGAATCGGCCCTGAAGCCCGCCGCAGGCTGTCGGCGCGACGGACGGCCGAGATCGTGGCCGACGAGCTTCGCCGACAGATCATCGACGGTGAACTCTCCGACGGTGACCTGCTGCCGCGTCAAGAGGTGCTCGTCGAGCAGTTCAACGTCAGCCTGGTGTCATTGCGGGAGGCGTTGCGGATTCTCGAGACCGAGGGCCTGGTTTCTGTGCGCCGCGGCAACCGCGGCGGCGCGGTCGTCCACGCGCCCGCGAAGGCCAGCGCCGCCTACATGCTCGGCCTGTTGCTGCAAAGCGACTATGTGCCGCTCGCCGATCTCGGCACCGCTCTTCAGGAACTCGATCCGATGTGTGCCGCACTGGCCGCCAAACGTCCTGATCGCGGTGGGACGTTGGTTCCCAAGCTCAAGGAACTCAACGAGACCATGGCCGAGCACATCGAGGACGGAGCACGGTTCACCGAGATCGGCGGTCAGTTTCACGACGAAATCGTGCGCGGTTGCGGCAATCACACGATGATCGCCGTGGTGGGGAGCCTGGAGACGCTGTGGAGCAGCCACCTGCAGTGGTGGGCCGACGAGACCGCGGCCAAGGGAGAGTATCCGGCGCTGAGCAAGCGTCGCATCGCGCTGAGCATCCACACCAAGATCGCCGACGCGATCGAGGCCGGCGATGCCGAACGCGCCCGCAAGCTGTCGGCACGCCACTTGGCCGATACCCAGGCGTACTTCATGGCCGAAGATCCCGAGCGGCGCATCGTCGCCCTCTCGCCGCAGGCGCTGGCCCGCCGTCAACGCTGAAAGGTGTTGCGTGCGTACGGCCTTGATCACTGGCGGTAGCGGCGGCATCGGCAAAGCCTGTGGCCGCAAACTAGCCGGACTCGGTTACGACGTGGTGCTCACCGCGCGCCGCGAGCAGCCTTTGCGCGCCGCCGCAGGCGAAATGGGCGCACGCTTTGTCGTCGCCGACGCGACCGACCCAGCCACCTTCGAACCCGCGGTGCAGGCGGTCGGTGAGATCGACCTCGTCGTGCACGCCGCGGGCATCCTCGGCGGGACGTACGCTCGCAAACAAACTTTCGACCAGTGGCGCGCGACGATGTCGGCGAACCTCGACTCCTGCTTCGTCGTCACCTCCGCTGCGCTGCCCCGCATGAAGGCCGGCTCCCGATTCGTGTTCATCTCCTCCTCGGCCGCCCATGAGCCGATGCCCGCGCGCACCGCGTACTCCGCGTCGAAGGCCGGCATGAATGCGTTTGCGCTGGCGTTGGCGCAGGAGGTGGACCGCGACGGAATCAACGTGCACCTGGTGACGCCGGGCCCTGTCGAAACCGACATGCTGCAGGACGTGCCGTTCGAGATGTACGCGATCCGCGCCGCCGACGTCGCCGAGGCCGTCGCGTGGCTGGACTCTGTCGACCCGTCCGTCGACGTGCCGGAGATCCGGCTGCACGCGATCACGCGAGGACCGTCAGCGCGAGAACCGGTGGTGCCCTTGGAAGTCGAGCGCCGTGGCGCTACACCCCTTCGCCGTCACTGAGGTAAACCTCGGACTCCATCTGATGGAAGATCCGCAATCGCTCGTCACGGCGGACGAGCAACCACGTGATCCAGCTGGCGCCGGAGCGTTCGACGTCTGATTCCCTTCCGGTCAACCTCCAGCGGCTCAGCACCACGGCCCTAACCACCGTGTCGTCTATGACATCGCACTCGTGCAGCACGGAGGCCACCGACGCCCTCTTGAGCCTGCTCGCGACCCGACCCCAATGCCGGTCCAACGCGTCGACGCCGACGAGCGGGACGGCGTACTCGTCACCGACGTAGATCGGCCGCGGGCAATCACGTACCCAGAGACCAGCAACACCAGCGAAATCCAGGGCCGACCAGAGCTCGTCGTACTCCCCAACCAGTTCCGTGACCTCAGGCTGAACGCGATTGTTCACCCGGCAACGCCTTGACCGTCGACGGCAACCCATACAGCGCGGTTGCGTTACCCCGCATGATCCGCTCCCGCTGATCAGCTGGGAACCGCCTGATCGCCCACTCAGGCGAGTCGTAGCTCCAGTGCGGGTAGTCGGTCGAGAACATCAGGCAGTCACCAAGATCCATCATCTCCAGGTAGTCGCGATACATCGCGACGTTGACATCCTCGAGCGGCTGGGTCGTGAACCGGACGTGTTCGCGGACGTACTCGGAAGGTCTACGGCGCACGTGCGGCAGATCGGCCTTGCGCTGCTCCCAGATCCGATCCATCCGCCACATCACCGGCATCGCCCAGGTGAACCCCCCTTCGACGAACACGATTCGTAACTCGGGATGCCGGTCGAAGGCGCCGTCGAACACCAGGCTCATCAGATGCGACACGTAAAGAAGCGGCCAGGAGGCGAAGAAGTCGTGCCAATGCGCGGGGTTGCCGACCGGGTAGATCGGAATCAGCTCGAACGGCGTCTGACCCATCAAGTGCGTGGCAACCGGAAGCGCGTGACGCGCCGCGGCTTCGTACAACGGATCGAAATGCGGGCTACCGAACGGGATCCCACGGGTCTGCGGGGTCATCAACACTTCCGCCATGTACGGATGGCCCGCCCAGCGCTCGACTTCGCGAGCGGCGGCGATGGGGTCCTGCGCGGTGACACTGATGGCTCCCCGCCAGCGCCCGTGCCAATTGGCGTCTCCGAGCCAGACGTCGGCCAGCCAATCGTTGTGGGTGCCCTTCAGCACGTGCTCGGCTTGCGGAAGCTGCGCATCGCACATCGGTTCCAGCATCGCGATGCTCACCCCGGCGTCCACCAGAAGTTGCTTCGCCGCGAACTCGGGGTCGCTGCCTGCGACTCCACCGTTGGGCGGGGCGGCGTCGACGCGTAGCGACATCGTCTTGTAAGAGTCAGGCGTGTCGTAGAAGTGCGGCACCGGCGAGACGGCATTGCCCGTCGGCCACAGCTTGTCCTTCCACTCCGCCGGCGCGTACGACTTGAGCACCTCCGTGGACACCGGGAGCGGATGCACGTCGGTGTCGACGATCGTCACGGCGATGTCGTGCGCCGCGAACTCGGTCGTCCGTTCTCGCGCAGTAGTCATAGAAGACTTCCTTCTGTGACCCCGTACAGGTCACTTGCGTTGCGCCACAACACCTTCTCCCGCTGCGACTGGTTCAGGCCCGCGGCCGCGGCCTCGGGCTTGGTGGTGGACCAGTGCGGGTAACTCGATCCATACATCAGCAGGTCTGCCTTATCGGTGAAATCCAGCCAACGCGCGGCCAACCCAGCGTCAGTCGGCCCGTCGAAAGCCGACGAGCAGAACCGGACGTGGTCGGGCAGGTATTCGCTGGGATAACGGTCGACCCACGGGGTTTGGTCCCGCATCGACAGCCAGAACGTGTCGAGGCGCCATATCAGCGGCGTGAGAATGTCGTAGCCACCGTCGGCGAAGACGAATTGCAGGTTCGGGATTCGGCCGAACGTGCCTTCGATGATCAGCGTGACGAGGTGCACGAACGAGTTGAGCGGCATGAACGCCGCATACCCGGGATAGGTGTAGGCGTGGCCGGCGAAGGTGGGCGCGTGGTCGACGCCATTGCCACCGTTGATGTGCACCGCCACCGGCAGGTTGCGCGCTGCCGCGGCTTCCCAGATCGGCTCGAACATCGGCTTGCCGTACGGTTCTCGTGACTGCAGCGGAACGCCGACCTGCACCATCTTCGGATGGTCAGCCAGTCGCTCGATCTCGGCGACCGCACCTTTGATGTCCTCGGGGTTGACCCGGATGGTGCCGAGGAACCGGCCCGTGTGGTCGGGTTCCAGCCAGCGAGCCAGCAGCCAGTCGTTCACCGCAGCACAGATGCGACTGTTGAGCAGATAGTCGGCGATGTTGCCGCGTGTCAGCGGATTGAGGATGGCGCGGTCCACGTCGCCCTCGTCGAACAGGTGCTGGGCGACGGTATCGGGATCGGACCCCGGATACCCGTCACCGTACAGGTCCTGGCGGTAGTCACCCCCCGGCGCCTGATACCACTGCTGTTCGACGTCGGGGATCGACCGCAGTTTGTGGGCAGGCCCAAGAAACTTCCGGATTTCCGAGTTGTAGCGGAAATGCGGTTGGACGTTGGTATCGATGATCATGCCCGCAGGTACACCTGCCCATCGCTCACGTCGACCTCGTAGGTGCGGACGCGCTTCTGCGGATCGGCGACATTCACCCCGGTGGTGATGTCGAACTCCCAGTTGTGCCACGGACAGCGCGCAATTCGGCCCTCGCGCACGCGGCGCAACTGACCGGGAACATCAGGTGCAAATTCGTTGGTGCCCACCACATAACCGGCGCACAACGGGGCGCCCTCGTGCGAGCAGTAATTGGCGATCGCATACAGCGCGCCGTCGATGTTGTACACGCCGACACCGAACTTGCCGGCCTGGACCAGTTTCATGCTCCCGGGAGGCAGGTCTTCGATTGCACACACCGGTCGGCGCTGCATCATGTCCCTTCGGTTTCCTTGACCTAGAATACCTAAAATAGTAAAGATAGGGCGACAGAGCCGCTAGATGCTGCTGCCGGGAGGCACAGGTGACCACCAGCACCGATTCGCATAGCGCACCAGATCTTGCGAGCGATCCGTACGCATTTTTCACCTACATGCGCAATACGGCGCCGGTATGGCGTGGCACGCTCATGGAGAGCGACTTGATGCCCGAAGAGCTCAAGAATCCTGAGAACTGGACCCTCTTCGACTTCGAGAGTGTGTTCACCGCGTTCCGCGAGGACACCGTGTTCGCCTCCGAGATGTACAACCAGACGATCGGCCTCGTCTTCGGTCCGACGATCCTCGGTATGGCGGGCAAGCAACATCACGACCATCGCAGCCTGGTCAGCAAGGCATTCAAGCAGAGCGCTCTGACCCTGTGGGAACCCGAGGTGATCGACCCGATCTGCGACCAACTGGTCGACGAGTTCAAAAACGACGGGGAAGCCGATCTGGTCAAGGCGCTGACGTTTGAGTTTCCCACCAGGGTGACCGCGGCACTGCTGGGTCTGCCGCAGCAGGATCTGGAGATGTTCCGGCGGCTGTCGCTGGATCTGATCTCGATCACCGACGACATCGAGGCCGGGCTCAACGCGTCCGTCGAACTGGGCACCTACTTCCAGGAGCAGTTGGACCAGCGCCGCCGCAAGATCACCGACGACGTCATCGGCGACCTCGTGGCCGCGGAGATCGACGGCGAGAAACTGACCGACGACGCGATCATCTCGTTTCTTCGGTTACTGCTGCCCGCGGGGCTCGAAACCACGTATCGGTCCTCGGGAAACTTACTGCAGCTGCTCCTGACTCACCCCGATCAACTCGACGCGGTGCAGCGGGATCGCAGTCTGATCGCGGCCGCGATCGAGGAGGGCATTCGCTACGAGACACCCTTGGTTCTGGTGACACGCAACACCACCCGCGATGTCGAGATGCACGGCGTCACGATTCCCGAAGGGGCACAGGTCAATCTCTGCATGGGTGCAGCCAACCGCGACGACAAGCGCTGGGAGCATCCCGACGTGTTCGACATCCATCGGCCGCGGCGCGCGCACATCTCGTTCGCGGGCGGTATCCACAGCTGCCTCGGCATGCACTTGGCCCGGGTCGAGACCAAGGCAATGCTGACCAGCCTGTTCGATCGGGTTTCCGGTTTGCGGCTCGTGGAAGACGACGACACCAAGATCACCGGCATGCCGTTTCGATCGCCCAAGCATCTGCCGGTGACCTTTCGCCCGGTCGCCTGAGCATGATCAGTCGCGCGGCGATCCTGCACGACATGGGTCAGCAGTGGTCGGTCGAAGACTTCGAGCTCGATCCGCCCAAACGCGGTGAAGTCCTGGTGGAAATGGCCGCCGCCGGGCTGTGCCACTCCGACGAGCACATCCGCAACGGCGACATGTCGGCCTCGAACGAAGTGATGCAGGCTTACGGTCTGCCGTCGATGTTCCCGTTGATCGGCGGGCACGAGGGCGCGGGAGTGGTACGCGAGGTCGGTACCGGGGTCACCGATTTCGCGCCCGGTGATCACGTCGTCACGTCGTTCGTCGCGGTCTGCGGCCGCTGCCGATGGTGTAACTCCGGGATGGAATACATCTGTGATAAAGGAGCCGAGGTGATGATCCCCGGTATGCCGACGGACGGCACCTTCCGTCATCACACCGCCGACGGTAGAAACCTCGGCCATCTGTCGAAAGTCGGCGCCTTCGCCAAACACACTGTCGTTGCTACGGATTCGATCATCAAGATCGACCGGCACCTTCCCTTGCTGCCGATGGCGCTGTTGTCCTGCGGGATTCCGACAGGCTACGGGTCCGCCGAGAATCGGGCGAAGGTCCGAACGGGTGACACCGTTGTGGTCATCGGTGTCGGCGGCATCGGCGCCGGCGCGATCCAGGGTGCGCGCATCAATGGCGCCGCCCAGATCATCGCCGTGGACCCGGTCGAGTTCAAGCAGAAGTCAGCGCTCGGATTCGGTGCAACGCATAGTGTCTCGACCACCGAGGAAGCCGCCGACCTGATCCGTGATCTGACCGGCGGGGTGATGGCCGACAGTGTCATCGTCTCGCCGTCATTGATCTCGAAACACGATGTGCAGGCGGCGCTGAGCCTGACCCGCAAGGGCGGCACGTGCGTGCTGACGGGGATGACCAAGCAGACCACGAGTTCCGTCGTGATCAACCTGCAGGAGTTCATCCTGTGGAACAAGAATCTCGTCGGCACGGTATATGGGTCGTGCAATCCACGTGTCGACGTTGCCCGATTCGCCAAACTCTACGAAACCGGCCAGCTGCAACTCGACGAGATGATCACCAGACGATATCCGCTCGCCGGCATCAACGACGGCTACCGCGATCTGCTCAATGGCGAAATCATCCGCGGCGTCATCGATTTCGACCTCGGCTAGGTCAGGTTGTAGAACCGCTTGGCGTTCTCTGCGCCGATCTTTGCCCGGGAGTCGTCGCTGAGGTCCTTGCGGCCGCGCAGATGCTTGGTGCTCTCCGGCCATTCGCCGTCCCAGTGCGGGTAGTCGCTGGCGAACATGATGAAGTCGTCGCCGAGGACGTCGATGACGCCAGGCAGGATCGGCTCCTCCGGTTCGCAGGTGGCGAAGATGTTGCCCGCCCGAAGGTAATCCTGGGGATCGCGTTTCCACCCGTCGGTGATCCAGTCGCCGCGCTTCTCGAAGTGCTCGTGCAGGCGGTCGATGAAGAACGGCACCCAGCCGACACCGGCTTCGAGGAACGCCACGCGCAACGCCGGGTGCCGGTCGAAGACGCCGCCGGAGATCATCGCCGTCATCGCCGTCATCTGGTCGAACGGGAAGCTGATGCAGTGCACTTGGATGTAGTTCGTGAATCGGTCGACACCGATTTTCGGTAGGTGCATGCCCGGCGCGCCGTGGATGCCCAATGGCATGTCCATTTCTTCGGCGGCGGAGTAGAACCGGTCGAGATCGGGGTGATCGAGGTTGCGTGTCTTGAGCGCGGGCGGAATGTGGGTGGCGACCAGTCCGAGATCCTTGGCCTCGCGCATCACGTCGACGGCGACGTCGCCGTGCTCAATGGGAGTCACCGCGATGCCCCGCAACCGCCCGTCGGACTCCGCGCAGTAGGCCGCGATCCACTGGTTGTACAGCCGCGCGAAACCTGCTGCCAATTCCGGGTCTTCCAGACTCGGCACGCACAACCCGAGGCTCGGATAGAGCACCATCGTGTCGATGTGGTCGCGGTCGGCATCGCCGAGCACGCCCTGTGCCGACGAGTAGGCGATACCCTCGGCGCCGCTCAAGCCGTGCTCGCGCGGGCACCCGGCACCGGGCCCGTCGGCCTCGGGATAATTGCGTCCTTCGATGACCAGGGCGCTGCCGTCCTCGCGGGGCACCACGCGATCCGGCCAGCGCCGCATCGCCTCGACGGCGAGCGACGGACCCTCCGCGACGTGCCCGTCGGCATCGATGATCCGCATGCCTCACCTCCCTGCCTATTTGCTAAAACTAACGGGTGCCGCGCGACACCATCCAGCAATTGCTGCGAGAACATGCAGCGTCCGACGCGATCGCAGTGAAATACGGAGACCGGCGATGGACATGGCGCGAGCACTTGACGGAGGCATCGGCGCGCGCCGCCGCACTGCTGGCACTCATGGACCGCGGACGACCCGTCCATGTGGGTGTACTGCTGGGCAATACGCCTGAGTTCCTGCACCAGATGGCTGCCGCGGGTCTCGGTGGTTATGTGCTCTGCGGGCTCAACACCACCAGGCGCGGCGCCGCCCTCGCCGCTGACGTCCACCGGGCGGACTGCCAGATCGTGGTGACCGACGCGGAGCACCGCGCCCTGCTGGACGGGGTGGATCTCGGCGACGTCAAGGTGCTCGACTCCTCGAGTGCGCAGTGGACTCGCCTTCTGGAGTCTGCCGGCGACCTGACGCCGCACCGGGAGGTCGAGGCGCTGGACCCGTACATGCTCATCTTCACCTCGGGGACCAGCGGTGACCCGAAGGCCGTGAAGGTGTCGCACTTCATGGTCCTTATGTCGGGCGCGAACCTGGTGCACAAATTCGATGTCACCGCCGACGACACGTGCTATCTGTCGATGCCGTTGTTTCACTCCAACGCGCTGGTGGCTGGCTGGGGTGTGGCGGTCTCCACCGCAGCGGCGATGGTGCCCGCGAAGTTCTCCGCATCGGGATTTCTGGACGACATTCGCCGTTACGGCGCCACCTACATGAACTACGTGGGCAAGCCGTTGGCCTACATCCTGGCTACGCCTGAACAGCCCGACGACGCCGACAACCCGCTTCGTGTCGCGTTCGGCAATGAGGCGAGCGACCGTGACATCGAGGATTTCCAGCGCCGGTTCGACACTTTGGTATGGGACGGCTTCGGCTCCAGCGAGAACGCCGTCATCATCACCAGGGAGGAAGGAACCCCGAAAGGCTCGCTCGGCAAGGGTTTTCCCGGCGTGGCGATCTACCACCCGGACACCCTCTCGGAGTGTGCGGTCGCGCGGTTTGACGCGGACGGCGCCCTGATCAACGCCGACGAAGCCGTCGGTGAGTTGGTGAACACGACGGGCGCGGGCTTCTTCACCGGCTATTACAACAGCGACGAGGCCACCGCCGAGCGCATGCGGGGCGGCATGTACTGGTCGGGTGATTTGGCCTATCGGGACGCCGAGGGATGGATCTATCTGGCAGGCCGCACCGCAGACTGGATGCGGGTCGACGGCGAGAATCTGGCGGCGGCGCCGATCGAGCGCATCCTGACACGGCTGCCAGAGATCAGCCGCGTTGCGGTGTATGCGGTGCCGGACGAGAACGTCGGCGATCAAGTCATGGCCGCGGTGGTACTGCGCGACGGGTCTGCGCTGACTCCAATAAAATTCGAGGCCTTTCTGGCTGCTCAACCGGATCTCTCGCCGAAGGCATGGCCGCGGTATGTGCGGATCGCCACGGACCTACCGACCACGGCGACACACAAGGTGCTCAAGCGCGAGTTGGCCGCGCAAGGCGCCTCCGCGGGTGACGACGAACTGTGGGTGCGGGAACCGCGCGGCACCCGTTACGAGCGGCGAGTGGGAAGTTGATGCACGCTTTTCATCAAATCGCGTGTCAAAACTGGCCACTGGGCGACAGATCACACAATCCGTGACGTCCGCCCCTGCCAATACCGCTCTCTGATCTGCCGCTTGTAGAGCTTGCCATTCGGATCTCGGGGTAACTCGGGATCGAAATCGACTGTGCGTGGGCATTTGTACGACGCGAGGTGTGCCCGGCAGTACGCGATCAGTTCGGCCGCCAACGCCTGCCCGCCTTGTACCCCGTCGGCCGGTTGCACGACCGCCTTGACCTCTTCGCCGAATTCCTCGTTGGGAACTCCGAACACGGCGGCGTCGACGAGCTTGGGATGCATGATCAGCAGATTCTCCACCTCCTGGGGGTAGATGTTCACCCCACCCGAGACGATCATGAATGTCGACCGGTCGGTGAGATACAAATATCCGGCCTCGTCGAGGTAACCCATGTCCCCCAGCGACCGCCAACCCAGTTCATTGGACACCGAGGCGGTCTTCTGCGGATCCTTGAAGTACTCGAACGCCGGCCCTCCTTCGAAGAACACCTCACCCGACTCGCCGACTGGAAGCTCGGCGCCGTCATCACCGATGACATGCACGGGACTGAATGGTTTGCCGACCGAACCAGGATGGGCCAGCCACTCCTGCGGGCCGATCGCTGTGCCCGAGAATCCCTCTGTGCCGCCGTAATACTCGTGGATGATCGGCCCCAGCCATGTCATCATCCGGTGCTTGACGTCCACCGGGCAGGGCGCCGCGGCGTGGATCACACACTCCAGGCTGGACAGGTCGTAGCGGTCACGCACGGTGTCGGGCAGTTTGAGCATCCGCACGAACATCGTCGGCACGAACTGCGCATGAGTGACGCGATGTGTCGCGATCAGCCGCAGCACCGCCTCTGCATCGAACTTTCCCATCACAATCGCGGCCGCGCCGACACGCTGCACGGCCATCGTGTAGTTGACGCCCGCCGCATGGTAGAGCGGCGCGGGCGACAGGTACACGCTCGACGACGTCATGCCGTAGCGTTGAATCAAGCTGTATTCCAAGACTTTTTGCGCCCACGACCCGGCACCGTCCTCGGGCAGTGGTCGTCGGACGGCCTTCGGCCTACCGGTGGTACCGGATGAGTACAGCATCTCGGAGCCATCGCAGATCGGCGGTGGATCGCCGGCGCTCGCCAACGCATCCTCGTACCGGCGTAGCTGACCGCCGACACCCACCCGGACCTCGCCATCTGCTTCGTCGAACACCGCCTTGGCCTCACAATCGGCGATCACATAGGCCACCTCGTCGGCGGTGAAGTGAATGTTGACCGCGCTGTAGTACAGCCCGGAAAGCTGGCAGCCCCAGGTGATCTCGAGAAACTCCTGCCGGTTCGGCAGTACCAGTGCGACCCCGTCGCCGCGGCGCAGGCCGGCCTCGTAGAGCAGCGCCGCGACGTGCCGGCTACGCGCGTACAACTCGCCGTACGAGAGCGTCGGTCCGTCCGCGACGATCAGTGCCGGTGACTGCGGGGCGTTGACCGCGTGGTCGCCGAGGTGCACCTACGTCGCCGCTTTACCGTCCGCAGATGCCGCCGCCTGCCGCTTGGCCATTTCCGACGGCAGGATCTTGTCCTTGAACACGCGCTGGATGAGGTCCTGCACATCCCTGCTGACCGACGCCAGCGCGACCAGGTCGTTGGAACTCTGCCAGTGCACCCGCATGCCCATCATCTCCCAGGCCCGCTTGATGTTGGCCTTGGTGGCCAGCAGTGTGGTCAGCGGAGCCTGGGCGATGTGCCGGGCGATCGCCGCCACCCGCGCGTCCAGATCTTCACGCTTGACCACCTCGTTGATGAGGCCGTACTCGAGCGCCTTGTTCGCGTCGACGGTTTCGGCGGTGTACAGGTAATACGATGCCCTCCGCCAGTTCATGAAAACCCATGGCTCGATCGAACATTCACCGGACGGCATACCGAAGCCCTGCAACGGCGGATAGGAGAAATACGCGTCTTCAGAGGCGATGACGATGTCGGTGGTCAACCCGTAGTGGGTGCCGCCACCGACGCAATAACCATGGACCTGCGCGATCGTCGGTTTCGAGAACTCCCACAGGTTCAGGATCGGCTTCACGAACAAATCGGTCTGCGGCTTCCACGGCATGCCGGTGGCCTTGAATCCTTCGACGAACTCCGGATAATCGACCGCGTTGTTGCCGATCGCATGCCCCGAGCAGAAACCCGGACCGTTGGCCTTCATCACCAGAACCTTGATGTCGTAGTCGCGGTCGGCGTCCCGCAGTGCCTCGTCGATCTCCTCGACCTGCTTCTGATCCTGGGCGTTCGCCTTCTCGGGCCAGTTCAGTGTGATCGCCGCGACCGGACCGTTCTTCTCGTAGATGATCCGTTCGCGAGTCTCGTTGAGATCCATTCCCTCTCCTATGCCGTGATGACGCCGATCTGGGCGCCGATGTCGTAAACCGTTCCCGCTTGACCTGTCCATTGGACGGTGCCTGACGCACCGGCCTCGATCTCCTGCTCCACTTTCTCCGTTGCGATCACGTAGATCGGCGCGCCCTCCTCGACGTGCTCACCGTCCTCGACGAGTAGCTCGATGAGCTCCGCTTCCGAAACGGCGACCGAGACACGCGGGATGCGAATGAGGAAATCAGCCATGCGCATCCGCGACGGACGCTTGGATGGTGCGTTGTACGGCCGCGACGATGCGGGCCGGCGACGGGTACAACTGGGCCTCGAGAGCAGCGGCCGCTGGCGTCGGGACGAACCTCGCGGCAACACGTTCGATGGGGGCGGTGAGCTCGTTGAAGCACTCGGCGTGCAGCGTCGCGACCATTTCGGCTCCCGGACCGGCGAACTGGACCGCGTCGTGGACCACGACGGCACGCCGCGTGCGCCGCACCGAGTCGACCACGGTGTCGACGTCCAGCGGCACCAGGGTGCGCAGGTCGATCACTTCGGCGCTGACGTCCTCGCGTTCCAGCGACTCCGCGGCGGCCAGCGAGTCGAGCACGCTGCGCCCGTAGCTGACGATCGTGACGTCGGAACCCCGCCGCTTGACGTCGGCTTTTCCGAGCGGAATCGAGAAAGTCGGATCCGTCGGCACCGAACCTCGTTGGCTCTGCAACCGAATCGTCTCGACGAACAGGCAGGGGTCGTTGTCGAAGATTGCCGACGTCAGCAGCCCCTTGCCGTCGCGCGGGGTGGACGGCACAACGACCTTCATCCCCGGGATGTGCATGAACCAGGCCTCGAGCGACTGGGAGTGCGTCGCTCCGGTGGCCAGCCCGCCGTACACCTGGGTGCGCACCGTGATGGGCGCCGTCGTGCGACCCGCCGTCATGAACCGCAGTTTCGCTGCGTTGTTGACGAGTTGGTCGGCGGCGATACCGATGAAGTCCATGATCATGACCTCGGCGACGGGCAGCAGGCCGTCGATCGCCGCGCCGACCGCGGCACCGAGAATCGCGGCCTCGGAGATCGGGGTGTCCAGGACGCGGTCGCTGCCGTACTTCGTCGACAAGCCGGCCGTCGGACCGGTGGCGCCGGGATCCGCGATGTCCTCGCCGAGCAGGAACACCCGTTCGTCGGCGGCCAACGCCTGGTCCAGCGCGAGGTGCAGTGCCTCGCGCATCGTCATGTCCTTCTCATCCATGCAAGTCGTCCTCAGACCGGGTAGGAGATGGGGATCGCATACACATCGCGTTCGAGTTCATCGATCGATGCGGTCGCGGCACTCATGACGGTCTTCAGCGCCATCTCGACTGCGGTCAGCGCGCCTTCGTCAATCCGGCTGAGTTCCTCATCGGTGGCCACGCCGGTGTCGGTGAGCCTGCGGCGGAACCTCGGCACCGGATCGGCCTCCATCGCCTGTGCCAGTTGATCTTTCGGGATGTACGGCATCCGGTCACCGAAGTAGTGCCCGCGGAAGCGAAACGTCAGGCATTCGACGAAGGTCGGCCCGTCCCCGCGGCGGGCGCGCCCCAGCGCATCGTCCAGCGCGGCGGCCACCGCCAGCGGGTCGTTGCCGTCGACGCGGTCGCCAGGCATCCCGTACCCGGCCGCCCGATCCGCAACCCTGTCGATCTTCATCGTGTCGGTGGTCGGCGTCATCTCCGCGTACTGATTGTTCTGGCACACGAACACGATTGGCAGATCCCACAACGCGGCCATGTTGGCCGCCTCGTGGAACGAGCCGGTATTGGTCGCGCCGTCGCCGAAGCTGACCACAGTGACGCGGTCAAGGCCTTTACGCTTGGCCGCCAACGCCAGCCCGACCCCGACCGGCACTCCGGCGCCGACGATTCCGGTGGACATCATCACGCCGACCTCGGGCTTGGCGATGTGCATCGTCCCGCCCTTGCCGCGGCTGGCACCGACGGTTCGGCCCATCATCTCACCGTAGATCTCTTCCAGCGGAACGCCTTTGCCGATCAGGTCATGCAGCCCCCGGTAGGTCGTCACCAGCTGGTCGTCGGCTCTCAGCGTCACACCCATCCCGGCGGCAACGGCCTCCTGACCGCGGGACGGCCAGTACACGCACATGAACTCGCCGGTGGCGATGCCCTTGGACAGTCGGTCGTCGGCGGCCTTCATCAACACCATCAGCGCGTAGAGGCGTCGTTGGACGGCTGCGGAATACCTCACGGGCCGAGCGATCCGATCTCTCGGTATACGTGCGGAATCGGCTTGGGATCCATAGCGATGTTGTCGAGGCCGGTCAGATTGACTTCGCGCATTCGCCGCGCGGCGGCATCGAGGTCGTCGCAGTCGAGTTCGTAGATGGCGATGAACGGGCCGTTGCCGTTCGTGGGGGCGAATCGGCGTGCCGACACGATGCCGTCCACCGAGAGTATCTGCTCGAGATGCGTGTCGTTGTACCACTTGTGGTACTCCGCTTCCCGGTCAGGCGAGGCTGGCATGGTCGCCACATAGATGATCCCCTTGGGCATGGTCAAACCCCCGACCACGGCTTGATTTTCAGGAAACCGCCGGCATCGACGCGCAACTGCTGACCGGTGACGTAGCGGGCGGCGTCGCTGGCGAGGAACAGCACCGCCTCGCTGATGTCCTCGGGTTCGACGTAGGGAATCGGGAAACCCTGAATCATCGGGAAGACGACTTCGGCTTCCTCCCTGGTCGGGTTCTGCAGGTCCGGCCGGAACGCCTTGTACATCGGCGGACTGTGCAGCATATCGGTGTTGCAGTTGGTCGGGTGGATCGCGTTGACGCGGATCTGCTCGGGAGCCAGCGTCCGGGCAAGATCATTGACATAGTGCGCGACAACCTGTTTGGCGAACGCATACCCAGCACCGCCGGGCCCGCCGTCCATCCCCGCGGTGTTGACCGCCGTCGCCATGAACGCGGCCACCGAACCCGTCGCGATGATCGACGCGCCCGCGTGTAGGTGCTTGATGCTGGCGTGGATCAGGTTCATCACGCCGAGCAGGTCGACATCCACCGCATCGACGAACGCCTGCGGCGGTAGACCAGCGGTCATCGGGCAGATGCCGGCGTTGGCGACCACGATGTCGAGCGTGCCGAACGCGGCGACACCGCGATCGATGGCGGCGGACAGGGCGGCGCGGTCGCGAACGTCGGCGATCTCGGTGTGGGCGCGTTGGCCTTCCTTCTCCACCAGGCGGGCCGTCTCGTCGAGATCCTCCGGACGCGCGAGCGGGTACTCGTTGGTCTCGATGTCTTGGCAGATGTCCACGGCGATGATGTCGGCGCCCTCGGCCGCAAGAAGCCGCGCGTGTGACCGGCCCTGGCCGCGCGCCGCACCGCTGATCAGCGCCACTTTGCCCGTCACCCTGCCCATGGCCCGCCCTTCCTCGCGATGATTCGCGGCATGCGGACGACTCGGCAGCACAGCCGGTTTGGGCGCCGCGACATTGCAGCCAACTGTAACTGGTGCGTGGCTATACTACCTAAAATTATAAAGAAACCAATTCAGACCGATCCCGACAGGACGCTGTGGATTTTTCGTACCCTCCCGAGGTTCAGCAGTTCCGAAAGGAGCTGCGCGCCTGGTTGGCCGCGAACCTGACCGATGAGGTGGTGGCCGCCGGTCGCCGACGCGACCGCGACGCGGATACCTTCGCCACGTTGCGTGCATGGGACGCCGCATCGGCCGACGCGGGGTGGGGCGCGGTGTCCTGGCCGCAGGAGTACGGCGGGCGCGGGGCAGGCGTACTCGAACAACTTGCCCATGCCGAGGAGACAATTCGTGCGCGAGCGCCCGTGCCGCTCAACGTGATCGGGATGAACAACATCGCGCCTGCGATCATGCAGTACGGCAGCGACGCCCAGAAGCATGCGCTGCTCGCCCGCATGGTGCGCGCCGACGATATCTGGTGCCAGGGCATGTCCGAGCCGGAGGCAGGCTCCGACCTGGCCGCGTTGCGCACCAGGGCGGTGTTGGACGGCGACCATTATGTGGTCAACGGCCAGAAGATCTGGACATCGCTTGGGCACAAAGCCGACTGGTGCCAGCTGTACGTGCGCACCGACCCCGAGGCGCCCAAGCACAAAGGCATATCCTGCTTGATCGTCGATATGACGCTGCCCGGCATCGAGGCGCGCCCGCTGGTCACGATCAACGGGGCAACGGATTTCGCGGAGGTGTTCTTCAACGACGTGCGGGTGCCCGCCGGTGCGATGCTCGGCCCACTCAACGCGGGGTGGCAGGTCGCCACCACCACGCTCAGCCATGAGCGGGCAGGCGCGGGGCGACTGTATGCCCAACTCGAGGTGCAGCTGAGCGATCTGGTTGCCGACCTGGCAGCTGCCGGATTGCTCGACGACAGTGCGGTGCTGCGCCGCCTCGGCGAGATCGCGGTGCGGATCAAGTACCTCGAGGTGCTGTGCCAGCGGTCCATCTCGGCGACGCTGCACGGCGGCGACGCGCTCGGCTCGGCCAGCCTGGCCAAGAGCGTATGGGCCGACGTGGGTCAGCGGCTGGCCGAGTTGGCGTTTGACGCACTCGGTCCGCTCGACGACCATCGACGTTGGCAGGAATACCGGCTGACGTCGCGGTCGCTGACGATCGCCGGCGGCACGACACAGATCAACAAGGGCATCACCGCGACGCGGGTGCTCGGGTTACCGCGCAGATGAATCTCGAACTCACCGACGAACAGGTGGCGCTGCGTGACACAGTGCGCCACTTCTTGGCCGAAAAGGCAAGCTTGGCAACACATGTCCGACCCATGCTCGGGCATCCGACCGGCACCACCGAAGACGTCTGGCACGGGCTGGCCGATCTCGGCGCCACCGGTGTGCTGGTGCCGCAGGAACACGGCGGGTCCGGCATGACGATGGCCGAAGCCGGCGTGGTGGCACAGGAACTCGGCGCCGGACTGTACCCGGGGCCGTGGTTGTCCACGGCTGTCGCCGCGACGCGGGCCCTGACCCGGATGGGCGCCCGAGCCGACTCGCTGCTGAACGGCATCGCCGACGGCTCCGTCATCGCGACGGTTGGTCCGTTGGCGGGCCCGTGCCCGGTGGTCGACGACGCGGCCCTCGTCGGCGACATCCCCTCGCTGCCCGACGCCGCCGCCGCCACCGCACTCCTGGTGCTGGCCGAGGACCGCGCGGGCGCGGCACTTTTCGCCGTCGACGCGGCCGCGGTGGGGATTTCGATGACCGAGCGAGCACACGTCGATCCCACCCACAAGCGATACGACGTCCGATTGGACGGGGTGCCTGCGGAGCGGGTCGCGTCCGCATCGGCCGGCGACATCGAAGGACTCCGGGACGACGTCCTGATCGCCTACGCGGCCGATGCGTTGGGTGCCGCGACCGCAGTTTTGAACCTCGCGGTCGACTACGCCAAGGTGCGACGGCAGTTCGGCCGGCCGATCGGAAGTTTCCAGGCAGTTCAGCATCTATGCGTCGACATGTACGAGACCGTCGAACTCGCGCGCAGCGGTGTGCTGCACGGGCTGTGGGCGGCCGACGCCGCGCCACCAGAGGAGCGTCACCTGGCCGCGGTGCGGGCCAAGGCGTTCGCGGCACAACTGGCCACTGTCGCCGATACGGCGATTCAGGTGTTCGGTGGCATCGGCTACACCTGGGAGCACGACGCGCACTTGTATCTGAAGCGTCTACTCGGGTGGAGCGCATTCCTCGGCGGCTCCGACGCCTACCTGAAAGAGGCCGCAAGGGCAGTCAGAAAGGCTGTGCGATGACCGAAGTGTTGCGCGGAGTGCGTGTCGTCGAACTCGCGTCATGGACATACGTGCCGTCTGCCGGTGCGGCGCTGGCGGATTGGGGCGCAGACGTGATCAAGGTCGAGGACGTCAAGGGTGGTGACCCCGGTCGCGCTCTGGTGATCGGGGGCTTCACCCGCCAGAACGCGCGGGCCGACGTCGACTTCATCCTCGAGATCGGCAACCGCGGCAAGCGCAGCATCGCGATCGACATCAAATCCGAAACGGGCCGCGAATACCTCGGCCGCCTGTTGGCCACCGCCGACGTGTTCCTGACCAACTGGCTGCCCGGCGCGCTTGAACGCGCCCGTTTGACGGTCGACGATGTGCGGGCGTTCAACCCGAACATCATCGTCGCTCGCGGCACCGGCACCGGGGTACGCGGACCGGATGCCAACAAGGGTGGATTCGACGCCGCCACATACCTTTCACGCGGCGGGGTGGCGTACACGATGACGCCGTTCGGTACCGAAACGCCCGCCGTGCAGGGCCCCGGTTTCGGCGACCTGCAGGGCGGCATCACGCTGGCGGGCGGCGTCTGCGCGGCGCTGTTCCATCGGGAACGCACCGGTGAACCGTCCGTCGTCGACTCGTCACTGCTGGCTCAGGCGATGTGGTCGATCGCGCCGTCGATCTCGGTGGCCGACCTGTTCGGCATCGACGGCATCCCCGGCGCTCCTCCGGGGCTGGCGATCAATCCGCTTGTCAACCGCTACAAGACGCGTGACAACCGATGGATTCAAATGGTCTTTCTGCAGCCCGACCGGTTCTGGGCCGGGTTCTGTGAGCGGATCGGCCTGCCGGAACTCGCGACCGATGAACGCTTTGTGCCTTCGAGCAACCTGATCGCCAACGCCGCAGAGGCGTGCACGATCGTCGGCGACCGGATAGCGAGCGAGGACCTGGAGCACTGGCGCAAGGCACTCGCCGACGAACCCGGCGTGTGGGCAGCGCTGGCAACTCCGAAGGAGACGTTGCACGATCCACAGGTGGAGCCGAACGGCCTCACCGTCGTCAATCTCGACGACCACGGAGTCGAATATCAGATCGTCGCTGCACCAGTGCAATTCGACGAAGCCGCACCAGCGCCGGCGCGCGCGCCCGCGTACGGACAGCACACCGAGGAAATCCTGCTGGAACTCGACTTGGACTGGGAGGACATCTCGGCGGCCAAGGACAGCGGCGCGATCCTGTAGGAGGGGTCAATGGGAGTCGAGCGGCGCAACCTGGAATCGGTGATCTACGAGCGCGAGCCGCCAGTAGCGCGGATCATCCTGAACAGGCCCGAGAAAGCCAACACCAAAGACGCGGAGCTCGTGAACGAGGTCGACGCCTGCCTGCGCGAGGCCGACCGTGACCGCGACATCAAGGTCGTCATCCTCAAGGCCAACGGAAAAGGTTTCTGCGGAGGGCATGTAGCGCGCTGGGGCCCCGACGAGAACCCGTATCCGGACTTCGGCGAGACCTTCGAAGACCTGTACAAGGGCACCGCCGACCTCTTCTTGTGGCCGACGTTGTATCTGTGGGAGTTCCCGAAACCCACCATCTCGCAGATCCACGGCTACTGCATGGGCGGTGGCATCTATCTGGGGCTGCTGACCGACTTCTGCGTCGCGTCGGAAGACGCGTACTTCCAGATGCCGCTCGCACAGAGTCTCGGCGAACCCGGCGGGCACACCATGATCGAGCCGTGGCTGATGATGAACTGGCATCGCACCATGGACTGGTTGCTTTTGGCGCCAACACTTTCCGCGCACGAAGCGCTCGACTGGGGACTGCTCAACAAGGTGGTACCGCGCGAGCAGTTGGAGGACACCGTCGAGGAGATGGCCCGCAAGATCGGCCAGATCCCGCTGACCACGCTGATGGCGGTGAAGAACAACGTGAAGCGGGCCTGGGAGTTGATGGGCATGCGGGTGCACCTGCAGGTCAGCCACATCCTGACCAACATGGTCGGCGCGGCATCGGACGTTCAGGAGCGACGGCGTCAGCTCATCGACTCCGGTATGAAGCCGAGGGACTTCGTCGAGGACAAACAGTCCCCTCGCGAGCAGACGTAAAACTGTCCAATTCTGGCGGCGGTTTCTAGCGCTCTATGCAACAGCGGTCGGTGTGGACGGGTTGGAGAGTAGTTCGTCGAGGGCTTCGGCGGGTGTTTTCCAGTCCAGTGT
>NZ_JBICUE010000018.1:0-98271 GCF_043197955.1 Mycobacterium sp. NPDC048908 | reverse complement strand
CCCGCCAGCTCCGCCAACTCGGCGAACAACACCTCAAGACGATCACTGGTACTGCTCACCACCGACGGCGCCGCGGTTGAAGACATGACCCCATCTTCACCACCCCGTGAGACACCGACCCGATTCACCTCACCAACGACAAACAACCTGTGGATGAATTCGCGTCTAAGGGTAACTGGCGCTCGTTGCAAAGTGGTCGTTGTCGCTCCCGCCGACTTTGTCGCCGAGAGCCGGGCAATTTGAAAAGTGAGATCTACGCAACAGCGAAATCTCCCCGGCCTCAACGTCCGACGCAGCCCCTCCTAGCAGGAGTTATGCGTCCCATTTCCGGCTAGCTGGTATGGCAGTTTTGACGTTCACCGTGACGACATTGAGTTAACAACGGCGCAACATCGACGCGTCAGCCCTTCTGATCTGCTCGTCGTACTAATCCGCCGCATGAGGAGAAGAAAATGAAACTTCGTTACGTCACATCGTTGGCCATCGCCGCCTCTGCGGCCGCAATCGGCTTGGCTCCGCTCGCCTCCGCGGACGCCACCGTGCATCAGAACAAAGGCAACGCCGAAATCACTGCAACCCCAGGCGCTGCCGCGCACGAGGCCGCCCAGCAACAACAGCCGTTCGGTGGTGACGAAGGCGCGCTGATCTTCCATCACTGAGAAGCCGCACAGTGCATCAGGTCGGACGGCGTCTCGTCCGACCCTAAGCGCTTGGTAGCGTTAGGGATTGATGACCGTTCCATTCTCGTGGGAGCTGCCGTACGCCTGGCCGCGCAAACCACTGCTCGCGCATAACATCGTGGCGACGTCGCAACCACTGGCCGCGCAGGCCGGCCTTGCGATGATCGCCGACGGCGGCAACGCAGTCGACGCCATTGTGGCGACAGCTATCGCGTTGACGCTCGTGGAGCCGGTGTCCAACGGCATCGGGTCGGATGCCTTCGCAATCGTCTGGGACGGACACCAACTGCACGGGCTCAACGCGTCGGGCCGTTCACCGGCCGCATGGACACCGGAGTACTTCACCGACGGGCCCGTGCCCGCGACGGGCTGGAACTCAGTGACGGTGCCGGGGGCGGTCTCGGCATGGGCAGCGCTGCACGCGAAATTCGGCCGGCTGCCGTTTGCCCGCCTATTCGAGCCGACAATCGGATACGGCCGCAATGGTTTTCTCGTTTCGCCGACGGTCGCGTCTCAGTGGGCGGAGCAGGTGCCGCTGTTCGCCGGGCAGCCAGGTTTCGCCGAAGCTTTCATGCGTGACGGGCGGGCGCCGAAACCGGGCGAGCTGTTCAGGCTGCCCGAGCATGCCGCCACGTTGGAGAAGATCGCCGACACCGACGGCGAGGCCTTCTACCGCGGCGAACTAGCCGACAAGATGGAAGCCCACGCGACGGCGAACGGGGGCGCTCTGCGCACGTCCGACTTGGCTGCTCACCGTGCGGACTGGGTCGGGACCATCACTGGGGAGTACCGCGGCTACACGGTGCACGAGATACCGCCCAACGGCCAGGGTATTGTCGCGCTGATCGCGCTTGGCATCCTTGAGCATTTCGATATGGCTTCGCTGCCAGTCGATTCGGCAGAAAGTGTGCATTTGCAGATCGAGGCGGTAAAGCTTGCCTTCGCCGATGCGCTCGAATATGTGTCGGACGGTGACCATATGACCGTCACCGCAATGCAGTTGCTCGACAAGGGCTATCTCGAGCAGCGGGCCGCGCTGATCGACAGAGATCGAGCGAAACCCGTTGCGGCGGGCCAACCGAGCGGCGGAACGGTGTACCTCACTGCCGCGGACGCCAGCGGGATGATGGTGTCGATGATTCAATCGAACTACATGGGTTTCGGTTCGGGTGTGGTGGTGCCCGGCACCGGCATCTCGCTACAGAACCGCGGTACGGGCTTCGTGACGACGCAGGGGCATCCGAATCAGGTTGGGCCCCAGAAGCGTCCGTATCACACGATCATCCCCGGATTCGTGACCAAGGCTGGGGCGCCAGTGATGAGTTTCGGAGTGATGGGCGGCACTATGCAACCGCAGGGCCACACTCAGGTGATGGTGCGGATCGCCGACTACGAGCAAAACCCCCAAGCGGCCTGTGACGGCCCGCGGTTCCGGTGGGTCGGCGGGCTCCAGGTCAGCGTAGAGGGCGGGTTCCCGCCTGCCACGCTAGACGGGTTGCGTGAGCGCGGACACGAACTCGTCACCGTCGACGACTACAACCAGTTCGGAAGCTGTCAGGCGATCTGGCGGCTCGACGACGGCTACGTCGCTGCCAGCGACCCGCGACGTGACGGACAAGCCGTCGGTATCTGAATTCCGATCGCGATCGGCAACATGTGCTGGCATGTGTGGCACTGGTTGCTTCCTCGCGGTTGATTGCGGTCAAGGCGGCGTTCGGTGTCGCCTCGGGAGCGCTCTGGCTGGTCGTGATCGACCCCGATCTGACTACGGCAGAACGGTTTTCATCAACATCACGTTGTAGGCTGTCCACTCCGACAGATTGAAGTAGAGCTCCCGACCGGTCGACCACGGATGCAGGAACGGTGCATAGATCCCACCGGGGAATTGCATGGACGGAACGATCATCTGCTCCGGCCCCCACGGTCCTTGCGGCGCAGGTGCTGTCCTGAACACCACATCGTTCATGCCGTTGCAGTACATCATCAGGTACTGCCCGAGGTAGGTGTTGAATTGGGCCGACATCTCGCCGACCGGTCCGGGAACCACCGGTGTCGCGGCGGCCGGATTGCCTGGCACCCAGGCATTCTGGTCGGAGTTCCAGTACTCGTACTTGCCGACGTCCGCGATGGCGCTGGGGGCAACCCGTGCCACGTACGCCGACCCGCCACGGCCCGCAGGCGTTCCATATGAGTAGATGTACGGGTCGCCCGGCCCAGGCTTGAGGAACGCTCCCTGCTGGAAGTTCTCATTGCCTGCGACGTGCCGGGCGCCGGGAATCGCGTCCGGCCTCGGTGTCCGGACCGAGCCGGGGTAGACACCCCATCGCTCGCCGTTGTCCGGTGACACCGCGATCGCCGAGTAGTTGGTTGTCCACGCGCCGTTGGCATCCCAGCTCTTGATCGACATGTAATTGATGTACTGGTTTCCGCCGACCGAGATGCCGGCCGTTGGGATGATGCCGGTCTCGTCGGGTGCCCATTTGGTGCTGTTGATGATCTGCTTCGAGATGCCGCGCGCCCACAACGGAGAGTTCGCCACACTGATTGTGTTCGACAACGCGCCGTCCTGGCTTCGCATCAGCACGTTGTATCGCCATTGATGACCGGGTGCGCTGCAGTAACCCGAGGTGTCACCGAACGCCATCAGCACCTGATGAGAACCGTTGTCCCACATGATGCCCAAGTCGGTCCCGGAGACTGCGAAGCGCGACAGCGTGTTGTTCGGGCTTTCCGGTCCGGTGACCCAGCCGACGAGCGACGTCCCAGGGGGCGAGGGTGGCCCAGGGGGAGGCGCGGGCGCGGCTTCCGGAACCGGTTGCGCGGCAACGGGTGGGGCCGGTTCGGTGGCCGCGGAGGGAGGTTCGGGCGGCGGCGCGACGGCCGCCTGCTGCTGCACGCGCCCGGAGCGCTGACCCATGAGGTTCATCACCGCCGACGTGATCGGACCCACCTTGGGCAGCGGCGCGGCAGTGTTCGCGTAGGCGGGGCGGTGACCGCGGGGCGGGCCGCCGTTCGTGGGCAACGGTTGGGAAGGCGCCTCGACCTGAGGCTGGGCCGCCGCGGCGGCATCTGTGCACGGCTCGGCAGCCGCAGGCGACGTGACGCCGATCGCGGTGCAGAGCACAATCGCGGACGCCACCGATACTGAGGCGATTCGCGGACGCGGCGACATGACACACCTTTCAGGGGAGGCATGACGTCGCTTTGACGTCAGGAGTCGACTGCTGTGACAGTAGTGATCACTGGGGTCTAAGTGATCATCGATGCGCGAAAAGGTATCCATCCGTGACCGTGTCGCTATACATCGATGTAATTTCGCGATCGGTTAGCAACCCGCGGCGAAGTTGCTGACGTGACCGTCAAATGTAGTAATCTTCCTGGCCAACAGGCTGAGCGTTCGATAACAGATCTTTGCTTTGTCGTGCGGCAGGGCAGTGGGTGTGTTCCCATCATTGGATGTCTGTGAGGCAGCGCTGGCCTGACGAGGTGTCCACCGAGTTGGTGCCGGTGCGCCCCGCGCGGGAACCTGTTGACGAGTCGCGGGTGGACATTCCGCTGTGGGCGATCAAGTTGCTGCTCGTCGTGGTCGCCATCGGCGTCGTCGTCGTGTCGGTCGCCGTCGTGCTGCAGATGATGGACCGGTCGGCAACCAGGCCGGCGGCCGCGCACAGCGGAGATTGCCTGAGCTGGCCGCCCGGCGAGCCGAAACGCGCCGTGCGGGTCAACTGTTCCGACGAGCACCTGTTCGAAGTGGTCGAATCCCAAGCGCTGCCAACGGACTCCGGCGATTCCGCGGCCGAGACTCGGCAGCAGCAAGCCTGCGTTCAGGCGGTCGAACACAACCTGGGCTCACGCTACGACCCGCATGGACGATTCGTCGTCGGCGCGGTGCGAACCTCCGACGAGTTGATGTGTGGTCTGCAGTTGCCGAGTAACGGCGTCGCGTCGGTTCCGTTCAGCGGCAGGGTCATCGACCAGGATCAGTCCAGTGTCTGGCCGACCAGCACGTGTCTTGGGATCCGAGACGGTGATACGACGAATGTCGCCGTCGAGTGCGGCCTGCCCCACGCGCTGGAAATCACAGGCACCGTTGACCTTTCCCCGATCTTCGGCCAATTGGCGCCGTCGATCGCTGCCCAGGATCCGGTGGTGCGCGACGCCTGCATCGCGGCGACGTCGGCGTACCTGGGCCCTGTGCCGCTGGAGACCACCGGACTGTCGGTGCGCTATCAGCCCATCGACGCGACGGGATGGGCGGCCGGCAGCCGCAAGATCGCGTGCGGCATCGGTGTACCCAAAGCCGGCGGTGGCTGGGCGACGTTGGTGCGCAGCGCGAGAGACGGCGTCGTGATCGATGGGCGCCGCGGCGCGGCCGTGCCGGGTTCAGCCCCGGAAGCGCCGGCCCCCGCCAGCGAGGCGCCGCAGCCGCCGGCGGTCGTCGAAGTGCCGGTCCCGGTGGACCGCGAGGCCGACAATCCCACCGACGTCGCAGAGCCCGTGCCGCACATGCCCGCCGCGGAGACACCCACGCCGGTACCGCATCTTGACGGGGCCCAAGCCCCCGGGCCGATACCTCATATGGCAGGCCCGACGGCGCCTGGACCGGTGCCACATATGGCAGGACCCACGGCGCCCGGACCGGCGCCGGGATCGCCACCAGCAGAACGACTTCCGAGCACCGTATCCCCCTAGCTAGGAACTATGTCTACGGATCGGTCGGTGCCGGTGCTGGTGAGTTGCTAGCGTGCGGCAATGGTTGAGTATTTGGCGTATTCCACGTCGACGTCCGGCGGAAGTTGGTGGTCGTGGATTCCCTGGGCGGCCGTGTTCGTCGGCGTACCGATTCTCGGACCCATCGTGGTGCGTCAGATGCGGAAAGTTCGCGGGCCGGTGGTTGCCGGTACGGCAGAGGTCTTGTCGCTCAAACGGTTCGGCTCGGTGGCGGTCAACGGCCCGCAGCGGATCGTGTGCCGGCTTCGACTCAACGTGAATGTCCCCAGCCGCGGGCCGTATTCGGTGGTGATCTGGCGAAACATCCTGCCCTGGGAGCTCGGTGCATACCAGACGGGCCGCACTGTTGCGGTTGAGGTGAGCGAGACGAACCCGCGCAAGGTTCGGCTGGGCCGCACCCTGCGGTGGCCCGCCTCCTAGTGCCCCGTCACACTTCTCTCATGTTCCTCGATGAGCCAGCGAGCCACAGACCGGGACCGTGGACACTTCGCCCTTGCATGTCCACGGCTAGATCACCGAGGAGGCGGGCCAACCGGTGGTGATTATCACCGGTCATGACAGAAGCGTAGGTCGGCGCCCTGGAAGGCGGACCAGATCGACACGTCAGGTTTGATTTCGCCCTGCGCGGTTATATACCTTCCACCGGGCGAAAGGGACGGCGGTGGCTATCAATATTCCTGCTGAGAGCAGCGTATTAACGATCTGTCCGGCATGCGGATACCCGACGTGGGGCAAGGGGCTGTGCGCGCCGTGCGCTCCGACGGTCGCGGACACGATCGAGGTGGCTGCTGACGTGTCGGACTTCAACCCCGCCGCCTAGCGCCTACTTGTTGTACGCAGTGCTGCCCTCAACGGCATGCGTGGTGCTGACCAATTTGGCGTAGCAGTGGTCGCGGTCGAAACCGTTTCCCTTGCACCAGGCCAGAGCCTGGTCGGCCGTCGGGAATCCGGTGCCGACGATGGTCACCCAGAAGTCCGACTCCGAGAACGTCGACCAGTTCCCTGACCACAGCAGTCGGACGCCCGCGTAGCTTCCGCGCAATTGTTGGTGGTCGGCCAAGATCATGTCGTTGGTCCAGGTGCTTCCTTCGGCGACCATGCCGAGACGTTTGGAACTCAACTGCGGCACCCAACGATCCTCGAGGACACTGGCGACCACCGGTTGGTCGCTGGCGGCGATCGAGCGTAACTGGGCGCCACTGACGTCGGTGTTGGGGAGGGTCGCGACAGAGGGAGTCAAGGTCCGCGGGGCCGAACTGAACCTGGTTGACTCGACGATGTTGGCCAAAAGCGATGGGACCGTGGTCTTTCCGCCGATCTGTGTGTCGTAGGTAACAGCGCCCTGGACTTCGACGTACATGGTCACCACGTCCTTTTCGACGAAGTTCGCGACCATGCGCGAGTCGTGCGCAGTGATGAGGGTGTTCTGCTCATAGTCGTACGGGTCCGTCATCGGCTCGGGGCCCGTGGCAGCGCGGAACGCCGTCGCTCCGGTCACCGCGTCGAACTGCGTGATGACCCCGTATACGACGATCTTCCGGCCGGTCCACGAGTCGGGGTTCTTGGCCATCAGCGCGAAGTCGCGCGCAGTCATCGGTGAGTAGGTCGATCGGTCCAGGCGTTCGGCGTCCCTGGCGCGCGTTCGCTCCGCTTCTCGAGTCGCGGGTTCGCTCGCCGTCGTCGGGGTGACGCTGGCCGCAGCGCTTGCGGCTGCTGTTGGCGACGGCCCCGACGGCGACACCGAATCGGGTCTGTTGAGCTGCACACCGAGCAGTACCCCGACCGCCAACACCAGAACCGCGACGATTCCGGCGATAGAGGCGGCAAGCACAGGACTTCGCCTCTCGCGCTCTTGATCGTCATAGCCCGTGGGCCACGGGACGACTTCCGGCTGGTGTTCGGGATACTGCGGGTAAACCATGATGTTTCTTTCTGCTATCGGAGCGCGCCCTATCCGCCAAGCAACCCTTGGGTGGAGCCGCTACCGAACTCGGTCCCGAAGTGGAGACCGTGATTTGCGCTCAGTAGGTGTTGATCGACGCCAAGGCGATCTGCTAAGCCGATCCTCGCGATCGTCATCATGCGGAGTCACGCCATGGGCTTACGCCGACAAGCACGTTGCCAAGCATTGATGTATCTCCCTATCCGGTGACAATGTCACGCAGTCCAAGAGAAGGCCGTTCTGATCTTGAAGGTGGGCTTACCTGGTGAAATCCACAGGACGGCCTACTGCAACCCAAGCTATTTGGATCTGCACGGAAAGGAATCGGGTGTTTCCCTACGTTTGCTGGAACGCTGCGCGGCCCACGCGTGTGCCGTGGCGTTCCGGTCGGCAGCAGCGCTGGCGGTTCAGTTCACACCTCGGTGGCGGGGGCGGTGAATGAGCGTTGAGCGCGTGCAGCGTTGACGATGACACCAGCGCTACGGAACGCAGCGGTGTGCTGGTGTTCGTACAAGACGGGAAGGTCAGCGGCCTGCCGCAGCAACATGGTAGCCAGGGCGGTGCTTGTTCCAGACGGCACGACCAGCAGATCTGCGCTGGCCAGGTTGCCGGTGACGGTGATGACGCGCAGGTGCCGGCCGCCTTCTCCGGGCACCGCTGCGACACCGCGGCGATCGATCAGGTCCAGATTCGAAACACCTTGCAATGGCGACCAGTTGACGTTGATGTCGACGACTTTGCCCAGCGGCTCGCGCAACGCAACGGTCAGGTCGGACAGTTCACGCGCGATCGAGGCCGTGTGCGGCCACCATGCTCCGTCGAGGCCACTGCCAAGAATGGAGGCCAACGTATATCGGACCGGACTGCGCAGGCGTCGCCCATCAGTCGAATTGGTGTTTTCGTTCGTGCGCTCCAACGAGGTCTTCCTTCGTTTCGAGGCCGATCAGTTCGTTGATCGACTTACGAATCGGATCGCACAGCTGTCGGCTACGAAACGGTTCGCTGTGAGCCTACACTTACGACCCCCAGACTCGACCGGTGCCTCCGATCAACGCGAATTTTGTTCGGGCACAACGAGAATCTCGTTCCATGCGCGGGGCGCCGCTGATCGGCGTACGCTCGGGTGATCGGGACCGTCCAGGCCCCCAATTGCTAGGGGCCTATATGGCTGACAAATCTCCCCGACAATCGATGAGCAAGAAGTCCGGCAAGACGCTGAAAGAGAAGCGGGCGGACAAACGCGCGAAGGCCGAACGTTCCTCGTCGACTACCAGCCTCACCGGCAATCAAAAGCATTGATAGACAATGGCTTTCGCTGGCAAAGCCAGCATTGTCAGGACGGGATCGTCACATGACGCGGCACAATGGACCAGAGCACACACCGAGGCTGCGATTGAATCCCAGAGCCCCCGTTTCCGGGCATGTGGACGGGGCATGGTGGCCACGAACCGACGATCTCACCGCAGAACTGCCGGATCTGCTCGCGGTGCTGTCGGTGCGCCTCGGCGCGGTTGATCGTGTGCTGCACAACCTTTCCGAATGGGCGCAGATGCCGAAGCGGTTGACGACCGGCGGTAGGGCGGTCCGCCTCGACGGCTACCGGCGTCAACCCGCCAATACCCTTCAGGTGCTGGGGCTTGGTCGCGAGAAGATCCTTCTGCTGGTCGTGCCTCCGCACACCGATGCCGACATCGCCCACGAGGCGATGATGACCGCGGCGTCGCCCAACGACGCGACGTCGGTCAGCGACCTGCTCTCGATCGGCGGGCATGACGGCGATGCGCCCGCCGAATATCACCGCTCGACATTACGTCGGCGGGTGAGAAGGGCCTGACCTTCGCGGTACAGCACCTCGGCGGCCACGCGCTCGCCGGAGCGCACCGCCCCGTCGATGAATCCGTACATGACAGCGGAGGTTTCGGTGCCCGCCCAATGGATACGGCCGCACGGCGCGCGCAACGCGGGGCCGAATTCGGTGAGCACGCCGGGCGGCGTGTGGCTGATCATCCCGCCGCCGGAGTACCGTTCCACGCTCCAGTTCTGCTCGACGTAGTCGACCGGTGTCCGAGCCTTGTCGCCGAACCGCTCGGCGACCGCATCGAGCACCGCCTGCCTGCGGTCGCCGTCGGTCATCCTGGTCATCTGCCGCGCAACGGGTCCCTCAGTGATGACGGTCAGCACGCCCGGCCTTCCAGTGTCGGTGCAGGAATCGATGGTGAGGTTGGCCATCGAGCCCGGCGCGAACGATTGACCCGACAGGCCGTCGGCCCGCCAGAACGGCTCGTCATAGATCAAGGCAATCTTGAACACCGCCCCAAGCGGCATCCTTTGATGCAGGAACGACCGATCCATCGAAAGCATTGGCTCATAGACGATTTGGCCCGCGATCGCGATCGGGACTGTTACGACGGCACGGCGTGCGCGCACCACCATGTCGTCTGAGCGGACGGTCACTCCAGTGACATCCTGGGTGATGCTGCGCACCGGCTGCGACAGATGTATCGCGTCGCCGAGTTCGGCCGCGACTGCCCGGTGGATGGCACCCATCCCGCCGACCGGCCTGGCGTCTTCGGCCGCATCCTTGACGCCCAGCACGAAACTCGGCCCGCCGGCCGACGCCATTTGGTACAGCACGAACAGCAGCGAGATCTCAGACGCGGCCGATGTGTACAGACCGGCGACGGCGTAGTCGAGCAGTTGGTGCGCGGCCTTGGACAAGGTGTGCTTGTCGAGCCATGCGCCCCAAGTGAGCCGATCCCATTTGCGCGCCTTGGGCGCATCCCACGGTGCTTCGATGGGAATCGACTTGCACATCTGCGTCAGTTCGAGGAACACCGCGCCGATATTGGCCACTGCCAACGGGCTCATCGAAAACGGAATCGTCCCTTTGTAGCGGTACTTCTTACCGTCGACGAACATCATCGCGTCGCCATCGACGTACTGCTTATAGCTCGGCACGCCGAACTCGCTCATCAAGCGGTAGACGGCGTCCTGGCCCGGACCGATCCACGCGCCGCCGCGGTCGATCCACAAGCCGTCGTCTCGCATCTCGGTGAAGGTGCGACCGCCGACCCGGTCGCGCGCCTCCAACAGCGCCACCGAGGGCCCCGCTCGTTTCAGCCGCAGGGCGGCGGTCAACCCCGCGAACCCGGCTCCCACCACGCAATAATCCACGTCGGCCACAGGGCCTCCTCGCAATTGGCGGATCTGTCAATAAGCCGTGAATTGGTGTCATTGTCATCCCTGAAACTCAGTTATGCTGGCGGGTGGCGCAATTTGCTCGGTACATGAGGAGAGGTCGTGCCTGACGAGGTCAGGGTTACTCCCGAGGACTTGCACGTAACCGCTGCCACTGTCGACGTCCACGCCGATACCATGAAAGCCCGGCATTTCGAGGCCGACGGCCGGATGGAATCTGCGCAGCTTGGTTTGCCAGCGGGCTCTGCGGCGGCTTTGACCGGCGCGGTCGCCAAATGGCAGGCCGACACGACGGCGATATTCGGCCGGATGGTCGACCATTCGGACGGGCTACGCACCGGCGCGGCGGCCTACGTGCATACCGACCACGACGCGGCGAGCGACCTCGATCTCGGGCTGTAGCGGTGACGGTCTCCGTCGCCGACATCGACCGTTGGAACCCCGGTGACGTCCGCGAGGTCTTCCACGCCACTCGCAGTCGCGCCGAAGCCGCCCGGGAAGCGGCCAACGGCATCGCGGAACTCCCGGCGTTCGGGACATGGGGCGGTGATGCGTCCAGAGCCGCCAAAGAGTCGATCGGCCAGACACGCAAGGATTTGGACGCGCACGGTAACGAAGCGCTGGCGGTGGCCCGGGCCGCCGACCGAGCGGCCGATGACATCGAGGTGCTCAAAGCCAAACTGGCCAATCTCCGCAATCGGGCGCACCAGCTGCGAATGGAACTCGACGTGCCATCCAATTCGTTTGTCCCCGTTCCTGGTTCGACAATGACGGAAGCCGACGTTGCGGTGGCCGAAGCCGAGTTGGCGCCACAGCTCATCACGCTGCTGGCCGAAGCGGCCGCGATCGATGACGAGCTGGCGCAGGCCATCAACATGGCCACCGGCAAGACGCCGATCCCGCAGACGGGTCCGCCGGTGGGCTCCGATGGGTTGACGCCGACACAGCTCGCCAGCGACGCGAACGAAGCGCGGCTGGACCACGAGCGGGCCGCGACACAGGCGCAGGTCGACTCGTTGCAGCGCCAGATCGACGAGCTGGCCAGGCAGACCTACACCACCGGTGACCACAGTGCGGCGACGTTCGACCGGCTCAACGAACTCAAAGGCCAACTGGCAAGCACCAAAACCCATCTCGGCGAACTGTACGCGGCGCGTGACGCGCTGGGGAAAGCGCCGGAGACCTACTTGACGGCATTCGACCCGAGGACCGGTACCGGCAAGCAAGTGCTGGCGGCGGTCGCTGTCGGCAATCCCGATACCGCGCGCAACGTCTCGGTCACGGTGCCCGGCATCGGCTCGACGACAAAGGACACGCTGCCCGGCATGGTCTCCGAGGCGCAGAACCTTCGGCTCGAAGCGGAACGCCAGATGAGGAACGCCGGGATGCCCGGGTCGGCGGCGACGGTCGCATGGATGGGCTACGACCCGCCGCCCAACCCGCTGAACACGCTCAGCCCGCGCGACGCCTTGGCGACGATGGGCGACGGGCAGGCCCGAGCAGGCGCCGACAGCTTGTCGTCGTACCTCGAACAGGTCCGCGCCGACAACCCCGGCGGGCACATCACGCTGCTCGGCCACTCGTACGGCTCGCTGACGTCGTCGTTGGCCCTGCAGGAACTCAATGCCCAAGGGCTGCATCCCGTCAACGACGTCGTGTTCTACGGTTCACCGGGCCTCGAGCTGACCAGTCCCGACCAATTGGGTCTCGGCGCAGGGCATGCTTATGTGATGCGCGGTGTGGATGATCCGATCGCAAATGCCGTCGCGGAATTGGCGCCGCTGCACGGGTGGGGCGTCAACCCGTACGACGGGATGCTCCCGCAATTGTCGGCTCAGCCCGGCCTCGACCCCGGCGGGGTGATGCGCGAGGGCGTCCAGAGTCATGCCGACTATGCCCGGCTCGGCAGCGACAATCAGTTGCGGATGTCCGGCTACAACCTCGCTGCGGTGATGGCAGGATTGCCCAACAACGTGGCGATGGCGCCGCCGCCGCCGGTCCCCGTACCAGCACCGCAGCCGCCGCTGATACCGCGGGTTCCCGGGCGATGACGCGACGAAAGTTGGCTGCTGGCTTCATGATAGCGGCGCTGTGCGTCGCGGCGTGTGGGCAATCGACGAGTACGGGAGAGACCAGCGTGACGTCAGCGGACCCGGCACAGCTCGAGCAGAAGCTGCAATCCAAGCCGCCTCTGGAGGCCGCGCAGGCGGAATACCAAGCGGCGGTGCAGAACATGGCCACCAGCATCGCGGCGCTGACACCCGGTACGACGTGGCACATCGAACAGAACACGTGGGTGGGATGCGGCGGCGACTACGCGCAGACGAAGGCCAAGCAGGCGTACGTGATGGCGGTGTTCAGCGGGCCGGTTCCGGACGACGTGTGGCCGCAGGCGCTGCAGATCGTCAAAGACGGTGCCGCCCAAAAAGGTGCGACGCAGTTCGGCACGTTCAAGGACAATCCGGGCGATCGCGACATCTACATCGCCGGGCCCGACGGTATCGAATTCCGGCTGGGCACGCAGAAGGCCTCGACGCTCACGGCCAAGTCCGACTGCCGACTGAGCCAGCAGTAGCCGAGCCGAGCGGATGAACCGAATCCCGGGCCCGAATTCCGATCTTCTAAACCAATCGGGTTGACGGACAAGGTGATCGAGAGGCCGACAGCATGGCGAGCGTGGCGACTGGACAATAACTGCGGATGGACCTGCATGACGGCCAACAGGAACGCCGTGCCGATGCCGAACAGCAGTACACGCACGCCTGACCGAACGTAACGACCGCGCTGAGCCACCAATAGGCCAAGGCCCACAGCATCCCCTCCGGACTGTGTAAGCAGATCTACCGACGTAGCGCCCACCGGACGCCTACTTGGGCATGCTGTCGGGTATCCAACTTCATTGCACGGTGCCGGATGTGCGGAGGACACACCATGAGCGACTACGGGTTAGCGGGTTTGTGGGTGTTTCTGGCGCTGTCGCTCGTTGCAGCCCTGGCGGTCGCGGCCGCCAGCATGTGGCTGGCTCCCGGAACCGGTGAGCGAAGGGCACAACGGGGCGCTATCGCCGTTCTTGACATGCGTTGGCCTGGTTCACGGCGCGCTGTTGGGCTTCGTGATCGTGGTCGCGTGGGAGCAGGTTCTCGTCTGCGGAGGCCAACGTGTCCAACGAGGCATCCACGCTCATCACGATGTACCGCCAGACCGTCGGCATGCCGGTGCCCGAACAGACCCAGATGCGGGTATTGCTGCGCAAGTACACCGATGCGGTAGCGGGTCCCGAATGGCGGAACGCGATACGTGCCCGCACGGGAACCGAAACGGCGCGAGACGCGCTCAACGAGATGTACAAACTGCTCGGCAGTGAGCAGTCCAGTGTCACGTCGAGCCCGATCAGCCAGAAGTTTCTCGATCAGCTGACCACTCTGGCGTCGCAGCGCAATCAGCGGATCTTGGACGCCAGGCCGCGGATCCCCGGCTTGCTGTGGACCGGGCTGCTGTTTGGCGGCGTCGTGCTGCTGGCGCTCGGCGGCTTCATGCGCCTTCGAAACGTACGGGCGCACTTCGGCCTGCTGAGTGCTGTTGCCGTCCTGCTCGGCTTGTTGCTGTTCATCGTGTTCTGGCTGGATCATCCGTTCGGGAATCAGTTGGGTGTCACGTCCGAGCCGTTCGAGCAATCGCTGACGGTGTTCGATTCGGTGGACCGGGGAACATGACAGAATTCGACACGTGCTCGGTACGCCTGCTGCGCGCATCGCCATCGCTGCCGTAGTCATGTTCGTCGCGGCGTGCTCCAGTGGCACCGCCGCGCAGACCGCCGTGACCACCACCGCCAAGCCGGCCCCGACCACGCGGCCCCCGGTCGCTGCGCCCCCACCTGCGCCCGCCACCCCGAGGCCGGCGTTTGACTTCGCACCGGTGTCCAAGGTGATCAACGATGCGCTCGCCGCACACAAGCTGCCTGGCGCCGTGGTCCTGATCGGGCACGGCGGCACGGTCGTCTTCCAGCAGGCGTACGGCGATCGCAAACTCGCGGGCGAGCCGGGCCTCGACGGGTCACCCGCGCCCGCCGAGCCGATGACCGACGACACCATCTTCGACATGGCGTCGTTGACGAAGCCCCTTGCCACCGCCACCGCCGTCATGCAGCTCTACGAGCAGGGCAAGGTGGCGTTCGACGATCCAGTGCAGCAGTACCTGCCGGAATTCAATCCGGCGAACGACCCGCAGCGCGCCGAGGTGACCGTACGCATGCTGCTGACGCACACCTCCGGCGAGACGGGTGACGTCGACCTCAGGGATTCGTGGGGCCTCGACCACGCCAACAGGGCAGAGGGCCTTCACCGGGCTCTAAGCACGCCGCTGGAGTCGGGACCCGGCGCGGGTTTCCGCTACTCCGACATCAACTTCATCGTGCTCGGCGCGCTGGTCGAGAAGCTCACGGGCCAAACCGAAGACACCTACGTCCAGCAGCACATCTTCGGGCCGTTGGGCATGACACAGACACGATATCTTCCTGCCGCGAAAGCATGTGGACCGCACACCGTCAGAGGAGCGGCGATCGCGTGGACTTCCGCACCAACTGAAAGCGTTGCGTGTTCCGAAGGAACCTGGAACATCGACCTTCTCGAGCGCATCGCGCCGACCGCTCGCGATGAGGAGGGCCGCGCCGATCCAGCGGCCAACCCCGACCTCGACTACCTGCTGCGCGGCACGGTGCACGACACCACCGCGCGGCGCATGGGTGGGGTGGCCGGGCACGCCGGGCTGTTCTCGACGGCGCGGGATGTCGGGACCTATGCGCAGGCCCTGCTTGACCGGCTGGCTGGCCGCCCGAGCGAATTCCCGCTACAGCAAGCCACTTTGGCATTGATGACCACTCCTCAGCAGCCGGGGCATACGCCGCAGCAGATCGACGCGGCGAACCAAGCTGCTCGACACGCCGGCAAGAATCCGCGCTATCCCGCGATCAGCGGACAGAACCTTCGCGGCTTGGGCTGGGACATCGATACCGGGCTGTCGATGCCGCGGGGCCTGGTCTTCCCGGTCGGCAGCTTCGGCCACACCGGCTTCACCGGAACCACGATATGGATAGACCCTGGCTCCGATACCTATGTGGTGCTGCTGTCGAATTCGATTCAGGTGCGCGGCAGCCCGCCGATCCAGCGGGTCCGCGCAGACGTGGCGACCGCAGCGGCGAAGGTGTTACATCTCTACGGCAGCGGCTGATCATCTTTCGAAGTGCTGATAGTCGACGGGATTTCGCCAATCACCGCCCCAGCGCCAGCCGTGATCGGTGAACGCGCGCACGGCAGCATCGCCGGCATGCAGGATGCCCGGGTCGGTGCGGTTGCGGTCCAGGTACGGCGCGGCATTCTTGGGTTGAACCTCGCCCGACCCATCGATCTCGGGGTTCAGCAATGGGTTCAGATCGATGGCGCGTCCGGACGCGTGCAGTGACCAGCGGCCGGTACCGGGAATGTCGCGGCAGTTGAATGCGGAGGTGTTGTTGTCTTCCATCGACAGTTCGTCGTCGGCGCCAGGATAGTTGTCGACGGTGCGGATCTTCGTGATCGGATAGCGCAGGTCGAGGAGTCGCTCGAAGGCGGCGGTGACGTCCGCGACGACGTCTTCGTTGACGATCAGCGCGCCGCGGTGTGTCCGTCCGTCGAAGCCGAGGTAGTCGACCTCGACCCGGCGTAGTTGTGCCGGGTCGATTGGACAGCCTGGCCGCCAACTCGATCCGAGATCGGCAACGGTGACCGGCCCGACGGTCGGCGTCGGTGACGTCTCGACGGACGGCGGTGCGGGCGTCGCCACGGGAGGAGAAGGAGCGACGCCGCACTGCGCAGCGACAACGCTGACGACTGCCAGCATCGAAAAGACCGCTACGAGAGGCGGTTTCGTGCGAACTACCCGGATACGGCCAACTCTACGCGCGAGCTTCGGCTACGGCGCGGGAACGCTGCCGCAACCCACACCGGGGACGCATCCGCTCGCGCCGCCGGGACCCGCTGCGCCACCGGGTCCGCCGGGAATGGCACCGGCCGCGCCTTCCGGCCCCGCGACGCCGCCGGGCCCGCCAGGAATTGCACCGGCCGCGCCCTCGGGTCCGGCGACGCCCGCCGGTCCGCCGGGAATGGTGCCCGCCGCGCCTTGCGGCCCCGCGACCCCGCCGGGACCACCAGGAACTGCTCCGGCCACGCCAGGCGCACCGGGTGCGGGGGCCGGTCCGGCGCAACCCGCGCCGCTGACGTCATAGCATCCCGGCGGACCGCCGGCCGGAAAGTCGATGGGTGAGGCAAAGCCTGCGGGAGCCATGGCAATCGCGGCGGCCGCCGCACCGGTGAAAAGCACAGGAGACAGTTTCTTCAGATCGACCAGCATGTCGGCGGAGGTACCACTCGGCGGGCACTTCGAAACTTCAGTTTTTGCCAGGCGCTCGACGGGGCAATGACAGTAGGTAGTCGAAGGAGGACGCGTGGCACGGTACTTGATAGCTGCCAGCCCGATACCGGGCCACGTCATGCCGCTTCTGCTCGTGGGCCGTGACCTTCGTCGGCGCGGACATGACGTCACCGTGCTGACGGGCGCAGAGCATCGGGAGGCCATCCGAGACGCCGGACTGCGATCGGTTGCGCTGCCCGCGGCCGCACATCCCCTGCGCTCACCGGTGGTGGATCGCCCGTATCCCGAGCTGATCAAGCGTTGGCTCGGCGGGCGCGCGGAGATCATGTCGGTGTTCATCGAGCCACTGGCCGCCCAATATCAGGCTGCGCGAGACATCCTGCGCGCCGAGTGTTTCGACGCGGTGTTGTCCGATATCGCCTTCACCGGCGTGCTGCCGTTGTTGTTGACCGACGAGCCACGACCTCGGGTGCTCGCGTGTGGAGTCGGTCCGCTGACGCTATCGAGTGTGAGCACTCCGCCGTTCGGGACAGCGTGGCGGCCGAAGCCGGACAGGGGCTATCGCGCGATGACCTGGGTGGTGCACAACGGGCTGATGGCCGACATTCAGCGTGGGCTCGACGAGACGCTCTGCAACGTGGGCGTACGCCGTTGCCCCGTGTTCCTGACGGATTGGCCTGCCCTGGCCGACCGTCTGCTGCAGTTCACCATCCCGGCCTTGGAATACCACCGACGGGATCTGCCGGCCAACGTCAGCTTCACCGGCCCGGTGATCGGCGCGACGCCACCACGGATAGCCCCCACACACGCGTCACGAACCCGCGCCGTCGTCCACGTCACGCAGGGCACGTGGGACAACCAGAGCCTGGATGACCTGCTGGTGCCGACCCTCAACGGCCTCGCGGATCGCGACGACCTGCGGGTGGTGGCCACCACCGGGCGGCCCGGCGACCACGGACTGGGACAACCAATTCCGGACAACGCATACGTCACCGACTTCCTGCCCTACAGCGAGTTGTTGCCGACGGTCGACGTCATGGTGACCAACGGCGGATACGGCGGTGTTCACCATGCGCTGCTGCACGGAGTTCCGTTGGTCGTCGCGGGCGGAACGGCCGACAAGCCAGAGATGGCCGCGCGGGTCGCCCACGCAGGTGTGGGTGTCGATCTCGGGGCGGCGCGTCCCACCGCCGCCGCCGTCGCGGACGCCGTGCAGCACGTTCTGTCCACGCCGCGGTACCGCGAAGCAGCTCGCTGTCTGGGGCGAGAAATGCTGCAGCACAACGCGTTCGACAATATCGTCGCTGCGCTCGGCGACCTGGGGTGCTCGGCTAGTTCGCCGAGAAATGGCTCCGGACAAGATCGACGCTGAGCGGATAGTCGATCAGTGCCGCGGCGAGCACACGGCTCAGTTCCTCGACGGCGGACCGTGCGTCTACTCCGCGATTGGCGAGCAGTTCGGCCAGCCACCCAGCCGTCTCCGACACCGTCCGCGGATCACCGGTGAGCAATGCGCCCATCACGGCGTGCAGCATGTGCGGCACGGCGTCACGCGCCACGGCGCGCACGGCCTCGTTCGCCTCGGCACCGGCTGTGACCGCCCAACCCCGGCTCACCTGGTCGACGAGGCGCAGGTGGTCCACCTCCATCGCGGCCAATTCCTGGACGGCCGCCTCCGGCAGCGGCTCGACTGCCGACACCACGACCGGCAACGCGGCGGCGGCCTCGACAGCTTCCCTGGCGTCGCGCGCCCACGCGGTCGCGCCGAGCGCCTGAGCGCGTAGCCCGTCATCGCCGAACGCCGCACCGCCGACCACCGCGGGCACCCCGGCCGCCGTGCTGGCCTCGATGAACCGCCGGGTGGTCGGCAACGCGCCGAGCACCGAACAGCTCACGGCAACGGCGTCCGGGCCAATGTCCTGGATGTACTGGCTGAACCGAAGCGGCGACGTGGCGGGTCCGAGTGGGACGGTCTGCCAACCGTCGGCGCGCAGCGCGCAGTCGATGATCGCCGCGGGCAGCCAGTGCCACTCCCGCTCCGCGCAGGTGACGATGATCTGCCCGCGGGTGACAGGTGTCTCGGCGATCCGTCGCGCGACGAGTTCGGTTGCGGCGATCCCCATTGCCGTGGCCGCGTGTTCCTGCGCGACCGACCATTCACCGCGCTGCCACCGCTGGCCGATATTGCGCTGGGCGGCGGCCACCACGTCGATGAGGATGTCGAGCGGTTCGGTGCCGCTGCCCAGCAGATCATCGACCAACGCAACGATTTTCGACCTGTCACCGTCAGTCAGTGCTTGGTCGTAGCGCTGCAGCGCCGAGGCTTGGTCTAGTTCGAGCATGTGACGGCGAGCAGGGCCATGTCGTCGTGGGGACGGCCGTCGAGGTATTCCATGACGTCACGTTCCACCGCCTCGCACACGACTTCGGGTGAGGCACCGGCATATGCGGGCAGCAGCGAATGCAGTCTGTCCATTCCGTATTGGCCGGTGTCACCGCGTGCTTCGTCGACCCCGTCGGTGAACATCAGCATCGTGTCGCCGTGCTCCAGACGCAGCGACGCGGCGCCGTAGCGCATGTCGGCGACCAGCCCGACCGCCATCCCGTACACGGCTATCTGGTCGACACGACCGTCGGCGCGTATCACCAGTGGCGGGGGATGGCCGGCGGTGGCCAGGTCGACGTGAGTGTGCGTGCCGTCGGGCCGCAGCCGTGCGCACAGCACCGTGACGAACTGGGCTGAATTCGATTGGTGCAGAACGGTGTTGAGTGCACTGAGGACTGTGGGCGGATGTCGGTCGAAGTGCGCCGCGGTGCGGATGCTCTGGCGGGCCTGGCCGGTCACGGCGGCAGCTTCCACACCCTTTCCGCAGACGTCGCCCAGTGCGACCAGCCAGTCGTCGTCCTGACCGGTGACGTCGTAGAAGTCACCGCCGACGTCGAGATGTTCAGCGGCCGGACGGTAGCGCGCGGCCAGCCGCAATCCCGCGATCTCGGGAAGTGCGGGCGGCCGCAGATGCCGCTGCAAAACCGAGGCGACTCTGGCCGTCTCCTCATACATTCGCGCCGAATCCACCGCGGTCGAAGCACGCGCCGCGATGCGTTGCGCGAACGCGACGTCGCCGGGGCAGAAGCCGGCGTTGGCGCGGCGCAGCATCACCAGTGCGCCGAATGTCGTGCCGCGGGCGGTCAACCCGAAACCAAGGGCCTCGGCGGGTGCCAAGGCCGCGGCCGACCGGCGAAACGGCTCGATCGGCACCAGCCCGGACAGCTCCCTGCCCTGGATCTGCTCGGTCTGTCCGGTCTGCAGAATGCGGCTCAGCGGTAGTCCCTCGAGCCTGGCCCGCGCGACGACGACACCACTCGGTTCGGCGTCGCCCACCATCACCAATTCACCGGTGCGGCTGTCGGGCACCACCACCATCGCCCAGTCCGCAAGCGCCGGTTGGATCAAGTCGATCAGCTTGAGCGCCGTGCGGCGCAGATTGAGGGAACCGCCCAGCCCAACGGCGATCTGTTCGGCGAGTTGTTCGCGATCGTGCGCAGGCGGACGCGCCTCGACCTGCGGCGCAGCGGTCACGTGAACGGGCGACAACGACACAAAAACCGACCTTCTCCCCGTCAGGGGTCCGATTGAAATGGCGGGCAGCGACGGCCCGCGGACATCGGTACAAGAAGGCTGGCAACTCAACCTTGTTGGCCACCCTACCTAGTCGCCCTCGGCACGTACAGCGGCGAGGAAAAGATTTGCATCGATTGTGCATCAAATTGGTGTTGGTGGGGTAAACACCATCGCCCCATCTCAGAAGGAGTCACGCAATGAACCACACCCTCCCTGTTCGCACCTATTTGTTGGCCGGTGTCTCGGTTGTCGGTGCGGGAATACTCGCAGCCAGCCCCGTCACCTCGCCTGCACCGCTGCAGGCGCCGGTCGCCCCGGCCGCCCTCGTCGCCGCGCCGAACCCCGTCGTACCGCCTGCGCCGGTCGTTCCCGCCGCGCAGCCACCCGCGGAGATCGCCCCGGTGGCCGCGGCCGTTGCGCCCGTCGAGATCGCCCCGGTGACCGCAGTCGTTGCGCCCGTCGCCGTCGAGGCCCCCAATCCGGGCATCCAACTGAGCCTGCTGACGGGGACGCCGAACCTCGGCGCCGGCAACGTCGGCAACTTCAACACCGGCCTGAACAACCGCGGCACCGCGAACACCGGCGCGTCGAACGTCGGCAACTTCAACATCGGCGCCACCAACACCGGCAACTTCAATATCGGCGTGGCCAACGACGGTGACTTCAACATCGGCATCCGCAACCGCGGTGATTACAACGTCGGCGCGTTCAACAACGGGGTGCGAAACTTCGGCATCGCCAACTCCGGCACGCTCAACTTCGGTGTCGGCAACACCGGGACGGGCAACATCGGCTTCTTCAACACCGGCAACTACACCATCGGCGCATTCAACATCGGGCTGCGCTATGCGAACTCGCCGTCCGCACCCGCCACCGCCACCACCTCCACCACGAAGGAGGCGACCTCCACCACGAAGGAGGCGACCTCCACCACGAAGGAGGCGACGACGACGCAGCGAGTCAGCACAACGACCGGGAACAAGGCGGCTCCCAGCACCACCGCGGGTGATGACGAGAAACCCGCCGCCAAGAAGTCGAACGAGCGCGTGCAGAAGAAGCAGTCCACCGCCAAAACCACTGACACCAAAGACAAATGAGCGCACAACGCCGCGCGGCCACGCTGGTGGCGGGCTGCGCAGGCGTGGCGTTGGTGGTCGGGTCGATGGTCGCCTTCAACACCGCGCTCGGCGACATCGCCCGCGCCACCTCAGCATCCCAAACCCAGCTGACGTGGATCGTCGACGGGTACACCGTCGCGTTGGCGTGCCTGCTGCTCCCGGCGGGCGCGATCGGCGACCGCCACGGCAGGCGCTCGGCGTTGTTGGCCGGGCTCATTGTGTTCGCGGTCGCGTCGGTGGCGCCGGCCTTCAGCAACAGTCCGGACGCGATCGTCGCGTGGCGAATCGCCGCCGGGGCGGGCGCCGCCTTCGTCATGCCCGCCACGCTGGCACTGATGGCGCAGGCCTATCCGGACAGCCAGCGTGTCAGGATCGTCGGGCTCTGGGCTGGGGTGGCAGGCTGCGCGGGAGTGGCCGGCATGCTGGGTTCCGCTGTGCTACTGCAGTTCTCGGACTGGCGGGCCATCTGCTGGGCGCTCGGAGGTGCGGCGGTTGTCGTCGCGCTGGCGGCGTGCGCGGTGCCGGCATCGGTGGCCGCTGACGCCCCCAAGGTTGATTGGGCCGGTGCGGTGCTGATCGCGGCGGCGATCGCGGTAGTGGTGCTGGTGCTGCTCGACGCGCCGCGGCGCGGCTGGGATCACCCGCTGACCCTCGCGGGTCTGGCCGGCGCCGCCGGCCTTGGCTGGTTGTTCATCGTCGTCGAGCGCAGGCGGCCCGCGCCGCTGCTGGACCTCGCGGTGTTCGCCGACGCCCGATTCGCTGCCGCGGTGGTGACCATCGTCGTGCTGTTCGCCTCGACGTTCGGATTCTTCTATCTCGCAATGCAATACGCGCAGCTGATCCTGGGCTACTCCGCGTTGGCGGCGGCGTTCGCGTTCGCGCCGTTCGCGCTTCCGGTGGTGGTGCTCTCGGCGCTGTCGTTCCGGTTCGCGCCCAGGCTGGGTCTGCGCACCGTGCTGGGCGCCGGACTGGGTCTGATCGGGATCGGGTTCGGGTGCATGGTTGTGCTGCAACCAGATTCGCCGTACCTGCTGCTGGCGGTGACCGTACTGGTGATCGGGTCGGGCATCGGGCTGTGCACCGCGTCGGCCACGTCGGCGATCATGGCGGCGGTGCGCGACGAGCGGCAGGGGCTGGGCTCGGCGATCAACGATGTGGCCCGCGAGATCGGCGCGGCGATCGGCATCGCGATTGCGGGTTCGATACTGGCCGAACGCTACACCGACACCGTCACGCCACGGCTGCAACCGCTGCCGGAGATGCTGCGGGCTCCGATCAGCGGGTCCCCCGGACAGGCGTTGCAGATGGCGGACGCCATGAGTGTCAGCGGTGAGTGGATCCGCGAGGCCGCCGTCGACGCTTTCACCACGGCCACGCACGCGGCGGCGCTGGTCTTGGCCCTCATCGCAGGTGGCACTGCGGCATTGGTCGCGCTGCGGGCGCCTGGACTTCGAACGAAAGGTATCTACAGTGTTGAACACGATCGCGAAAACGCTTGTCCAGCTGGTCGAGTCGACCGGATCGGTGGTGGGCATCCGTACCGTCGAGGAGCCGCCACACCAGTGCGAGCAGCTGACGAAGCACGTGCAGATCCGGCATTACGGTCCGCGGGTAGCGGCGGAGACCATCGTCGGCAGTGACGAGATGTCGGCGCGCAACGAAGGCTTCCGCCGACTGGCCGGCTACATCTTCGGTCGCAACCACGGAGGTGACCGGATCGCGATGACCGCGCCGGTGGGGACCACGTCGGCGGAGCCCGGCTGGGTGATCCGGTTCTACATGCCCGCCGGACGCACCCGTGAGTCGCTGCCAAGGCCCGACGACGACCGCGTTCGGCTGGTCCCTGTGCCCGCGGAATCGGTTGCGGTGCTGCGCTTCACCGGCACCGCGACCCCGGATGCGCTGACAGCCCGCACCGCCGAACTGCGCCAGGCGTTGCGAGAGTACGGCTTCGAGACGGTGGGCCCGCCGGTGACGTGGCTCTACGACCCGCCGTGGACGATCCCCTGGCGCCGCCGCAACGAGGTTGCTCTCGGCATAACTCCGGTTCGGGTTTGACGGATCTGTCAATCCGGGTACGGAGGGTGGATGGAGCGGCTGAGTGGGCTCGACGCGAGCTTCCTGTACGTCGAATCCCGCAATGTGCCTCTGCACGTGTGCTCCGTGGTCGAACTCGACACCTCTACGATTCCGGGCGGCTACCACTTCGACCGATTCGTCGACGACCTGTCGGCACGGATCCTGGCGCTGCCGGAACTGCGGGTGAAGCTCGCCGACAGTCAGTTGAACTTGGACCATCCGGTGTGGGTCGAGGACGACGACTTCGACCTATCGCGCCACGTGCACCGGATCGGTTTGCCGTCGCCCGGCGGGCGCTCGGAGTTGGCCGAGGTGTGTGGCCACATCGCATCGGTGCCGCTGGATCGCGGCAAGCCGGTGTGGGAGATGTGGGTGATCGAGGGCGTCGCCGGCGCGGATCCAGAGCAGGGCGGTCCGCTGGCCCTGATGATCAAGGTGCATCACGCGGCGGTGGACGGCGTATCGGCGGCGAACCTGCTGAAGCAACTGTGCACGCTGGAACCTGACGCGCCGCCGCCGGAGCCCGTAGAGGGACCAGGCGGGGCGTCGCTGGTGGAACTCGCCGCCGGGGGGTTGGTGAGGTTCCTGACGCGGCCGCTGCAGATGGCCAGGGCGGTTCCCGTCGCGGTGTCGACGGTCGCCGACTCGGTCAACCGGGCATTCAGCGGTGCGGCGATGGCGGCGCCGTTCAGCGCGCCGAGGACCGTGTTCAACGCGGAAGTGACAGCTGACCGCTGTATTGCCTTGGCGCAGTTGAACTTTGACGACATCAACCGGGTGAAGACACGGTACGGAGTCAAAGTCAACGACGTCGTGCTGGCATTGTGCGCCGGTGCCCTCCGCGATTTCCTGAGCGATCGCGGCGAGCTGCCGAAGAAGCCGTTGGTGGCGGTGGTGCCGATGTCCGTGCACGACAAGTCGGATCGGCCCGGCCGCAACCATGTATCGGGCATGTTCTGCAACCTGCACACCGATATCGACGATCCGGGGGAGCGGCTGCAGGCCATCGCCGAAGCGAACAGCCGCGCCAAGGAGCACAGCTCGGCGATCGGCCCGACGCTGGTGCACGACGTGACGCAGGTGGTGGCGCGGGGAATGTTCAACCTGGTGCTGGGTGTGATGGCGCGGACACCGCTGCGCAGCGCGCCGATTCACAACATGGTGATCTCGAATGTCGCCGGGCCGCCGACGAAGCTGTATGGCATGGGCGCCGAGATCAAGGGGCTGTATCCGCTCGGCCCGATCTTTCACGGTTCGGGGTTGAACATCACGGTGATGTCGCTGGATGGCCAGCTCAATGTGGGGATCATCTCGTGCCCGAAGTTGGTGGACGACCTGTGGCCCCTGGCGGACCGATTCGAGGCTCAGCTGGACGACCTGCTGGGCTGCCGGTCGCAACCGCTGGTCTGAGTGTGCGTTTTGCCCTGCTGACAACGGCTCGTCGCTAGGCTCCTGTTGTCAGGGTCATCACAGGATCGGGGGATCGGCATGTACAGGCGCGAGACCAGTGAGGCCAGGCAAGCCCGTGAGCAACAACATGCCGAGGACGCCCGACGGCTGAAAGAGCTACCTGCTTTTTCGAAGTTCTCCGAGGAACACCTGAAGCGGATTGCCCGTGCCACCCATCGCACCTCGACGTCCGGGCCATGGCCGCTGATCCGTGAGCAAACGGTGTCGGACGCCTGTTACATCCTGCTCAGCGGGGAGGCAGGCGTGTACGTCGGCCAGGAGCGCATCGCCGTGGTGGGTCCCGGCGAGGTGATCGGCGAGTCGGCGCTGCGGCACGGAAAGCTGCGCAACGCGACGGTCACGACGACGGGGCGCGCCGAGGTGCTCCACATCGCCCGCGATGACCTGAGCCGGCTCCTCGACGAGATACCGGCGCTTCGCCAGATGATGGACGACACGGTTTCGCGTCACGTGCCGAAAGCGGCAACCGCCGAGGGCTGATCGGCAAACAGCGACCTTGGAAGTTGCTGTGAAGGAATAATTTTCGTCGCGACCGGGTTACCTACCCGCGTGCCTGCCTGCGTCTGTGACATCTCCGAGCCCATCTGATGCGCCAGGGACCCCTCGCCGGACGCTATCCGGCCGTGGCCGCCATGGTCACCCTCGCATTGATTCCCTATTTAGCTCTGTCGGCGGCGGTCGACCCGCTGGTGCCGATCATCTCTGAGCAACTCCACATGTCGGCCCAGGCGATGAGCCTGAGTTCGGGGCTTGGCAACGCGGCGTACGCGGTGGGCACGGTGCTCGCGGTGCAATTCGCCCAGCACCTGCCGCAGCGCAGAATGCTGTTGGCCTACGCCGTCGTGCTGGCGGTCGGCTCGGTGCTCGCCGCGGCCGCCCAGAACTCATCCATGTTCATCGGCGGCCACGTGCTGCAGGGCCTGGCGACCAGCATGCTGCTGATCGCGGCCGCGCCGCCGCTGACCATCGGCTTCCCCCGAGAAAAGCTGCGCAACACCGCGGTGATCATGAACATGTGCGTGTTCGGCGCCGTCGCGCTCGGCCCGTTCATCGGTGGTGTGCAGGCCGCAGCGAATGAATGGCGGCCGCTGTTCTGGATCGTGGCAGGCGTCGCGGTGCTGGCGTTGATCATGGCGGCGCTGACCTTCGAGGACGCACCGCCTGCCGATCTCGACGCGCCGCGCGATCTGAAAGCGATCGCATTGGCCGCGGTCGGCTGCACGGCCGCGTTCGTCGGCGCGGCGCAATTGACCACGCATGGATTCACCGACCTGGCGGCCAGCGTGCCGATGTTCGGCGGCCTGGCGCTGATCGTCGTGTTGATCGTGTACCAGTTCAGGGCCGCGCATCCGCTGCTGACGGTCCGCACCATGATGACGAGCGCGATTCCCGTCGCGGGGGTCGGTGTCGCGTTGTTCGCCGCGGCCGCGTCGGTGGCGGCCACCGCGTTGACGGCGAACGTGTTGATGCAGAACTTCAGCCCCGTTCAGGTCGGGCTGCTGTATCTGCCCGAGGTCGGCGGCGCGATCGTGATGGCGGTGGTGTTCGGCCACGTCATCACCCGGCGGGCCATGCATTACCTGCCGCTGGTCGGCATGGCGCTGCTGGCGGCCGGCATCGTGGTGTTCCGGTTCGCGCTGCCCAGCAACGTGCCGTTGGTGTTGATCGGCTCGCTGTTGACGGGTCTGGCGTTGGGCGCCACCGTCGCGCCCGCGTTGTTCGTGGCGGGATTCTCGCTGCAGTCGGCGAGCCTGCAGCGGGTGTTCGCGATCATCGAACTGCTGCGAGCGGTGGCGGCGTTCATGGTGGCGCCGATCCTCGCGCACGTCGCGGCCGCCGTGTCCGGCGATCTCAATGCGGGCACGGGCGTCACGCTGTGGATCGGTCTCGGCTTGGCGATCGGCGGCGCGCTGTTCGGGGTGGCGATCTATGCGCTTTCCGGGGCGCAGCCGCAGCACCCCGACCTGGACGAGTTCCTCGACGGCGACTCGCCCGCGTGGTATTCGCCGCCGTTGTTGGCGCGGTTGCGCGGTGTACCGGTCGCGGCGCCCGAACGCGCCGAGCGGGTGACGGTGCAGGCGCAGTGGCACGAGTCGCAGCCGGTGGTGTTCGGCTACGACGGAACACGCTTGGCGGACAACGCAATCCGCTACGCGGCGGGCCAACTCGAGCCGGGCCGTTGCGCGTTGGTCGTGTGCGTGTGGCAACCCGCGGACGTGGGTTTCACGCCGACGGACATGCAGCACTTCGACGCCGACCAAGCGGGCGAGGTGCGGCGGGCTGCCGAGCGGACCGCCGCGCACGGGGCGTCGTTGGCAGAGGCCGCAGGGTTCCACGCCACGAGCGTCGCGGTCGAGGCCGCGCCGACGTGGAAGGGCATCGTGCGGGCCGCGAACGAGCACGGCGCCAGCCTGATCGTGCTCGCCCCGCACCGCCGCAGCGGGTTGTTGGGCCTGGTGCAGGGCAGCGTCACGGGCGCGGTGATCGCGCACTCGGACATCCCGGTGATGGTGGTGCCGGAGAGCGCGGTCGCGTATGTCGCCGACCCAGCGCCGCAGCAAGCCGCCGCGCGGAGTTAGTTTTTTGCCGAAACTGTATTCCAGCAGGCCTCTTCTCGAACTTTGGCTGCTGGAATACCGTTTCGGCGGGGGAGAGGCGCCTAGAGGCGGCGGCCGGCTTCGTCGAGCACCACCCGCAGGGCTTCGTAGATGGCGTCGAATTCCCTTTGTCCGCTGATCAGCGGCGGCGCCACCTGCACGACTGGGTCGCCGCGGTTGTCGGCGCGGCAGTACAGCCCGGCGTCGAGCAGCGCGGTGGTGATCTGTGGCAGCAGCTTTCCGCACTCCTCGTTGGTGAAGGTCTCCTTGGTGGCCTGATCCTTGACCAGTTCGATGCCGTAGAAGAAGCCCTCACCGCGAACATCGCCGACGATCGGCAGGCTCAACAGTTGCTCGAGAGTCGCGCGGAACGCGGGCGCGGTCTCCTTGACGTGGTCGGTGATGCCCTCACGGTCGAAGATGTCGAGGTTGGCCAACGCCACCGCTGAGGACACCGGATGCCCGCCGAACGTGTAGCCGTGGGCGAACGTGGTCTTGCCGTCGTTGAACGGCTCGAACAGCCGGTCGGAAGCGATCATCGCGCCGATCGGCGAGTAGCCCGACGTCAAACCCTTTGCGCACGTGATCATGTCGGGCACATAGCCGAAGTCGTCGCAGGCGAACATCGACCCGATGCGGCCGTAGGCGCAGATGACTTCGTCGGAGACCAGCAGCACGTCGTACTCGTCGCAGATCTCGCGGACCCGTTCGAAGTATCCCGGTGGCGGCGGGATGGACCCGCCTGCGTTCTGCACGGGTTCGAGGAACACCGCGGCCACGGTGTCGGGGCCCTCGAACTCGATGGCCTCGGCGATGCGGTCCGCGCAGTATTGCCCAAACGCCTTGATGTCGTGGGCGTATGGCTCGGGCGCGCGGTAGAAGTTGGTGTTCGGCGCGCGGAACCCGCCGGGCGTCAGCGGCTCGAATTGTTGTTTGAACTGGGGCAGGCCGGTGATCGCCAGCGCGCCCTGCGGCGTGCCGTGGTAGGCGATGGACCGGGAAATCACCTTGTGCTTACCGGGTTTGCCGGTCAGCTTGAAGTAGTTCTTGGCCAGCTTCCATGCCGATTCAACGGCCTCGCCGCCGCCGGTGGTGAAGAACACCCGGTTCAGATCACCGGGCGCATAGCCGGCCACCCGCTCGGACAGTTCGATCGCGCTCGGTGTGCCGTAGGACCACAGCGGGAAGAACGCCAGTGTCTCGGCCTGTTTGGCCGCGGCCTCGGCGAGTTCCTTACGGCCGTGGCCGACCTGAACGACGAAAAGCCCCGACAGCCCGTCGAGGATCTTTCTGCCCTTGTCGTCCCAGACGTAGACGCCCTCACCGCGAGTGATGATCGGCGGCGTGATGCCTTCACCATGCTTGGCGAAGTGGCCCCACAGATGCCGATTGGCCTTCGCGGCAAGGTCGGTCGATTCGTGGATAGCGGTCTGTGTCATCGGATACCAATCTATCTATTTGTTCTGGGGGAAGCCGAGTTCGATGCCGCCGTGGCTGGGGTCGAGCCAGCGACTGGTGACGGCCTTCTGGCGGGTGAAGAACTGCACACCGTCCATGCCGTGGGCGTGGGTGTCGCCGAACAGCGAGGCCTTCCAGCCGCCGAAGCTGTAGTAGGCCATCGGCACCGGGATGGGCACGTTGACGCCGACCATGCCGACCTCGACCTCGTTCTGGAAACGTCGGGCCGCGCCGCCGTCGTTGGTGAAGATCGCGGTGCCGTTGCCGTACGGGTTGTCGTTGATCAGTTGCAGCGCTTCGTCGTAGGACTCGACGCGCACCACCGAGAGCACGGGGCCGAAGATCTCGTCGGTGTAGACGCTCATCTCGGGCTTGACGTGGTCGATCAGGGTGGGGCCGAGCCAGAATCCGTTGGCGCCCCCGTCCGCCTTCACATTGCGGCCGTCGACGACGATCTTGGCGCCGTCGGCCTCGCCTGCGTCGATGTAGGACGCCACCTTGTCGCGGTGGGCCTTGGTGACCAGCGGCCCCATGTCGGCATCTTTGGTGCCGTCGCCGGTCTTGAGGTCGGTGGCGCGCTGGGCGATCTTGGCCACCAGATCATCGGCGATCGGCCCGACCGCCACACACGCGGAAATCGCCATGCAGCGTTCGCCGGCCGAGCCGAAGCCGGCGTTGACCATGGCGTCGGCGGCCAGGTCCAGGTCGGCGTCGGGCAGGATCACCGCGTGGTTCTTGGCGCCGCCGAGGGCTTGCACGCGTTTACCGGCCGCGGTGCCGGTTTCATACACGTACCGGGCGATCGGCGTGGAGCCAACGAAGCTGACCGACTTGATCTTCTTGTTGGTCAAGAGTTCGTCGACGGCTGTCTTGTCGCCCTGCAGCACGTTGAACACCCCGGGCGGCAGTCCGGCGTCCTTCCACAACTGGGCCAGCCACAGTGAGGCGGACGGGTCTTTCTCCGACGGTTTGAGGACCACGGTGTTGCCTGCGGCGATCGCGATGGGGAAGAACCACATCGGGACCATGGCGGGGAAGTTGAACGGGCTGATGATGGCGACCGGGCCAAGCGGCTGGCGGATGGAGTAGACGTCGACCTTGGTGGACGCGTTCTCGGTGAAGCCGCCTTTGAGCAGATGCGGAATGCCGCAGGCGAATTCGACCACCTCCTGCCCGCGGGATACTTCACCCAACGCGTCGGAGACGACCTTGCCGTGCTCGGAGGTGATGATCTTGGCCAGTTCGTCTTTGCGGGCGTTGAGCAACTCGCGGAAGTTGAACAGGATCTGGGTACGTTTGGCCAGCGAGGTGTCGCGCCACGCGGGGAACGCCGCGGCGGCGGCGTCGATCACGGTTTGGGCGTCCTCGACGGTGGCCAGTGCGAGCTGACCGGTGACGTCACCGGTCGCGGGGTTGGTCACCGGCAGCGAGCCACCGCTGCCTGCGAACGCATCGTTGTTGAGCCAGTGGGAGATGGTGTTGTGCACGCTTCTAGCGTGCACCATCAACTTGTGAATGGCGCGAGCAGAGTGTCAACAAACGCCGCTCGGTGTTTACACTCTGTAAATGCCGCTGACGGTCGCCGAAGTCGTTGATTTGCCGGTCATCCAGGCCGGCCAGCCTGAGGTGCTGAGCACGTGTCGCTGGGACGACCAGATCCGTTGGGTGCACGTCAGCGATGTCGCGGACTTGTCGGCGCTGTTGCAGGGTGGCGAACTGGTGCTGACCACCGGCACCGCGCTGCGCAGATCCCCGGCGCGGTACTTGCGCCGCATTGCTGATGCGGGCGCGCTCGGGGTCATCGCGGAAGTCGAGACTCCTCTGCCGAAGACGGCGGCGGCAGCGGCGGCCAATGCCAACGTCGCGTTGGTGGTGCTGCACCGCGAGATCAAGTTCGTCGAGGTGACCGAGGCGGTGCACCGACGGATCGTGTCGGAGCAGTTCGACGCGGTCGCGTTCGATCGTCGAGTGCATGCGACATTCACCGACCTGAGCATGAAACGAGTGTCGACGCCAGGCATCGTGACCGCCGCAGCACGCATCCTCGACGAGCCGGTGGTGCTCGAAGACCTTGCGCACCAAGCACTTGCGGTAGCGCCTGGGCCGGAGACCACGGCCGCGTTGCTCGATGACTGGGAGTACCGGTCGCGGCGGGCGTCGGCTGAGCGCGACGGCTGGGCGATGAGTCCGGTCGGCCCGCGCGGCGAAGAGTGGGGCAGGTTGGTGGTGCCGCGGCCGCCCGCGGACGAATCGCGCGCGAAGATGGTGCTCGAGCGCGCCGCGGCGGCGCTCGCCCTGAACCGGATGATCGAGCGCGACCGGTCCGGGTTGCATCAGCAGGCGCAGAGCGGACTGATCGACGACGTGGTCCGCGGTCGGGTCACCGACGAACGCGAAATCTCCGCCAGGGCATACGCGTTGGGGCTGCGGCGGACGTCTCGGTATCACCCGGTGGTGGTGCGTACCGAAGATGCGTCGACCGGCTCCGACCCGGTCGCGGGCCAGCGCCGCAACGTCAGGCTGCTGGACGCGGTGGCGCATACCGTGAAGGCATCGGGCCACACCGGGCTGTTCACTATTCGCGGCGACGGCGAGATCGGCGCCGTGGTGGCGTTGAGCGCGAGCCGGGACAAGGCGTGGAATGCGGTGGGCTCCGGTGTAGCGCGTGAAGTGGCGCGGGTGGACGGCGGTACGCGTTCGGTGCTCGCGGTGGGGGAGCCGTCGGGGTCGATCGCGGACGCCATCGCGGGGATTGCCGACGCGGCGCACGTCGCGGAGGCGGCGTTGGCGATGGGCGGCGAGCCGCGGCCGTTTTACCGCACCTCCGATGTGCGGTTGCGCGGGCTCATCTCGCTGCTGCAAGACGACCCGCGGGTGCAGGCGTACGCCGAAACGGAACTCAAGGCGCTGCTGACAGCCGATAATGTCAGCAGCTCAACGGATTTCAGGGTGTTGCGGGAGTATCTGCGGTTGAGCGGAAACAAGGTCGCGCTGGCGACCCGGCTCGGGATCAGCAGGCCGGCGTTGTATAAGCGGCTGTCCGCCATCGAGGAGAAACTCGGCGTCGACCTCACCGATGCGGAATCGATGGCGTCGCTGCATGTGGCCATGCTGGTGCTGGAGGTGCGCCGAGGAGTGACACCGCCGTAGCAGTGTCGCGCTCTCCGCAACGCTGGCCGTGGTGCCGTTCCTCGGCCTGCTAGTCGGATTCTTGACCGGGGCAACCGAACCGCGCGGATGTTCAAGGACGCGGTAGAAGTGCGCGGGCCTGCTCGATCTGCTCGAACGCGTAAGCCGCCATGGCCGCGTCGGTCATGCGCTCGCCGGACTGGGCAAGTGACTCGTAGGCCTGCTCTCCGAGCGTGGCACGCAAATGCCGGATCGCGGTGGTGATCTCCGGATACGCCGTCTGAGTGAGCGGCGTTGCGGCGGATTTGCTGATGACCGCCGCTGGTTGTGCGTGTCCAAGCCGGTCCAGCAACGATGCGAGGACACCCAGCGGGCTGCGCATCAAGGAGAAGTTACCGGAGTCATAGCGGTTTCGGATGGCCACCGTGACGTAGTCGAACGCGTCGGCCGGATCGCCGTGAAGCGCCGCAAGCCTCGAAAGTGTCAATGCGAGCTGAGATTCCAGCAGTTGGTTGCCGCTGCTTTGCGCGATCTCGAGCCCGCGACGACCGACTTCATTCGCAGTCACTGGATCGGCGTCGCGATTGGCCATGGACCACGCCAGCCGCGCCATGGCCTGAATGGCGGGGTTGTCGACGGCATCTGCAGAAGTCAGCAAGCCGTCGGCGTTGGCGACGGCCTCGTCATGTAAGCCGGCCATGGTCAATGCGATTACCAGGCATGACTGCGTGAACGGCTGCGGGCCAGACTGCTGGGTCATGAGTTTGCGGCACCATTCGACATACCCATCGGGCTTGCCCCTCGACAGGTATGCTCCGCCGAGCCACGCTTCCAAGTCGTAGGGAACGGGATCGTAGCCTCCGGTGTCCATCGCCAACCGCCCCGATTCGGTGTAACCGAGCGCCTCGTCGGCAACGTAGCGGCCGGCCATCAGGTACAGCTGCGCCAATCGTCGGTGTTGGACGGCACGCGCGGGGCCGATGAGTTTTTCGGCCCACCGGATCGGTTCGTGCTGCTCGATCCAGAACCCCAAAAAGGTGGCGTAAACGGCGATGGCGGAGGCGGTGTCGAGGTCGTGCCGATCGGCCGACCAGCGGAACGCGACGCGCAGATTGGCCAACTCTTCGGTGAGCCACGAATACGCTTCACGCTGGCGCTGCCCGTTCCACATCGCCAGCACCGCCTGCGCGCGCTCGGCGAAGTAGCGTGCGTGCGCGGTGCGTGCTGCCGCCGCGGCGCCGGCGGAAGCCAGTTGCTCTTCGGCGAACTGACGGATTGTCTCCAACATCGAGAACCGGGTCTGACCCGAAGAATGGCCGGCCCCGAGCAGCGACTTCCGCACTAGCGCGTCGAGCAGGTCGAGAGCGGCGAAGTCGTCGTCGCAGCCTGTGACGGCGCACGCCCCAGCCAGGTCAAATCCGCCCGCGAATACTGAACATGTTGTGAGAACATGCTTTTCGGCCTCATCCAGCAGATCGTAGGACCACTGCACCGCGTGGCGCAGGGTTTGGTGGTGGCCCGCACCGCGCCGAGATCCCACCAGAAGCCGGAACCGGTGATCGAGGCGATCGCGCAACTCAGCCACCGTCATGGACTGCAACCGCGACGCTGCCAACTCGATCGCCAGTGGCAGTCCGTCCAGGCGCCGACAGATCTCAACCACATCGCTATCGGATCCACTCAACGCCAGGTTGGGCGCCACGGCTCGGGAACGCTCGACGAATAGCGTCGTGGCGCTCGACTCCGCTGATGGGCGGACCTCGAGGGCGCGGATGGGCCAGAGCTGCTCGTCGGCGACTCCCAGCCCCTGCCGGCTGGTGGCAAGGATTTTCACCGTCGGGCAACCTTCGAAGATCGCCTCGACCGTGCTGGCTGCTGCATCGAGCACGTGCTCGCAATTGTCGAAAACCAGCAGACGCAAGCGACCTTCCAAAGCCGCCGCCAGACTCTCGGTCAAACTCACAGACGGCTGTCTGTTCACGCCCATCGTTGCCGCAACCACTTCCGGGACGGCGATGGGATCGTTGATGGTTGCCAGCTCGATCAACCACACTCCGTCGGGGAACACGTGCATCACCCGGATCGCCAACTCCAGCGCCAGCCGTGTCTTACCAACGCCGCCAACCCCTGTCAGAGTGACCAACCGGTGCTCCTTGAGCACCGTCTCCAAGTCGGCCAACTCCGGTTCACGACCGATAAGGCGTGTTGCGGGCGGCCGGATGTTGCCGGGGGTCGGGTCGAGCGTCCGCAATGGCGGAAAATCGGTGTGCAGACCCGGAGCGCCGACCTGGAATATCTCGACAGGTTTCGCGATATCCCGCAATCGCTTGGGGCCTAGCGCAGTCAGCTCGACACCAGAAGCGGTCAGGCTTGCCGTCGCGCCGTCGACCAAGATCTGACCGCCGTGCCCAGCCGCCATCACCCTGGCGGTGCGGTTGAGAACGGTGCCGAAGTAGTCGTCTCCCCGCTGTTCTGCTTCTCCGGTGGCGATGCCCATGCGGACGGGAAGATCAAGCGCGCGTTGGGCGGCGATCGCGGCGCCGATGGCACGCAGTGGTGAGTGAAATACCGCGCACACGCCGTCGCCGGTGTAGTTGAACAGATCGCCGCCCTGCGCCTCGATCGCGTCACGCAGGGTTAGGTTGTGCGCTTGGAGAGCAGTGCGCATCGCTTCGGCGTCTGCCTCCCACCGCCTCGTCGACCCCTCGATATCGGTGAAGAGAAACGTCAGCACCCCTGTCGACGGGCGGCGCGCATCGTGAACAGACACGGCCCCACCCCCGATCTCCGCTGCCGTCATGTTAAGTCCCGAAAGAGCCGATCTGCCATGGTGTTTGACTGTGCAATCGGCACCCACAGGTGATGCACAGCCGACATCCAGGGTTTGGTGTCAGGATCAGGTTTCGAACAGACGTGCGATGGGAAATAGGACCCGTATGACTGATGACACACAGCTGCAGAATCCGGAGAAGGACACGTCGGAGTGGGTGACCGGCGACGAGCCGATGACCGGTCCGCAGCGCAGCTACTTGCAAACCCTCGCGCAGGAGGCGAGGCAAGAGGTGCCCGACGACATGACCAAAGCGGAGGCCTCAGAGGCCATCGACCGGTTGCAGAAGGAGACCGGCCGCGGCAGGTAAGGTCAGTGCGCCGCCGGGGGCGGTGGTGGCGGAGGAGGCGCATAGGGGCCCTGCGGGCCCGCGCCGTAGCCCTGGGCTCGAGCCGCCACCGCAAAGTCGAACGCGCAGGACGGGCACGTGAGAAGTCCCTTCTTGACGTTTCGACCGCAGGCAGGACAGGTCCGCTTGCCCTTATTCGTCACGAGCCAGATGACGCCCAAGATGACGTCGACGAGCGCCCACAGGAAAATGATCAGCCCGATACCGATCGCCGTACCGACTGCGGCGCCGGCTCGGCATGCGTCGGAGTACTCGCTCGTCGAGCAGTTGTCGGACGCCGAGTTGGTGCCGGCGACTATCCAGATGACGAATAAAACCTGCACGGCGAGGATGACCCAGGTGAGCGGGCGCCATGACGGCATTGTGAATCTCCTTTGTCAGGGATGTTGTCAGAGTTGAACTTTCGCGCCGCCCGAGAACATCGAGTCGTGGACCTCCAACTCGACCGGCTGCGTGCCAGGCGGCACGTCGAAGGCTGCTTTGACCTGAATTGAATTACCGGGGTTGATGTTGCTCATGATCGCGTCATCGTTCATCCACATGTCGGCCTCCGAGTTGGCCTCATACTCGCGGCCCGAGGCGTCGATCAGCTTTTGATTCGAGCCGAAGTACGACTGCGCCTTGTCGCCGATGTTCTGCACGGACAACGTCAGAATGATGAACTCGCCTTGGGGTTTCACGATCATGTACGGATTGCTCGGGTCACCTGCCTGCGCAGCACGGGTAATGCTCAGCACGCGGAACTCGAACTTCCCATCGCGCACAGGCGATCCCGCCGGCGCGGCCGTGGGAGTCACGGGGGATGCCGGTGCGGGCGCGGCGGCACGGCTCGTGGCGGCTCGGCTCGAACTCGACGATGAGCTCGACGAGCCCGAGGACTTGTCGTCGCTCCCTGCACACTTGCCGATTGCGAAGAGCAGTACGAGGATGCCGACGACAATCAACGCGACTCTTCCGCCGTTGGAGGGCTTCTTCGTCGCGACTGGCGCCTGAGGCGCCGCCCAGCCATGACCGTCCCAATACATCTGACGACCTGAGCCCGATGGATCGGGATACCACCCGGGTGGCGTTGGCGTAGTCACGATTCCTCCCCCTGTTAGAGATGCTTGCCGTGCGGCAGATTAGCCAAGCCCACCGACAAGCCGCAGCTGTTTCACTAAGGAACTATCCAGCAAATGGGACGCTATGCCCACTAGCCGGGGTTACTGGTGTTCCCCGCGCCAGATGCATTGATCGTCACGGCCTCACGTGTGCACCGCCATGCTGTGGACCATCTAGCGGCAGCTGGGTGCAAACATGTCAATCGTATGTTTACACGTCAAACGGTCGAAACCGTGTGCCGGACGAACCCCATAGCCGGTCCTACCTGGGTGGCCGCACAGCCGTTGTGGGCGGCTCGGTGTCATCGTCAGGTTTGCGCCGCAGGATGCGCAGCGTAGAGAACTCCTCCGTCGCAGGAGCGGACAGCACCGTCGTCGAATCCTCTTTCAGCCGAACGATTTTCGGTATCGCCGTGGTGGGCACGGGCTGGCCGAGCGTCGGCGCGGCGGTGGTCTGCGGCTCAGGCTCGGGCTCACGTGCTGGCGGCGGCGCAGCGGGCGTGCGGGTCTCGCGGCGGCGCACCAAGTAGGCCGCCAGCGGTCCGGTGAACAGCATGGCGATCAGCACTGCCAGGCTCAACAGGCAGACAGCGACGTCGAACGTGCTGGTGATCTGCTGGGCCAGATTGTTGCCGTAGATGGCGTCCGGCGATGGTTCGGCATACCGCGGCGCAAGCGCGACGCCGATGGCCAGGTTCGCGACCGTGAAGACGAACAGCACGCCGCTGAAGGCGGCGATGACGGTCGCGGTGGTCTCCCCGCGGCCGAGTCGGCCATGCAACCAGCGGGCGATGACCCCGGTGATCAGGTCGAAGACCGTCATCGCCACGGTGTCGTAGGCAGCGCGGGGTAGATCCAGCGACAGTGCGATCAGAAAGTCGACGATGCGGCACACGGCCGCGGCGAACGCCCAGAACGCGATCAGCGTCAGGCACTTCTGCGCGGCCGAGCGGTAGGCGCCCAGGGTGGGCGGTTTGATCAGGAAGACGGCGTAGAGCGTGGTCGGGGCGACGATCGCCGCGGCGGCCGCCCAGAACAGATAGCCCTCGTAGCCAACCGCGGCAGTCGAGGTGTTCTGGGCGATGCCGTGAAAGGCGTCGATGTCGCGGCCGACAGGAAGGACCCAGACCAGCATGCCGGCCAGCGCCGCGGAGGCGCCCAGTGCGGTGGTGGCCAGGCGGGCGGCCGCCGACCTCTCGAGTAGCCAGCGCGAGGCGACCACCAATGCGATCATCGCGACCGCGCCGTAGAGCAGCGTCGTGACGATGACCGCGACGTCGCGGCCGCCGAACTCGCCGTTGGTGACGAACAGGTAGCGCAGCCGCCAGTACAAGTTGAAGGCCACTGACAGCGTCGCGAGCGCAATCGACACCGCGCCCAGCACCCGCGCGGCGGCGTACCAACGGCGAAAGCCGTTGTCTTCGATGGTGGTACTGCTGACCGGCGGTTGCGCCGCGAGCAAGGCGCCGCCGAGGCCGAGGATCAGCCCGGGGCCGACGCCGGGCGGCGTCAAGCCGGTTCCGCCGTCGCGCACGGTCTGCAGCACGTGGAAGCCGACGAAGCCGATCGCAAGCACCAGGTAGGGAGCCGTGAGGACCAGGCGGATCAGGCCGGTGCGCCAGACATCGGCCTGGGGCGCCGCGAGCCGCAACGGTCCTTGGTGGGGGGCGAGTGCCGCGGCCAGCGCGAGCAGCGTGACGAAGATGACAAGGACGAAGAACAGGCCGTTGCTGCCGGGGACGCCGAGGCCGAAATCGAGGTTCCAGGGCAGCAGCAACGCGATGACCAGCAGGGCGACCGCGGCGCCGTCGCGGACGAGGTTGGTGCGGACCGGCACGTATCCCACGCGGGGCGACCGGCCGGCGGTGGCGGGCGCGTCGTAACGCTGGTCGCTCACGGGACGATTTCCTCTCTGGAGTGACGCGAGGGGTCGGCACTCAGGGTGCTGACTCTTGCTCTCTTATACAACCAATGCATCGGGTCGCCGGGCTGTGAAAGGGTGAATCGGTGGACGTAGCGGTCGGGGTGGCGGTCACCGGACGGGTGGCGCGCCTGGCGATGGTCGGCGCGGGCGGGCAGGTGCTCGACGAGTACGCGTTGGAGTTGCCGGACGCTGCGATGACCGATCTGGCCGAGACCATCGTCGGCACGTATCGCGCGGTGGCCGACTCCGGCAACGTGATGGCCGCGACGCGGTTGGTGCTGCCGGACGAGTCGCAGGCTGAGACGCTGCGCCAGACGGTCACGAGCGCGGGCGTGCAGAACGTCGAAGTGGTGTCGGAAGCCGAGGCGGCCGCGGCCCTGGCGCGCAGCGCGGGTGCGGACGCGGCGCTGTTGCTGGCCGACGACAACACGGTGTCGCTGACGGCGGTCGGCGAGGACGAGGAATCGACGTCGGTGTTGGCGTCGGCGCCGATCGGGGTGGCCGGCGCGGCGGTCGCGTGTGCGGTGGTGCTGCAGAAGGTGCCAAGCGCACCGACGCGGATCATGCTGGTCGGCCAGCGGTTGGACTTGGATTCCATTGCGGCAGAACTGCATTCGACGGCGCCGGTCGAGGTGCCTGCGGACGCGGGCTTCGCAATCGCGCGCGGTGCGGCCCAGACGGCCGAGATGTCCGGCTACTCGGCGGGCGCGGCGACGATGATGGCGCCGGCTGCTGCGGACGCGACGTTGATGGCGTCGGCGGTCAGTGAGGCGACGTTGATGGCGCCCGCGGCGAGTGAGGCGACGCAGATGGCGCCCGCGGTGGGTGACGCGACGCAGGTGGCGCCCACGGCTGGTGACGCGGTGGTGGGGCCGCAGTTGGCGTACTCGGAAGAGGAGCCGGCGGAGTACGAGCTGCCCTACGACTCGCTCGAGGAATTCGTTCCGGAAATCGAGGACGAAGAGGCGTATACGGCGCTCATCGAGCCGCCGGCGCGCAAGTCGATGTTGATGGGCAGCGCGCTGGCGTTCGTGGTCGCGAGCTTCGCGACGTTGGCGGTGACCGTGGCGGTCAACATCCGGCCGGTGGCCGACGTGTCGGCGCAGCAGGCGGTTCCGGCGACCCAGCAGGCGGAGACGGTGCCGGGACGGTTCCTGCCGCAGGTGCCACATGAGCCGGATCCGGTGGCGTTGCCGGTGGCCGCGGTGTCGCCGGCGCCGGCCGCGCCTCCGGTGCGCAATGTGCCGATCAACCGGGGACCCAACAGTGTGGCGCCGCAAGCGCCTGCTCCCGCGCCTCAGGCTCCGCCGGTTGGTCCCGCGCCTGCGCCGGTGCCGGGAGCGCCCGTGATTCCGATCCCGCCGGTGATTCCCTTCCCGCCGCCGTTCTTCCCGTTCCCGCCGCCGCCGACGTTCACCACGACGGTGACGTCGCCGCCGCCGACGACAACGACCACTCAGCCGACGACGCCGACAACCACGACCACTGAGCCGACGACGCCGACGACATCGACGGAGACGTCGACATCAACGCCCACCACCATTCCGACGTCGACCTCGGTGTCGCCGCCTCCGGTGATCGAGAAGCCGGCTCCGCCGGTGACGCAGGAACCGGCGTCGCAGGCGCCCGCGTTCACAGCCCCACCGGCAGCGCCCGCCTACACGCCGCCGGCCGTCGCGCCCGAACCCGTAGCGCCGGTAGCGCCCGTTGCACCCGTTGCGCCGGCCCCCGCACCGGCGCCTGTGATCGAGGCGCCATCGGGCGGTAGCGGGTCGTCTAGCGGCGGTGGGTCGTCGAGCAGCGGTGGATCGTCAAGCGGCAGCGGGGGTTCGGCACCGGTGACGACGGTGCCCGCGTCGCCCTAGGGTCCTCAACCCTCCGGCATCCGTTCCGCCAGGCCAGTTGAGGTTGACAGGCGTCGGAGCGGGTAACTCCCAAACATGGGAGGGATAGCCGAACCCAGCCAGGACGCCTTCGACGTCCTGATCGTGGGTGGGGGCAACGCCGGTCTCAGCGTGGCGGGACGCCTGCTGCGGCGCGGCGTCGAGCGTGTGGCGGTCATCGAACCGCTGGCGGTGCACACCTATCGTCCGCTGTTGTCGTACGTGGGAGGCGGCCAGGCGACGCAGAGCGACGCCGAACGGATGCAGGGGTCGGTCACACCGGACGGATGTGAGTGGTTGCAAGACTCCGTCGTCGCGGTGGGCGCCGACACGCAGACCGTGCGGTGCGAGAGCGGCCGCACCTGCCTGTACAACGACCTCGTGATGGCACCCGGCCTTGTGCCGGATGAGACCGCGCTGCCCGATGTGTATGCCGCGCTCGACACGGCAGCGGTTGCGAGCAATTATCTCGATCACGCCGAGAAGACCTGGCAGCTGGTGGAATCGATGATGGCAGGGCGCGCCGTGTTCACGGTGCCGCGGCCGCCGGTCAGCTGCACTGGCACCACGCTGAAGCCGTTGTTCTTGGCTGCTGCGTATTGGCGCCGAATGGGACGGCTGGGCGACATCGAGATCACGTTGATCGTCGACCGGCCGAACCTGCTGGGCGTCGATGCGATCGATGAGCGGTTGCGGGGCTACCTCGGCGAGATCGGCGTCGAGGTGCTCAACGGCACGGTCACCGAGTTGCATCCCGCAGAGCAGAAGGTCTCGGTGAAGACGCGTGAGGGCGCCGATCAGAAGGTGGCATACGACCTTCTGCACTTGGTGCCGCCGTTTCGCGGGCCGACATGGATCGAGTCGTCAGGGCTGGCGGCCGCCGAACACGGCCTTGCCGACATCGACCCGAAGTCGTTCAGACATCGCCGGCATCCCAAGGTGTGGGCGTTGGGTGACGCGGCTAGCGTCGCGACGGACCCGTCGGGCGGAGCCATCCGGAAGCAGTCGGCGATCTTGGTCAACAATCTGTTGGCGGCGCGCAACGGCGGTCGGTTCGCGGAATACGACGGATACACGGTGGCGCCGATCGCGACCGACAGCCATAAATTGATGTTCGGCGAGTTCGATCGCACCGGAGCGCTGAGTACCTCGCTTCCTTCGTTCGTGGATCCGCTGAAGCCGCGACGGACGGCGTGGGCCTTCGACCGCTACGGCTTGCCGCAGATGTACTGGAACCTGATCCTCAAGGGACGGCTCTGAGGCTTACGCGTCAGGACGGGGGACGTCGCCGCGCCAGGCGCCGGCCTCAGACGACTTGCTCTCGATGAACTTCTTGAACCGTTCGAGATCGCCGTTGATGCGGGCCTTGAGGATGCCGAGTTTGTCTGCGACGTTCTCGACGAAGCCCTCCGGATCAACGTCCATTTGCGTTGTCACTCGCGTCTTTTCGTCGTCGAGGCGGTGGAACGTGACGACACCGGCGTGGTCGGGTCCGCTGTCGGACTTCCAGGCGACCCGCTCTTCGGGGTGCTGCTCGGTGACGGTGGCATCGAACTCACGCTCGACGCCGCCGACCTTGATCACCCAGTGCAGGTGCGTGTCGTCGCGTTGCTCGATGCGCTCGACGCCTTCCATGAACTCGGGGAAGGACTCGAATTGGGTCCATTGGTCGTAGACCATCCGGATGGGGCGGTTGACGTCGACCGACGCAGTATGCGTGCTCATGATCACTCCTTTTCATTAGGCCTGCGCATCCGGTACCCACACCACGGCCGCCCAATCCTGTGGCGGCGCGTCAGTCGGAGGAGGCGTTTCGGGCGAGTCCGGTCGTGTCGCTCGGCCCGCCGTGTTCGTCGTGAAGTGTGTCTTTGTCGTGTACCGAACTCTCGCCGGTCTGCGGCCCGGGAACCTGCTCGGACGAGTCGTCGGCCATGCTGCGATTGGTCATGAACCGGGGCTACCCGATACGAGGACGGAGCCCATCCACTCGGGTCGGTGCGAGCACTGGGTCCTTCGTTCGCGGTTCGCTGTGTCGGCATCCGAGTTGCGAGGCTTCAGTCCGAGATTTGCTGTGACACAAGCTAATTGACGATTTAGCGTATCAGAACACACCGTCTAGTATATTTGCCCGGTGGTCAATAACCGTTGGCCATGCAACTCAACACAAGAACTACAGGGAGTCGTTCGTGACCAATTATTCCGCTCCGCTGCCGCCAGCGGGATGGTACCCCGACCCGCGGGGCACGGGAGGGCGGTCGTACTGGAACGGCCATGAGTGGGGGTCGCCGCCATCGCGTGCCATGGCGAACCGACGCGGACTGGTCATCGGCGGAAGCGTTGTGGGACTTCTTGTCTTGCTGTTGTTGATCGGAAATCTCCGGAGTGGTGATGACAACAAGTCCGTCGCGACGACGGTCACCCAAACGGTCACCGTCACCGCGGCGCCGCCGCAGCCGTTCGTGGCGCCCCCCGCGACGGTCACGGTGACGGCGCAGGCAGCCCCGCCGGCTCCCGCGCCACTCGCTCCGCCGCCGGAAGCCACTGCCGAGGCGCCGCTGCCTGCGGCGCCTGTCGACACGCCGCCACCGTCGTCGGCCTACTACAGCAATTGCTCCCAGGCGCGCGCAGCGGGCGCCGCACCGCTGTATGCGGGCGAACCCGGATACCGGTCCGGCCTCGACAGGGATGGTGACGGGGTCGCTTGCGAGTAGATGTCCGTCAGAGATTAGGTCCACGCTGACTCTGTTCTCCGGATAGCTGAGCCCGCCCATACCGGCGTGCTGACCAAGGTGTTAACAAATTCTCAACTTGCCGCGGAATGACTGAACGGGCCGTATTCTTTCTATTTCAACGAAGGAGACTTTGCTGTGATCCTGAGAGTGTCAGCGCCGGTAATGATCTGCGCGGGGTTAGTCATTGCCGGGTTCGGTACTGCATCACCAGCGGGGGCCGACTCGTGGACGATGCCGAACCTGATCGGAAAAGACCTTCAAGGCGCACAGGATACGATCCAGTCGTTGACCTCTGATGCGATCTGGTACAGCTCGTCGACCGATCTCACCGGCAAAGGGCGTATGCAAATCGACGATCGCAACTGGGTGGTGTGCACCTCAACGCCAGCGCCCGGAGCCGCGATCACGCAGAGCACGAAGATTGACTTCGGCGTCGTCAAGAAGGACACCGAGTCCTGTCCGTGATCGCTTCTCCATTGTCGGCCCAGTTGGCCATGTGCCTGGGTCCGCCGGTGGCCGAATCGCAATGGTCCCGAGCAGCTGGAGAGCACTCTCACGGACTACCTGTCCAAGACAGACGTCGGACGGCACACCTAGACCACGGGTTTCGGAGAACGCCTCGTCGAGCTTCAACTGCCCGAAAACCAGTCTGTTGCCGTCGCTTCCGGCGCCGTCGAGTGGCTAGCCGCCGGTGCGCTCGAACCTGTCGTCGAATTCTCCGCCGCCGGTGCACGCGCCCCCAGCCGCAACCGCTTGGTTGCCGCGTCCCGTGAGCACCGCGATCGGGTCCCCCATCTCCGCGGGCAGCGGGTATTCGGCGTCGATCGTGACCTGTGCGGTGCCGCCGGCGCCGCAGGTGGTGGTGCCCTGCTCGGTGCGGGTCCACTTGTCATCGGCGAACATCAGCGTGACGGCGCCGTCCGTCCCGTGAAACAGGCTCATGCACCGATCGCCGGTCCGCAGACAGTAGGTGTTGGCGGTGAGCGTCTTCGGCGGAACGGTAGTGCCGTTGGTGAAGGTGGTCGTCTCGCGGTATCGGCCGCGTAGCGCGTCGGCGGGCGATGCCATCCGCGGAGGCAGCACCGCGGGATCGGCAACCTTGTTGGGGTCGGCGTCCCCGGTGCGGGTGTATTTCACGGTTCGCTTTGCGGCGCAGGCGCTGTTGGTGGAGGCACGGACGGTCTCGCCGGTGAGGGTGCCGTCGGGTTGCGGTTTCAACGAGTAGACCACCCAGATCTCGTCGGGCGTGGGCCCACCGCATTGCGCCGAAGCGAGGCCGACGGCAACCCAGGTTCCGCCTAATTGATCGAACGACAGGTTGGAGACCAGGGCGATGCCGCCTTCGTTGATGTTGGCGGCCGTCGCGACGCATCCACTGGCGCCGCATGTCGAGCGGACCGCCCAGGTGGCCGTCGTGGCGGGCGCATTGGCAACCGGCTTGTCTTCGAGATCCATGCCCGGCCCGAGGTCAGCGCGGTAGGTGCCGTTGAAGGTTTCGGGAACGGCGGCCGTCGCGGGTGGGGCCGCTGGCTTGTCATCCCGGGTGAGTTGGAAGGCCGCGAAGACGCCGCCGGCGATCAGCACGATGACGCAGACGAGCGCGCCGGCCAGGATGACCGGCGTGCGGGACGAGCGCTTGGGGGGCGGTGGCGCTGACCATGGCTGAGCGGGGGGCCACGGCGGCGGCATGCCGGCGGGCGGAGAGGTTGGTGGGTAGTTGAGCACAGGCGTTGACGGCTGGGCCCAGTTGCTGTGGACCAGCGGCGCGGCTTGCGTCGGCGCAGCGTGTGATTGATCGGTCGGCTCGGTGATGGCTTGCCGTGCGGCAGCTGCCATTTCGATGGCGGTGGGGTAGCGGTCGGTGGTCTGTTTGGCCAGGCCCGTTTCGATGACCCGGTCCAAGCCGGGCGGAACGGTGTTCGACGTTTGGGATGGTCGAGGTGGCGGGGCGACCATGTGGCCGACGGCGACCTGCTCGAGAGTGGAGCCAGGGAACGGTGTTTCGCCGGTGAGGCATTGATAGAGCACGCAGGCCAGCGCGTAGATGTCGGAGCTGGGTTCGATGTCGCCGGTGCGGAAGCGTTCGGGGGCCATATAGGCCCAGGTGCCGATGGTCGACCCCTCGGAGGTCAGCTTGGTGTCGTCGGCGGCCCGGGCGATACCGAAATCGATGAGGTAAGCAAAATCGTTGTCGGCCAACAGAATATTGGACGGTTTGACGTCGCGGTGTACCAGGCCGGCGCGGTGGGCGCTGTGCAGTGCGCCGGCGATCTGCTCGATGATGTAGACCGCGCGGGCAGGCGGGAGCGGGCCGGACTTGAGCAGCGTGTCGAGGTCGGCGCCGTCGATGAGCCGCATGGTGACGTAAAGGCGACCGTCGATCTCGCCGACATCGTGGATTGGAACGACGTGGGGATCATCGAGACGTGCCGCGGTGCGCGCCTCGCGGCGAAAGCGACGGTCGAAGTCGGGATCCTTGGCGAAGTGGGGGAGCAGCATCTTCAGCGCCACGACGCGGTCGATGGTGGTGTCGTAGGCCCTCCACACCTCGCCCATGCCGCCCTGGCCAAGCAGCTCGATCAGCTGATAACGGCCGAAAGGCGTCCCCTCCACCGGCTCACGATAACGGCCGACTATGGCGTCTGTGGGCGTGATCGGCTACCAGAGTTTGGGTTGAGCTGCGCCGCAAGGATCCACCAAGGGGTTCGTCGCAACCTTCGGTAATCGGCTGCGGGTCGGGCACGGAAGGACGAACGATGAAGCGACTGCTTGTGGGCTTCGCGGCGGCGGTCATCACCGTCGTCGCGCTGGGCACGCTGTTGTTCGTGTGGGATCCATGGGGGGCGAGTCGAACTGCTACCTCGCCGGCCAGTTCGGCTGCACCGATATCTCCGGTCGCACTTCCCAGCGAGCCGCCGTCGAACTCGGGCTGCCAAGGCAACGTTGTTGGCCACAGTGACCTGAAGCATCCGGCGCTCGGCACGGTACGGGTCTTCCTCCTGCGTGACGCCTCGGCGGGCACCGGGTGTGTTCTGCCGGTTACTGAATCTGGACGAGTCCTACCGGCGATTCCGATCGACGACCGAGGAAAGCTTGGCTTCGCCAATCCCGCCGTCGACGCCACAGGGAACGTGTTCATCACGTATAACCCGGGCCGGTATGACGGAGTGCTCGTGCTGATTCCCGACGCCCAAGGTTTCGAGGACATCGGCTGGGCCCCGGATATGTCGGGGACGCACTACATCGGCAAGCACGCTTACTACTACGCAGAGCTGCTCGCTCCCAACGACAAAGGCGAATACGCGATCCACCAGTCACAGAACGACTGCGAACCCAGGTTGCGCCGCCGGCACCATCACGACGTCGGATTTGCACTGGAATGGCAGCGATTACGTCCCCTGAGTCACACTCCTTTATTCAGAGTTGATCGCGGAGTCTGTCGACGAGGTGCACCAAGCTGTCACGGTGTGAGCCGGCCCAGTAGATCTGTCCGCACCCCGTGCAACGGCTGAAGTCCTCGAAGTACTTACGGGTCAACGGTTGAAGACGGTCGATCACCTCGCCCTTGGTAACGGTGGCCAGCGTGTTGTTGCACTTCATGCAACGGGTGAACGGCGCTAGCCGTTGGCTTAGGTGCAGGCGCTGCAAGACCTCGAGTGTCTGCTCCTCGGCGTCCTGAGAGTGGACGAAGAGCCCGTGGGTGATTGCGCGACGCTTCAGCAGGGGACGATCTCGGGTCAGCAGGATCCGCTGCTCGGCCAGGCCGACGTCGACCAATGTCTGGTCCTCGGCGTCACTGGACCACCACACGTCAAAGCCGAGCAGGCGAAGCAGACGCGCCAGCCGACCCAAGTTCACGTCGACGACGAAGCGCGGATTGCGCAGCGGCGCGGGGCGCAGCCGGGCCGTCGACCCGATCTCGAAGGCCTCGAACACCGGGTAAGCGGCGATGCGATCGCGGGACGCTGGACGGTGTCCAAAATCCTTGACATCACCGTTGACCAGGATGAGGTCGACTTCGGTGTGCGGAATTCCCGTCGCTTCCAGAACGTCTTTGACTGTCTGGTGTGCGCGGAAGGGTCGGCGCAGGGTGAGGCCGCGCGCTTCGGGTGCCAGGAAGTCGTTGAGTTCGGCGTATGCCCGGACTGTCACGTAACCGGCCATGGAAGGCAACGACGTCATTGACCGCCGGTCAGGCCATCTCAGGCACACGCAGGTGTGCGACGGCCAAGTCGAAGTCGCACTGGTCGAGAATCTCTGCGTTGGCTTCCTTGCTGCCCATGGATCTGATCGTGTCCAACGCGTCCTTGTTCCGCTCGAGCGCTTCGGCGTTGTCGAAGGTCGCCGCGGTCACGCCACGACCGGACGCTCGGTCGACGAGCAGGCTGGCACTGCAGAATCCCCCGAGCTCCTCGATCTTGGGCAGGATCGTCGTTTTGAAGAACTCGATCCCTCGGTCGATTTGATCTGGATCGACCTTGACCCAGGTGGCTCGGACACAGCAGCCGTCACCCGCGCGGTGCTCGCGGTGCATGGCGGCAACCTCCCATTCTTCGATCTCCGCGCTGCCCCCGAAGAGTTGCGCGGCCTCGTCACGAATCGGCCCAACGGTCTCTGCGCTCGCCCGCATCGCGTCCTCGGAGTCCCAGGAGCTGGTGGCAATGCAGCGACCCGACGTGCGGTCGACCATCAAGGACATGCCGACGCACCCGGGGATACCCTCGAGCGCGGGCATCACGCTATCGCGCATGTGCGCAATACCGGCGTCGATGGATGAGGGCTGCGCCTGGATTGTGGTGCTTCGTGCGTACATGGTCTGCCTCCGTTGTATGTGGGGCAGCGTCTCGACGGCGCCGCCGGACCACTTCATCGTCCTCTCACCGGCAAGGCATGGCAATGGGTTGAAACCCGCTGCACGCCGGAATAATACGTACTTCAGGGTCGAGGTCGTGCGGTGGCCGACGAGTTGCGTTGCGTGTCTCTGCTTTGTGGGCGTGCGGTACCGGCTATGGGAATACATCGATCACGTCGGGGCCGGTCGACTTCGACTTGTTCGACGGTCGATTCATCGTGCTCGGGTCAATCGGAGGGTGCGCGATCGTCGGCGGAGTGGACGTCGCGGCGCTGCGCGCCGTCGGTCGAGTACCAGCTTTGCGTCGAGCCGCTGCTGCCGCATTCGCGCGAGCCGTGGCTGCACGACGCAGGTTCGGTCGCCTTGGTAACCCGCAACGGAATGAATGCGGATTCGTACCGAGGCAATCACGGGTTGGTACCAATGCCTTTCGTGGTCTAGCCCTGTGGACGGTGGAGCGCAAATCATTGCCAAACGTGCTAGGAGAGCACCGCGCTGCCTGTGCCCGAATGGTGGGGTCAAAAGGGTGACGATGCGCCCTCGGCGTGGCTCTTGAGAAGGGACATCACGTGAAGCCAGACTGGGTTCCGGCCCACAACTCGTTTGATCCGCAGGCCAGGCGCATCGTCGATACGGCCGAGGGCATTCTTATGGGCCTTCGTCGATGTTCAACTGGTGCCGCGTTCGACGAGCTGCTCAGCGCCGCGCAGCGCCACGGCATCCCCGTCTTCACGGTTGCATGGGCGCTCGTCGAGCTGGCCAACGGTGAAACAAGACCGCGGCAAGGCTCTCACACGGCTCAGTGTGCCGCCCGCCGCGAGTGGGGTGACCTTTTCAGCCTCTCTCCCGTGCGTGGCCGCTGAAGACCACGTGATGGACTGAACCAGCGCGTTGGTCCACAGCGGTTCCCTCCCCTTACTTCGTCTCGGGCGGCAATGCGCACCGCAGCACTAGTCCCGACTTCCTACGGTCGCGCCCCGCCCCCTCTGCCGTCGACCGTCGTTCTCTCGCTCACATGAACCACCGCGGTTGCTCGCCTTCGGCAGCGAGCGTGATCCTGTGCCTGCCCGGAGGCACGGACACTGTGGAATCCGTCGGGTTGTCGTCCAGCCGCACCGTGATCCCGGGCGGCAACGCCGCGAGCTCGATCTCCACGGCCGTGTCGGTCGCCACGGCGATCGTCGACCGGGGCAGCGCAGCCAGGCCCGCTCGCGCGACGTCAACCGTGAATCCCGCGACTCCAACGAGCTTCAGCGTCAGGCTCGGAAGGGTGTCGGGGGGCCCACCCAGCAGCCATATGAGCTCTCTGAACAGCCCCGGCGACGGGTCCAGATCCAGGATGACGCCCCCACGGCGCCGGATCGTCCGGTTCCGGTCCGGCCGTGCGTAGGACCGTGCGTCGACCTCGGCGACGGCCCCGCGGGTTGCCGTGACACGCGCAGCGGCCCTCAGATCCGATATCCACCAGGCCCGGTGCGGGCCGATACCCAGATCCGGTCGAACGAGCTGCGGGTACCACGCGAACGTGATGTGGCCCGGATCGCCTTGGCGCAGACCGGTGCCCATGTGCGACACGGGATCGTCGAATTTGTCCTTCAGCGCGAACGACAAGTGGTTCTCGCTCGGGTAGACGGTGAACCGATAGCGGTAGCCCAGCCGGTCGATATCGAGCACCTGCTGGAGCACGCCCAAGAACGGGACGAGCGCATCCAACAACCCGTGCGCGATCACGAACGGAAGCCACCGGGCGTTGACGAGTAGCCGCAACGTGTCACCCTCGCGGGCACAATGTGAATCGGGATCGGGGTCGGCCGGGATTTCGATGTCGGGCAGTAGCCGAACGCCACACACCGGCGGTCCCGCCAGCACGACCGCCTGCGAAAAAACCTCTGGATAGGTCAGGCTCAACTTGTACGTTCCGTAGCCACCCATCGAATATCCGGCAATCACAGTGCGATTCGGGTCGGTGCCGATCTGCTCCGTCACCCGTGCCCAGACTTCCCAGACGTCGAGCTCACCCTCGTCGAAGTACCAACACGCTGGTCCGCGGGCCAGCGGCGTCACCACCACCGAGTTGCGCCCATCGCAAACCTGGTGCAGCAGCCGCGGGTCGATCGCTGCAAACTGATTCTGCCCCAACGCAAGTGAGTGCAGCAGTAGGGTCAGCGGCAGCTTGCGCCCGGACGCGTACGTCGCCGGCAGGCACACCGAGTACGGCTGTACCCGGCCGAGGAACTGCGGCTTGGTGCTCAGGACGTTCGTCTTCTCGACGCCCTGGCCCAACTCGACTGAGGACACATACCAACGCGTCGACGTGCCGGTGATGATCGGCTCGGCGGTGGTTTTGCGCTCAGCAAGCTCGTCCCACGGCACGGCCAGCGAGAACTGCGACACGTCGCCGTCGGTGAGCGCGGCCGCCTGGGCATTGTCCGCCCAGAAGTTCAGCCGCTCCGGCTCCTGCTCGTCGGTGCGGAAAGCCACGTTGTAAACGTTGGGTTGCCCCGGCTTCGCGCCGTGGGTGGCCGGGACGTCGGCGAACCCGTCCCCGGCGGCGTTGGCCAGTCCAGCGGCCAGCCGTACCGTCCACGTGCCGGTCGGTTCGAACAGAGAACGCGGAATCCGGGCCATGAAGGACCGCGCAGCCATGTCGACGGTGTGCTCGACGGGAGTCGTTGCCTGGGCCGCGAGGTCGATCAGCTTCGCGCCGGCCCCGGAGACGAGCAGCGCCAAGTCGATTCCTGCGGAGCGGACTCCGGCCCCCGCTGGCCAATCGCCGGTGCCGGCTCGGTCAGGGCCGGTGTCGAATGTGAACAGCCCGACAGGCACCGAAGCGTCAATCAGGGTGTTCCAGTCGATCCGCCACCAGGTGTGGGACTCGGTGAGCCCGATTCCGACCCGGAAGATGTCGGCGCCGTTATGGGCCGCGGCTCCGTCCGGATAGATGTACGTGCCGCGCGACAGCTCCAGCCCAGCGATCACGGCGTCGACGGGGAAACCCGTTGCGCCGTGGTCGTCGTAGAGGAAGTCGGTCCAGAACACAGCGCCCCCGGCGAAGCGGCCGGTGCCGCATGTGCGCGGGAACTCCTCACCGAACGGCCATCCGGCAGGCGCGGGAAGCTTTGGTTCGGGCCGCAGCGCCGCAGGAGGCACCCCCTCGGGCATACCGCCGACCACGACAGGCTCGGGACTCGGTGGTGTCGTGACGGCATCCAGCATTGCATCGGCGACTCGGCGCGCGACATGAACCGGAAGAAGCGCAAGGTTCAACAGTGACACGACCCAACGTACGCGCACGGCCCGACCCGGTCGGTGTTTGGTGCTGAAAGAGCCAGCGGCACATTGCGTTTGCAAGCAACGATCCTGGATCAATAGCGACGCCGTTGCGCTGTCGATGACAAGCACCGACCGTCATCGTCGCGACGCAGGCTGCTCACCCCGTTTCGCGACTACGTGCTCGCCACGAAGTGATGCGGCGAGCCACAATACATTCGGTGCAACTATTTGAGAGCGCCGACCGTGCCATTACGCGAGGGGGACAGAGACGCCGCCCGACAACACCGCGTCGTGCAACTTCAGCTCGGCCGGACTCGTCGCCTGCAGTACGTCGGACGCCAGCTTTGAATCCAGTTTCCGGGGTTGTGGTCGCCCATCGGGTTGCCGCCGGCGTTCATCCACATGGCCGCCTCGCTTGACGCGCCGTACTCGCGGCCAGGCGCGATGACGATGAACTCACCCTGGGCCGTGGCGGTCACCTACGGGTTGCACTAGGCCAGGAAGCGGTCAACGCCTTGGGGTCGCAGCAGTTGACCCGCCATGGCCTGGCGGTAGCCAAGGCAGACGCCGCCGGCGGTCATGATCAGCATGCCGACGACGCCCGGCAGCGCACCTACGGCCAAATCTGACAGCCGAGGGCTGCGCAGGTACTCGCTGGGATAGCCGGCCTCTTTGGACGTTTGTCCGCGGGCGGTCAAGCCGACGTTTGTGGGTAGCGGCTCACTCGTCGATGCTTGACGTATCGGTGACGCCGGTTCACCGGACCACCGCGACGATGACGTGAATGCCGGACCACCGAATGTCGCCGGCGGTGCGATCGGCGCGCCGAGGATGGGTCCGGGCATAGCCGGTACAGGCGCGACCATGACCGGGGCGGTCAGTACTGGCGGTGCGTTCCCGCGGGGAAGGGCGGCACTGGCTCCGACCGTCGTCGAGTCCACCGGTCCGGGCACATCGGGCACGCCGGGGGGTTGGTCGATGGGAGGTGGCAGGGGCGCTAGGGGAGGCGGGGGTACCTCTTCGGGGCGGGGGGCGAGGTCGACGGGAGGCGGAGCTTCGGGAAGCAGCGTCGGCGCCCTGGTAATGGTCCGGCCGCCTGGACCGTTGTCTGTGCCGGAATTGTCGTCGACAGGTTTCTTTTTGCCGCCTTTCACACCGCCGGACCCTGCCGCGTCGCCGGTCCCTTCCTGGGCGGTGCTGCCGGGTTGATCGGCGGCGGTGTTCGCATTCGCACCGCCGGAGTAAGTACCGCGGGAATGAGTGCGGGCCTTAGTGTGGTCGGCGGATTCGCCGGTGCCGGGCGCCGAATCGCTGCTTTTGGTACTTCCGCTTCCTGTCGAGTCGCCGGTATCGGCGGCGGACACCGCGCTGCTGGCACCTGTCAACAACGCAACGGCGATCGCGCACGCTGCGAGATGTGTATCCACCCGCCCCATAGCGCCTCACCCCACGCCGGTGTGTAATTGGCCCCTCGGTCCCCGGCTTCGTATCAGTATCGCATCCCATCCACCGCGGGTCCGGCGCATTGCGAGATCGCTTCGTCGTTGCCGTGTCAAACGAAGTGCGTTGTGTCGCAAGGCTTTGGCAGACGGATGAAGTGCGATTTGCCGAAGACCGATCCTGCAGCGGCGCGGATGCAATCACCCGCGGCGGATGAGGATCCATGTTGCGATGCCGCAGATTACCGCGGACGCAACGCCATCGAACCGCGGGTGCAATAGCCGCGGCAATGGCACTGACCGGCATATTATTAGGACGACTTTTCATCGTATCGAGCCGTTCACCGTTCATAAGTTCCGCCGCCGATTTATCGGACATGCCCTGGTTGGAGCACCACTGGCGGGTAGCCCACCCTCGCAGTGAGCGGCGGTGCGAGCAGATGTATTCCTGTTGCGCGGCACCAAAGAAGTGATGTCGAGCGGGGGCTCGGTAGCGACGACAACAACGAATTAGATTGAGAGACAATGACTTCTGCTGGAAGTGTTTGCGGTCATCGGCACTGAATCCATCGGTAACTTGCCGTTGTAGTGGGCTTCGCACGGGTAACCGTCTTTGGGACTCACCCGAATGCTTGGAGTTTCATGCGCTGCATCGTAGGCGTCGGCCGGCTCGGTGGCGGAGAATGCGGTTCGTCGTCCCAGGTTCTTCACGTGTGGTTGCCACCAACTGCCACCGCAAACTGCGACAAGGAGAGCGTCAATAACACAGCAATCTCTTTAGTGAAGCAAAACGTATGCGATTGCGTGTAATGAATGCGCCCCGCGGCGTGCACCGCAATTTGGAGGAACAGGCCTCCATCGTGTTCAAGAAGGCTTCCATTCTGCCCCGAACGGAGCCATGGGCTCAGTGCTGGCCGGAGCCGCTGCGGCCACCACCGTCAGACGAGGGGGAGACCATCCGGTCACTTGCCGCGAGCGCGCGGCACCCAACGCGTCGTGCCGACCAGCGCTCGCTTGAGCGCGTGCGCGGAATCGCGTGGGACCATCAGGGCCGTGGCCAAGTCTCCGGCAGACCATGGCCGCCGTCGGCGACGACCACCGTTCCGGTGACGAACGAGGCTGTCTCGTGGGCGAGAAAGAGCACGCAGGCGGCGATCTCCGCCGGCGTGCCACTACGCCCGATCGGTCCCGCAGTCGCGGCGGCGGCTTCGAACGGTAACTGTGAATCGGTGGCAATGTAGCCGGGCGCAACGACGTTCACGGTGACTCCGTCGCCGACAACCTCCAGGGCCAGCGCCCGCGACAAGCCCACCAGGCCGGCTTTCGCCGCGGTGTAGGTCGACTGCCCCGGCATCGCGTTGACCGTGCCCGTGGTCGACCCGATGGAGACGATTCGCCCGTACCCGGCCGCTGTCATCAGGGGCACCACCGCCCGGCACATGAGAAACGCCGTCGTCAGGTTGCGGGACAGCGCCGCATCCCACGCTGCCAGCGACATTTCCGCGACATCGTCGTTGGTGTCCCAACCCGATGACACCGAGGTCATGCCGGCGATGTTCACGAGCACGTCAACACGACCCCACCGGTCCAGCGCGGCGCGCACCAGAGAGTCGGCGGCCCCGTCGACGCTGAGGTCGGCGATCACCCCGACGGCGGCGTCGCCGAGTTCTGCGGCCCGCTGATGCACGCGCTCGGAGGTGGCGCCCAGCACCACCCGGGCGCCCTCCGCGACGAGCGCACGTGCCACCGCCGCACCGATGCCGCCGGGCGCTCCGGCGCCGGTCACGATCGCCACCCGGTCCCCGAAGCGCGCCACGCGTCTAAACCTATCCCGGATGGGTGACCTCGTACCTCACACCCCGGCCGGGACCCGGCCCTCCGTTGCGCGTATCTCCTGGCGCAGCGATGAAAACTCCGAAATCGTTCGCGTTGCCACCGACGCCACCGGCCGCGCGTTGCGGCCCGTCGGTTCGGTCTTGGACACCATCACCACGCTGTCGATGTAGGGCTGGATCGTGGTCGCGTTCTGCACCGTCGCGACGATCACCAACTGGAAGCCGAACTTACGGAACGCCTGCAGCGCCTGCTGCGCGAACTGCGGGTCGGACTTACTGAACGCCTCGTCGAGCATCAACTGCGCGAAAACCGGTCTGTTGTCGTCACTTTCGGGGCTAGCCAGGTTGAAGCTCAGCGCGCCCGCGAGGCAGAACGCCATCAGCTTCTCCTGCTCGCCACCGGAATTATCGCCGGCGTTGCTGTGCGTGCGGATCAGCTCCTCGGTCGCGACGTCCCACTCCGCGCAGTCGAACGTGAACCGGTTGCGCACGTCCAACGCATCGCGCGTCCACGCCTTGTCCTCCGGCGCCGTCGACGCGAGCCGATTGCGCAGCCGCAGAATGTCGGCGTACTGGTCGAGGATCGCCTGCTTGTCGCCCAACCCCACCTCGGCGATGCGCCGCGAAATCGAGCGGACGATCTCGGTCAACTCGCTCACCGCCGTCAACTGCCGCGGCATCGCCCGCAGCGTCAGCCGGGTGCCACGGTTGAATTCGACTGCACCCAAGCCTGTATTGACGCGGTCGATTTGGTCGCTGATCCGCCGCGCCTCCTGCTCGGCGACGCGGTGCAGCGTCAGGATCGCGTCCGGCGCTTGCTCGGTGACCAGCCGCATCATCCGCTCGTACGCCTCGGGCAGTTCGCGTTCGTCGATGTGCTTGCACAGCGCGACGTAGTCGTGCACCCTCTCGTCGAAATCGTCAGAGTCGTTGGGGATCGCGTCGGGGAAGGACGTGTCGAATGTGTTGAGGATGCGGGCCAACTCGTCGTACGAGCGGCGCCGGCTCTCCCGCAGTTGCTCGCGTTCCTTCTTGATCGTGGAGAACAACGCATCCCGGTGCGGTTCGGGATCGAGCAACTCCAGCGACACCGGCAGCACAGCGGCGTATCGGTTCAGCAGCTCGGTCAGCGGCTCGGAGACGAACGCCGGCGACAGCCGCTCCTCGAGGTCCATCAGCCGGGTGCGGCGCTCGTCGAGGCTGTCCCGACGCGTCTGGATCGCGCCGCGGCGCGTCATCAATTTCTGGATCTGCGACCAACATTCGTCCGCGCGTGCATTGAGCGCCTCGATGTCCGGGTGATCCGCCATCAGCAGTTCGTATTGCTCGCGCAGCCGTTCGGCGTGCCCGTCGGCGGTCTCGGTGTCGATCTGGCTCCACTGCGGAAACTGCTCGCAGATCGCTTTGCACGCCGCGGCCCGGTCGCGCCACTGCTGTCGCTGGGCCGCGATGTCGTCGGCGACGCGGCGGGCTTTCTGGTAGGCCTCCTCGGCGTCGGCCAGCTCGACGGTCAGCGCGTTGATCTTCGCGGTGACGTCGCCCTGGTAGAGGTACTCCGACTGCTTGACCGGGCGACGGTCGTCCTTCACGGCCAGCCGGTCGGAGTCCTTGTACAGCCCGGTGTCGGTGACGGCGCGGCGGAACCGGTCGAACACATCGGGCGTGTCGACGCATATGTGATCGCCGGCAGCAGTGATGACATCGACAGCCTCGGCGGCGCACGGATGCTTCCGGTCGACGGCGAACAGCTTGCCCGCCAACGTATTCGGGTCGGGATCGGCGGGTTCGGCGCCGAGGAACTTCGCCCGCACGTGGTGCAGCTGCAGCCGGCCGCGCATATCGGTCTCGTTGACGAACCGCAGCACCTTTTCCCAGTGCTGGTCGGGCACCAGCAGCCGCAGGCCTGCGCCGCGCAGCACCTTCTCGACCGCGAGGCGCCAGCGCGTCTGGTCGGGCTTCAGGTCGAGCAGTTCGGCGATGTAGGGCAGCTCGGTGGCGTCGGCGCCGACGGCGGCGCAGATGTGATCGCGCATCGCGAGCGCGAACTCCGGCAGCGCCGAGCCGACATGTTCGACGCGCTTGAGTTCTTTGGCGGCGGAGTCGCGGGCGATTCGGGCGGACTTCTGGGCGTACTCGGCGTCGGTGGACGCCTCGCGGTTGCGTTCGACCTTGGCGAGCATCTCGGTGGCCTGCGCGAGCAGTTCCTCACGCAGGTTCCAGAACTCGTCGGCGGTGTCGGGAATCTCGATGTCTTGCGCGGTGAGCATGTCTTCGTAGGCGGCGCGGCGGCGCTCGACCTGCTCCGCCTCGGCTTCGGCCGCGGTTACCTGCGACTGCAACGGGGCAATGTTCGCACTTGAACCGCTGATCTGCGCGTTGAGCGAATCCGCTTCCGCCTTGGCCAGATTCAAGCTGCGAGTGACGTCTTCATACTCGTTCTCGAGCTGGTCGATGGTGCCGTCCAGTGTGGCGATCTGCGTAGGGCACTGCGCGAGCCGGAGGTGGTCGGTGTAGGCGCGCACCATCGGGGAGTCGACGAGGTCGATGATGCCGAGGTCCGAAGACTCGGAGGCGTAACGCTGCTGAATGGTCTCGATGTCGCCGAGAATCTTGCGCTTCTTCTGCGCGACGGCGAGCAGTTCGCGGGCCTCGACCAGCGGGTCGATCTGCTTGAGCGCCTCGGGCAGCCGGGCCACGCTGTCGGGTTCGTCGAGCATGAACTCACGGACGAACTGTTCCAGTCCACCAACGCTTTTCAGCGACTTGGCCTTGCCGAGCAGCTGCTGGGCGGCGTCGGAGGCGCGGATGCCGATGGTGGCGTACAGCTGCGCGAGGTACTGCGATTCCACCTTGGTGGAGAACCGCCAGTCCTCTTTGAACACTCCGGCGTCGAAGCGGCCGGCGGCCCAGCGGTTGCAGACGTCCTCGATGTGGAGGTCGCCGTCGCCGAGCACGAACCGGCTGGACGAGTCGTTGCGGGACTCACCCGTAAGCCACTTGAGTACCAGGCCGGTGACGGTGCGCCCGGTGTCGCTGGTGTAGGTGACGGCGACGGCCGACCAGGCGGTGCCGTCGCCGCGCAGGTACATGACCCGGCTGGTGTTGCCGTCGCTGCGCTGGCCCCATGCGCCGCGGACGTATTTGTCGACGGTGCGGCGGCCTGCGCTGGAACCGGCGGCGGTGTTGTCGCCGGAGGCGTTGAAGTTACGACGGTTGAACGGAAGGAAGCCGAGCGAAATCGCGTCCAGCAGTGAGGATTTGCCGCTGCCGGAGGCGCCGGCGATCAGGGCGCCGCCCGGGCTGAACGGGATGGAGTGGTAGCCGTCGAAGACTCCCCAGTTGATGACCTGCAGCCGGGACAAATGGAACTGCTCAGTCATCGACCTGCATCCTCCGTGCTGTCATCCACCTAGCGTTCCTCGATCTGTCATTTGTCGGACGCCTCAACATAGGCGACCGGGCCGACATGGTCCGCGTCGGACCGGGTCGTGTCGGCCGAGAAATCGGTCACCGTCCCGTTTGCCGACGTCAGCGGGATGCGCACGTCCGCCGAGCATAAAGCGCCCCGCCAAGCGCATGGTGCCAGTGCGAACGAAGTGACTTATGATGCTGGGACCGCAACGCTCGCGGAAAGCGGCTGACACGATCAACGCTCCATTCGTAGTGACAACGTTCGTCGGCGTGCTCCTGCCGACGTTTGCTCCTCATAAGAACCCCACGGTGGGACGGCGGATGGGCGGGCATTCTCATCGAGACGGTGTCCGCGTTCTTCATAGCGTTCGCGCCGGACTGGGAATCCGGGATCCTGTTGTCGCCGTTGGTCGCCGTGCTGATGCTGATGACGGCGTACTTCACCAGCCCGTATCTGAGATTCGGCGACAAGGTCGTCGCGTTCTCCACAGTGGATGCCGGAGCTGGCCCCAAGGATGCGGCCTTCACGTTCGGTTGCGCGACGGCAACTTCCGCAGTTCATCATCGTGTCGATCATCACGCTGGGCGTGTTCACGGTGCTGTACCTCGGCGGCTACGCGGTGGGAGCAGCGCGCGTAGCGATACACCGTTGAGTGCTCTAAGCGGCCGTTGACCGAGGAGGGAACTCCGCACCGGCACTGATCGCGTCACGGTAGGCAAGCACGCGGCCGGGAATCGTGGACAACACCGCGATGGTGCGACCATCACGGCCGTAGGCTGCAGTGAACTCCCACTCGTCCGGGCGCCCCTCGACTACGGTGAAGGCATCGTAGTCGGTTGTCACACCGAGCATCTGGAGCTTGACGTCGTACTGGTCGGACCAGAAGTACGGCAATTCGTCGTAGGTGTCGGCGTTCCCCGGCCCGGCCAGCAACGTCCGCGCGGCGGCCTCGCCCTGGCGACCGGCGTGGTCCCAGTGCTCGATGCGTAGATACCGCTCATAGCGCGGATGCCACCAGCGCGCGACGTCACCGGCGGCGACGATGCCGCTGCCGCCCTCGACGGCTCCAGTCGCGTCGCACACGACGCCGTCGTCGATCCGCAGTCCGGAGCCGTCGAGCCACTCGGTCGCAGGGGTGACGCCCAGGCCGACGATGACTAAATCGGCCGCAAGCTGTGAGCCGTCGCTGAGCCGCACGCCTTCGACGCGTCCATTACCTATGAAGGCCTCGACGTTCACGCTAATCCTGACATCGACGCCGTGCTGCTTGTTCAATTGCGCCCAGCATGAGGCCATTTCGGCGCCTAGCGCCGACAGGAGAAGGCCGTCGCTGCGTTCGATCAGAGTGACGTCGAGCGCGAGCATCCGGCATGTCGCCGCGACCTCGGCGCCGATGAACCCGCCGCCGACCACCACCACGCGGGGACGGTCGGCAAGTCGTTCGCGGATCGCGAGGCAGTCGTCGACCGTGCGCAACAGCATGACCCCGTCGGGCACCTCGCCCGGCCACGAGCGCGGGGTGGCGCCGGTGGCGATGACGAGGCCATCGTAATGCAGCGACAGTGGCGTGCCGTCGTCGTCGAAGTCGACCGTGTGCGACGACGGATCCAGGCTGCGTGCCGACGCACCGCGCAGGACGCGAGCGTCAAGATCGAACTGCGGAGCCAAGTCGATTCCGGCGCGCTGGATCTGGCCGCTGAGCAGCTTCTTCGACAGCGGTGGACGGTGGTACGGGGCGTGCCATTCGTCGCCGACAATCGTCAGAGCGCCGTCATAGCCCTCCTTTCGGAGCGTTTCCGCGGCGCGCATCCCCGCGATCCCCGCCCCGACGACAACGACGTCGCGAAGGTCGGTAGGCATGCAGCTAGTCCTCCACCGTGATGGCCTGCGTGGGACACGACACTTGCGCACCCTTGATCTGTTGACGCAGGTCGTCGCTCGGATGGTCGTCAAGCACGTGCAGGCCGTCTTCCCGGACGTCGAACACTTCGTGGCAGATGCTCATGCAGACGCCGTTTCCGTCGCAGGTGTCAAGGTCGACTGCTACTTTCATTGGGCTGCAGCCCCTTCCGTGTCGGCGATCTGCTGGCCGCTGGTCATCTCGGCGCCTTGCGGTCGTTGTCGAGCGCCTGCGCGTTCGCGCGCCGCCTTAGCGGCCGGCGAGTACTCGAGGTAGTCGATGGCCATCTGGGTGTCGGCTTCCTGGTTGGGATGATGGCTGGGCCGCAGGTAACGCAGCGGCGCGGCCAACAGCAAGCTCCACGGTCCGGGTAGCAGACCCTTGCGTGCGGACCGCGTCCAGTCACGCCAGCGCCATTTCTGGTCGATGGTTGTGTCGGCGGCCATCAGGTAGCGCGCTCCGGCGATCCACCAGCCGACGAACAGTGGTGTTGTCATCAGCATCGAGAAGGCTCGGATGACGTAGTTGCCGCTGACGTGCTGGTAGACGTCGTAGACCAGCGAGCGGTGCTCGACTTCCTCAGCGCCGTGCCAACGCAACAGGTCGAGCATCATCGGATCGGCACCGACTTCCTCGAGAGTGCGGTTCCTCAAAACCCACTGGCCCAGCATCGCGGTGAAGTGCTCGAGGGCGGCCACGTCGGCCAGCCGGCGATAGAGCCACCACCGTCGTAGCGGTGGCGGGAAGAACTTCGGCGGGTCGCCGAGCATGACCGACAGGTGGCGTCCGAGGCGGTCGGTGTAGGGCTTGGTGTCGATGCCCTGGTCGGCGAGATGGTCCAGCACTACTTGGTGTGCCCAGGCGTGCCAGGACTCCTGCTGGATGAACGGTTTGATGGCCGCCTCCAGCTCGGGGTCGTCGACCAGTGACGACGCTTCTAGAACGGCTTTGATGAAGTGGCGTTCGCCCTCCGGTAGTAAGAGGTGCAAAACGTTGATCATGTGGGTGGTGAACGGGTCGTCGGGCACCCAGTGCAGCGGTGTCTCCGACCAGTCGAAGCGGACCATGCGGCGGTACATGGGATGTCCGTCGTGATGCAGCTGGACTTCTGGCATGAACTCTCCCCGGATATGACGGCTGTCTGTCCGTCGGCTACCCGAGTTGAATGACGGTTATGCGTACCGGCGGTACTGGATTTTGAAGAGCGGGAAACAGGCCTCTTTCACAGCTTTTCGTCAGTCAGCTGCCAGGTGGTCGGGGCGGCTCAGTCCTCCGCGGAGTCTTCGTCTTCTGCCCGCGCTCCGCCGTTGAGCAGTTGTTCGAACTGCTGCTGCAACTCGGTGATGACCGAGGCGGTCATGATCGCGGTGATGACCGGGGAAATGGTGTAGCTGTCCTCGTCGTCGCGGGTCTTGCGGAGGATCTCCAGGCCGGTCAGTCGGGCTATGGCGCCGTCGATGCGCGCGGCGAACGTGACGGCGTCGCGGTCGGTGTCGTTGAGCACGCCGGAGAACAGGCCGTGCATCTCTTCGCGGCTGATCAGCACGGTCTGACCGCCGGAGGCGCGCATCATCTGCGCGAGGTGCAGAGCAAGGATCGAGTCGTAGGTGCCGAGCGGTTCGCGGCGTAGAAGCTTGATGCCCCTTGCGGATTCGTAGCGGGCTTGCTCGACGAACGCGACGTCGGTGCCGTCCACGATGCGCAGCAGCAGGTCGAGTTCCGACAGCCGGACGGACAGTGCCTTGCGGTATTCGAGGACCCAGCTGTAGACGTCGGCGTCGGCTTCGGCGCTGATGTAGCGGCGGGTGAGCAGGTGCTGCAGGGCCCAGCAGGCCCGGTCGGGCAGTTCGGAGACGTCGCCGTCGAAGCGCGGCCGCCGCTGAACCGGAGGGCGGGTGGACTGGTCGACCTGCGGGAGTTCGGAAAAAGCAGCGAAGTCGGCCTCTTGGTCGGCGGTGGTCACCTGCATTCCTCACTCTGAATTTGATCGGACGCCCCAACATAGGCCACGGTCCGGACATGCTCGGCACGCGGCGGCGCCGTGTCGACGGAGAAATCACAGGCATCGCCGGTTTGCCGACGTCAGCGGAAAGTCCGCGCTCCCAAGGCATTGCGCCAACACGGCAACGGGCTGGTGCCGCTGTGAAACCTGGGACGGGTGGTGTTGCTGGATGAGGTTTCTCCGGTGAGTGTCGTTGCGCCAGATTTGTGTACCGCGAGAACTACCATGCGGTGATGGGCACCGACGTCGACCTGCTAAAACACCCGGTGGTATCCGCCGCCGTCGGTGCGGCGGCGATGGCGGTCGGGGCCGCGGAGGCCGCTTATCGAGTGGCGGAGAAGGTGCCGGTGTTCGGGCCGTTGATGCGGCGCGGCGTCGGCGGCCTGTCCGAGCGGGGCGACCAGTGGGTGACCCAGACCGCCGACCAATTCAAGGCGCTGGTGGCCGCGGTCGCGGTCAGTCTGGTGGACCTGGTTCTCGACGAGATGGATCTGAACGCCGTCGTGCGCGAGCGAGTGGACATCGACGTGCTGGCCGCCGATCTCGACGTCGACGCGGTGATCAACCGGATTGATCTGATTGCCCTGGCCGACAAGGTGATTGAGGGCGTAGATCTGTCGGCGATCATCCGCGAATCGACCAATTCGATGACCGCCGAGGTGATGACCGACGTGCGCACGCAGGGAGCGCCGACGACGCCGTGGCGGGAATCGTCAATCGCATGCTGGGGCGTGACCGGGACAACCGGTGACCTCATCGGAACCCGACGATGGTCGGGCGGCCGGGATCATCACCCGGGGATTGGCGGCGGTCATTGACCTGGTGGTGGTGCTCCTCATCATGGGCGCGATGTACGCAGGCCTGGTTCTACTGAGGCTGGTCTACTCGCCGACGGCGTTCAGCCTGCCGTCGCTGAACGCCGTGTTCTCGACGGTGGTGACATTTGCCGTCGCGGTGTTGTATCTGACGGGATGCTGGACGGTCTCCGGATCGACCGCGGGCGCAGTGACGATGGGCCTGCGGGTGGCCGGGTTGCGGTCGCCGCGACTGAACCTGTTCGTTGCTGTACTTCGCGCGATCTGCTGTGTGCTCCTCCCGATCGGCCTGCTGTGGGTCGCGGTCGACCGTCAGCGAAGGTCGTTGCAGGACATCGTCTTCCGGACGCGGGTGATCTACTCGAAGAGAGCACGGTGACGACAGCCGACGGCTCAATTGGTCTGGGTGCGGTCGTCCACCGTTTCATGTCGGTGGGAGAACAGCCGCCATTGGACCTGTATCGCAGCGAAGAGGAACGCCGTGCTGATGCCGAACAGCAATACACCGTTCACCGCTTGAAGCGCGCTCAACATCTGAAACCGGGCGGGCACCGTCAATCCCGGTACATCGAACGTGGTCATGGTGGCCAACGCGTACACGGAGGCGTCCCTCACCGAGTCGAGGGCCCCGACGCCCCAATATGCCAGTGCCCACAGGAAGCCCTCCAGCCCGTGCAGGGCGGCCAAGATCAGCGCGACGGCGCCGATGTGGCCGATCATGGTCGGGACCGCCCGCAGCCGCCCGGCCGTGTGCTTGTCGACACGGCGCCGAATTCTGGTTTCCAGACCGAAGGCCATCACCACCACGGCGGTGGTGTGGATCGCGATGGTCAGGACGATCAGCGCAAGGCCCACGCTCCAACTCGCAAGATCCACCCATCTTCCCTACCACCGCCCAGCTGAGCGGACGGCCGATTCGGCAGCCTCGGGGCGACTATGGGCGTGTACTGGCGGGTATCCGGCCGGAGGTTTCGACGTAGGGAGGATAAGACGTGGGCGACTTTGGGATAGCGGGTCTCTGGGTGCTTCTGGCCCTGTCCCTTGTCGCGGCGGTAGTGATCGCGGTCGGCGCCATATGGCTGGCGCATTGCACGCTGCCCGACCCGGTGAGTGAAGGGCACAACGGAGCGTTGTCGCCGTTTCTGACCTGCGTCGGCCTGGTGTATGGCGCGCTGCTGGGATTCGTCATCGTGGTCGCGTGGGAGCAGTTCTCCTCCGCGGAGGCCAATGTGTCCAACGAGGCGTCGACGTTGATCACGATGTACCGGCAGACCGTCGGCATGCCGGTGCCGGAACAGAACGACATGCGGTTGCTGCTGCGCAAGTACACCGACGCGGTCGCGGGCCCGGAATGGCAGAGCGCGATACGCGCCCGCACCGGAACCGAAGGCGCGCGAGACGCACTCAACGACATGTACCGACTGCTCGGCAGCGAGAAGTCCAGTGTCTCGACGAGCCCGATCAGTCAGAAGTTCTTAGACCAGTTGGGCACGTTGGCATCGCAGCGCAATCAGCGAATCCTCGACGCCAAGCCGCGGATACCGGGCTTGCTGTGGACGGGACTGCTCTTCGGCGGTGTCGTGCTGCTGGGGCTCGGCGGCTTCATGCGGCTGGGCAGTACACGGGCGCACGTCGGGCTGCTGAGCGCAGTCGCCGTGCTGCTCGGCCTGCTGCTGTTCGTGGTGTTCTGGCTCGATCATCCGTTCGGCAACTATTTGGGTGTCACGTCCGAACCGTTCGAGCAGTCGCTGGTTGTCTTCGACTCCATCGATCGCGGGACATGACCCTGTGCTGGCCGCTACTTCGCGAGGAGGTAGTGGTACAGCTCGAACGACGCCTGCTCGACCCAGCCGCGCTGCAGCTTTCCGCCGTCTACGGTCCAGACGGCGGTGCCGGTGAGCGCGATCGGCTTGCCGTTGGGTTCGGTGCCGAGGATGCCGTTGTTGCTCCCGGTCAGGACCCATCGGGAAGTGACGCGGGTGCCGTCCTCGTCTTGAAAGGTCTCGATGGTCTCGACGTGCAGGTCGTCGACGTGGTCGAGGAACTGCTTGACCCAGTTCTTGGTGTTGTCCTTGCCAGCGATTTCCTGGCCGCCTGCCTCGATGACGACGTCATCGGCGACGAACTTGTCGACGGCATCGGGGTCGTGCGCGTTCCAGACCTCATCCCAGAAGGCGTCGACAATCATGGTTGACCGCATGGTCCAACGATCCCCCTGTCCTACGGCCGCCGTGGGGGATTCGCCACATGCGGTCGTGAAACGGCCTGAAAACAACTCTGTACGAGGTGGTTTCGCACAGCCTGCCCTTGCATGAAATGCATCCGCCAATCTCGGGTAATCGTGCTGGGTGGATGGCACCCTAAGTCCTATGAAGCGAGTGGCGATCGCGCTTGCCTCGGCGGTTCTCTTGGTCGTCGCGTGCGCAAACGGGCCCGAATCCATCGGTCAGCCGTCCAGCGGCGGACCCGAGGACATCGCGACCAACCTCGATGTGCCTTGGGGAATCGCGTTCCTGCCCGACGGCAGCACACTGATCGCCGAACGCGACAGCGGCGCGATTCAGCGCATGACGCGACCTGGTGCCGTCACGACCGTCGGGGCGGTGCCGGGCGTCGCGGCCCGCGGCGAAGGTGGCCTGCTCGGCTTGGCCACAGCGGGTCAAACGGTGTTCGCCTACCTCACCACCGGGCAGGACAACCGCGTCGTGGCGATGCGTTTCGACGGGGGCGCCCTGAGCGAGCCGTCGCCGATCCTGACCGGCATCCCGGCGAGTTCGGTCCATGACGGCGGGCGCATCGCGTTCGGCCCGGACGGCAAGCTGTACGTGACGACCGGCGAAAGCGGCGATCCCGGCATCGCCCAGGACCGTTCATCGCTGGGCGGCAAGATTCTTCGGATCAACCCCGACGGCTCGATCCCACCCGACAATCCGGACCCCGCCTCGCCGGTGTGGTCGTTCGGGCACCGCAATATCCAAGGGCTGGCGTGGGATTCGGCCGGGCGCCTGTGGGTGACGGAGTATGGTGCGGACCGGGTGGACGAACTCAACTTGATCCAGCGCGGCGGCAATTATGGATGGCCGATGGCCGAAGGCCGCGCGGACACCCCGGGGCTGATCGACCCGGCGATCGAGTGGGGCACCGGCGAGGCGTCACCGTCGGGACTTGCCTACTTCGGTGGTTCCCTGTGGGTGGCGTGTCTGCGTGGTCAGCGGTTGTACCGGGTACCGGTGGGTGCCGACGGCTCGGTGGCCGATCCGACACCGTTGTTCGTCGGACAGTACGGGCGACTGCGCACTGTCGTCGCCGCACCGGACGGCGCGCTGTGGTTCACCACCAGCAACCGCGACGGTCGTGGAAGCGCTCGCGACGGCGATGACCGGATCCTGCGGTTCCAGCCCTGAGTCAATATGCGAAGTGCCCAAGTCTGAGCGACAGAGTCGCCGGCAGCGACACTGTCGCTCCAAGCTGGGCACCCAAGCACTTACCCCAGCGGCGCCAGCGGATAGATGATCTTCGCCTCCGCCGACTCGGGCGGCGCAATCGCCTTGACCTGTCCGCCCTGGATCTGCACCAGCATCGGGTTCAGCGCGGTGTTGTTGTGGAAGTGGTCACCCTCGGTGGCGAATTTGATTGGCCCGTAGAAGGTTTGAATGTCCGTCCCGGCGATCAGGTCGTTCAGCTTGCCCCGCGCATCCTCGGACAGCGACGGCGGCTGACCCAACTTCTCTACCGCGGCCTGCAGCACCAGCCCCGCGGCACTGCACCCGGCGGCGGTGTAATCCGGGGGTGACCCGTGCTGCGCCTCGAACGCCTTCGCGTAGTCGCCCGCCGAGCCGAACAGGTCGTCCTTGAACTTCGCGGACGGCAACCAGACCGAGATTCCCATCACCCCGTCGGCTTGCCTGCCAAGCGCTTTCGCGAACGAGGCGTCGGTGATTCCGTAGTGCTCGATGATCGCCTTCGGGGTGTAGCCGGTCGCGGCCATCGCCTTCACGAAGTCGACCAGCAGGACGTCGTGCCCGCCGACCGCCACGATGTCGGGTTTCTGCGCCGCCACCACTTGGGCGACCGGGGCCAGGTCGGCGTTGGGCGGGAACAGCGAGAAGTGCAGCACGTTGAGCTTGGCCGCCTCGGCGCCCGACCGGAAGCCCTGCGCGGTGTCGTCGGAGAACGGTTCGTTGGCGCCGACCACGGCCGCCGAGACCGGCTTGGGATTCGCGGTGTCCACAATCGACTGGATCGAGCGGGCCGCGGTGGTGTCGACCGCGGGAATGACGCCAAAGGTGAACGCCGGCTGCTTTTTCCAAACCCCGGGCGACTCCGCCGACCCAGCGATGCACGGCACCCGGTACTTCGCGCAGATCGGGTCCATGGCCAGCTGCACACCACTGGTGTACGCGCCGAACATGGCGTTCACACCCTCCTGCGTGGCCAGCCGCGACGCCGCGTCGGCGCCGGTGGCGGGATCGCTCTTGCAGTCCTGCACTACCAGGTCGACTTGGTACTTCTTGTCGCCGATCGCCAGTCCACCGGCCTTGTTCACCGCGTCGGCCCACATCTGGTATCCGCGCTGGGCGATCTGCCCACCGGTCGCCGACTCACCGGACAGTTCGAGCACGGCGCCGACCTTGAACTTGTCGGTCGCCCCGCCGCCTCCGCCCTGCTGCTCGCCACCGCACGCGGCGAGCAGGCTCGGGCCTGCCACCACGCCGCCCGCCACCAGCCCGGCTCGGGTCAGAAAGCGTCGACGATTGATGTTGTGGGACATAATCATTCCTTTCCGGTTGCCCGACCTCCGAGATAGAGATGCATCAGCTCGCGGTCGTCTTCCACGTCGGCGGGCGTGCCGTCGAACCGGTTCTGCCCGCCCACCAGGACGTACAACCGGTCGGCCACCCGCAACGCCTCGCGGATGTTCTGCTCGATCATGATCACGCCCACCCCGCGGCGGGCCAGTTCGGCCGCACGGACCAGGACGTCGCCGACGAGCTTGGGCGACAGCCCGGCCGACGGCTCATCGAACAGCAGAAACCGCGGATTCAGCACCAGCGCACGGGCAATCGACAGGATCATCTGCTCACCGCCGGACAGCTGGCCGGCCTGCACGTCATTGCGCTCGCGCAGGCGCGGAAACGCTTCCAGCAGCTCATCGATGCGCCGATCCAGTTGCTTGCGGTCGCGGATCGTGTAGCCGCCGATGCGCAGGTTGTCACGCACCGAGAGTCGCGGGAACACGCCGCCGCCCTGCGGCATCATCGCCAGCCCGCGGCCCAGCGTGCGGTGCGACGGCAGATGGGTGAGGTCGTCGCCGTCCAGCGTGACCCGGCCCGCCCACGGGTCGATCACGCCCACCATCGCCTTGAGCAGGGTGCTCTTCCCGCAGCCGTTCGGCCCGAAAATACAGGTGACCTCGCCGGTGCGGGCCGTCATCGACACCTGGTGCAGCACCTGCACACCGTCATATCCGGCGTCGAGGTCCTCGACGGTCACGACGCTGTCCGGGCGGTCACTCATCCGCGGACACCCCCAGATAGGCCTCCATCACATGCGGGTCGTGCGAGATCTCGTCAAAGCTGCCCTGCGCCACGATCTTTCCGGCGTCCATCACGATGATCCGGTCGCAGATGTCCTGCGCGAGCTCCATGTCGTGCTCGATCACCAGGAACGTGGTGCCCGCATCGCGCAGGGTGCGGATGGCGCCCAGCATGATCTGACGCAGGCGCGGATGCACGCCGGCGGCGACCTCGTCGAGCAGCGCGACCTTCGGCTTCTGCATCAGCACCCGGCCCATCTCGAGTAGCCGCTGCTGGCCGCCGGACAGGCTTCGCGCGAGGTCGTCGGCGACGTGGGTGAGTTCCAGTTGCTCCAAGACCGCGTCGGCGTCGTCGCGGGCGTTGGTCCAGTCGAACTGCACGGCGGCGGTCCAAAGGTTCTCCCGCACAGTCATATTGACGAACAGGGCGGGAATCTGGAAGGTGCGGCCAAGGCCGGTGCGGGCGATCTTGTAGGGGGCGAGCCGGGTGACGTCGCGGCCGAACAGCGTGATGCGGCCGGCGTCAGGTTTCAGCGCGCCGGTGAGCAGATTGAACAGCGTGCTCTTGCCGCTGCCGTTGGGGCCGATGACGCCGACGATCTCGGACTGCTCGACATCGAACGAGACACCGTCGACGGCGTGGATGCCGCCGAACGAGCGCGACAGGTTCTGCACCGCCAGCACCGTCATGGGCTGGTCTCCTGCGGGGCTTTCTGGCGGGGCGCGAGGTCGTCGCGGGCACGGCCAAGCAGTTGACGTACCAGGCGCATTCGTCGGGCGCGCCGCGCAAGGCTGACCAGCCCGTCGGGCAGGAACAGCACGACCGCCATCACCAACGCTCCGACAATCATGATGTAGGCGGTCGTCGAGCCGTAGCTGACGCGCATCTGTTCCTCGAGCAGGAACATGGCGGTGGCGCCGAGCGCAGGCCCCCAGATGTGGCCGAGGCCGCCGACGAGCACCATCACGACCAGTTGGTCGGTGATCAGGGTGTTCAGCACGCTGGCCGGGTTGATGAAGGTGATCCAGTAGGCATTGATGCCGCCCAGCACGGCGGGGATGACGGCGCTCAGTACGAACGCGAAGATCTTGACCATCGTGGTGTTGATGCCCTGCGCGCGGGCGGCGATCTCGTTGTCGCGCACCGCCTTTACCTGGAAGCCGAACCGGGACCGTTCCAGCAGCAGGTAGCACACGGCGTAGGCGACGGCTGCGGCGCCGAGCATCGTGTAGAAGAAGAAGTTGTCGTTGGAGCGGATCGGCGTGGTCAGTCCGCGGGAGCCGCCGGTGAAGTCGACGACGGTGGTGAGCTGTCGGATCGCCTCGGCCAGCGCCCACGTCGCGATGGCGAAGTAGGCGCCCTTCAGCCGAAGCGTTGGCCAACCGACCAGCGCGGCGACAGCGCCTGCGATGACGGCGGCGACCGGAAGTGTCGCCCAGAAGTTCCAGTCGTAGTCGGGTTGCATCAGGATCGCCGTGGTGTAGGCGCCGATGCCGAAGAACGCGACATGGCCGAAGCTGATGTAGCCGGCGTACCCGCAGATCACGTTCCAGGACAGGGCGATTCCGGCCCACAGCGCGACGCCGGTGGCGATGCGGACGTAGTAGGGCGACGTCATCATGGGAAGCAGAGCCATCACCGCGACGACGACGGCGAGCACGCCGAGGTTGAGGAACGGATTGCCTCCGGAGGCGGGCTTGCTCATCCCAGCCCCCGTCGTGAGATGCCTTGTGGGAACAGCAGTAGCGCGACGAACAGCACGCCGAAGACCACCAGCAGGGTGTAGTCGGCGCCCACATAGGTGGTGACCAACGACTGCAGTACGCCGAGGAACACGCCGGCGGCCATCACGCCGAGCGCCGAGCCGAGCCCGGCCAGCACCACGACGAAGAACGCGAAGAGGGTGTAGCGCAGGCCGACCTCTGGGGTCATCGCGTAGATGGCGCCGAGCAGTGCGCCGGCCATCGCGGTGAGGCCGACGTAGAGGGCGTACACCAGGCTGCTGATCCGCTTGACATCGATGCCCATCAGCCCGGCGTTGTCTTTGCTCTGCGCGGTGGCGCGGATCGCGAGACCGGTGCGGGTGTAGAACAGGAACGCCAGAAACAGGCCGGTGGCAATGACGGCGAAGGCGAACCCGGCGACCCGGATCGCGGGTGCGGTGATGCCGAATAGCTCGACGTTGCCGGGGAAGAATGCGGTGTGCACGGTGCGCGGCGTGTAGCCGAACGCGGTGAGCAGGCCGCCGCGGATCAGGGTGGCCAGGCCGAAGGTGAAGGCCAGGCCCATCAGCGCGGGCAGCGCGTACTTGCTGGTGCGGACCCGGTAGATCAGCGGCGCGATGAGCCAGCCGACGATCCCGAACACGATGAAGATGACCGGGAGCAGCAGGAACGCGTCAACGCCCAGCTTGTCGCTGGCCACGACCGCGGCGAACGCGCCGATGACCACCCACATGCCGACGGCGAGGTCGACGACGTCGAGGACGCCGAACGACAACGAAAAGCCGATGCTGATGGCGACGTACAGACCGCCGATGAGAATTCCGCCGACAAGCGCTTGCGCGAGTTCGGTCACTGCATCCTCTCGGCTGAGCGGTCAGACTGCTCGGAGCGTGTCCGGGCCGTGAGATTGTCAACCATAAAACAATCGAATTGGGCGCGGGTGGCTTTCGAGATCACGGTTCCGCATCCAGCGTCGGGGAATTGCTGCCCGGGACCCGGATGATTTGCGGGCAGCTCTGTTGAAAACGCGTGTCGAGTAACGACATTGGGTAGAGGGTTGAAGGATGAAAGTGACGGCGCAGGCAGATCTGGTGTGCGAGGGCGGCGGCGTGCGAGGCATCGGCTTGGTCGGGGCGGTGCATGCGCTGGTGGCCGCTGGATATGGGTTTCCGCGGGTCGCAGGATCCAGTGCGGGTGCGGTTGTCGCCTCCATGGTGGCGGCGCTTCAGGCGGCTGGGGAACCGTTGTCGCGACTCGACGAGCTGGCGCAGAGTATCGACTATTCGAAGTTCGCCGACCCGACTCTGCTCGCGCGGATACCGATCGTGGGCCCGGCGCTGTCGCTCGTGGCGAGGGATGGGCTGTACAAGGGCGACTACCTGGAGAACTTGCTGACCGGGCTGCTCGGCGATCTCGGGGTGCACACGTTCGGTGACTTGCGCACCGGCGAGCAGGCGCAGCAGTACGCGTGGTCGCTGGTGGTCACCGCCAGCGACCTGTCGCGGCGCAGATTGGTCCGCATTCCGTGGGATCTGCCGAATTACGGCGTGGATCCCGATGAGTTCTCGGTGGCGAAGGCGGTGCGCGCCTCGTCGGCGGTGCCGTTCGTGTTCGAACCGGTGCGGGTCAGCGGTGCGACGTGGGTGGACGGGGGACTGCTGTCGAATTTTCCTGTGCAGTTGTTCGACACCGGCAACGCGCCGCGATGGCCGACGTTCGGTATTCGACTGTCCGCGCCGCCGGGAAGGCCGCCGACGCATCAGATCCGGGGTCCGCTGTCGCTGGCGTTCGGGGCGTTGGAAACGCTGATCAGCGATCAGGACGCGGCCTATGTCGATGACCCGTGCACGGTTCGACGCACCATCTTCGTTCCCGCCGAGTCGGTCGGCTCGCTGGATTTCGACATCAGCGCGCAGGAGCGCGACGCGCTGTACAACCGCGGGGTGCACGCCGCCGAAGACTTCTTGGCGTCCTGGGACTACGCCGAATACCTGCGGGCGTGCCGCGGCGGTTCAGCGCCTGCGACGGAGGTGTGACGGTCTCGGAATAGATTGCGGCTCAATAGGCTCTGGACGCTGCAGCTGCCGGCGTGCTCGCATAGTCCCTCTTCATCTGTTGGAGGGTTACGTGCTGGCTCCGGCGAGGGTGGTGATGGGTTCGGTGAATGTCAAACGGGGCACGGCGATTTCGCGGTCGCGGCCGTCGAGTGAGCGGAAGCGCACGGTGGCCGACTCGGCCGTGTCGGCGTTGGGCTGTTTGAGCGCCCAGGACCAGAGCACGATGACGTGGCCGAGGTAGGCGGTGTCGAGCATGGCGACGGCGTCGGGCAGCGTGACGGGGCCGCGTGTGATGGTGTGGTTGAGCATGTCGGACATGGCGGGGGCGTCGACCTGGGTGGTGAGGGCGGCGAAGCTGGTGAGGTCGACGTCGGTGTTGCCGGGTTTGGCGGGTTTGGGGTTGGACAGGTCGCCGATGCGGAAGCCGAGGGCGCCAATGGAACTGATGTTGTGACGGGCCAAGGGGACGTCGATGTCGAGGCGGGAGTCGGTGAAGCTCGACTTGAGCAGGGCGCGGGCGGCGGCGATGGCGTCGTTGAGTTGGCGGGCCACGCCGCGGCTTTGTTCCATGGTGCCGAAGGCGGTGAAGCGTTTGACGCGTTGGGCGCAGCGCTGCTGGATGCGTTCGACTTCGTCGATCTGGTGGCCGACGAGTTCGAAGAAGCCGGCCATGACTTTGCGCAGGGCTGGGTCGAGGCCGGGTAGGGCTTGGGCGACGGCGGCGACGTCGGTTTCGAATTCGGCGCGTTGGTCGGGGTCGTTGATCATGCGCAGGAAGGCGCGGTGGGAGTTGCGGCCTTTCGAGTTCCAGGCGGCTTGGTAGTCGGTGTACATCTGGCGCTGGCGGTCGCGGTAGGCGGTGTTGGTGTCGATGGGTTCGTCGAGGGCGGCGGTGGCTTGTTCGATCATGGTGCCGTATTGGCCGATGTCGGTGATGAGGCGTTCCATGTGCAGGGCGATGGCGCGGGCTTCGTCGTAGCAGTCGGTGACGTCGGGTGCCGGGCGTTGGCCGGCGTCGAGGGCGTCGAGTTCTTCGTGGAGGGCGGCGATTTCGGCTTCGATGTGTTTGCGGATGCGGGCGGGGTCGTTGTCGACTTTGACGGCGACGTGCTTGAGGCGCGCGGCGATGCCGGTGATGGAGCCGCCGGTGGCGATGGTGTCCTGGCGGCGCATGCCGCGCAGGAAGTCGAGTGCCCGGCGGGCGTCTTGGGTGAGGTAGCAGACATTTTGATCGTGGCGTTCGTCGACGATGCGGTGCAGCCAGCCCTGGGCGGCCCAGGACTTGATGAGCGCGAGGCCGGACTGGGCGTCGCCGAGGTCCTGCAGGTCGCGCTCGAGGCGGACGACGAGCTCGGTCTCGGGAATCTGCCCGTCGCTGAGGTGACGCTCCATGAGCGTGGCGTAGAGGCTGAGGTTCGTGGTGGCGAGCAGGCGGATCGCGCGGGAGCCCTGCAGGTCGCGATTCAGCTCGAGCAGGTCAGCCGCTGCTGAGTTGTCGTTCACCTACGTCCCCTATTCAGTGCGTCATCCGGAGGACCCAACATAGGCGACGGCCGCGACATCGTCGGCGGCGTTAGGTTCGTGTCGGCCGGGATTTCGTCATCGCCGGCCGCCGGTGTGAGCGCTGTGGCCCATGGTGCGTTCGGCGCCAGAGATCCCTGCCCCCAGCATGCTGCCGGATCGACGGGAAACGCTCCACGGAAAGGTGCAGGTGTATCGTTCAAGTAGTTGGGAACCCAGCTAGTCCGGGATGAGTCTGCCGCGCCTTTGTCGCTGCTGACCGCACCGAGCATCCGCTCACGCTGGACACGCAGGTAGCAACCTCCAGTTGGGATCACAGTGAGCACCCAGTCCACCCTTCCATCGTTGGCGTATCCCTCTGTGCGCCAACACTTCTCCACGGCGCCGCGGTTCGGCATTCTCAGCACGTATCCTCCGACGCCGTGTGGGCTGGCCACATTCACCGCGGCCCTGGCCAAGGGATTGACCGCCAACGGCAGCGGCGTCAGCATCGTGCGCCTCTCCGACGGCACGCCGTCGGAGAGCACCTGCGTGGTCGGGGAAATGGTCAACGGTTCACCGGCATCGGTGGGCGAATGCGTCGAGTTGCTGAATCAGAGTCACGTCGCGGTGATCCAGCACGAGTACGGCATCTACGGAGGTGTCGACGGAGACGAAATCGTCGACGTCATCGACGGGCTGCGCGTCCCGTCGATCGTGATCGCCCATACCGTTCTGGAAAACCCGACGCCACACCAGCGTTCGGTGCTGGAGGAAGTGGTCGCGCGGGCAGATCAGACAATCGTGATGTCGGAAGCGGCCAGCAGGCGGCTCCGGTCCGGTTTCGACGTCGATTACCGCAAGGTCACCACCATCCCGCACGGGGCAACCATCCCAGCCAACTTCGCCTGCGTCCGAAGCGGTCGGCCGACGCTGTTGACCTTGGGCCTGCTGGGCCCTGGCAAAGGCGTCGAGCGGGTCATCGACGCGATGGCGTCGCTAGACGGCCTGCCAGGTCGACCGCGGTACCTGATCGCCGGTCGAACGCACCCCAAGGTGCTTGCCGCAGACGGTGAGGCCTACCGCGATGCACTGAGGGAACGGGCGCGCCGCCGCGGCGTCGCCGATTCGGTGCACTTCGACAGTGGTTACCGCAGCGTTGCGATGCTGACCTCGCTGATTCAGTCGGCGGCGGTCGTGGTGCTGCCCTATGACTCGACCGATCAGGTCACCTCGGGTGTTCTGGTCGACGCCGTCGCGAGCGGCAGGCCGGTGGTGGCAACCGCATTCCCGCACGCCGTTGAGTTGCTCGGTAGCGGAGCAGGCATCGTCGTCGGGCATGACGACCCGGATGGCCTGGTATCGGCCCTGCGCCGGGTACTGACACAACCGCGCCTCGCCGGGGCGATGGCGGCCGAGGCCCGGCGACTGGCACCTGAGATGGCATGGTCGGTTGTCGCGCGCGCCTATCAAGGGCTCGCGCACGAAGCTCTCGGCCGGCGACGGGCTGGGATATGACCGCGGCCCCGGTTTTCGACCATTTGCTGCGGATGACCGACCACCGCGGCACCTTTGAGCACGCCTGTCTCAGCGAACCTCGGCTCGAGCACGGCTACTGCACCGACGACATGGCCCGTGTGCTTGTGGTCGCCACCCGACAACCCGATGCCGATGGCCTCGTCAACGGCCTCGCCGGGGTTGCGGTGCGGTTCTTGAACGACGCGCAGGCGTTCACCGGCGCCTGCCGCAACCGGATGGACAGAGCGGGACGGTGGATCGACGAGCCGTCAACCGGGGATCACTGGGGCAGATGCGTCTGGGGGCTCGGAACGGCCGCTGTGCACAGTGACGTCAGCCTGGTTGGCAGGTTGGCCGTCATTCAGTTGGAGCGGGCCGCGCAGGCACGGTCGACGTCGCGGCGGGCCATGGCCTACGCGGCAATTGGCGCTGCCGAGCTTCTTGCCGTCACACCCGACCACCGCATGGCGCGCGAGCTCATCACCGACTGCGCGGCAGTTCTGCCGGCGCCGAACGCCGACGCTGCGTGGCCGTGGCCCGAGGATCGCCTCGCCTACGCCAACGCCGTTCTGCCTGAGGCGATGATCGCGGCCGGCGTCACCCTCGACGACCCCGCGTTGACTCAGCGGGGTCTGGACTTGTTGGGCTGGCTGGTGGAACACGAAACATCGGACGGACATCTGTCCGTCACCCCGGTGGGTGGCAGAGCAGTCGACGACGCCCGACCCGGTTTCGACCAGCAACCGATCGAGGTGGCCACTCTGGCCGATGCGTGCGCGCGTTCTTCCGTCGTCGACGCCGGTGCGCTCTGGCCGGACACCATCCGCGCCGCAGCCGCCTGGTTCATGGGCGACAACGACGCTGGGCAACCCATGTGGGATCCGGCAACGGGCGCCGGCTACGACGGACTGCATGCCGACGGCGTCAACAGCAATCAGGGCGCGGAGTCGACCCTGGCGGTGATCTCGACGCTGCAGCACGCGCGTAGGTTATCGACTGTGCCGCAATGACTTCCATGCGGTCCGACCTGGTCACCCGCAGCCCGCAGCGGCTGGTGGCCGATCGGTCCAGAGTCATCACGAAGCTGTTCGTGCCGGGACAAGAAGGTTTCGAGAAGCAGGATTCCCGCGCCGGTGCAGTGCTGGCGCGTATCCTGGCCCTCGACGAGGACGAGGCACGAGCGTCGTTGGATGATGTCGTCACACGCTTCGACGCGCGGCACCGCGATCTGGTCGGCACCTTCCGACGGCACGCCCGTGAGATCGCCGATCGGCTCGATCCCGCCAGCTATCTGTCCGACGTGCGAATGTTGTTGCTGGGGGCGGTATTCACCAACGAGTACGCGATCGAGGGTGCCGCATTGTGCAACCCCAGCATGGTGACTCACCCAGACCAAACGGCCGTAGCGCCGGGCAGCCTGAGATTCGTGATGAGTGTGCGCGGCATCGGCGAGGGGCACATTTCGTCCATCGGCTTTCGGACCGGCGTCGTCGACGGCGGCGGAGGGATCACGCTCGAGGATCCGGGTCCCTACGCCGTAGTCGGGTCGGTCGTGCCGACCCTGCTGGACGGTGCGGTGATGCGTAGCGAACTGCGCCGGCTGCACGGGGCGGGGGAGTCCGCCGACTTCGTGCTCGACGCGCTCGGTGACCAATTCACCCGGTCCGACCTCGACGAGCAACTCGACAACCTCCAGACTCACCGAAGGACACGCGGCCATGCGGCCGAAACGATTTCACTGATCCGAAGCATCGCCGAACGGATCTACGGCGTCCAATTCGGGGACAGCGTCTCGATGTCCGAGCGCGTGCTGTGGCCGGCGATGAGCGCGGAGGCCGCGGGCATGGAGGATGCGCGGTTCGTTCGATTCGTCGATGACGACGGCTCGGTTACGTTCTATGCCAGCTACACCGCCTACAGCGGATCCCACATCAGCCAACAACTGCTGGCGACCGAGGATTTCCGGGCGTTCACCTCGACGCCGATGGTGGGCCGTGCCGCGGCCAACAAGGGCCTCGCGCTGTTTCCGCGCCGCATTGGCGGTCAGTTTGCGGCCATGTCCAGATCGGATCGCGAATCGAATTCGATTGCGTTTTCGGATCACCCGTTCGAGTGGACCGACTCGACCCCCTGCCAGCAGCCGACGCGCGCGTGGGAGGCAGTGCAACTGGGGAACTGCGGCCCGCCCATCGAAACCGAAGCCGGATGGCTGGTGCTCACCCACGGCGTCGGTCCGATGCGCACCTACCGCATCGGTGCGATCCTGCTCGATCTCGATGACCCGACGCGGATCGTCGGTCACCTTCGCGAACCGCTGCTCAGCCCCGCTGCCGATGAACAGGACGGCTACGTCCCCAATGTCGTGTATTCCTGCGGAGCGCTGGTGCACGGGGGGACGTTGGTGGTGCCGTACGGAATCGGCGATGCCGCTATCGGTGTCGCGACGGTGCCGTTGGCCGAACTGCTCGCCGCGTTCGAGTCTTGGCCCGGGATTGGCGGGAGAGTCACATGAGACGAGAGGTCGCCGCCGAACTCGAGGTCGAGATCACTGCGCCGACGACACTGGAATTTCAGATCGCGGTCGCACCCCATCCTCACGCTGCGGTGTCCGAGGAGTTGTGCTTCGTTCTGGACGGGGCGAGCGTGCAGCCGTTGGAGATCAGCGGCACACACGGAAACCGGATCCACAAGCTAGACCTTCCGGTCGGTAATCTCGTGGTGGATTACAACGCTACGATCGTCGGGCGCACCGACCCGGCGCCGGTGACCGAGTATGACCTGTCGATGTACCTGCGTCCGAGTCGCTACGCGGAAGCGGACAAGTTCTATGGCTTCGCCTCAACGGAATTCGGAAACTACGCCGATTCGGCGACCCTGTTGGAAAAGGTGTCGTCCTGGGTGGGCACCCGGCTGAACTACGTGCCGGGGTCCAGCGATCCGATCGACGGCGCAGTGGACACCCTTCTAGCCGGTGCAGGGGTGTGTAGGGATTACGCGCATCTGGTGGTGGCGTTGTTGCGTGCCGTGAATGTGCCGGCGCGGGTCGTCTCCGTATACGCACCGGGATTGTTGCCCATGGATTTCCATGCGGTGGCTGAGGCGTTCGTCGACGGGCAGTGGCGAGTGGTCGACGGGACTCTGCTGGCACCACGACAGTCGCTGGTGCGTATCGCGACAGGCCGCGACGCCGCAGACACCGCGTTCCTGGACAACCACAAGGGTGCGATCACGCTCAACAAAATGGGGGTGATGGCGGTCGTCGATGGCGAGCTCCCCGTGGATTCGATCGACCAACTGGTGTCGATCGGCTGACTCCATCGTCGTAGTCAAACGCGTTGGCGGAAAAGGGCGTACCGTCGGAAGTATCGGGCAGCCCGGCTTACGGGCGAACATGCTCGACTGATGAGGAAATCTGATGGCTGCGCCCACATCTTTACGCACCCCCTACGTCGAACGTCTTGAACTGGTCAGCGACACCCTTAGGGCTCACTCCCAGCTTGACGACGAGTCTGCTAACGAACTGGCCGTGCACGTACTGCACGCGCTGAACTCAATTCCCGAGAAGATGCGCTGACGATGACCGTTACCGTGACGCTCACCGGCGGCGGGACGGTCAAGTACATGCGGTCCGAAGACGCGTACGTCAAGTGCAGCGACGGCACACTCGACATCTTCAGTAGAGGTGCCAAACGATCGCAGAACTACGCGGCTGGGCAATGGGCCGACGTCGACGGTAGCGAAAAGACTTGGAAGAAGGTCCTTTTCTGGGCCAATGCGGCCCGTTCTGCCCGGCCGGGTATTCGAGAGTGAGGCGCGATGAACAAGCAGCAGAGCAAACAGCGAAGTGACTTTCGCGACACCGCGATCCGGGTGGGAGCGGGCTTCGTAGCCAAAGAGCGTCCGTTCGTGTTGGATTCGTTGTCGACGCTGGCACCGTATCTGGGCAAGTGGGATCCCGGCGACATCGATATCGATGTCAGCCTGCAAGACCGCGGTGGTGCAGAACAGCGCATCACATTGCGCATGCGGCCGCCCGGCCTCTCGCCGCTCGTGGCCGTGGCCGATAACCCGGATATCGCCCACGCGCTCGCCGAGGCCAAGCGCGAGCTGATCCGACAGCTCGAGCACCAAAAGTCTGCGCGCGAACCGATGAACAACCGCCGGCTCAGGCGCGCCACCATCCGGCACCCGGCGTGAGGAGACCGACAGCCTATTGCGCGTAGCTGTCGGTCCGAATGCGGTGCGGGTAGGCATCGTCGCGGCGCTGAAACGACAAAATGCTGGAGTTGAGGACGACACCGTCTCGGATCTCGATGGCCCGGCGGATCGTCGGGGTCGAATCCCACGCCGCCGGCCCGGAAAGCAGCGTTTCGATGTGCGGCAACAATGCCTCGCTGATCTCCCAGGTCGCCGAGTTCCACAAGTACGACGGACTGTGATCCACGGCATAGTAAAGCAAGCCGTGGGCCAATTCGATGACCGGCTCGGTGAACGAGGTCGGGTGCGCCCAGCTGAAACCCATGCCCACGTCGCAGGAGACGTCAATGATCAGACTGCCCGGTGTGAAAAGCCGAAGATCGTTCTCTATCAAGAAGATCAGTGGGGAGGCGGGATCCTGTAGGACGCAGTTGACAACGATGTCGTTGTCGGCGAGGAAACGGGCTACCGGCATGACGCCGTGGGCGGGCGTATCCGCCCAGGTCTCTTCGGGCGACTCCGGGTACTGCCCCATTTGAATGATCTCGGTGGAGTGGATCGGTGACCCAACGGCGGCGACGTCGCGGTTGGTCAACACGCGGACATCGTCAACGCCGTGGGCGTTCAGCGCGGTGACGGCACCACGCGCGGTGGCGCCGAAGCCAATGACCGAGGCGCGCAGCCGCCGTCCGTAGCTGCCGGTGATCCCGGCCAATTGCATGGCGTGCAACACCGAGCAGTAGCCGGCGAGCTCGTTGTTCTTGTGAAAGACGTGCAGCCCGAAGCCGCCGTCGGCCTGCCAGTGGTTCATCCCCTCGAAAGCGATCAAGGTCAGCCGCCGGTCGATGGCTGCCTGTGTCAGCGTCGTGTCCTGCACGCAATGTGGCCAGCCCCAAATGACCTGTCCCGCATTTAGTTCGGTGAGGTCTCCGGCTTGCACTTTGGGCAGTAGAATGACGTCGCACTCGGCGACGAGCTGGTCCCGACTTCTGACTCCACCGACAAGTTCGCCCAGCGCGTCATCTGTGGCCCCAAACCCCGCACCGTAGCCGTGCTCGAGGTAGATCCGCTGCCGTATCTCAGGGTGGATCCTGCTCAAATGCGCCGGATGAATGGGCAATCTGCGCTCGTTCGGTTTGCGCGAGCGCGCTAGAACTCCCAGTGAAAGCTGCGGTGTGTCAGCGCTTGTTGCCATGGAGCAGAGCCTCGGTGGACGAGACCTTGCTCGCGGCCTTGGCGCGCTTGGCGGCGCGCTTCTCCTTCAGGGATTTTCCGGACTTCTTGGTCATCGTGTGTCGAGGAGATTTGTCAGACATCGCTGACCCCTTGATTGCGCGGGCCTGGATGGTCCCGATGCCCTGACCTTACTCTCGTCAGCAGCCGTGACGCTCTCATATTACGGCGGCGCGTGGCCTCGGTGACGCGTAGACTCAAGGTACGCCGACGCGCTTCTGTCGTTTCAAATGATTCTGGCCGGTCGTCCGCACTCTCGGGTTCACTCAGTAGCTCAGACCATTGCCCACCCGGGCCGTTCGACCAGGAAATCACATGGCAATAACGGATATCGCCGCATACGCCCATCTCAATGAGGCGGACATCGAGGCGCTCGGGTTCGAACTGGACACCATTCGCCGCGACATCGAGGACTCCCGTGGGGCCAGCGACGCGGCCTATATTCAGCGCACGATCAAGATCCAACGGGTACTCGACGTCGCAGGGCGCCTGATCATCGGCTGCAGCCGGTCGCGCGCCGGGTGGGTGCTGGGGACCGCGACGCTGGCGTACGCGAAGAGCGTCGAAAACATGGAGATCAGCCATAACGTGTCCCATGGTCAATGGGATTGGATGAACGACCCGGAGATTCACTCGAGCACGTGGGAGTGGGACATGGCCGGGTTGTCCTCGCAGTGGAGGCATGCGCACAACTACCGCCACCACGTGTTCAGCAACGTGCTTGGCATGGACGACGATCTCGGCTTCGGCGTGATGCGGGTGACCCGCGATCAGCCGTGGCAGCCACAGTATCTGCTGCAACCGCTTCAGAATCTGTTCCTGGCGGCCACATTCGAGTGGGGCATCGCGCTGCACGACATCGATCTGGAGGCAAATCGCGCGGCCAGAGCCCTCGACCGGGGCACCGAGACAAGAGCGCTGATCGGAAAGATCGGCCGCCAAGCTGCCAAGGACTACGTGGTCTTTCCGGCGCTGAGCCGATCTCGCTGGCGCAGGACGTTGGCTGCGAACGTGACGGCCAACCTGCTGCGAAACCTATGGGCGTATGTGGTGATCTTCTGTGGGCACTTCCCCGACGGCGCCGAGAAATTCACCGCTGACGTGCTGGAGCATGAGACTCGGGCCGGGTGGTATCTGCGGCAGATGCTCGGTTCGGCGAACTTCAAAGCGGGCCGATTGCTGGCGTTTTCGAGCGGCAATTTGTGCTATCAGATTGAGCATCACTTGTTTCCCGATCTGCCGAGTAACCGCTACGCGGAGATCGCGGTGCGCGTTCGGGCGCTCTGCGACAAATTCGATCTGCCCTACACGTCGGGTTCGCTTGCGCGCCAATATCTTTTGTCCTTGCGAACCATTAACAAGCTGGCGCTCCCCGATGGATTCCTGACGGCTACGTCCGACGACGCGCCAGAGACTGCATCGGAACGCAAATTCGGTGGCCGCGCAATGTCAATCGCCCGGTTGGGCGGCCCGATCGTAGGGCTGCGAAGCGCGTTGCGCGACCGTGTACGTCGCATTCACTGACGCACAGCGGTCAGCGCTGATCCCGCATACCTGCCAGTGCCGCGTCGACCGTGTCGACGATCGGTCGCGAACCGTTGGGGGTCGCAGATCCGCAACAGCCAGGAGACCGCCGCACACCAGGTACGGCCTGTCATCTAGTGTCGAATCGCGGCACATGACGGTTCGGGCGTTGAGTGGACGGAGCGAACGTGCGTGTCACGATTGTCCCGCCAGAGGTGATTTGTCCGCACGGGTCCCGGTGGCCGGGGCTGTGTTGATTTCGATGTCGACTCGGGCCGCTTGTGCTTTCGCATAGTCCTCTACCTGATCGCGGACGGCCTCTTTCACCTTCTGGCCGCGGGTCTTGTACACCACGCCCGCGAGCACGCTGGTGAGTACAAGTATTGCCACGGCGACGACGATCAACAGGAGTGTGGTGTTGGTGCCCACGGGTCAGTCCTTGGCCCGGGCGAATCGTGTCGCTGCGCTGTCGGCGCGCTGTTGGTGTTCGAGTCGAGTGTCGCGACCTTCGTCGCGAAACGTTGCTTCGCGGTGGATGCGGGCGTCTGCGCGGCGGGTGTCGGCTGCGCGGCTGGCAGCGGGCCGCGGGAGCGCCGACAGAAGCCGGAGGCCGAGGGACGTCATCGCGGTGACCGCGGTTCGTTGACTGGCATTAGATGCCCCATATCTGCTGGTGGGTCTTCAGTACACGCCTACATCAGCGTAATGTCAACAGTGTTGACGGCCGCCGTTGACACCCGCTGGACTGGATTGACTCAACCGGAAGGGAAGTGCTGCTGCGATGGCGAAACCGCGGTCGGCGTCAGGTCCTCGCGCCAACGGGACGGATCCGAACACCCCGCCGCCTGGGAAGAATGACGGCCAGGTGAGCAGGTCAGTGATCTTGCAGTCGGCTTTGCAGATCGTCGACCGCGACGGCGTCGACGGGTTGTCGATGCGCCGCCTCAGCGAGCAGGTGGGTCGTGATCCCACGGTGATCTATCGGCACGTGCCGAACAAGGCGGCAGTGCTCGACGGCGTCGCCGAGATCGTTTTCGGTCAGCTGCGGGTGGATACCACGGACAAGGATTGGACCGCCCAGCTGCGTGCAGTAGCGCATGATTTCCGACAGCTCGCACTCGCACACCCAAATGTCGTGCCGCTGTTGGTGACTCGACCTATTGCCACACCGTTGGGCCGACGGCCGCCGGGGATGTTGCGGCCGCTGGAGGACGTGCTCACGCTGCTGACCTCCGCCGGCTTCAGCGGGGCGGACGCCCTGCACATCTACCGGGTGCTGTTCGGGTACCTGCATGGCCACATCCTCACCGAGTTGCAGGAAGTCATCGAACGACCCGAGGAGACCGACGACGTCTTGCGATTGGGGCTGCACCGACTGACCGTGACCGAGTTCCCCCGGGTGCGAGCGGTGGCGTCGGCGCTGGCCAACTATGACGGCGCCGCTGAACTCGACCGAGGTCTCGATCTTCTGCTGGTGGGCCTGACCGCCACGCTGACACCGTCGAGCGGGACGCGCCGAGGCTGAAAAAGTTTGTGCGCCAAGGGTTGAAGGCCGCGCGACGTTGAGCTGGACAGCCGGGGTAGACTAGACGTATATCGGCGGTACTTCGTCACACGATCGTTCAAGGTCGTGTCATTGCCGATTCGAAGGATCTGGCCGATTCGCGGCCAAGGCAGGAGCGTCACATGACGCAGGTAGAAGCTCGCACGAAAGTCGGGCAACGAGATTTCACCCCAGAGCAGACCCCGCGATTGCGCTTGAAGCCCAAGGCGCCTCAGAGCGGGTATGTCGACGGGGCGTGGTGGCCGCACAGTGACGACCTCGCCGCGGAGTTGCCAGATCTACTGGCGGTGCTGTCCGTTCGGCTCGGGCCGATCAGTCGCGTGATCTTCAAGCTCAACGAGTGGTCGACACCGTTGGCTAAGTTCTCGACCGGCGGGCGCCGGGTGCGACTCGACGGATACCGGCTTCAGCCGGCCAACACTGTCGAAGTTCTGGGGCTCAACCGCGGGAGGATCGTGTTGCTGGTCGTGCCATCGGACACCGATCCGGACAAGGCACATGCCACGCTGATGGCTGCCGCGGCTCCGAAAAACGACTCGACGGTTGACAACCTGCTCGTCGGCCGCGCGTCGGCTCAGTAGCCGAAACGATTCATGGGTGCGCGATTGCATCCAGTGTGAAAGAAGAGAGAAGTAAATGACAGAGGGAACCGTGAAATGGTTCAACAGCGATAAGGGCTTCGGCTTTATCACCCCCGATGGCGGCACAGAGGATGTGTTCGTTCACCATTCGGAGATCCAATCGGGCGGCTATCGCTCGCTTGAAGACAGCCAACGAGTCAAGTTCGAGATCACGCAGGGACCCAGAGGCTTGCAAGCAGTCGGAGTAACGGGCATCTAGTTCGCCGACTCCTCAAACCCTCTGAGTCGATGGGGCAGGTTCGACCTGCCGTGTCACTCAGGGGGTTTTCCTCTGCGTAGACGGTTTAGGTTGCGTCGCGGTGGCTACATTGGCAGTACGCCGACGCGCGGCCGTCGTTTCTATCAATCCCGACCGGTCGTCCGCGTCTATTTCGGGTTCACGCAAGAGCCAGACACTCGCCTACACGGCCGGACCAGATCGGTGGCCAAACCGTCAAGGACTATGTGCTGTTCCCAGCGCTGAGCATGTTTCGTTGGCGCAGAACGATAGCCGCCAACGTCACAGCCCAACGTTTTCGACGGGAAATCTTTGTTACCAGATCGAGCCCTACCTGTTTCGCGATCTGCCGAGTAACCGGTATGCCGAGATTGCTGTACGGGTTCGGGCGCTGTGCGACAAGTACGATCTGCCGTACACCAGCGGTTCGCTTGTGCGCCAATATCTTCTGACGCTGTGTACGATTCACAAGCTGGCGTTTCCCGACCGCTGGTTGCGGGCCATGTGTGACGACGCGCCGGAGACCGCGTCGGAACGGAGGTCCGGGATCGGCGGTGCTCGGGTTGTGCGAGCAGGTGGTCGGATCGTGGGGCTCCGGACGGCGCTGCAGACGCGTGCGCGCCGCCGCCGAGGTGGACGGCGTTCGCCTGCATAAAGGCGACCAGATTCGGGAACACCGGAATAGCGCGAGTTAGCACAGGTAGGAGCCGCGCCTCATGCGAGCGCCATGTCCCAGAACGCCACCTCGTGTGTCAGTACGTCGGCGACTAGCTTGTCGTGTCGGTCCGGGACGGCCAGGACGCCGAGCGCGTCGACGTAATCCGCGAAGGCAGGCGCGGACCAGTGCGCTACGAACTCACCGAACGGTGAGGCGTCCGATGCGGCGGACGACCATGCGAGCAGGTACACGCGTTCGAGCACCCACAGCGCTGTCAACGCCGCCTCATACGGCGCGGCGTCCAGTCGCCCCAGAAGTTCGCGGTAGGCGAGCGTCGCTGGCATCGGTGGCTGCTCCAAGGTCATCCCTCGCCGCGTCGCCTGGTCCTCGAACCAGTCCAGCTCCGCGACCAGCGCCACGCATCCGCCGGCGAGCACCGCCTGAGCTGCTCGCGGGGCGCGTGCCAGCAGCCGAGCCTGGAAGGTCAGCAGGTCGCTGACGAACAGCGCGTCCTGCACCAGCCACCGGTCAAACGCGGCGTCGGTGACGGCGCCGTCGCGCACCGCTTCGAGAAAAGGATGCCGCGTAGCGGCGGCTCACAGCGAATCAAGCACGCCCCGAAGGATAGTCACGACGACCGGCGGACCCACGCCGGGGCGCAATGCGATCTGCCCGCGTACTGAGCAGGGCCCAGCAGGCTCGGTCGGGGAGTTCGCAGACGTCGCCGTCGAAGCGCGGTCGCCCTTGAACGGGTGCGCGGGCGGTCTGGTCGACCTGAGGCAGTGAGGAGAAGTCGATGTCGGCTTCATCTGTTGGAGGGTTACGTGCTGGCTCCGGCGAGGGTGGTGATGGGTTCGGTGAAACTCAAACGCGGCACGGCGATTTCGCGGTCGCGGCCGTCGAGTGAGCGGAAGCGCACGGTGGCCGACTCGGCCGTGTCGGCGTTGGGCTGTTTGAGGGCCCACGACCACAGCACGATGACGTGGCCGAGGTAGGCGGTGTCGAGCATGGCGACGGCGTCGGGCAGCGTGACGGGCCCGCCGGTGATGGCGTGGTTGAGCATGTCGGACATGGCGGGGGCGTCGACCTGGGTGGTGAGGGCGGCGAAGCTGGTGAGGTCGACGTCGGTGTCGCCGGGTTTGGCGGGTTTGGGGTTGGACAGGTCGCCGATGCGGAAGCCGAGGGCGCCAACGGAGCTGATGTTGTGGCGGGCCAGCGGGACGTCGATGTCGAGGCGGGAATCGGTGAAGCTCGACTTGAGCAGGGCGCGGGCGGCGGCGATGGCGTCGTTGAGTTGGCGGGCCACCCCGCGGCTCTGTTCCATGGTGCCGAAGGCGGTGAAGCGTTTGACGCGCTGCGCGCAGCGCTGCTGGATGCGTTCGACTTCGTCGATCTGGTGGCCGACGAGTTCGAAGAACCCGGCCATCACCTTGCGCAGGGCCGGGTCCAGCGCGGGCAGGGCGTCGGCGACGGCGGCGACGTCGGCTTCGAATTCGGCGCGTTGGTCGGGGTCGTTGATCATGCGCAGGAAGGCGCGATGCGAGTCGCGGCCTTTCGAGTCCCAGGCGGCTTGGTAGTCGGTGTACATCTGGCGCTGGCGGTCGCGGTAGGCGGTGTTGGTGTCGATGGGTTCGTCGAGGGCGGCGGTGGCTTGTTCGATCATGGTGCCGTATTGGCCGATGTCGGTGATGAGGCGTTCCATCTGCAGGGCGATGGCGCGGGCTTCGTCGTAGCAGTCGGTGACATCGGGTGCCGGGCGTTGGCCGGCGTCGAGAGCGTCGAGTTCCTCATGCAGAGAAGCGATTTCGGCTTCGATGTGCTTGCGGATGCGGGCGGGGTCGTTATCGACTTTGACGGCGACCTGCTTGAGGCGCGCGGCGATGCCGGTGATGGAGCCGCCGGTGGCGATGGTGTCCTGGCGGCGCATGCCTCTTAAGAAATCCAGGGCGCGGCGGGCGTCCTGGGTGAGATAGCAGACGTTGGTGTCGTGGCGTTCGTCGACGATGCGATGCAGCCAACCCTGGGCGGCCCAGGACTTGATCAGCGCGAGGCCGGACTGGGCGTCGTCGAGCGTGTGCAGGTCGCGTTCGAGGCGGACGACGAGCTCAGTCTCAGGCACCGCGCCGTCGGAGAGGTGGCGCTCCATCAGCGTGGCGTAGAGGCTCAGGTTGGTCGTGGCGAGCAGGCGAATGGCGCGCGAGCCTTGCAGGTCGCGGTTGAGCTCGAGCAGGTCGACCGCTGATACCGCGCTGTTCTCGTCCACCTATTCCTCTATCGAGTTGAGTACTCGGAGGCCCCAACATAGGGCACCGGGCCGACAGACCTGGCGCGCCACGAGGCCGTGTCGAGGGGTGAGTTGGCCCGTTCTGGGAGGCATGGCGACCAGTGTGAAACACGAGGTGAATGAAGCGTATGGATAGGAGTGGGCGCGGGTCGAGCGATGCTCGCGGATTACTGTGAGTCGGCTGAAGCGGATCGGTGACGACGAAGTTGGAGCGACGGTATGCGGCACGGATGTCGGGCAGTGATGGCGACGGCGGTGATGGCACTGGCGGCGTGTTCGTCGCAGTCCGCAACGAACTCGCCGCAATCCGCATCGAGCTCGCCGTCTTCGGCGTCGAGCAGTAGCGCAGCGCCAGGTTCCCCGACGTGGGGCAGCGCACAGGTCACGGTCGACGGCCGCGCGCATGACATCACGGGCGTCAGGTGTAAGTACATGGGCCCGTCGGTGATCATCGACATTGGCGACGACAACCTCTCCACCGGCGCCAAGGTGACCTCAGGCGCTGCGCCGCGGGTGCTAGTCGTGTCGATCGACAAGTCCATCGCGGGCGGGAAATCGACCCTTTACTTGGTTTCCAAGTTGGATGAAGCCACGGCGCAGAAGAACGGAAACAACTACACCATCCGCGGCCAGGTGGATGACTTGGACGCTGCTGCGGACTCCACGAAACCGGTGACGAGGCCATTCGAGATGAAGTTCAGTTGCCCTGAGTAGGTCAGCGAGTCAACTGAGCCACGGCGTTGTACCCCTCGCGCGCTTCCGGAAAACGGTGCTCAGAGAACAGCTTCGTGGCGGTGCGCAAGATCGCATCCCGACGGTTTTCGTCCTTATGTGTCACGGGTCGAGGGGTGGACGCGCGCGAAGTCTTGGCGTCACCAGCTTCCACAACGCTTCCTTCCGCTACCCGGGCCGATCACGTTACGCGGATTCTTGAACTCGGGGCTTCAGTGTGCGCGTCCCGACGCCCCCGTGGGCCCTCCCACAGGACGGCACGCCATGATGGATGTGATGAACCGGATCATGCTTGCCCTCGCGGCGGCCTTGGGCGTGATCGTGGCACTGCTGATGTGCGGCCCGGCCGCTGGAGAGGCGCACGCGGCGGCTGCGGCGCCAGCGGGGGATGTCATCTCCCTCGGCGACCCGGACGCCCTCGGACAGGTCGATCTCTACGTGGACCCGATGTGCCCGTTCAGCGGGAAGATGGTCCGCGCGCAGGGCGAGGCCATCGGTCAACGCATCGAGGCAGGCACGCTGCACGTCAATCTGCGATTCGTGGACTACCTCGACAAGTACTCGGCCAGCGGCACTTACGACAGCCGGGCGATCTACGCGGCGTTCGTGGTTGCCGATCAGGCGCGGTCGAGCGACATCGCGTGGCGCTTCGTCCGACAGATCTTCTCGGCCGAGCACCAACCGAAAGAGGGCGGGCCGACGGATCTGGACAACAACCAGCTCGCCGGGCTGGCCAACGACGTCGGCGCACCCCAGCTGGCCCAGGACCTCATCAGGGTCGGCCTGCCGATCGGGTTTGATCCTGGTGCCGCCGCCGCAAACAATCTCGCGCTCCTTCGCCAGTTCCCCGACCCCGGTATCCCGACCGTGGTGATCAAGGGTCAGCCCGTCGACGGGCAGTCGAAGTGGCTCGACGAGCTGCCGGGCTGAAAACGCGCCACCGCGTGTAACGCAATTAGGTAGCCTAATGATCTCACCGTCGAGACGCGTTACCGGTCCCAAGAGTGGCTATATGGGACCGGACGGCCATTCGACATCGAGCGAGGACACACCAAGCTATGACGGCGACGACGACCGGCGGGCCACCACCCACTAGCGCGGAGGTGGCGGCGCCGAAGCGCAACTTGATCTTCTCGGCCGTGGTGCTGGGCATGCTGCTGGCTGCGCTGGATCAGACAATCGTCGCGACGGCGCTGCCGACGGTCGTGGCCGACCTCGGCGGTGCGGGCCACCAGGCGTGGGTGGTGACGAGCTATCTACTGGCGTCGACGGTCGTGACGGCGATCGTCGGCAAGCTCGGCGATCTGCTCGGCCGCAAGACCGTCTTTCTGGCTGCGGTGTCGTTCTTCCTACTCGGATCGGTGTTGTGCGGGCTGGCCGGCTCGCTGGAGATGCTGGTCGCGGCGCGTGCCCTGCAGGGAGTCGGTGGCGGCGCGATCATGGTCACCGCGACCGCGGTCATCGGCGAGGTCATTCCGCTGCGCGAACGCGGCCGCTACCAAGGCGCGCTGGGTGCGGTGTTCGGCGTGACCACCGTCATCGGCCCGCTGCTCGGCGGGTTCTTCACCGATCACTTGAGTTGGCGCTGGGCGTTCTGGATCAACGTGCCCGTCGCGATCATCGTGATTCTCGTTGCGATTGTTGCCATTCCGAACCTTGGCAGGGTCGCGCGTCCGGTCGTCGACTATGCGGGCATCGTGCTGGTCGGTTTGGGCGCGACGGGCCTGACGTTGGCGACGAGTTGGGGCGGCGGTGAGTACGCCTGGGGTTCGCCGACGATCATCGGGCTGTTCGTCGGGTCGGTGGTGGTGCTCGTGGCGTTCGTCTTCGTCGAATTGCGTGCGAAGGAACCGATTCTGCCAATGCGGCTGTTCCGCGAGCCGGTCTTCGCGGTGTGCTGTGCGCTGTCGTTCGTGGTGGGTTTCGCGATGCTCGGGGCGTTGACGTTCCTACCGACGTTCATGCAGTTCGTCGACGGCGTCTCGGCGACGACATCGGGTCTGCACACGCTGCCGATGGTGGTCGGGATGCTGACGATGTCGCTGAGCAGCGGCACGATCGTCGGCCGCACAGGTAAGTACAAGATCTTCCCGGTCGCCGGAACCGCTGTGATGGCAATCGGTTTCGTGCTGCTATCGCGGATGGGGCCGGACACGTCGACTGTGGTGCAGTCGGTGTATCTGGTGGTGCTCGGCGCGGGGATCGGCATGAGTATGCAGGTGCTGGTGCTGATCGTGCAGAACACCGTCGACTTCGCCGATCTGGGCGTGGCGACGTCTGGGGTGACGTTCTTCCGCACCATTGGCAGCTCGTTCGGTGCGGCGGTGTTCGGGTCGTTGTTCAACAACTTCCTGGGCAGTCGGCTCGCGGGCGCGTTGGCGAGCAGCGGCGCGCCGCCCGAGGCCGCGCAGTCTCCCGACGCGCTGCACAAGCTCGCGCCGGAGATGGCTGCGCCAATCGCGGCCGCGTACGCCGATGCGCTCGACAAGGTCTTCCTGTATGCGACGCCGGTGGCGGTGGTCGGGTTCATTTTGGCGTTGACGCTGAAGCAGGTTCCGTTGCGCGACAACGCCGTTAGCACCGCCATCGACCTGGGTGAGGGTTTCGCGATGCCGACGACGGACTCGCCGGACCAGGTCCTGGAGAACGCGGTCGGCAGGCTGATTCGTCAGGGGTCCGGGATGCAGTTGCGTGCGCTGGCCGAACGCCCGGGAAGCAAGCTCGACATCTCGCGGTTGTGGGCGCTGATGCAGGTGTATCGCTTTGGACAAGCTGCCGGGCGGGCGCGGGTGGGTGATGTCGCCGAACATGTCCGCGTGCCGCGCGAGATTCTGCAGCCCGCGTTCGATCGGCTTGTGGCTACGGGCTACGCCGAGCGTAATGGCGACGACTTCTGGCTGACGCCGATCGGTGCACGCGAGATTGAGGTGGTACGCGCAAAGACGATGGAGTGGCTGACGCAGCGACTGGCCCAGACGTCCGGTCTGCAGGACCGACCCGATCGTCACGAAGTCAGGCAAGCGTTGGACCGGGTGACACAAAACGTTCTGGTGCAAAGGGATTGGACAGACGACGAGACCCAGGCGATGCGGTTGCGGCCGCCGCGCCGGGCACTGCCACCGAGACCGGCTCCGCCACGGCGGCCGGATCAGAGGTCCTACGTACGGCCACCGCAGGCACCCGCTGAGCCCCCCACGACACGGTTGCGCCCACCGCCAGGTCCGCCACCGAGAGGCTCGCGGCGTCCGTACCGCTAAATCTCCGGTGGTCTGCCACCGAAGCGACCAAGCGAGGCGGGCTATCTCTGAAAGAACGCGTCGTCGGGCATGGGTTCCGCGAAACCGCTCTGCTGTCAGTGCTCGTGGCACATCAGGTTGAAGCTAAGCGCACGTGCGGAGGTAGAACACAATAAGCTTCTCCTGCTCGCCCCCGGCGTGGCTGTGCGTGTGGACCAGCTCCCCGTTGCGGTTTCCCACCTGGCACCTCGAACATGAACCCGTTGCGCACGTCTCGGGCGTCGAGCATCGCGGGCCACCCCGCGGCTTTGTTCCATGGTGCCGAAGGCGGTGAAGCGTTTGACGCGTTGGGCGCAGCGCTGCTGGATGCGTTCGACTTCGTCGATCTGGTGGCCGACGAGTTCGAAGAAGCCGGCCATGACCTTGCGCAGGGCTGGGTCGAGGCCGGGTAGGGCTTCGGCGACGGCGGCGACGTCGGTTTCGAATTCGGCGCGTTGGTCGGGGTCGTTGATCATGCGCAGGAAGGCGCGGTGGGAGTTGCGGCCCTTCGAGTTCCAGGCGGCCTGGTAGTCGGAGTACATCTGGCGCTGGCGGTCGCGGTAGGCGGTGTTGGAGTCGATGGGCTCGTCGAGGGCGGCGGTGGCTTGTTCGATCATGGTGCCGTATTGGCCGATGTCGGTGATGAGACGTTCCATGTGCAGGGCGATGGCGGGCCTCGTCGTAGCAGTCGGTGACGTCGGGTGCCGGGCGTTGGCCGGCGTCGAGGGCGTCGAGTTCCTCATGGAGAGCGGCGATTTCGGCTTCGATGTGCTTGCGGATGTGGGCGGGGTCGTTGTCGACTTTGACGGTCGACGTGCTTGAGGCGCGCGGCGATGCCGGTGATGGAGCCGCCGGTGGCGATGGTGTCCTGGCGGCGCATGCCTCTTAAGAAATCCAGGGCGCGGCGGGCGTCCTGGGTGAGGTAACAGACGTTGGTGTCGTGGCGTTCGTCGACGATGCGGTGCAGCCAGCCCTGGGCGGCCCAGGACTTGATGAGCGCGAGCCCGGACTGGGGATCGTCGAGGTCTTGCAGGTCGCGTTCGAGGTGGACGACAAGCTCGGTCTCGGGAAGTTGGCCGTCGGCGAGGTGGCGCTCCATCAATGTGGCGTAGAGGCTGAGGTTGGTTGTCGCCAGCAGGCGGATGGCTCGGGAGCCTTGCAGGTCGCGGTTGAGCTCCAGCAGGTCGCCTACTCCCGCGTCGTCGTTCACCTGCGGTCCTCGGTGTGTCGTAGGTCTGGACACTTCAACATAGGCGACGGGAGGGACAGCTCGGGAGCGCGAAGGACCGTGTCGGTAAGATTCTGGCCAGAATCGGCCATTGGCAACTCCGGCGGAATGCGGTCTGGCTCAAGGGTTTGCACTCAGTGGATGGTGTTCTGATGCAGCTGTGAAATCGGTTGCTAGTGGTGCTCGAGCGTTGCGGCGCTGCCAGGGGCCAGGCGGGGCCGGACTCGCGTCTGCCGCAAACATGAACAGGTCGAAGCGAGCACGCCCTCGCGACGCCGGTCGAGGGTGTTGAGAATGGACGGTCGAGGTCACCAAGATTGGTGGGCATACAAACTCGAACGCAGCGCCACCTGGCAGGCCCGTTGATCGTTATCACCGAACTAGTCTCGAAGATCCCTGTTGCTGGGAACACGAGGATCGGCTGGAGCATGCAGATTAAATCTCGGATGCTGCGCGCCGCTGGCGTGCCAACTAGCCTGAGACCGTGCTGGCGATTCCAACGCTCAAGTTTAGCTACGGCAATCTGCTACTCGCCCGTCTTCGAGACCTCGGCTCGGCCAATATCAATGAACTCCTTGGCGAGGATCCAGCACACCTGTTCAAGTCCGGGGGTCGGTTCGAGAACCCGGAAAGGCGGGCGCGTGATTGTCTCCGATTCGCGCAGATGCTCGATCTCGTGGTGGAGGACAAGCGTGGGTGGATGCTCACCGAATCTGGTAACACTTACGCCGACAATGTTGATCCGAGGAATCCTTGGGTCGTTAATGACACTCAGGCTGGCGTTCTTCGAGACCGCCTATCTGGTGATAGCACTCCGCTCGCTTCGGACGTTCGTATTGCTCTTCAGGCTGTTCGAGACTTGGCCCCCGGCTTTTCCACCGACGATCTAGGGCGTGCACTAGAAGCGCATGCGGATACTGGTCAGTGGCAAGCAGATCGGACCTTCGAATCCCAGGGTGCTCGCTACCGAGAACTCCTCATAGAGAGTGGGCTCATCGATAGAAACGGTGGAATAACTGACCAAGGCGTCACCTTCCTTGGACGACAGGCTTCGGTCTGGTGGGTAAATCAAGGCGCCACTTACACGAAGGAGCGCGATGGCGGCTTCCTTTGGGCGCCGATGCTTAATAAGGCAGGCCGTCCGCAATACCACTGGGACACCATGGATGAGGTCCGCGAAGGTGACGTTGTTCTGCACTACAGCAATGGCTCGCTGCGGGCCGCGAGCCATGTAAGTGCAGCGGCGAGGCCGGCGCCGAATCCGCTCGACGACCAGTCCTGGGATAACGAGGGCCGACTGGTCGAGTCGCAGTATCAGGAACTGAATGAACCCGTCGCGCTTGGCGCTATCGACGAGGGTGCCCGAATCAGACAGGGTTCGCCGTTCACAGTCACCGGATCGGTCCAGCAGGTCTATCTCGTTCGGCTCCAGGGACACTTCGTAAAGGAACTGGCCGGGCGCTTTCCCGAGCTCGCGGCGCACCTACCTTCGGCCCCAGCCGGTCCAGGTTCAACGCCGACATTAGAGAAGGCGGCGATGCCGGCCGAACTGTTTAGTGACTTCGCCGTCGCGGTGGAAGTTTCTGGACTCCGCTTCCCAGCAGGCTCAAATCTCGTTCGATCGTTCTTGGCCGGCCTGCTGGCCAAACCCTTCGCGATCCTGACGGGACTCGCCGGTTCGGGCAAGACTCAGCTCGCGATGAGGCTCGGTGAATGGTTCGGGACAGATGAACACGGACGTCATCGTCACATCGTCGTACCTGTGCGGCCAGACTGGACGGGCCCGGAATCCATCTTTGGGTACGAGGATGCACTCCGTACGTCAGCGTCTGGCGCGCCGGTTTGGTTCGTTCCCGAAGCGTTCGAGTTTGTTCTTCGCGCCGCGAGCGATCCTGAGCACCCATACTTGCTAATCCTCGACGAGATGAACTTGGCCCATGTCGAGCGGTATTTCTCGGACTTCCTCTCCGGGGTCGAATCGCGACGTCCGGTATTACCGGATCTGGTCTTCGAACAACCAACTCGTCAATGGGTACTGCGTGACGTAGAAGCACAGCGGCTGTCATTGCCACGAAACCTTTTCGTTGTCGGCACGGTCAACGTTGACGAAACGACCTATATGTTCTCGCCGAAGGTTCTCGACAGGGCCTTCACCTATGAGTTTCGGGTGACCGCCGATGAGCTCGACGCCGACCTTCGGCGACCCACTGCAGCGCAGGCGGGGGAGGACCGGCGAGTGCGCGCCTTCGCCTCGCTGGCGGAAAGCGATGACTGGCAGCGAGAGCATCCTCATCCGGCTCGCGATGAAATTGTCTTGACCCTCCGAGAGGTTCACGCAATCTTGGCTCGCGCCAATCAGGAGTTCGGGCACCGAACGCTTTATGAAATCCTGCGGTTCTGCGCGTTCTACGCAGCGACGGGACACACCGACGGTCACATCGCGCTCGACCTCGCGATGATGCAGAAGGTTCTGCCGAAGGTACATGGATCGCGACGGCAAGTGGAGCCGGTTCTCACTGCGTTGGACGCGCTAGCCCAGGGGGCGGGTCCTGCCCCGCAGCTGCCAGTCACGCATCAAAAGATCGTCCGCATGATCGAGTCCGTCCGCGCGAATCAGTTCGTCAGCTTCGCTGAGTAGCCATGCTCCGGAAGTCGATCCAGTTAGCACTTCGAGATGGCGAGGGCCATGTCATAGGTGAGCTGCTGATCGCCAAGCTTCCCGGTAAGCAGGACACGACGTTCTCTGCCCGCGCTGATGTCGCGCTGCGTGAGGCCGGGACCTACCGCTACGAGATATTAACCGATGCAACGCATGTAGAAGTTGAGCCACGCGAGTTGTTCGATCCCGACGATGCGACTTGGAAGCGAGGTCGGCTAAGTCCCGGTCAAGCCGTTGGACTTCTTCGGATCAGAGTTGGTGATCGCACGACAGGGCTATCAGGGACGACCGATGTGGACGTTCTGGCCGTCAAGCTCGACCACGAGACTGAGTATCGCCAGATGCTGACTGACATTTCTTCGTTCGCTGCAGAGGCGGTGTTGCAGGGTTTCGCCCCAAGCATGTTGGACCTTGCGCCAAGTAAACTACCTGCCGAACTGCTGTACCTGCGCTTCGCGATGATCGCCGCGTATCTGCAGGATCGGGCGTTCGAGGCTGCAATTGCGCGTATCACCTCGCAGCCGAACCGCACATGGGTGTCTGAGCAAGAGATGCGCCCGATTGGATCACCGTTTCCAGCCGGCGCCGCTTTTCGTCGCGCAGTTTGCGTGCCCGGCCGGCGGGTACCGTGGTCGGGTGGTTCGAACCAACTTGCGTCGTTGCCTGTTGCTCTAACCCGTGATCGCGCTGAAGCGAGCGTCGACAACTCACCTAACCAGTTCGTCAAGTTTGCCTTGGAGCGGTGGCGAGCCGTCGCGTTGGAATTGTCCGACGTGCTATTTCTGGCCTCGCAAAAGGTGGACTCAGGACCGCTGCGCCGCGGTCAGCAGATCGTCGCTGACGTCGGTGCCCAACTCGACGAATACCTTGCCCACCCGCTCTTCCGGGAGGTCAGCTCACTACGGAGGATGCCAACGTCGGACCAGGTGTTACTCAAGCGCGGGGGTTACCGCGAAATCTTCCGAACGTTCGCGATGACTGAGTCAGGCCCTATCGTACGCATTGACCGCGGGGACATGGACGACGTTTTCGCAGCATCGCAACGCAACATCGCAACGCTTTATGAGTTCTGGTGCTTTCTTGCGGTGGTGGATTCACTCGGGCGAGTGTGCGGTGAAGATCGAACGGCGCGCGCCTTCAGCGTCGCTGGAGATGGCATCTCCATGACTATGCGCCGAGGCCGCGCGTCGAGGTTGCGGTGGTCTATCAAATGCGGAGGCCGGCCGCTTCTTGTCGAGGTCTTCTTCAATCGAACTTTCGCCGGGGCGAACGATCGAGGGGGGTCATGGAGTCAAGCGATGCGCCCGGACTGCTCCGTGCGCATTCGACCAGAAGGCAGCACGCCTTCGCGCGTCCCCACGCAAGAGCTCGAGGTTTGGCTGCACTTCGACGCGAAGTACCGCGTCGACAATCTCCTCGCACAGCTGACCCCAGTCCCCGATTCGGATGAGTTGCTGGAGGAACCGGCCTCTGGCGGCGCTAAGCGCGAAGATCTTCTCAAGATGCATGCTTACCGAGACGCGATCTCGCGAACGGCGGGGGCGTACGTGCTATATCCGGGATCTGAGGTCAAGGACATTCGACGACATCCAGGCTTCAAAGAAGTGCTGCCCGGCCTCGGCGCCTTCCCGCTCAGGCCGAGCAGCGACGGCCTGCCATCTTCGTCTCAAGCCCTCGACCAATTCTTCAGTGACGTGCTCGCACATGTCGCGAGTCAGGTGACGCGTGATGAGCGGCATCGCTTCTGGACCGCGACCGTCCACCGACCTGGTGGGCCCATCCTGGAGTCATCTTTGACAACGGACTTCTTGGAGGAACCTCCTGCCGATACGGATGTGCTTCTCGGTTTCGTTCGAGGCATCGATCAGCGCCAGTGGGTAGAACGGGTGAGGCGGTACAACATTCGTGCTGGAGATCGGGCTGGTGCCGTGGAGATCGGCGGACGAGAACTCGGCGCCAAGTTGCTTCTCTTGTACGAGGACAAGAACGACACCTTGCGCGTGGCCCGCATGGCAAAGGTAGTGCGTTGGCGGCCGGCAACGGCAGCCGACCTATTGGCGACTGGGTATCCGAACCCCCGCGGTCATATCTATTTCGTTGCCGACCTCGAGTTCGTCGAGCAACTGCCCTTGTGGGCCGACTCCATCGACGTGGCGCTTCTAACGGCCAACGTCCCGAACGGGGCGCCGCTTGTCGTAACCTGGTGGGACGTTATCCGTGCAGCCTCGGCCATCGCCCCCCAAGGCGATGGGGGGACGCCAAGCCCCGGCGGGTTACACCCACGGCCTTAATGATCAGCGATTAGCTTGCTGGGCCTCTTAGTGCTACGTGGACGAGTCCATTTGCCGGTGCCAATGCTGCTGTCCAACTGGTACTTACTTCATGTCCCGACCACGTCGGGACGCCCGGCGGTTGCCCGCGGAGATTCCGCCCGGCGCGGCGAGGACCGGGTTGCGTTCTGTTGGTCAATGGATTCGGTTGGGATCTTTTCGAGAGCGTCAACGTCGCGATTCAGGACGCGATTGACGAGGGTCACTGCCGGCAGGATGTGCCGTTTTCGGCATTGCACGGAACAAGCAAGAACGAGATTGGCCAGCCCCTCGATGCCGACGAGAGCGCAGGGGAGTACATGATCGACACGTTTGTTCGTCGGGAGGCGTTGGCAGCAATAGAAACAGTGGGCTCCGAACACCTCCTTGAACGCTTCACGCACAGCAGCCAGTGCGACGCGGTACCGGCCGAACAAACGTCCTGCGATATCGGGCACGTCGACGTCGGGAACTTGTCTCATCCGGCGGACATCGTCGATCCACATGATCTCCAGAGCTGGTTTGAGCAAATCGACCAGCCGGGCTAGTTGTGATGTCCAGGGAGGTTGGTCAGTCGTGTGATCGGCGGCTGGCCTCCGATGGCGGAGTGGGCTCGGTGGTGATTGTAGAAGTGGAGCC
>NZ_JBICUE010000017.1:0-102779 GCF_043197955.1 Mycobacterium sp. NPDC048908 | reverse complement strand
TGACCCAGCTCACCGCTTTCGAGCACACTGAGCCCGACCGCGACCAACGCATCATGCTGGCGCTGGGCCAGGCTGCGCTGGTCGTTGTCGATCTGCGCCTGCGTCGGGGTGCCCGACACACACGGATGCTCGTCATCGGGATTGCACATCCCCGGGGCGGCCCACTTGGCGAAGATCGCCTCATAGATCGCCCGCGCTTGCGGGGTCAACACCGCCTCCAGGCGGCAATTGCCGTCGGGTTGCTGCGGGCCCATGCGCGCCTGGCGCCGGCGCGCGCGTTCGGTGTCATCGGGTTGGGGGCCGTCTTGATCGAGCAGAAACACCAGCCGCGCCGCGGCGTCCTTCAACGGCTTGGGCCCTACCCCGACCGCAATGCGCACCAAATCGGCTTCGACCTGGGCGCGGGTGGCCGCGTCGACCACCGCCGGAATGGCGTTCATGGCCTCCCGAATGACCTTGACGTGTTCAGCGTTGATCGCCCCGTGCGCCTGCGCGATCGCGGTGCAGGCCAGCACCGGGGCCAACGGCTCCCCGGACAACGCCCGCCGCGGCCCCAACGCCGCGGCCTCGTCAAGGCGGCGGCCGGCCTCACCGGTCGAAATCCGCCACCGGGTGGCCAGCACATCACGCCACGACTTGGCGCCCATCTCCTTGGCCGTGGTCTCGGCCTGCAGCCGGGCCAGCAACCCGTGCCCATGAGCGGGCAGTTGGCAGGTCAACGTTTCGACTTCGTCGAGCACCGCCAGCACCTCGGGGCGGGTCAGCGCATCAACAGGCAGCGCGGCCAACGCAGTATGGGCGGCGCGCAGCGCGACGACCACCTGCACCGCATCCGCACTCATCACTCGAACATATGTTCGAATCCTAAGAACTCATCAGTGCAGTTTTGAAGGAAACTCTGAGAAACCCTTGTGGCGCAACGGGTTCAGCTGCTAGCCGGCTAGCCGCCCTGCTCCGCCAGCCACCGGTCAGCGCGGCGCTTCGACGCCCGTGACAGCCAGGCATCCTGGATCAGCTCGGTCAGCTCGGTTTTGCCGATCCTGCGTAAGTCCTTGGCCCGCACCAGAACCGAGGGATGCCCGTCGAACCGGTCGGTGGTGAAAAACGGCGAGTTCGGATCCTGGATGAGCGCCAGCTTGTCACTTTCGGACTCCACCCAGATCATGATCACATCGGCGTACCGCTCACCGGTCTCTGGATCCTCGGCGTCGGGTTGCGGAGTGCGGAAGAACACGAACGACTTGCCACCGACTTGGTAGATCGCGTTTCCCTTGGGCCCTTCGATCCGCGTGACGTGGGGCATCGAACCGGCGATCTCGTGGACGTCGGCGGTGCGGGCCTTGCGGTCAGGCATGGCGCTCCAGGTTGTGCAGCACGACATCCGAGAGGGCGGCATTGTCGACCGTGGCGGTCATGTACGTGCAGAACGGTTGGCGCCGTCGGTCGGTCGGCGAACCCGGGTTGAGCAACCGGAGACCGGTCTTGGCGGTGGTGTCCCACGGGATATGGCTGTGCCCGAACACCAGCACGTCGGTGTCGGGGTACTCCGCGGCCATCCGCGCCTCGCGCCCGGTGGCCGCACCGGTCTCGTGTACAACGGTGAACCGAAGCCCGCCGAGGGTCGCGTCGGCGCGTTCCGGTAGGCGATTGCGCAACTCCGTGCCGTCGTTGTTGCCCCAGCACGCCACCAATCGCTTGGCGCTCGCCTCGAGGTCATCGAGCAACGACGGTTCGACCCAGTCGCCCGCGTGCAGCACGACGTCGGCCTCGCCCACCTCCTGCCATACCCGTCTCGGCAGGTCGCGGGCTCGTCTGGGGATATGGGTGTCGGCGATGAGCAGCAGTCGCACCAGCCCAACCTATCGGTTGGACGCCGGCCGCCATCCCGGCGGAGGGTCCTCTCCCACACGGCCGTCGACAGCCTCCCTGAGCAGATCCGCGTGCCCGGTGTGGCGGCCGTACTCCTCGATCAGATCGCACAGCAGTCGGCGCAGGCTGGCATGCTCGCCATCGGATGATATGACGTGGACCAGTTGATCGAGCCCGCCGTCAGCTAGCGCCGCATCGAGTCTCGCGCGGGACCGTGCCACCGCGTCGTCCCACAACTCGTAGAGATGGTCGGGCGTATCGCCCGCCGCGGAGGTGAATTCCCAGTCGTCGGTGCCGTCCCACGACGACTCCCACGGTTCGCCGAGCGGGTCGCCCTTCAATTTCTGGGCGAACATGTAGTCCTCGTTGATCGCCATATGCTTGAGCAGGCCGCCAAGACTGAGCCCCGAAGCCCCGATGCGCGTTGCAAGGCCGTTTGCATCCAGGTCGTCGGTCTTCCACCGGAATGTCATGCGCAACCGCTCGAGCGCACCGATGAGGTGTTCCACCTCGGTGCCCGCGAGCGGAGGCTCCCATGGGGTGTCGGTCATGTCGACACCGTATGCGGTCAGGCGGGCTTCGTCGGCGCGAAAACCTCGATCACTCCGTTGCTTTCGCGCACCTGGAACTTGGGCAGCGGTGGCGGCGCGACCGGCAACTGGTGCGTGAGGGTCGCGCCTTCCAGCGAGAACGACGTCGAGTGACACGGGCAACGCAACCGGCTATCGGGCGCGTCCAGCCACAGCTTGCAGCCCTGATGCGTGCAGACGCCGGATACCGCTTCCAGCTTGGCGTCGGTGCGGTGAACGAAGCCGTTGACCACCCCGAGGTCGAAGGCCAGCGCGCCGCCCTCGGGAAGATCGCCGGTCTCGCCGATGGCCTGCCACGCTCCCCGATTGGGTTGCAGCTCGCCTTGAGCCTGAAGGGTCGCCTGCTCGGTGACGGTCGGCGCCAACAGGTTGCGGCCGACCACCAATCCTGCCGCCGCCGACGCCGCGGCCACGGAACCGCCGATCACCACTTCGCGGCGCCGTGGAGCCCACCGCGGATGGTCGACGGCCGTTTGCTCTTCTGCCATTTCGGCGGCCAGTCGGCGATGCAGATCGGTGACGAACTCCTCACGGGGCGCATCACTGCCCAACCGTGCGGCCCGCAACTCGATCGCGGTCCTCATCTGCTCGGCTTCGAAGTCATCGGGGCGAGCGTGCTGGGTGCGCTGTCCGCGCAGCAACCCCTCGACGAATCGGCGTACGGTCCGGTTGCTCACGACGTCGCCTCCTCACCGTGCTGCGCCGCCATCCGCAGCGCGCGGTATTGCAACACCTTGGCGTTCGAGACCGTCACCCCCATTTGACTAGCGGCCTCTCGAACCGAAAAGGCCTGCAGGAAGCGCAATTCCAGTATTTTCCGGTAGTTTTCCGGGAGCCGCTGCAGCAACCGACGGACTTTGTCGGGCGCATCGCTGGCGATCAACTCCGGCTCGGGGGCCTCGGACACATCCTCCTCTATCGACGTCACCGGCTTGCCCATCCGTTCGCCCCAATACGACGCCAGCACCGTGCGAGCCGTCATCCGAAGATACTTGCGCACCTCGGGTACGGTCGCCGTAACCCGCAGCGGCTTCAGGGCCGTCATGAAGACTTCCGCGGTCAGGTCCTCGGCGTCTGGCTGGTTGCCGACCTTGCCGTACATCAACCGGTAGACCCAGGTGACGTTGTCGCGGTAGACCGCATCCCAATCCGCGTACACCGCACCCGTCACGGGTTGAAGCCCCGCCACAGGTTGCGGACGGCGCTCCTCACGCTCGCTGCGGATCACTTACGTGGCTACGGCAGGGATGCGGTCGGCGTTCATCCTGGCGTCGAACGAATATGTCCCAGCACCGACAATGAGCAGGAAAACGCTGCCGCACAGCATGGCGATTTCGAGGCGGCCCTCGTGGAAGAAGTCCCAGAAGCCGCCTTCCTTCGGATACAGCGGAGCGTGGCCCCACAGCAGCGGCACTTTGGTGATTCCAAGCGCGCCCAGCATGTCAACAATCATCGGCAGCGTCGCGAGCCGTGTCAGCAGACCGGCAAGAATCATTGCGCCGCAGCCGAGTTCGGCGATGCCATCCAGGTAGGCGAAGAACGTGCCGCCCGGGATGCCTGCCTTGATGAATCGCCCGGGACCGAGTGCGTCGGGCCGCAGGAACTTGAGTACCCCTTCGCCGGCGAAGATCAGGCCGACGTAGAGCCGGATGAGCACCACGGCGCCTGACGCGCGCGTGGCGGTGAACTGGTTCAGCGTCATGCCAACAGATAGCGGCCAGGGTTACACCGTTGCCGAATTGTCAGAAACGCCCAGTTCAGTGCGGTGGGTGGGATACTGACGATCGATGGCCCAGTTGCCGCGGACGCAGTATGCAAAGGGCCCGGGGGGAGACATCGCCTTTCAGGTGGTCGGCGACGGACCGATCGATCTGGTGGTGGTTCCGGGCTGGTTCTCCCACGTCGACATGCTCTGGCATCACTCGGGATCGGCGTCGTTCATCGGGGACTTCGCGTCCTTCTCCCGCGTGATCCTCTACGACAAGCTCGGGACGGGATTGTCGGATCCGATAGACCGCGTGCCGACGCTGGAAAGCCGCATCGACGACTTGCGCGCGGTGATGGATGCCGCGGGCAGTCAGCGTGCGGCGCTGTTCGGCTTCAGTGAGGGCGGTCCGATCGCCATGCTGTTCGCCGCGACGTACCCGGAGAAGGTGCAGGCCTTGGTCCTCTACGGCACCTACGTCAGCGGGTCAGGCGCCGACGACGGTTCGCCGGGCCGAGCGAAGTGGATCAGGTTGATGAACACGATTCGGCCGACGCTCGACCGGTGGGGTGGCGGTCAAACCATCGACTGGGCGGCGCCCAGCCTGCAGCCCAGCTCGCAGTACCGGGCAGGCATGGGCGCGCTGGAACGGGCAGGCATGAGTCCCAAGATGGCCCGACTGACGTTCGAAGCCGTGCTCACCCAGGTCGACGTCACGGATGTGTTGCCGAGCGTGCGCGTGCCGACGCTGGTGTTGCACCGCAGGGACGAGGCGATTCCGGTGGAGTTCGCCCGCGAGATCGCGGCGCAGATTCCGTCCGCGCGGCTGGTCGAACTGGACGGCGTCGACCATCTTCCCGCGGTGGGCGACATCAAGTCCATCACGGGCGAGGTCGAGCAGTTCCTCACCGGGCATCGGCACGCGCCGCCACCCGACCGGGTGCTCGCCACGGTGTTGTTCACCGACATCGTCGATTCGACGCGGCAGGCGGCCGAACTGGGCGACCGAGGCTGGCGTGAGGTGTTGGGGCGGCACGACGAGCTGACTCGCGAGACGCTCGGCTGCTTTCATGGCCGGGCAGTCAAACACACCGGCGACGGATTCCTGGCGACGTTCGACGGCCCCACCCGCGCCGTCCGGTGCGCGACCACACTCGTCGAACGGATGCCGCAGATCGGCATCGAAATCCGCACCGGTTTACACACCGGCGAGTGTGAGGTTCGCGGTGACGACATCGGCGGTATCGCCGTGCACATCGGCGCGCGAATCGCCGCATTGGCTCGAGGACGCGAGGTGTTGGTGTCGCGCACGGTGAAGGATCTAGTCAACGGCTCCGGCATCACGTTCGCAGACCGCGGCACTCACGTGCTGAAGGGCATCCCTGCGGAATGGCAGTTGTATGCACCCGTCGGCGAACACGATCCCGCCGAGACGGCATTCGATCGAAATTGATTGTGTGCAGAAAGATTCAGAGGTGGGAGTAGGCAGACGTACACAGCGAGTTACTACCCGCAGGGCTTCGACATTCCGATCTCCTCGCTGTTCTTGGGGAGCCGTTATCTTCGTCGCCATCGTCGCGTGTTGTCTTGTCACGTGCAAAGCGAACGAGTCGTTGCGCCGACATCTACGAAGGCCCTGCGGAGTTATGGGCGATCCACGCAGTTTCTCGGCCATCGGGAGACAGCTGCGATGAGGAGATGGGTGGCTTCGCGGGAATGAGGGAACGCGAGCAAGAACAACTCTCTTCGCGCAAAATTACAACCCTTTACCGAGATAGACCCCGGCGGCCGAACTATGAAGGAGTTCGACATGTCAAACGATACGTCCTGACGCTCTCGCCCGCTGCGACGAGAAGGTTAACGTATTTGGCACCGCTGGCTTAGCGAAAAGGCGAGGGACGATATGAAACGCATCGCGGCCCTGATCGGGTCATTTCCACTTTGCGCTGCGGTGCTCTTGGCGTGCGGCGGAACAAACGAGTCACCGCCCTCACCTACTCCCGCAAGTCCGAACGCGCAGTACTCAATTCCACGAGTGCCGTCCCCATCGGCGCCAAGTCCCCCCGGCGCTCAAGAGGCCGCCAGTTCGATCGTTATTTCCAACATGGCGTTCGCCGTGCCGTCGTCTGTCAAACCCGGTGAGCAGCTGACCATCGTGAACAAGGACGACCCGAACCACACCGTCACGGCCGACGAGAACAACCTATTCGACATCCGGATATCCGGGGGTGGCGGCATCGAGATGTTCACCGCTCCAGCGACGCCCGGAACCTACCCATTCCACTGTAAGTACCACGCCAACATGCATGGATTGCTGACAGTCCAGTAAGCCGCCCGAAGGCGTCGCAAGGTTCAAGCAGTGCGCCACCCCTCCGATGCGGTGCATGACGTTGCCGAAGAACAAGATCTGCCATTTCCTCCACGTGTTGCATCCCGGCGACATCACCGAGGAGGAGGCCGAGACCATGGCGGCGGTCCTCCAGCGGGCCTATGACCGCAAGTACACAGGCGTCGTCGACATCAGCTCGGCGCGCAGAAGTGGAACGCTTCGACGCTGACCGCGTCCTACTAGTTGTTCGCCCCGCCACCGATGTCCTATGGCGGGGCAGAACTCGTTTTGCTTCAGCGCAATTGGGGGTAGGTATCAGCCCAGCGGGGGTTGTCGAATCTTGGCGGAGGCGGACGACCCCTGCGAGGCGAACGCCGGGCAGCAACCACGATCGTTGAGCGAGCAGCGAAGGCTCGGCGTTCGTCGCCTCGGCCAACCGCTGCTCGATCCAGACTTGCTAGGTGACTCAGCTGCGCCCTGGATGTCACATCGGTCGCGTACCGCCGCGGAACGGGTGCTCGGCATGCGCAGAAGAAACCGAAGCGTGACCTGAGCGAGGGAACATGCCCATCATGTTCGAAGGTGCTGACCCCAAAGCCAGACGGCTGCCCGCGGCCGCATATCAACGCAAAGACCGGGAAGCACTGCCCTGGAAGCGGAGGCCCGCCCGTTGAGGGCCCAAAGCAGAGGCCTGACAATCGCCGCGTCGGGTCCTCGACCAGCGTCCCCGACAGTCAGCGGCGGTCTACCGACCCTGGGTCGGCGGCACCGGTAGCCAGCTTGAATTGTCGGTGCCCGCCGATACCCTCCCGCCATGCGGCCTGCAAGGTCGGGTATTCGTCAATCGCGACGGTGGATTGATGAGCCCTGCGAACATGCGTCGCGCAGTGCGAACAGCGTTGCCAGATGACCTGTCCTGGGTGACTCCGCACAGCTTCCGTCGCACTGTCGCCAGTGTGGTGCGCGACGCGCACGGCCCCGCGGCGGCTCAGCAGCAGTTGAGTCACGCCAAGCTAGCCACCACAGAAGCCCACTATCTGCAGCGCCAGACGAGCGGCCGTGACGTGCGCGAATCGCTCGATAGGTTCGCCGCAGGGGAAAGTGGAGCGGAAAGTTTCAACTGTGGGCGTGTCGCAAATATCGCTTCCCGCATTTCCGCCGGAAGTTGGCGCGCCCGAAGGGATTCGAACCCCTAACCTTCTGATCCGTAGTCAGATGCTCTATCCGTTGAGCTACGGGCGCAGTGTTGTCGAACTTATTCAGTTGTGCGGCCGACGCAGTCAGCCACGGCGGAGGCGAGAGGATTTGAACCTCCGGTCGCCTTTGAGGGCGACAACTCATTAGCAGTGAGCCCCATTCGGCCGCTCTGGCACGCCTCCTGACGTTTACCGCCGATCCGACAGCGTACACAGGGGCCACAGGCGAAGGCAAAGCGCAGGTAAGCCACCCATAAACTGGTCAGGTGACCGCCCGCCTTCGCCCCGAACTCGCCGACCTGCCCGCCTACACTCCGGGTAAGACCGTGCCGGGTGCGATCAAGATCGCAAGCAACGAGACGGTGCACGGTCCGCTGCCCAGCGTGCGGGCCGCGATCGACAAGGCCGCCGACAACATCAACCGCTACCCGGACAACGGGTACGTCGAGCTGAGGGACCGGCTGGCCAAACACGTCGATGTGGCACCCGAACAAGTCTCGGTCGGCTGCGGATCGGTCAGCCTGTGCCAGCAGCTGGTCCAGATCACCTCGACCGTCGGCGACGAAGTGCTGTTCGGCTGGCGCAGCTTCGAGATCTATCCGTTGCAGGTGCGCACCGCGGGCGCGACGCCCGTGCAGGTGCCGCTGACCGACTACACCTACGACCTCGACGCGATGCTCGCCGCGATCACCGACCGCACCCGACTGATCTTCGTGTGCAATCCGAACAATCCAACCAGCACTGTCGTCGACCCCGATGCGCTGGCCCGGTTCGTCGCGGCGGTGCCGTCGCATATCCTCATCGCGCTCGACGAAGCGTACGTGGAGTACATCCGCGACGGGCTGCTGCCCGACAGCTTCGGGCTGGTCCGCAAGCACAGCAATGTCGTTGTGCTGCGCACTTTTTCGAAGGCCTACGGGCTAGCCGGGCTACGAATCGGCTACGCCGTCGGCGACCCTGACATCATTACCGCGCTCGCCAAGGTTTACGTGCCGTTCACCGCGACCAGCATCTCGCAGGCCGCGGCCATCGCCTCACTGGACGCCGCCGACGAACTGCTGGCCCGCACCGACTCGGTTATCGCCGAACGAACCCGCGTCACAACCGCATTGCGCGATGCCGGATACACCGTGCCGAACTCGCAGGCGAACTTCGTCTGGCTGCCGCTGCCAGGACGAGCGCAGCAATTCGCGAACGACTCTGCCAACGACCGCGTTATCGTCCGCCCCTATGGCGACGACGGCGTGCGTGTCACCGTCGCGGCGCCGCATGAGAACGACGCGTTCCTGACCTTCGCCAAAGGCTGGAACAGCTAGCGCGGCGTGCGGCCGGTGTAGGCGACCAACCGATCCATGGCACCGGCGTCGGCGGCCACATCGACCGGATCGTCGAAGCCGGCGTTGCTGCGACCTGCGGGCGTGATGATCGTCTTGGCCAGGCCGAGCACATAGTCGGACAACGAATCCGGCGCGTCCACCTCACGCCCGGTCGCCTTCGCGTAATCCCAAGCGTGGACCAGGAATTCCAGGGACAAGATGCCCGCCATCATCTTGGCGGGCGCCTCCCCCGTCTGGAACGGCACGGTGCCGTCGAGGCCGCGCCTGTGCCACGCGTCCAGAGCGGGCCGCGCTGCCAGGACCACTTGACGTTCGACCGAATCCGAATTGTCACGCTCGGGCATCTCGGCGCCGGCGGCGCCGCCGATCACCGTGATCGAGTTGAGAAGATGGTCCGTCAACTGAGCAACGTTGAACTCGCGGCACGGCGTCTGCTTCGACTCGTCTTCTTTGGCGAGCCCGTGCAGCACGTGTTCCAGCACCGCGAAAGCCTTCTCGGCGCTCCGCAGTTCATCGGTCGGCGGTGAGTCGGGTCCAGGGCGCAAATCGTCGGGCATGCGCCCCACGCTACGACGCTGCACCGCATATCGTTGCCGGGATGAGGACGCTCGTTTTGGTGGCAGGAGCCGCGCTGATGGTCGCCGGCCTGACCGCCGGGTGCCAGCGCACCACGCCCGGCACCGTCGCGATGACCACCGAACCGGGCCCGCCCATCGCATCGCCCACGCAAGCCCCGCAAAGCACCCTGCCCGGCTTGCCCGGCATCCCGTTGCCCAACATCCCATTACCCAACATCCCGTTGCCCGGCTTGCCGGGAAATACCGATGTTCCCGAAGTGCCTGCACCGCCCGATGCGCTCACAATGAAATGCGACGACTTCAACAAGCTCGACGAGGCCACTCGACTCGCCGTGATCCGCGCGATCCTGGCGCAGGAGAACAACCCGCTGGGCCCCAACGGCGAATCGGTCGGGCAGATGCTCGTCGAAGCCGCGTGTCAGTTCCTGCCCTCGGCAACCGTCAGCGAGGTGCTGATGGGTACGCCACCGAGGTGACTGGCTAGCCTCTTCAGTTCATGGGCAAATCCTATGAAGCCGTCACCGTCGACATCGAGAACCACGTCGCTCAGGTGACGCTGGTCGGTCCCGGCAAAGGCAACGCGATGGGACCGGCGTTCTGGGCCGAAATGCCCGACGTGTTCGCCAGCTTGGATGCCGATCGCGACGTGCGGGCGATCGTGTTGACCGGCGCCGGCGATCACTTCAGCTACGGGTTGGACTTGCCAGCGATGGGCGGTTCGCTCTCAGAGGTGCTCGGCGGCGGCGGGTCGGCCAGGCCGAGGGCGGACTTCCACCAGACCATCCTGCGGATGCAGGGCGCGGTCAACGCCGTCGCCGACTGCCGCACCCCGACCATCGCCTCCATCCACGGCTGGTGCATCGGCGGCGGTGTCGACCTGATTTCGGCGGTCGACATCCGCTACGCCAGTGTGGACGCGAAGTTCTCGGTGCGCGAAGTCAAGCTGGCCATCGTCGCCGACGTCGGAAGCCTCGCGCGGTTGCCTCTGATCCTGAACGACGGGCACCTGCGCGAATTGGCGTTGACGGGGAAGGACATCGACAGCCGCCGCGCCGAGAAGATCGGCTTGGTCAACGACGTCTACGCCGACGCCGAGGCTTCGCTGGCCGCGGCCCACGAGACGGCGGCCGAGATAGCTGCCAATCCGCCCCTTGTGGTCAACGGCGTCAAGGACGTGCTCGACCAGCAGCGCATCGCCCGCGTCTCGGAAAGCCTGCGCTACGTCGCGGCATGGAATGCGGCTTTTCTGCCTTCTAAAGATTTGACAGAGGGGCTTCAGGCAATGTTTGAAAAACGCAAACCTGAATTCACTGGCGAATAATTGTCCCACGTTCTACCTGCGAATACACTGAGAACCGTCGTTGAATTAGCCCTGCTAGAAAATATCGTGTTTAGTGTCACTTTCGCGCTCCGTAATTGAATCATTGACCGCGCTGCGTCGTATTGGTGGGTATGACGGATACAACCCATTCCATCTCATTGGACGACATCGCGGGGCGCACCGGCGCCCCGCACATCGCGGGCACCGGCGTGGCTCTGACCACCAACCGGTACGACCAAGAAGAAGTAGCTCGCGTACTCACCAGCGGCCTCGGGCCAGAGTTCGCCCGATTCGCACAAACCAGTGGCGTGCAGACCCGCAGTCTGGCGCTACCGCTGTCCCGCTACCCCGAACTGACCGGATTCACCGAAGCCAACGAGGCCTATATCAAGGTCGCCCTCGAATTGGGCGGTCAGGCCGTGCGTACGGCGCTCGATGCGGCGCACGTCACCCCCAGCGAGGTGGACGCCATCGTGATGGTGTCCAGCACCGGCGTCGCGGTGCCGACCATCGACGCGCGGTTGGCGTCGCGGGTCGGATTCCGGCCGGACATCAAGCGCATCCCGCTGTTCGGGCTCGGCTGCGTGGCGGGCGCGGCGGGAATGGCCCGCGTCCACGACTACCTCCGGGGCTTCCCCGGCCACGTCGCGGTGCTGCTGTCGGTGGAGCTGTGTTCGCTGACGCTGCAGCGCGATGACATGTCGATCCCCGCGCTCATCGGAGCGTGCCTGTTCGGAGACGGCGCAGTCGCCGTCGTCGCCACCGGCGCCGACCGCGTACCGGTGGCCCCGACGGCGTATCCGGGACCATCGGTGCTTGCCACCAGAAGCAGGTTGTTCCCTGACACCGTCGACGTGATGGGGTGGAACGTCAGCTCCAACGGTTTCGGCCTGGTGATGTCCCGCGACGTACCTGAGATGGCCGACAAGTATCTCGGCGATGAGGTCAACAGCTTCCTCGCCGACCACGGGCTGACCACGGACGACATTTCAACGTGGATGTGTCACCCCGGCGGTCCCAAGGTGCTCGATGCGATCGAGCGCGCCGTCGGTTTGCCGCCGGAAGCCGTTGTGCACAGCCGAGAATCCCTGCGCGAGAACGGGAACTTCTCGTCGGCCTCGGTGCTCGACGTCCTTCATCGCACGATCGCGACGCGGCCTGTGGAAGGGTCGCTCGGCGTAATGCTGGCGATGGGGCCGGGATTCAGCTTCGAACTGCTTCTGATGGGCTGGTAGGAAGCGCCATGTACTACCTGTTCATCCTGGCCATCGCGGGGGAGCGACTTGTCGAGCTCGTGGTGTCCCGGCGCAATGCGAACTGGTCATTTGCCAACGGCGGCAAGGAATTCGGCCATCGTCATTATCCGGTGATGGTCGGCATGCACACCTTGCTTCTCATCTCGTGCATCGTCGAGGTCGCGGTGCTGCACCGACCATTCCTGCCATGGTTGGGCTGGCCGATGGTAGGTGTGGTAGCGCTCAGCACCGTCATGCGGTGGTGGTGTGCCGCGTCGCTCGGCAAGCACTGGAATCCGCGGCTGATCGTCATTCCCGGTGCGGTGCTGGTGAATCGCGGGCCGTACCGCTTCCTGCACCATCCCAATTACATGGCGGTGACCGCGGAAGTGGCGGCGCTGCCGCTTGTGCACTCGGCGTGGCTGACCGCGATCGTGTTCACCATCGCGAACGCGCTCGTGCTCAATGTGCGGATCCGGACCGAGAACTCGGCACTGGGTTACGCGTGACCGGCGTCCAGCCCAGTTCCGCCTTCGCCTTGGCGTTGGACAGCGGCAACCAGGTGTCCCCGAACGCAACTGCCCCGTAGGGTGAGACGAGGGCGAACACCCGACGCGGAATCGGCAACGGCCTCGGCCGGTGCAGTTCGGCGGACATCTCGCGAATGTAGTCACCAAACGACTGCGGCCGGTCGTCGACGATGTTGTAGATCTGGCCGCCGCGGCCCTTGTCCACCGCGGCAGCCGTGGCCTTCGCGACGTCGTCGATGTGAATCCACGACACGATCCCCGTGCCGGTCACCGCGGGCATCGCGCAGAGCTTCACCAACCGGGTGAACAGCTCGGTGTGCGGCACCTGGTCGCCGTAGAAGGCGCCGTAGCGCAACACGATTCCTTCGGTGGCGCTGTGCTGGCCGGAAGTCAGCACGGTCCGCTCCATGCCGCGCAGCGCCTCGAGCATGGCTTCCCCGCCGGGTGGCGGCGGACCGGGATACGGGTCGGACTCGTCCATCAAGGGAGGACCGGTCGAGGGATAGCCGTAGGCGAAGATCACCGATTCCGCGACGAACCTGTGCGCCCCTGCGCGCTGGGCCGCGGTCACCAGATTCGGTACGCCCCGACCCCACAGAGCCCGCGCCGGTTCGAAGTCCTTGACTCGCATGGGCCCTCGCTTCGGCAGCGTGGTCAGCAGGCTGATCACCACGTCGGGTCGGATCGCGGCGACGACGGCGTTGATCTGATCGGCGTCGAAGACGTCGGCCACCACCGGCCGTGCACCTGCCTGCTCGATCTGCGAAGTCTTGGCTGCCTGGCGGGTCAGCCCGACGACGTCGTGGCCGCGGGCGATCAACTCCTTCAGCAGCGGACGGCCGGGCACGCTGGTCGCGCCTGCCACCAGCACGCGCATCAGCGCTTCTCTTCGGCGACGCTGGCGCGCAACGCAATTGCCAGGAACGCGGTGGTCACCACTAGAGCCGCGGCCTCCAGCCAGCCGATTGATTCGCCCGCGGCGTGGTGTGGGTCGATGATGTGGCTGAGCGCGTGCAGCGCCCAGTGCACTGTGGCGAACGCAAGGGCAGGTACCCGCCACGACGGCCAGCGCAGCGCGGCAAGCATCATGAGTCCGAGCGGCAACTCGAACGAGGCGTTGTCGAAAATGTAGTGGTCGTTGCGAGCGCCGAAGTTGCCCAACGTGTCGAAGAACGCCCCGGGCGCGACGAGCATGAAGACCCCGAAGACCACCGAGTACAGCCCGAACACAACCAAAACCACGTCGACGTAGCGGGTTCTTGTGCGGATGGGTGTGGTCGTCATAGGTTCACGCTAGATCCTCACTGGCCTCAGTAAGGCACCACTTCGATGACAATTTCGGGTACCAATTCCGGTCCGGCCGGTCCGGAGCTTCTGGTCGAACTCGATCGCGCCGCGCCCGAACCGCTGCACCGCCAGCTCGTCAACGGTCTGCGTGACGCCATCCGCGCGGGTCGCCTGGCGCCGGCGACCAAACTGCCGTCGAGCCGGGTGCTGGCCGCCGACCTCGGCGTCTCGCGTCGGCTTGTCGTTGACGCGTACAGCCAGTTGGCGGCCGAAGGGTTCCTGCTCAGCAGGCATGGTTCCGGCACACGGGTGGCGGCTGTCGAATCCGCCGCCGAAAACAAGCGCGACCCCGGCGAGCGCGCGAGGCCCTACAAGATCGACTTCGCACCCGGATCGCCGGATCTCGGCAGTTTTCCGCGCCATGCCTGGCTGCGGGCGCTGCGACAGGGCCTCGGGGAGATCGAGTCGCATGCGTTGGGCTACGTTGCGCCACAGGGCCTTCGCTTGGCGCGCGTTGCCGTCGCGGACTACCTGCGGCGCACCCGCGGTGTACTCGCGGACCCTGAGCACATCGTGTTGTGCTCGGGCGTGACCCAGGCCATCGCGCTGCTGGCCTCCGCGCTGTCCGACCATACCGTCGCGATGGAGGATCCCGGATTCTGGCTTCATCGAACGGTGTTGCAACACAACGGAATCGATCCGATTCCGGTCTACGTCGACGGCGATGGCCTCGATGTCGAGGCATTGTCGGCGACGGATGCCACCGCGGTGCTGACGACGCCGGCACATCAGTCGCCGACGGGCGTGGTGCTCTCCCCGGCACGACGCACGGCGCTGGTGCAGTGGGCGCGCGCCGGTCACCTCGTCATCGAAGACGACTATGACGCCGAATACCGGTACGACCGCGCTCCGGTCGGCGCGCTACAGGGCATCGCGCCCGACCGGGTGGTGTATGTGGGCTCGACGAGCAAGACGTTGGCACCGGGCCTGCGGATCGGATGGATGGTGTTACCCGCGGATCACGTCGGGGCGGTGACGTTTGCGAAAGGCCTCGCCGACACCGGCAGTTCGGTGATGGATCAGATCGCATTCACCGGACTGCTGACCTCGGGCGGATACGACAGGCATCTGCGGCAGATGCGCCGCCGCTATCTGGCCCGCCGAAATGCGTTGTTAGAGGCGCTGTCTGAGCATCTGCCGGAGGCAACGGTGCTCGGCGCGGCCGCCGGTCTGCACCTGACCGTGCGGTTCCCGGATCGCATCCGGACCGCGGAGTTGGTCGATCGCGCCGCCAGAATGCAGGTCCGTGTCGAGGCGCTGGCACCCTGCTACGCCGACCCCGACTCGGCGCCGCCGGGTCTGATACTCGGCTACGCGAACCTGACGGAGTCTCAAATCATGGCAGGAGTGCAGGCCTTGGCACTGGCCATGAGGTGACATTGACGAATTGTTGCTGACGGGATTTTCGCAAGCGCAAATTTCTGCGGAGCGGTGGCGGAGGGATTTGAACCCCCGGACGGTGTTAGCCGTCTCTCGCTTTCAAGGCGAGTGCATTAGGCCGCTCTGCCACGCCACCGCCGACAAGAGTACGGGGTGGACGTGGTTGCGCCGCAAAATGGGCTAGACGCGGCCGAGCTTGGCCGGCGGCGCGCCCGCCTTCAGCGCGACACTGATCCGCCGACAATTCTCGCCCATCGCGGCGATCTGCGGGCGAGACAATCTGCCGAGGAAATGCGTGCGTACCCCCTGGCCGTAAGTGAGCATGGCCTCGGCCACCGCGGTACGCCCGTCCTCAGTGATCGACGCCAGTACTCCGCGGCCGTCGTCCGGGCTCGCGCCGCGGCGTACCAGACCCTGTAACTCCAGGCGCCGAATCTGCCGGGTCACGCGGCTCGGCAATGACATCAGCGCGTCGGCGAGGTCCCCCATTCGCGCCGACCCCGTCGCGGACTTGTCCAAGATGTCGAGCAGCCGCACGTCGTTCAGGGTCAAGTGATGTGCGTCCACCAGCGACCGGTTCAGGGTCGCATACATTCGCAGCGCTGAGTCGAGGAAGTTTTGCCACGACCTCTGTTCAGCGATATCTAGACCAGGCATATCACTGGCAGTGCGCCCGGCAATCATCCCCTCCATTTCGCTATAGTAAAGCAGGCAAGCATAGCTCCGTAGGGGAAACCTAGACTGTATTCAGTCCGTAGTAGGGTTGAGCCGATGCGTGCGATCGTGGCGGAGTCAGCCGATCAACTCACCTGGCAAGAAATCCCCAGCGTCACCCCTGATACCGGTGAAGTCCTCATCAAGGTTAGTGCGGCAGGGATCAACCGTGCCGACCTGTTGCAGGCCGCCGGCAACTATCCACCCCCTCCCGGGGCCAGTCAGACCCTCGGTCTCGAGGTGTCCGGAACGGTCGCGGAGGTCGGTGACGGGGTCACTCAATGGGCGATCGGGCAACAAGTCTGTGCTTTGCTGGCGGGCGGCGGCTACGCCGAATTCGTCGCTGTCCCGGCCGGCCAGGTGATGCCGATTCCCGGCGACGTGTCACTGCATCACGCCGCCGGATTGCCCGAAGTCTCGTGCACCGTGTGGTCGAACCTGATCATGACCGCGGGCCTGTCGGCCGGCCAGTTGTTGCTGATCCACGGCGGCGCCAGCGGCATCGGCACACACGGCATCCAGGTGGCTCGCGCGCTGGGCGCCAGGGTGGCCGTCACTGCCGGTGCACAGAACAAACTCGACCTGTGCGCAGAACTGGGCGCCGACCTCACCATCAACTATCGCGACGAGGACTTCGTCGAGCGGGTGCGCGATGAGGGCGGCGCCGACGTAATCCTCGACATCATGGGTGCCAAATACCTCGACCGAAACATCGACGCGCTGGCCACCGACGGTCGGTTGGTGATCATCGGCATGCAGGGTGGTGTGAAGGCCGACCTCAACATCGGCAAGCTGCTCGGCAAGCGTGCGGGCGTCATCGCCACGGCGCTTCGGTCACGTCCGGTCAGTGGCCATGGCAGCAAGAGCGACATCGTCACCGAAGTGGTCGCCAACGTCTGGCCGTTGATCGCCGACAGTCAGGTACGTCCGATCATCGGTGCCGAGTTTCCGATCGAAGAAGCCAAGGCCGCGCACGAGCTGTTGGCCTCGGGTGAGGTGTCGGGGAAAATCGTTCTGCGCGTTGAGGATTAGCCGTCGGATCAGCCCAGCGAGGCAAGAGCGCGCACCAGCTGGTCGACCTCGGCGGTCGTCGAGTAGTGCGCCAGCCCGACGGTCACCGCGCCGCCGATGTCGTTGACCCCGATGACATCCAGCACCCGAGAGCTGACATTGGAGATTGCCAGCACGCCGTTGTCGGCCAGCCGCTGCACCACCTTCTCAGCGGGCACGTCGGTGACCGCGAAGCTCAGCACCGGGATGTGAGTTTCCGGTCTGCCGATCACCATCACCGTCGGTAAGGATCGCAGCGAGGTGAGCAGATAGTCGAACACTCGGTTCATGTAGGTCGACGCCGACTGCATCGAGACGGAAAGACGTTGCCGCCGTGACCCCTGCGCGGACTCGTCGAGGCCGGCGAGATACTCGATGCTGGCGACAACGCCTGCAAGCAAGCCGAATTGGTGGGTGCCCACCTCTAGCCGCGCCGGGCCGGTGGCATACGGGTTCAGCGATACCGAGCCGAACGAATTGATCAGTGACGGGTCGCGGAACACCAGCGCGCCGATCGGCGGACCGCCCCATGCCATGGCGTTGACCGCGACCACATCGGCGTCGATCTCGTGGATGTCGATGAGTCGGTACGGCGCGGCGGCGGAGTGATCGACGACCACCAGACCGCCGACCTCGTGCACCAGCTTGGTGACGGGACGCAATTCCGTCACCGTGCCCAACGTCGACGAGGCCGAACTGATCGCGACCAGACGGGTGGGCGCAGAGATCAGGCCCTCCCACTGCCAAGCGGGCAGCTCGCCGGTCTCGATGTCGACTTCTGCCCACTTCACCTTGGCGCCATAGCGGTTCGCGGCGCGCAGCCACGGCGCGATGTTCGCCTCGTCGTCGAGGCGCGTCACCACCACCTCATAGCCGAGACCGACGCGGGACGACGATGCGTCCGCCAGCGAGGTGAGCAGGACCGCGCGGTCGGCGCCCAGCACCACTCCCCGCGGATCGGCGTTGATCAGATCGGCAACCGCCTGGCGTGCGGCGTCCAACAGTGCGGCGCTGCGTCTTGCCGACGGATGTGGCCCCACGGGGGTCGGCATCGAACCGCGGAACGCAGTCGAGACCGCTCTGCCGACGGTGTCAGGGAGAAGCATGCCGTGCTGCGCATCGAAGTGCACCCAGCCATCGCCCAACGAGGGGTGCAGACCGCGCACCCGGGCGACGTCGTATGCCATGCCAGCCCACCTTAGAGCGTCTGTGAGTTCATGAACCGAGACGATTTTTGCGGATGCCCGGCCGCGCCCTGTCGCTGCCCATGCCGTGCCCGGACCGAGTCACCTGGGCAGCCATACTAGTCCAGTGAGCTTGGGGTTCGGAGTGCTAATCGCACTGTCTTTGCTGGTGATCCCCGGCGCAGTCGTGGCACGCGTCAGTCGGCTAACTTGGCCGACGGCCGTCGCGGTCGGCCCGGCCCTGACCTACGGCATTGTGGCATTGGCCATCGTGCCGTTTGGCGCACTTGGCATCCCGTGGAACGGGTGGACGGCGTTGTTTGCTCTGGCCGTCATGACGGGCCTCGCGTACGGTTTGCGGGTCGCGCTGGCCCGTGTTCGCGACGTCGACGCCGAAGCGCGGGCGGCGAGTCGCGGGCCCGCATTGGTGGTGGCCGCAGGTGTGCTGTTAGGCGCCTTCTTGATCGGGTTGGCGGCGGTTCGCGGCATGCCGAACTGGCAGTCGATTCCGAGTAACTGGGATTCGGTCTGGCACGCGAACACCATTCGCTTCATTCTCGACACCGGTCAGGCCTCGCCGACCCACATGGGCGAGCTGCGCAATGTCGAAACACACGAGGCGCTGTACTACCCCTCGACGTTCCACGCGCTGGCCGCAGTGTTCAGTCAACTGTCCGGCGCCGCACCCACGACCGCCTACACGCTGAGCTCACTGGCCGCCTCGATCTGGCTGTTCCCGGTCAGCGCCGCCGCTCTGACGTGGCACCTGTTGCGCGGCCGAACCGATCAGTCACGCGCCGCGGGAGCCGCGGCCGCCGCGGCCGCGCTGTCGGCCTCGTTCACCGCCCTGCCCTACGTCGAGTTCGACGTCGCGTCGATGCCCAATCTCGTCGCATACGGCCTCGCCGCGCCGAGCATGTTGTTGGTGGTCTCAGCGCTGCGCCACCGCGACCGCATTCCTCTCGCGGTGCTGGCCCTGCTGGGGGTGTTCTCGGTGCACATCACGGGCGGCGTGGTGGCGGTCCTGTTCGTCGCGGCGTGGTGGCTTTTCGACGCGTTGTGGCATCCCGTCCGCGGACGCGTCGCCGACTTCGTGAACTTGTTGATCATCGCGGTACCGACGTTGGCGCTGCTGCTGCCGCAATTCCTCGGCGTGCTGCAGGAGGCCGAGATCATCGCGGGGCACGCGTTCGTCACGCACGAAGGCAAGAAGCGGGGCCTGATCGACGCCGTCGTGCAGCACACCCGCCACCTCAACGACTTCCCGATCCAATGGGTGCTGATCATCCTGGCGGCCGTCGGGGCGCTCGTGCTGATCGCGCGGCGAGTGTGGTGGCCGCTGGCGGCGTGGGCGCTGTTGGTGGTGGCGATCGTGCATTCGTCGGCGCCGTTCGGTGGGCCGATCGGCGCGCTCACCGGGAAGTTCAGCGATCTGTTCTACAGCGATCCGCGGCGGCTGTCGGCGGTGATCACGATGCTGCTGGCGGCGGCGGGCGGCATCGGGGTGTTCACACTGGCCTCGGCCGTGGTGGCGGGCGCTCGCAGGGTGATCGCGAGGGGAAGCCCACGGGCCTGGAGCGCGGCGACGGCCGCCATCGTGGCGACCGTCAGCATCGGCATCGGGCTCGCGTATCTACCGCGGGCCCAATTTCTGTTCGGCGAGAAGTACGACCGGGTGATGGTCGACGCGAAGGACCTGCAGGCCTGGTCGTACCTGGCCACCCTGCCGGGAGCCCGTGACACCTTGATCGCCAACGCGAACACCGACGGCACGGCGTGGATGTACGCCGTGGCCAACCTGCACCCGCTGTGGACCCACTACGACTATCCGGTGCAGCAGGGGCCGGGTTACCACCGATTCATCCTGTGGGCCTATGCCGATGACGCCGACAACGATCCACGCGTCGCCGAGGCGGTCAAGGCGCTCAACGTGCGCTACGTGGTCACCAGCACACCGGTCGTCCGCGGGTTCGTGATGCCCGACGGGCTAGTGTCGCTAGATAGGTCACGGTCGTGGGAGAAGATCTACGACAACGGCGAGGCCCGAATCTACGAATGGCGCGGGAACTAGAGGGAACGCAGAGGCAATGACTGCAAACACCGACGACGACAACATCGAGATCATCAGCGGCGATTCCGGCGATGAGGAGAGCGACAACAAGTCGCTGACCGACCTCGTGGAGCAGCCCGCGAAGGTGATGCGCATCGGCACCATGATCAAGCAGCTGCTTGAGGAAGTGCGCGCCGCACCGCTGGACGACGCCAGCCGCAACCGGCTGCGCGAGATCCACCGCACCAGCATTCGCGAACTCGAGGACGGGCTGGCGCCGGAACTGCGTGAGGAGCTCGAACGGCTCACGCTGCCGTTCACCGAAGACGGCGTGCCGTCCGACGCCGAACTGCGTATCGCTCAGGCGCAGCTCGTGGGCTGGCTGGAGGGGTTGTTCCACGGCATTCAGACCGCGCTCTTCGCACAGCAGATGGCCGCCCGGCAGCAGCTGGAGCAGATGCGCGGACAAGGCGCTCTGCCGCCCGGTGTCGCTGTCCCCGGCCAGCGCGGCGGCGGGACCGGTCAGTACCTGTAGCTCGGCGTGGTTCACATCGAGACCCACAACGCGTGGGTGGAGTTCCCGATCTTCGACGCGAAGACGCGCTCGTTGAAGAAGGCGTTTCTCGGCAAGGCCGGCGGCGCTATCGGGCGCAACGAGTCCAACGTCGTGGTCATCGAGGCGTTGCGCGACATCACGATGTCGCTGGAATTGGGCGATCGGGTCGGTCTTGTCGGCCACAACGGCGCCGGGAAGTCGACGCTGCTACGACTGCTGTCGGGAATCTACGAGCCCACCCGCGGGGTGGCCTCGGTCACCGGCCGGGTGGCACCGGTGTTCGACCTCGGCGTCGGCATGGATCCGGAGATCTCGGGTTTCGAGAACATCATCATCCGCGGGTTGTTCCTCGGTCAGACGCGAAAACAGATGCTGGCCAAGGTGGACGAGATAGCGGAGTTCACCGAACTCGGCGATTACCTGTCGATGCCGCTGCGCACCTACTCGACCGGTATGCGGGTGCGGTTGGCGATGGGCGTGGTCACCAGCATCGACCCCGAGATCCTGCTACTCGACGAGGGTATCGGCGCAGTCGATGCCGACTTCCTGAAGAAGGCCCAGACGCGGCTGCAGAGTCTGGTCGAACGATCCGGAATCCTTGTGTTCGCAAGTCATTCCAACGAATTCTTGGCGCGGCTGTGCAAGACCGCGATGTGGATCGACCACGGCACCGTCAAGATGACCGGCGGCATCGAGGAGGTGGTCGGCGCCTACGAGGGGCCGGACGCCGCGCGGCACGTTCGCGAGGTGCTGGAAGAGAACTCCCGTGAGCGGGCGCATGACTGAATTCGTGTGCACCGTGGTGGTCACGCATCGGCGCCCCGACGAACTCGCGAAGTCACTCGAGTCCGTTTCCGCGCAGACGCGGGCACCCGACCATCTCGTGGTGGTGGACAACGACGACGATCCGCGGGTGCGCGAGATCGTGAACGCCCAGCCAATCGCATCGACGTATCTCGGTTCGCGCCGAAACCTCGGCGGCGCAGGCGGGTTCGCATTGGGCATGTTGCATGCGCTCGCGTTGGGCGCCGACTGGGTGTGGCTGGCCGACGACGATGGGCGGCCCGCCGACTCCGAAGTGCTCGGCACTCTGCTGGCGTGTGCTTCGACGTACCGGCTCGCCGAGGTGTCACCGATGGTGTGCGACATGGCGGATCCACAACGGCTGGCTTTCCCCTTGCGCCGAGGACTGGTGTGGCGTCGACGCGCAAGCGAATTGCGCACAGGCACCGAGGATCTGCTTCCGGGGATCGCATCGCTGTTCAACGGCGCGCTGTTCAGGGCATCGACGCTGGAAGCGGTCGGCGTTCCGGATCTTCGGTTGTTCGTGCGTGGCGACGAGGTAGAGGTGCACAGGCGGCTGCTGCGCTCCGGGCTGCCGTTCGGGACCTGCCTGAACGCGGTCTACCTGCATCCGCACGGCAGCGACGAGTTCAAGCCGATTCTCGGCGGCCGAATGCACACGCAGCATCCCGACGACGCGTCGAAGCGGTTCTTCACCTACCGCAACCGTGGCTATCTGATGTCGCAACCGGGGATGCGAAAACTATTGCCACAGGAATGGATCCGGTTCGGCTGGTATTTTCTGGTCTCCCGGCGTGACCCAGCAGGACTGTGGGAGTGGATTCGGCTGCGGCGCCTGGGCCGCCGCGAAAGATTCGAGAGGCCGACACAGTGACGTTCACCGACGCGGCAGCGCAGTCGCGCACGATGAGCCGCGCATGGGGCGATCTCGTCGCGGGCTTCACCAAGCGCGAGTTGTGGCTGCATCTCGGCTGGCAGGACATCAAGCAGCGCTATCGACGTTCGGTGCTGGGCCCGTTCTGGATCACGATCGCGACCGGTACCACCGCCGTCGCGATGGGGTTGCTGTATTCGAAGCTGTTCAAGCTGCCACTCGAGGAGCATCTGCCTTACGTCACGCTGGGCCTGATCATCTGGAATCTGATCAACGCCTCGATCCTCGAGGGTGCCGAGGTGTTCGTCGCCAATGAGGGGTTGATCAAACAACTTCCGACTCCGCTGAGCGTGCACGTCTACCGCTTGGTGTGGCGGCAGATGATCCTGTTCGCCCACAACATCGTCATCTTCGTGATCATCGCGATCATCTATCCGAAGCCTTGGAAATGGACCGACCTGGCGGTCATTCCCGCGCTCGGCCTGATCGTGCTGAATTGCATATGGGTGTCACTGTGTTTCGGCATTCTGGCCACTCGTTACCGGGACATCAGCCCACTGTTGTTCAGCCTCGTGCAGTTGTTGTTCTTCATGACGCCGATCATCTGGAACGAGAAGACGCTGCAGCAGCAGGGCGCCGGCTCCTACGCCAGGATCGTCGAACTCAACCCGCTGCTGCATTACCTCGACATCGTCCGCGCGCCGTTGCTCGGCGCCGATCAGGAGTTGCATCACTGGGTGGTGGTCATTGTGCTGACCGCGATCGGCTGGATCCTTGCCGCGATGGCGATGCGTCAGTACCGGGCGCGCGTGCCGTACTGGGTCTAGACGCGACTCGGTTCCCACGCCGTAGGCCGGGGGATCCATCGGGGAACGTGATGCCGATACTCGTCGTAATCGGCGCCGAAGCGTCGGCGCAGGTGCGGCTCCTCGACGGTCCGGATCGCGATCAGCACGCAGGTGAAGAAGAACGCGAACCAGCCGAACAGCCATGGCGATGCCGTGGCGATCGCGGTGCCGAGTTGAATGCCGAACACACCCGTCATCATCGGGTTGCGGACGTGTCGATACGGGCCGCGGACGACCAGCTTCACCGGTGAGCCGATCGCCAGGGTGCCTTCACCGACGCGGTCGAACAGCACGACCGTCCACACCAACATGGCGACGCCCGCGGCGATCAACAGGCCACCCGCCGTGGCCAGCGCGAGACCTCTGGCAGTGCTCAAGTTCGGCGCATGAACGCCGGCAGCCGCCGCGATGGCCCACGGTATGAAAACCGTCATCATCGCGGGCGCCAGTAACACCGAAAGCAGATGCCGCCACCACAGTCGTCGACGTGCCATCGTCGCTCCTTCTTCAACAGTCGCTGAAGAAGACGCTACTCCTGGCGTCGGACAAACGTCAACAGGCGTTGAAGTACGCTGCTGGCCATGGCGGAGAGCCGGCGAACCGGCCGATGGCGCACGGGCCAGCTGAGCAAGCAGCGCATCCTGGAAGTCGCGCGCGAGCACTTCACACGCGGCTACGAGCAGGCCACCGTGCGCGGAATCGCCAGCGATGCAGGCGTCGACGTCGCGATGGTCTACTACTTCTTCGGCAACAAAGAAGGGTTGTTCACCGCCGCGGTGATCGACATCCCGGAGCATCCTTTGCACCAGCTGCCCAGCCTGCTCGACGACTCCCCGGACGGGATCGGTGCGCGTCTGGTCCGGCGCTTCATCGAGCGCTGGGACGCAGGCGACGCGTTCGAACCGCTGCTTACGGTGTGGCGCTCAGCGGCGGATCAACCGCTGGCGCGCAAGCTACTTCACGACACGTTGGCAGGCCCGGTCGCCGACCGGGTGGCGTCCGAGTTCGGCGTCGACGATGCGGTGCTGCGTGTCGAACTTGTCGCATCGCATTTGATGGGGCTGGCATTCGCGCGCTACCAGTTGCGGATCGAACCGATGGCGTCGGCGGGGATCGACGACCTCGTCGCATGGGTGGGCCCGACGGTGCAGCGGTACCTGACGGGTCCGGCATGTGGGTGAGCCGACCTAGCTCCCAGGCACTTCACAGGATGCTCGGCCGTTGTGCAGGCATGAGTATCCCGCCATACGAACCACCGAAGTCCCCTCCGTCGCCCGGCGTCGGTAACACGCTGCTGTGTCCGAAGTGCGCAGGCGTCATGAAGACCTACGAGCGCAATGGCATCCACCTGGAGCAATGCGACACCTGCCGCGGCATCTTCCTCGACTTCGGCGAGCTCGAGGCGCTCACTCAAATGGAGAACCGGTTCGTGCAGAGCGCGCCGCCACCACCGCCTCCGGTGCAGCACGGCTATGACTACGGCCCGGGCTGGGGCCATCGCGGCAGCAGGCACTACCGCAAGCAGGGCTTCGGCAGGCTGTTCTTCTCCAGCTAGAGCATCCGCTGGCACGCGGCGCGCAGCATCCCGTCGTCGGGGTGATGCGCGGCCGCCTGGATGACCGCCGCGCGTGCGAACGGTTCGAGGACCGGCCACGGGTCACCGTCCGGTACCGCACAGCCACCGGCCCGGCGATATTCCTCCAGGAACTCGACCCAGTCGTCGTCGGGGATGAGCCCTGCGGCCCAGAATCCCGCAGGCCGAGCAAGGTCCCACGCCGGATCGCCGACACCGAGGTCGTCGACGTCGATCAGCACCCACCTTCCCGCGAGCCTGCCCAACTGGCCGAGATGCCAGTCACCATGCACCAGCGTCGACGGCCGATCTGGTGAGCCTGCCCGCCACGCCTGAGGCGGCAGCTCAGCCGCGAGACGCCGGACGACGGCGTCACCGGTGCCACGCAGCATGCGCCGCAGCCGCTGGGGCCAGCCGTGGGGCAGCCGCGCCGTCATGGTTTCGCGGTGCAGCCGTGCCAGCAGTCGGGCCGCCTCTCCCCACGGAGCACCTTCCGGTTGCGGCACAACGGTTTTCACCCTCAGCCAGCGAGTGCGCCACCGAGCGCCCACCCGTTCGGGCGTCACGTCAAGCGGAGATAGCAACGGCTCAGACGCGGCCGCGATGCGGAGCCGGGTGGTCAGAAGACGCGGGTCGGTTCCCGGCCGGTGCAGCTTGTGCACCACGTCGCCGTCGATGACGATCTCCGCGCCGGACCGGGTCTGCACCCCTCGACCATCACATACGGCAAACTGTCGCCGTGAGCGATCGCCCGCCTGCATTTCCGTTCTGGCTGCGGTCGTCGCTGTGTCTGATGGCGTCGGCGGTCTTTTTCGTACTGCTTCTGGCCCTGGCCTACAACATCCGCGAAGGCGGCGATGCGGTGTGGCTAGACGGCGTGGTCGCTCAACACGTGCACCCACACATTGCACCGCACAGGACAGAGCTGGCACTGAAGCTGACCCAGGTGGGATCGCCGATTTTCGTTGTGCCGGCGGCGTTGACGGCGGCGATGATCAGCGCGGTCGTGCGTCGATCGGTCTGGACGGGGATCGTGGTGGTCACCACGGTCGGGTTGGTGGGAATCGGCAGCACTGTCGGCAAGCAGATCATCACGGCCGCCCATCCGCAGGGCCCAGCTCATCTCACCGAGCACACCTTCCCGTCCGGCCACGTCTCCGCGGCCGTGTCGCTGTTCGGCGTCGCGGCGATCGCGTTCGGCACGAAGCCCCGCCACTTTCTCGTCTGGCTGGGCATCGCCGCCGTCGCCGCGGTCGTCGCCGCGACGCGCATCTACCTCGGCGTCCACTGGTTCTCGGACACGTTGGGCGGGGTGTTCCTCGGGTGCAGCGCGGTGTTCGCCGCCGCGGCGTTGTTACCCGCCCGAAAACCTGATCCGCCTTAGTGCTTGGGCAGCGGCAGCCGGGTGGTGACCCCGATGCGGTTCCAGGCGTTGATGGTCAGTGCCATCGCGATCACCTGACCCAGTTCGCGGTCCGAGAAGGCCGCTGCCGCGCGGGCATACACCTCGTCGGAGACATTGCGGCGGGTGAGATCGGTCATTTCCTCCGTCAGCGCCAGTGCCGCCTGCTCCTGCTCGGTGTAGACGCCCTCGGCCTCCTGCCAGGCGGGTAACAGCGTCAACTTCTGCTCGCTGATCCCGCGCTTGCGGGCGTCGGTGCTGTGCATGTCGAGGCAGAACGCGCAGTGGTTCATCTGCGACGCGCGGATCTTGATCAGCTCGGCCAGATCCGGATCGAGGTCCTTCGATGCCGCGGCGTTCAGCGTCACCATCGCCTCGTACACCTCGGGCGATACCCGGTTCAGGTTGATCCTGCGGCTCATCGGCGCGGCGGTTCCAGGCGGATGGTCACGTTGATCCGATTCCACGCGTTGATGGTGACCGCCATCGCGATGACCTGCCCGAGCTCGCGCTCGGTGAAAACCGCTGCGGCCCTTTCATACACCTCATCAGGGACGTGGCCGTTATCGAGTTCGGTGACGGCCTCGGCCAGCGCCAGCGCCGCCCGCTCACGCTCGCTGAACATATCGCCTGCCTCTTCCCAAGCCGCCAGCACGTCGAGCTTCTGGTCGCTCACCCCGTGCTTTCGCGCGTCGCGCATGTGCATGTCAAGGCAGAACGCGCAGTGATTGATCTGCGACGCCCGAATCTTGATCAGCTCACCCAGTTCGGCTTCGACGTCTTTGGAGGCCGCCCTGCTGAGCGCCATCATCGCGTCGTACAACTCCGGCGACGTCTTGTAGATCTTCAGCCGGTTCGGGGGCAGGTTGTCGAGTGTCTCCGATGTTTCCGATGTTGTTGGTATGCCTCCCACGCTAAAACCGAAAGTCCCATCTGCGTGGTTCAATTCCGCTATGGTTTCATGGGCCAATTCCGGCAGCCGTGATCTCCACTTGGACCTTCGGCAAACCATCACCCCCGGCGCCCGCGGCGCGCGAGAACTGCTGATCAACGCCCTGCGAAACGCGGTCCGAACCGGTCGCCTTGCACCCGGCACGATGCTGCCGCCGTCGCGCGACCTGGCTGGCGATCTCGGATTGGCCCGCAACACGGTGGCCCAGGCGTACGCCGAACTGGTCGCCGAGGGGTGGCTGACGTCCCGGCAGGGAGCAGGCACCTGGGTGGTCAACGTCAGAGGCACCGGCACGCCCGCCATCCCTCGTGGCGTTCGGGTCGTCCCGACCCACAACCTGATGGCCGGTTCCCCCGACGTCTCCGAATTCCCCCGCGCGTCATGGCTGGCCGCGACCCGCCGGGCCCTCGGGAGTGCGCCCACGGAAGCGCTGCGGATGGGCGACCCGCGCGGGCGGCCCGAACTCCGCGAAGGTCTCGCCGAATACCTCGCACGGGCCCGCGGCGTGCGCACCTCGGCGGAGTCGATCGTGATCTGCGCCGGTGTCCGGCACGCGGTCGAACTGCTGACGCGGGCCGTCGGCGGATCGATCGCCGTCGAGGCGTATGGGCTGCACATCTTCCGCGACGCCATCGCCGCGCTCGGGGTATCGACCCTGCCGATCGGCCTTGACGAAAACGGCGCAGTCGTAAGCGATCTGGACGCACTCGAGGTCGCGGCCGTACTGCTCACTCCGGCCCACCACAACCCCCACGGCGTTGCTCTGCATCCGTCCCGGCGCACCGCCGTCATCGAGTGGGCGCAGCGCACCGGCGGTTACGTGTTCGACGACGACTACGACGGCGAATTCCGATACGACCGTCAGCCGGTCGGCGCGCTGCAGGCGCTGGGCCCTGACCGCGTCGCATACATGGGATCTGCAAGCAAAAGCCTGGCGCAGACGCTGCGGATCGGTTGGATGGCGCTGCCAGAAGACCTCATCGAGCCGGTGCTCGAAGCCGGGGGCGGTCAACAGTTCTACGTCGACGCGTTGAACCAGCTCACCATGGCCGACTTCATCAGCAGCGGCCAGTACGACCGCCACATCCGCAGGATGCGTACCCGATACCGACGACGCCGCGACGCCCTCGTCGACGCACTGAGCGGCTTCGACGTCGGGATCAGCGGCCTCGCCGCGGGCGTCAACTTGCTGCTGACCCTGCCCGACGGCAGCGAGCACGAGGTGCTGCGCCGCGCCGGGGAGGCCGGAATCGCCCTGCAGGGCTTGTCCCGGATGCGCCATCCGCTGGCGGGTGAGAACGTCCCCGGCCGCGACGGGATCGTCGTCGGTTTCGCCGCACCAGCCGAGCACGCGTTCGCCGCGGCCGTCGAGGCGTTGTGCGCGGTGCTGAGGGCCAGCAGCTTGGCTGGCTAAGCTGCCCGGGTGGCCGAGCCCCTGATGTCCTCCAGCCTGACGCTGAAAACCCAGGTGTGGCGCTTCCTCGTCACCGGCGGCGTCGCAGCGGTCGTCGACTTCGGGCTGTACGTGCTGCTCTACAAGGCGGTAGGCCTGCAGGTCGACGTGGCCAAGGCCATCAGCTTCGTGTTCGGAACCATCACGGCATACCTGATCAACCGCCGCTGGACGTTCCAGGCCGAGCCCAGCGCTACCAGGTTCGTCGCGGTCATGGTGCTCTACGCCGTGACCTTCGCGGTACAGGTCGGACTGAACCACTTCTGCCTTCATCTGTTCGACTACACGGCGTGGGCCGTACCCGTGGCCTTCGTCATCGCCCAGGGCACCGCGACTGTGATCAACTTCATCGTCCAGCGGGCGGTCATTTTCCGGCTGCGCTGAGCCGTGGGCGCCAGGCGGTACCCTCGTCACGATGTTTGAGACCAGGACCCAGCGACTCACCGGCTGGGCTCGCACCGCGCCGAGCGTCGCGCAGGTGCTGTCGACCCCGGACCCCGAGGTGATCGCCGAGGCGGTGTCGCACGCGTCGGACCGTGGTGCCCGCGGCGTCATCGCGCGAGGGCTGGGTCGCTCGTACGGCGACAACGCCCAAAACGGTGGCGGGCTCGTCGTCGACATGACCGCGCTGAACCGCATCCACACCATGGACAGCGACACACACCTGGTGGATGTCGACGCCGGCGTCAATCTGGACCAACTGATGCGCGCGGCGCTGCCGCTCGGACTGTGGGTGCCGGTGCTGCCGGGCACCCGCCAGGTCACCGTCGGGGGCGCGATCGCCTGCGACATCCACGGCAAGAACCACCACAGTGCGGGCAGCTTCGGCAACCACGTTCGGTCGATGGACCTGCTCACCGCCGACGGCGAGATCCGCCAACTCACACCCGACGGTCCCGAGTCGGAGTTGTTCTGGGCGACGGTCGGCGGCAACGGCCTGACGGGCATCATCCTGCGGGCCACCATCTTGATGACGCCCACCGAGACGGCGTACTTCATCGCCGACGGCGACGTGACCTCCGGCCTGGACGAAACCATCGCGTTCCACAGCGACGGCACCGAGGACAACTACACCTATTCATCGGGATGGTTCGACGCGATCAGTGCGCCGCCGAAGCTCGGCCGCGCCGTGATCTCCCGCGGCTCGCTGGCCACCGTCGATCAGCTGCCCAAGAAGCTGCAGAAGAATCCGCTGAAATTCGATGCGCCGCAGTACTTCACGACCCCCGATGTGTTCCCCAGCGGACTCGGCAACAAGCTGATTTTCGGGACCATGACCGAAGTGTGGTACCGCATGGGCAAGACCTATCGCGGCAAGGCCCAGAACCTGACGCAGTTCTATCACCCGCTGGACATGGTCGGCGAGTGGAACCGGGCTTACGGCTCAGCGGGTTTCGGCCAGTACCAGTTCGTGGTGCCGACCGAGGCCGTCGAGGCGTTCAAGGGCATCATGTACGACATCCAGAAGTCGGGTCACTACTCGTTCCTGAATGTGTTCAAGCTCTTCGGGCCCGGCAATCAAGCGGCGCTGAGCTTCCCGATTCCCGGCTGGAATGTCTGTGTCGACTTCCAGATCAAGCCGGGCCTCAATGAGTTCCTGAACGAACTCGACCGTCGCGTGCTGGAGTTCGGCGGCAAGCTGTACACCGCGAAGGACAACCGCACCACGGCCGAGACCTTCCACGCCATGTACCCGCGAATCGACGAGTGGATTGCCGTGCGCCGCAAGGTCGATCCCGACGGTGTGTTCGCATCCGACATGGCCCGACGCTTGGAGCTGCTCTAGATGGTGCTTGACGCCGTAGGCAACCCCCAGACCATTCTGCTGCTCGGCGGCACGTCCGAGATCGGGCTGGCCATCTGCGAGCGCTATCTACGTAACGCGCGTGCCCGCATCGTGCTGGCCGACCTGCCGGATCATCCCGGCAAGGACAAGGCCATCACGGCGATGAAGGAGGCAGGCGCCAAGTCCGTCGAGTGGATCGACTTCGACGGTGTCGACACCGAAAGCCATCCGAAGGTCATCGACGCGGCTTTTTCAGATGAAGCCGGGGGCGGCCCCAGTGACATCGACGTGGCCATCGTGGCGTTCGGCCTGCTTGGCGATGCCGAGGAGCTGTGGCAGAACCAGCGCAAGGCCGTACAGATCGCCGAGATCAACTACACCGCAGCGGTTTCCGTCGGAGTGCTACTCGGTGAAAAGATGAAGGCGCAGGGCTTCGGTCGGATCATCGCGATGAGCTCCGCCGCCGGTCAACGGGTCCGGCGGTCGAACTTCGTCTACGGGTCCACCAAGGCCGGTCTCGACGGCTTTTATCTGGGCCTCGGGGAAGCATTGCGGGAGTTCGGGGTTCGGGTGCTGGTGATCAGGCCCGGACAAGTGCGCACCAGCACGACGATCGCGCACTGGGAGGCGACGGGCAGCAAGGAAGCGCCGTTCACCGTCGACAAGGAGTACGTCGCCGAGTTGGCGGTCACGGCATCGGCCAAGGGCAAGGAACTGGTATGGGCGCCGGGGGCGTTCAGGTACGTGATGATGGTGTTGCGACACATTCCGCGCCCCATCTTCCGCAAGCTCCCCATCTGATGCGCGGCGCGCTGGCCGGGGAGCCGCGCCGGCGGCGACAATGGGCAGTAGCCGGCCAGATGGCGGTGGCGGTCGTCGTGGCGGTGCTCGTTGCGGTGATCTCGCTTACCGCGATTTCGCGGGTCGAGTGGCCTGCCTACAACTCGTCGAACCAATTGCACGCATTGACGACTGTTGGTCAATTCGGTTGCCTCGCGGGGATATTCGCCAGTGGCTGGCTCTGGCGTAGTGGCCGGCAGCTACTGGCCAGAGCCGCGGCCCTTGTCTTCTCGGCCGCCTTCGCGGTGGTCACGTTGGCGATGCCGCTTGGGGCCACCAGACTCTATCTGTTCGGCATCTCGGTCGATCAGCAGTTCCGCACCGAGTATTTGACCAGGCTCGCCGACACGGCAGGTCCACACGACATGACCTATTACGGTCTGCCGCCGTTCTATCCGCCGGGCTGGTTCTGGGTCGGCGGCAGGCTTGCGGCGCTGACCGGCACGCCGGCATGGGAGATGTTCAAGCCGTGGGCGATCGTCTCGATCACGATCGCCGTGGTGCTGGCTGTTGTGTTGTGGGTCAGCATGATCCGCTTCGAGTATGCGCTGATCGTCTCGACCGCCACCACGGCGGCCGCGCTGGCCTACTCGCCGACCGAGCCGTATGCGGCGATCATCGCCGTGTTGCTGCCGCCGGTGTTCGTGCTCGCGTGGTCGGGCCTGCGGGGTGCAACACGAAGCGGCGGGTGGGCGGCCGTCATCGGCACCGGCGTGTTTCTCGGCGTCGCGGCGCTCCTGTACACCCTGTTGTTTCTTTACGCCGCTTTCACGCTGGCCATCATGGGTGTCCTGCTCGCCGCTGGCCGCAGACGTCTGGAACCGGTGCTGCGACTGGTCGTCATCGCGGTGATTTCCGGCGCGATCGCGCTCATCGGCTGGGGCCCGTACCTGATTGCCGCGGTCAACGGGCATCCGGCGGATTCCGGCACTGCGCAACACTATTTGCCGTCGGCGGGCGCGCAACTCGAGTTCCCGATGCTGCACTTCACGTTGCTCGGCGCGCTGTGCATGCTCGGCACGCTGTGGCTGGTGGTCTATGCCCGCACCTCGACCCGTGCCGGTGCATTGGCCATCGCGGTGCTGGCGGTCTACGCCTGGTCGCTGTTGTCGATGCTGACCACCCTGCTGGGCACCACCTTGTTGTCGTTCCGGCTGCAGCCAACGCTGACGATCCTGCTGACGGCGGCGGGCGCGTTCGGGTTCATCGATGTCACCCGCGCGCTTGCCGCCAGGGTCAGGCCGCAGAACTCGCGGCGCGTCGTCGCAGCCGCGGCCACCGTCGGCGCAATCGGCGCGCTGACATTCAGCCAGGACATCCCCGACGTGCTGCGCTCCGACATCGTCGTCGCCTACACCGACACCGACGGCCACGGCCAACGCGCCGACCGCCGGCCGCCAGGCGCCGAGCAGTACTACCGCGAAATCGACGACAAGATCCTGCGGACCACCGGGCTGCCTCGCGACGAGATCGTCGTGCTCACCGCCGACTACAGCTTCCTCTCCTACTACCCCTATTACGGGTTCCAGGGGCTGACGTCGCACTACGCCAATCCGCTCGCGCAGTTCGACCAGCGTGCAAAGGCCATCGAAGGCTGGGCCACGCTGGGCAGCGCCGACGAGTTCATCACCGCCCTGGACAAGCTGCTGTGGAAGCCGCCTACCGTGTTCCTGATGCGCCGGGGCGCCAACGACACCTACATCCTGCGGCTGGCCTCGGACGTCTACCCGAACCAGCCGAACGTCCGCCGCTACCACGTGACCCTCGACAAGAAGCTGTTCGACGACCCGCGCTTCGACGTCTCCACCGTCGGGCCCTTCGTGTTGGCGATCAGGACGGAGCCCGGAAAATGAGCCTCGAAACTGCGGTTATTGAGCGGCTCACTCACACTTTCGCGCAGAAAGCGCAGTCTCGCGGAAGCGTGGAGCCGTGATGGCCACGGAAGCGCCGCCGCACATTGGCCAATTACCATCAAGCCCCGTGACCGCTGCGGGCAACCATCGCACCGCCCGCCTCATTGCGATCGTTGCCGGGCTACTCGGCGCGGCGCTGGCGATCGCCATCCCGCTGCTGCCGATCACGCAGACCACCGCGAAGCTCAACTGGCCGCAGAACGGCGTGCTGTCCAGCGTCAACGCGCCGCTGATCGGATACGTCGCCACGGACCTGACCATCTCGGTGCCCTGCAGCGCGGCTGCAGGTTTGACGGGTCCCGGGAAAACAGTGCTGCTTTCGACCGTGCCTAAGCAGGCGCCCAAGGCCGTCGACCGCGGCCTGTTGATCGAACGGGTCAACAATGACCTGCTCGTCATCGTCCGCAACACTCCTGTGGTCAGTGCGCCGCTGAGCCAGGTGCTCAGCCCCGCCTGCCAACGGCTCACGTTCACCGCGCACGCCGACAAGGTCACCGGCGAATTCGTCGGCCTGGTGAAGGGTCCCGACGCCGACGACGACGCCGGCAAGCCGTTGCGCGGCGAACGCAGCGGGTACGACTTTCGGCCGCAGATCGTCGGCGTCTTCACCGATCTGGCAGGGCCCGCGCCGCCGGGGCTGAGCTTCTCGGCGACGATCGATTCCCGCTACAGCAGTTCGCCGACGCTGCTGAAGATGCTGGCGATGGTCGTCGGTGTCGCGATGACGGTCATCGCGCTCGGCGCGCTGCACGTGCTGGACATCGCCGACGGCAGACGGATCAAGCGTTTCCTTCCGCGGCGCTGGTGGTCGATATCGGGATTGGACGGGTTGGTGGCCGCCGTCCTGGTCTGGTGGCACTTCGTCGGCGCCAACACCTCTGACGACGGCTACATCCTCACCATGGCCCGCGTCTCCGAGCACGCCGGCTACATGGCCAACTACTACCGATGGTTCGGCACGCCGGAAGCACCGTTCGGCTGGTACTACGACCTGCTGGCGCTGTGGGCGCATGTCAGCACGAACAGCGCGTGGGTGAGGTTGCCCACGCTGGTGATGGCGCTGGCGTGCTGGTGGCTGATCAGCCGGGAAGTCATTCCGCGGCTGGGCCGCGCCGTGAAAACCAGCCGAGCGGCGGCGTGGACCGCCGCGGGCATGTTCCTCGCGTTCTGGCTGCCGTTGAACAACGGGCTGCGACCGGAACCCATTATCGCGCTTGGCATCCTGTTGACCTGGTGCTCGGTCGAGCGTGGCGTGGCCACCAACCGGATGCTGCCGGTGGCGATCGCGATCATCATCGGTGCGCTGACGCTGTTCTCCGGGCCGACGGGCATCGCGGCTGTCGGCGCCTTGCTGGTGGCCGTCGGGCCGCTGAAAACGATTGTTGCGCGGCATACTTCGCGATTCGGCTACCTGGCTCTGCTGGCGCCCATCCTGGCCGCCTGCACGGTGACGATCATCCTGATCTTCCGCGACCAGACGCTGATCGGCGAGATCCAGGCCAGCACCTTCAAATCCGCGGTCGGGCCCAGCCTCAGCTGGTTCGACGAACACATCCGCTACGAGCGGCTGTTCACCACCAGTCCCGACGGTTCGGTGGCCCGCCGATTCGCGGTGCTGACGCTGCTGCTGGCATTGGCGGTGTCGGTGGCAATGGCATTGCGCAAGGGCAGGATTCCCGGCACCGCGCTCGGACCGAGTCGGCGCATCGTCGGCATCACGATCATCTCGTTCTTGGCGATGATGTTCACCCCGACCAAGTGGACGCACCACTTCGGGGTGTTCGCCGGGTTGGCTGGTTCGCTGGGCGCACTGGCCGCGGTGGCGGTCACCGCCGCGGCAATGCAGTCCCGGCGCAATCGTGCGATGTTCGCCGCCGCGGTGCTGTTCGTGATGGCGTTGTCGTTCGCGACCGTCAATGGCTGGTGGTACGTCTCCAACTTCGGTGTGCCGTGGTCGAATCAGTTCCCCGAGTGGCATTTCGGCTTCACCACATTCCTGCTCGGCCTGTCCGTGGTGGCCCTGCTGGTGGCGGCGTGGTTCCACTTCGCCGGCCGCGACTCGTCTCGGCCGGCGACGCGTCGATGGCAACGAATTGTGCAGTCTCCGTTGGCGATTGCCACCTGGATCCTGGTGGTGTTCGAGGTGCTGACGTTGACGTTGGGGATGACCGAACAGTTCCCCGCATGGAGTGTCGGTCGATCCAACCTCGAGGCGCTGACCGGCAAGACCTGCGGGCTGGCCAATGATGTGCTGGTCGAGCAGGACCCCAATGCCGGACTGCTGACGCCGATCGACACACCAGTGGGTGAGGCGCTGGGCGCCGTCACCGCGCAAGGCTTCGGCCCCAACGGGATTCCGGCCGACGTTTCCGCCGACCCGGTCATGGAGTCGCCAGGCACCTCGAATTTCGCGGATACCGAAACGGGCACCATGACCGCCAACGAGGCGGGCACCGAGGGCGGTACCACCGCCGCGGCAGGCGTGAACGGATCGAAGGCCCGACTGCCGTACAACCTCGATCCGGCCAGCACCCCGGTGATGGGCAGCTGGCGCGCGGGCACCCAGCAGCCGGCGGCGCTGCGCTCGGCGTGGTACCGGCTGCCGCCCCGAGACCAGGCGGGGCCGCTGCTCGTCATATCGGCGGCAGGCCGCTTCGATCCCGGCGAGGTCGTCGTGCAGTGGGCCGACAGCAACGGGCAGCCCGCAGGTTCGGTCGGGTTCGCCGACGTGGGTTCGGCCCCGGCCTGGCGCAACCTGCGCGCACCGCTTTCGGCGATTCCGCGCGAGGCCACCCAGATCCGGTTGGTGGCCACCGACGACGACCTGAACCCGCTGCACTGGATGGCCGTCACACCGCCGCGGATCCCGCATCTGCGCACCCTGCAGGACGTGGTCGGCTCGCAGGACCCGGTGCTGCTCGACTGGCTCGTCGGCATGGCGTTTCCCTGCCAGCGACCGTTCGATCACCAATACGGCGTCATCGAGGTGCCCAAGTGGCGCATCCTGCCGGACCGGTTCGGCGCGGAGGCCAACTCGCCGGTGATGGACAACCTCGGCGGCGGACCGCTGGGCATCACCGAACTGCTGCTGCGACCGACCACCATGCCGACCTATCTGAAGGACGACTGGTTCCGTGACTGGGGCGCGCTGCAGCAGCTCACGCCCTACTACCCGAACGCGCAACCGGCCCGGCTGGATCTCGGTTCGGCAACTCGCAGCGGACTCTGGAGCCCGGCGCCGCTGCGTCATTAATTCCGTCGCCTACCATCGAGCCTCGTGCCTGCCCACCGCATTGCCCGGCTGATCGCCGTCATCGCAGGCATCTTGGGCGTCGTGTTGTGCGGGCTCACGCCGCTGCTCCCCGTCAACCAGACCACCGCGACGATCACGTGGCCGCAGGCGCCCGGCCCCGACGGGCTGGTCAGCGACGTCACCGCCCCGCTGGTGTCCGGCGCTCCGCAGGCACTCGACATCTCGATCCCCTGCCAGGCGATCGCGACCCTGCCCGCCAGCGGCGGCGTGGTGCTGTCGACCAATCCGTCGGCAGGCATCGAGGCGACCCGCAACGGACTATTCGTCACGGCCAACGCCACCTCCGTGGTCGTCGCCTTCCGTGACTCGGTGGCCGCGGTGGCGCCGAGGGCCGCGGTCGCGTCCGGCGCGTGCCGCACACTGCACGTCTGGGCCAACCCCGGCAGCCTCGGAGCCGACTTCGTCGGCATTCCCGGCGCCACCGGCACGCTGGCCCCTGAGAAGAAGCCCCAAGTGACGGGCGTGTTCACCGACCTCAAGGTGGCCGCTCAACCCGCCTTGTCGGCGCGCATCGACGTGGACACCAGGTTCATCACCTCACCGTCGGCGTTGAAGCTCGCCGTGATGCTGTTGGGCGTCCTGTGCGTGATCGCGTCGATCGTGGCGCTGGGATTACTCGACCGGCGCTCTGGCCGCCGCCTGCGCGCCGCCTGGCGACGGTTCTGGCGGGTGGGCCCGTCGACATGGATCGTCGACATCGGCGTCGTCGGCACGCTGGTGCTCTGGCATCTGATCGGCGCGATCTCCTCCGATGACGGCTACAACCTCACCATCGCCCGGGTGTCCGCCGACGCCGGCTACGCCGCCAACTACTACCGCTTCTTCGGTGCGACGGAGGCGCCGTTCGACTGGTATCAGTCGGTGCTCGCGCACATGGCCGCGATCAGCACGGCAGGCGTGTGGATGCGGGTGCCCGCCACGCTGGCCGCCATCGGCACGTGGCTGATCATCAGCCGCTGGGCGCTGCCGAGGCTGGGCAGGCGCCTGGCAGGCAACCGGGTGGCGGTGTGGACGGCGGGCGCGACGTTCCTGGCGGCCTGGCTGCCGTTCAACAATGGCCTTCGCCCCGAACCGCTGATCGCGTTCGGTGCGATCGCGGCGTGGGCGCTGATCGAGAATGCAATCGCCACCCGCCGGTTGTGGCCCGCCGCCGTCGCGATCGTCATCGCGGTGTTCAGCGTGACGCTGGCACCGCAGGGCCTGATCGCCTTGGCGCCGCTGTTGGTCGGTGCGCGGGCCGTCGCCAAAGTGGTGCGCAGTAGGCGTGTGGTGGACGGACTGGCGGCCCAGTTGGCTCCGCTGGCTGCCGCGTTGTCGCTGATCTTCGTGGTGGTGTTCCGCGACCAGACGCTGGCGACCGTCGCTGAATCGGCCCGCATCAAGTACAAAGTCGGGCCGACCATCCCTTGGTATCAGGACTTTCTGCGCTACTACTTCCTGACCGTCGAGGACAGCGCGGACTCGTCGCTGACCCGACGCTTCGCCGTGCTGGTGCTGTTGGTCTGCTTGTTCGGCATGCTGGCGGTGCTGCTGCGCCGCCGCGGTGTCCCCGGCATGGCGACAGGGCCGGTGTGGCGGTTGGTGGGTGCGACGGCGGTGGGTCTGCTGCTGTTGACGTTCACCCCGACGAAGTGGGCCGTGCAGTTCGGTGCGTTCGCGGGTCTGGCGGGCGCACTCGGCGGGGTGGCGGCGTTCGCGTTCGCGCGGGTCGGGCTGCACAGCCGACGCAACCTGGCGCTGTATGTGACCGCACTGCTGTTCGTATTGGCATGGGCCACATCGGGTATCAACGGCTGGTTCTACGTCGGCAACTACGGGGTGCCGTGGTTCGACAAGCAACCGGTGATCGTCGGGATACCGGTGACCGGCATCTTCCTGGGCCTGGCGATCGTGACAGGCCTGCTGGCCGGCTGGCTGCACTTCAGGATGGACTACACCGGGCACACGCAGGTCGCCAACACCCGACGCAACCGCGTGTTGGCGTCCACCCCGCTGCTCGTCGTGGCGATCATCATGGTGGTGCTGGAAGTGGGTTCGATGGCCAAAGGCGCTGCGCAGCGCTATCCCACCTACACCACGGCCAAGGCCAACATCGACGCTGCCGTCTCTGGCCTTTCCAACAACAGTTGTGCCATGGCCGACGACGTTCTCGTCGAACCCGACGCGAATGCCGGCCTGCTGCAACCTGTTCCGGGGCAGCGGTTCGGCCAGTACGGTCCGCTCGGTGGCGAGAACCCGGTCGGGTTCACGCCCAACGGTGTCAGCGACACGCTGGAGCCCGCCGAGCCTGTCACCGCGAACCCCGGCACCGTGAACTCCCCTGGTTCACCCAACGAGCCCAACATCGGCATCGGGTACGCGGCGGGCACCGGCGGCGGTTACGGGCCCGTGGGAGTCAACGGATCGAACGCCTTTTTGCCGTTCGGCCTGGACCCCAAACGCACCCCGGTCATGGGCAGCTACAACGAGAACACCGTTGCGGCCAAGGTCACTTCGGCGTGGTATCAGCTGCCGCCGCGCACGCCGGACCGTCCGCTGGTGACGGTCGCCGCCGCGGGCGCGATCTGGTATTACGAGGAGGACGGCTCCTTCAACTACGGCCAGTCTCTCAAGCTCGAATGGGGCGTGCACCGGCCCGACGGCAGCTACCAGGCCCTGGGTCAGGTCCAGCCGATCGACATCTTCCCCCAAAAGGCTTGGCGCAACCTGCGTTTCCCGCTTGCCCTGGCACCACCAGAGGCCAACGTCGCACGCATCGTCGCCGACGATCCAAACCTGTCCACCGACCAGTGGTTCGCGTTCACCCCGCCGCGGGTGCCTGTGCTCGAGACCGCGCAACAGCTACTAGGTTCGCACACACCGGTGTTGATGGACATCGCCACCGCGGCGAACTTTCCATGCCAACGCCCGTTCTCCGAACACCTTGGCGTTGCTGAACTTCCGGAGTACCGCATCCTGCCGAACTTCAAGCAAGTGGTGGTGTCGTCGAAACAGTGGCAGTCCGCCGAGGGCGGCGGACCGTTCCTGTTCATCCAGTCGCTGTTGGGCACCAGCACCGTGCCGACCTATCTGCGCAATGACTGGTACCGCGACTGGGGCTGGATCGAGCGGTACAACCGCGTCGTGCCGGAGTCGCAAGCCCCCAATGCGGTGATCGACCAAGGCGCGAAGCGGGTGTTCGGCTGGAGCCGCAGTGGACCGATCAGGGCCTTGCCATGACGGGGGCCATGAGCGACATCAGGGTCGCGCGCTGGACGGCGACGATCGCGGGCCTGATCGGGTTCATCCTCTCGGTCGCCACGCCCCTGCTGCCGGTCGTGCAGACCACCGCGACATTGAACTGGCCGCAGGGCGGCCAGTTGAACAATGTGACGGCACCGCTGATTTCGCAGGTACCGGTGACCATGACCGTGACGGTGCCGTGCGAGGTGATCCGCACCATGGCCCCTGCCGGCGGGACGGTGCTGAGCACCGCGCCGAAGGACGGCAAACAGGCCGCGTTGCAGTCGCTGTTCGTCAACGTCAACCGCCAACGCGTCGACATCACCGACCGCAACGTGGTGGTCGCCAGCGTGCCGCGGGACAAAACGGCAGGCTGTCAGCGCATCGAGATCACCTCGTCGGAGGCGGGCACGTTCGCGACCTTTGTCGGGCTCACCGATCCGAAGACGGGCGCGGACCAGCGGTCGGGGTTCACCGACCCCAACCTGCGCCCCTCGATCGTCGGCATCTTCACCGACCTGACCGGACCCGCACCGCAGGGACTGAGTGCATCGGCCGTCATCGACACCCGGTTCTCCACCAAACCAACGGCTTTGAAGTTGACCGCGATGCTGCTGGCGATCGTCTCGACGATCATCGCGCTGGTCGCGTTGTGGCGACTGGACCGGCTCGACGGTCGCCGGATGCAGCGTTGGCTTCCTCAGCGCTGGCGCACGTTCTCCAGCACCGATGTCGTGGTCATCGGCGGCTTCGTGGTTTGGCACGTGATCGGCGCGAACTCCTCCGACGACGGCTACATCCTCCAGATGGCCCGCGTCGCCGGGCACGCCGGATACATGTCGAACTACTTCCGCTGGTTCGGCAGCCCAGAGGATCCGTTCGGCTGGTACTACAACCTGCTGGCGGTGATGACCGGCGTCAGCGACGCGAGCATCTGGATCAGACTGCCCGATCTGGTCTGCGGAATCGTCTGCTGGCTCTTGCTTTCCCGCGAAGTGCTGCCGCGACTCGGCCCAGCGGTAGCGGCCAGCAAGCCCGCGGTGTGGGCCGCCGGGCTGGTGTTGCTGGGGGCGTGGATGCCGTTCAACAACGGCCTGCGTCCAGAGGGGCAGATCGCCACCGGCGCGCTGATCACCTATGTGCTGATCGAACGGGCGATCATCTCCAGCCGGATGACGCCAGCGGCATTGGCGATCCTGACGGCCGCATTCACGTTGGGCATCCAGCCGACCGGGTTGATCGCGGTCGCCGCGCTGCTGGCCGGCGGCAGGCCGATCCTGCGAATCCTGGTGAAACGACACCGGATCGTCGGCACCTGGCCGCTGGTTGCGCCGCTGCTTGCCGCGGGCACCGTGATCCTCACTGTGGTGTTCGCCGACCAAACGCTGGCGACGGTGCTGGAGGCCACCAGGATTCGCACCGCGATCGGGCCGAGTCAGGCCTGGTACACGGAGAATCTGCGCTACTACTACCTGTTCCTGCCGACGGTCGACGGTTCGCTCTCGCGTCGGTTCGGTTTCTTCTTCACCGCGCTGTCGCTGTTCGCCGCAATGTTCATCATGTTGCGCCGCAAGCGGGTTCCCGGGGTGGCGCGCGGCCCGGTGTGGCGGTTGATGGGCGTCATCTTCGGCACCATGTTCTTTCTGATGTTCACCCCGACCAAATGGGTGCATCACTTCGGTTTGTTCGCCGCGGTGGGCGCGGCGATGGCCGCGGTGGCCACGGTACTGGTGTCGCCTGCCGTGATGCGGTGGTCACGCAACCGGATGGCGTTCCTCGCCGCGGTGTTCTTCACGCTGGCGCTGTGTTTCGCCACCACCAACGGCTGGTGGTACGTGTCGAGTTACGGCGTGCCGTTCAACAACGCGACACCGAAGATCGTCGGGCTCACAGTCAGTTTCATCTTCTTCCTGCTGTTCGCCGTCACCGCCATCTACGCCACTTGGTTGCACTTCGTGGCCCGCGACCACGGCGAGGGCCGCATCGCGCGGGCGCTGACCGCGGCACCGGTCCCCGTTGCGGCGGGGTTCATGGTGCTGGTCTTCGTCGGGTCGATGACAGCAGGCATCGTGCGCCAATACCCGACCTACTCCAACGCGTGGGCGAATCTGCGCGCGTTCACCGGCGGCTGTGGGCTGGCCGACGACGTGCTCGTCGAACCCGATTCCAACGACGGGTTCCTGACCCCGATGCCAGGCAACTACGGTCCGCTCGGCCCGCTCGGAGGCGACAAGCCGGTGGGCTTCATTCCCGGTGGCGTACCGGAAAAGATTGTCGCCGAGACCATTCGGCAGAATCTGCCGCAGCCGGGCACCGACTACGACTGGGATCACCCCATCAAGCTCAAGACGCCCGGCGTCAACGGGTCCACAGTGCCGCTGCCGTACGGCCTCGACCCGGGCCGAGTCCCGCTGGCCGGCACCTACGTCGAGGGGCCGCAGCAGCAGAGCCGGTTGGCCTCGGCGTGGTATCGACTGCCCACGCCTGACAACGCGCATCCGCTGGTGGTCATCACCGCGGCGGGGACCATCACCGGCGACAGCGTCTTCAACGGCCGGACCGAGGCCCAGAAGGTCGAATTGGAGTATGCGCGGCCGGGACCGGACGGCACGCCGGTGCCCGCGGGCAGGCTGGTGCCCTACGACCTCGGCCCGATTCCGTCGTGGCGCAACCTTCGGTTCCCGCGGTCACAGATTCCGGCGGATGCGGTCGCGGTCCGGGTGGTGGCGGAGGATCTGTCACTCACGCCAGGCGATTGGGTCGCGGTGACACCGCCACGGGTGCCGGAGCTGCGGTCGGTCCAGGAGTATGTCGGCTCGACACAGCCGGTGCTGATGGATTGGGCTGTCGGACTTGCCTTCCCGTGCCAGCAGCCAATGCTGCACGCCAACGGGGTGACCGAGATTCCGAAGTTCCGCATCACACCGGACTACAACGCGAAGCGCAAGGACACCGACACCTGGGAAGACGGCCTCAACGGCGGCCTGCTCGGCATCACCGACCTACTGCTGCGCGCGCATGTGATGGCGACGTACCTGTCCAACGACTGGGGACGCGACTGGGGTTCGCTTCGCAAGTTCGAGATGACGCCGGACGCCAAGGCTGCCCAGCCCGCTCAAATCGACTTCGGCACCGCCACCCGTAGCGGGCTCTGGAAACCCGGCAAGATCCGCATCGGAGCCTAGTGGCGCACCAAATCCGGCTCGGCAGCGCGGCCCTGACCCGCGTAGTCGAATCCGGTGTCGAGAGCGGTTTGCGAATCGCGTTGCAGACTGGGTCGTTCAGGTCGACGGGTTGACGGTGCTGGTTGACACCGGCGTCGGCAATGACCGCGAGCCCCGGGATGACACCGTTCGATCATCTGGACACCGACTTCGTCGCATCGCTTCACACGGCGGGCATCGACCCGGCAGCCGTTGACGTCGTCATCGATACGCACCTGCACTCCGACCACGTCGGGTGGAATCCGATGCGCCGTGATGCCGCCTGGGTGCCGACATTTCCCAATGCCCGCTATGTCATGCCCGAAGCCGACTACCGGTCCTTCCATCCGGACAACGCGGCCAACTGGCCCGCGCCGCACACCGAGGCGGAGACGGGTGCTGACAGAGGCGTCTCGGCGGCGGGCCGCGGTGATTCCGGCACCCTACCCGCGCCATGGCGGCGCCACAGCTGGAGTTGCCCGCGATCTGAGCGTCGCCGTCAGCAACCGAGTTGTTCAAAAACGCTGACGGCGTCGTAAATGCTCTGCTACTAGTAATAGCGGCTACTCGATAATTACGCCACGCAGCAAACGATTATTGGCTGCGTTATGTGGTGTTGCGGGGAGGTATTAATGCTGCAGTCAAGAGAAGTACCACAAACGCCTCACGTGAAACTGAAACCTGCTCGCACTTTCGATCAGGCCGCCGTCGAAGCCGCGATATTCGACTTGCTGGTGGCACTTGGCGAGGATCCCTACCGCGATGGCCTGCGGGATACTCCGGCCCGTGTCGCCCGCGCCTACCGCGAGACGTTCGCCGGCCTGTATGCCGAGCCCGACGACGTGTTGACCACGATGTTCGACGAACAACACGGCGAACTCGTGCTAGTCAAGCAAATTCCGATGTACTCCACATGTGAACATCACCTGGTTTCTTTCCACGGAGTCGCCCATGTTGGCTATCTTCCCGGCGACGACGGCATGGTCACCGGATTGTCGAAAATCGCGCGCTTAGTGGACTTGTACGCCAGGCGGCCTCAGGTCCAGGAACGGCTCACTGGGCAAATTGCCGACAGCTTCATGCGCAAAATGAACCCCCGCGGCGTCATTGTCATCGTCGAGGCCGAACACCTGTGCATGGCGATGCGCGGCGTCCGGAAACCAGGGGCCGTGACGACCACCTCCGCGGTGCGCGGTCAGTTCGCCACCGATCCGGCGTCGCGTGCCGAGGCTCTGCACCTGCTGCTTCGCCAGTGATCTCATGACCTGCGCGCCGACAGAGAGCCCCCCGCTCCGGGCGATGCGGGCAGTGTGGTCGATGATGGTCGGCTTCTTCCTCATCGTCGTCGACTCGACCGTGGTCACGGTCGCCAACCCGGTCATCAAACAACAATTCAGCGCCTCCTATGACGCGGTGATCTGGGTGACGAGCGCCTACCTGTCGGCTTTCGCGGTGTTGATGCTGCTCGGCGGACGGCTCGGAGATCGGTTCGGACCGAAGAACGTGTACCTGGCCGGCCTTGCCGTGTTCACCGCGGCGTCGGTTTGGTGCGGCACGGCCGGATCCATCGGGCTGCTGATCGGAGGACGGGTCGCCCAGGGGGTAGGCGCCGCGCTGATGACACCGCAGACCTTGTCGGCGATCACCCGGACCTTTCCACCCGAACGGCGCGGCATCGCGATGAGCATCTGGGGCGCCACCGCAGGGATCGGGATGTTCGTCGGCCCCTTGGCCGGCGGCGCCCTCGTGGATTCGTTGGGCTGGCGGTGGATTTTCCTCGTCAACGCCCCGCTCGGCCTCATCGGCCTCGGTCTGGCCGCGCGGGCGGTCCCTGCGATACCCGGTCGACCTCACCGGCTGGACCCGTTCGGTGTGGCATTGTCCGGCGTCGGCATCTGCCTGATCGTGTTCGGATTGCAGGAGGGACAGCACCACGGTTGGGCGTCGTGGATTTGGGGCGTGATCGCCTGCGGCCTTGCCGTGATCGTCGTGTTCATCTTCTGGCAGCGCGTCGGGCACCATGAACCGCTGATTCCGCTGACGTTGTTTTCTCACCGCGACTTCGGCTTGGCCAGTGCCGGCGTCGCGATGATCAGCTTCACGGCCATCGCGTGTGCCATTCCGCTGATGTTCTACCTGCAAGAGGTGGGCGGACTCCCGCCGATCCGTTCGGCACTTGTCACCGCGCCGATGGCGATCGCGACCGGGGTACTGGCCCCCGTCGTCGGACGCCTTGTCGACCGCGTGCCGGTTCGCCCGATCATTGGACTCGGCTTCGCGATACTCACCATCGCCTTGCTCTGGCTTGCGGCGGAAATGACCCCCGGCACGCCGCCATGGCAGTTGATGCTACCCCTGGCCATGATGGGCGCCGCAGGTGCAATGGTGTGGGAACCGTTGGCAGTCGCGGCATCTCGGACGTTGCCGGCCGAGCTTGCGGGTGCGGGCTCAGGCGTCTACAACACGGTCCGGCAGATCGGGGCCGTGCTCGGTAGCGCCTGCATCGCCGCGCTGATGGCCTCGATGTCCCTCAGAGAATCGATGATCTTGCCGGCCGTTGTCGCGGCGCTGGGCGCGATCACCGCAGTGTTTCTCGTCGGCCACCGGTCACCCGAAGCCAGCGTGGTGACACACCCACCCGGAAGAAATGTGAGCGCCGCACTATGACCGCTGTTGCCGGCAAGTCCTATTCGGCTTCGTATGAGACTGAGACGCTCACCGACGACGCACTCCGCGACATCTTCGCCTACCCCGAAGACCTCAGCCGACCGAGATTCCGCGCGAATTTCATTGCCAGCATTGACGGCGCGGTGACACTCGACGGCGCAGGCCGGAAACTGGGCACGCCGACGGACCGCCGGGTCTTCAGCCGATTGCGAGAGGTCGCGGATGTGATTCTGGTCGGTGCCACTACGGCAAAGTCCAAGCCCTACCTCGATATTCAGCTGATTCCCGAAGCGCGAAGCTGGCGGTTGTCGCGCGGACTGGCCGCCGCTCTGCACGTGGCGGTGGTGTCCAGCAGCGGCGTCATCTCGCCGCAGCTGCTCCACAATTCCACGCCGCCGATCGTGATCGTTTCGAGGAGCGCCGACAGATCAGCCCGTCGAGCACTCGAAGCCTCCGGCGCGATTGTCAAACAGATGCCCGACGGCAGGATCGCCTCTGCGTCAATACGGCACGCGCTGGCCGACCTCGGCTTGAACCGCGTTCTCGTCGAGGGAGGTCCCACCTTCTTCTCGCAGTTGGTCGCGGACAACGAAATCGACGAACTGTGCTTGACCACAAGCCCCATGATGGTCGCCGGGCCCGCCCGACGCGTGGCCGCCACCGTTGCGCATGTCGAGATTCACATGCAGCGAAGTACCGTACTGCTCGGCAGCGATGGAACCGTCATTGTCCGATGGGTTCGGCGCTGAAACTCACGACGGCGGGGCCGACGTGGGCACGTTGCCCTGCACGATGTCGTCGTGGCAGTCCAGCCGCGACTTTCCGGTCTGCTCCATACAGACCAACACCGGGCCTTCCGTCTCCGACGGGTACACCTCGTCGTTGGGGCCTGCAGTTGCGGTCGGGCTGGCGATCTCCCCCGGGTACAGCGACCAGATCGTCGCGTTCGTCGTCGGCAGGTGCGCGCAATAGGCGGGTGCGCCGGTTTCGGTGATACCCGCCGCACCGAGCGTCGCGCAGTTGGCCCCGACCAGCACCACAGGCAACGTGACGCTGGCAGGCGGGGCCGGGGCGGGCGATGACGCCGTCGGCTGCGGCCTGGCTTCTGCGGCGCGGTCGTGTGTGCGATCGAACATCACGAACGCGATTGCGGCGATGGCGATCACGACGAGCACCGCAGCGGTGCCAATCAGCGCTCGCCGCCGCACGTTCACTTCCGGTCCGGCATGCCTGGGACCGGTCACCGGGACGGCCAGCTTGGTCTCGTCAGCGCTGAGTTCGCGGTCCTCGCTGCCGATGTGGTGAGCGAGTGCGCGCGCGAAGTCGATGCACCGGTCGTAGCGGTCCTTCGGCGACTTCGCCAACGCCTTGTCGAACACCGGGCCAAGACTGGACAACTCCGGCCTGCGAGCGCCGATGTGCGGTGGAGCGGCCGTCAGATGCTTGCTGATCACTACGGCGGGATTGCTGTGCTGGAAAGGTGGTGTGCCGGTGAGCAATTGGAAGGCGGTCGCTGCGAGTGCGTACTGGTCGGCACGCCCGTCGATCTCTTCGCCCTTGAGTTGCTCGGGCGCGGAGTACGATACCGTGCCGACGGTCATGTTCGTCCCGGTCAGCGCGCTGGGTTCGCCGATCCAGCGGGCAATCCCGAAGTCGGCCAACATGATTCGCGCGCCATCCGATTCCTTGGCGGTCATCAGGATGTTGGCCGGTTTCACGTCACGGTGCAGCAGGCCTTTCTGGTGGGCGTAGTCGAGCGCGTCGGCGACCGCGGTGACGATCCGCACGACCTCGTCGGCAGGCATGCCGTTCGGATACCGCTCGGCGAGCAGACGTCCGGCGTCGGTGCCCTCGACGTAGTCCATCGAGATCCACAGTCGGCCGTCGACATCGCCGCGGTCGTGCACCTCGACGATGTGCGGGTGCCAGAGGGTTGCCGCGATGTCGGCTTCGCGGTTGAACCGCTCCCGGTACTCGCTTTCCGCGCAGACCGTGGCCGAGAGGACCTTCAGCGCGTCGCGGCGCGGTAACCGCGGATGCTGGGCCAGATAGACCTCACCCATTCCGCCAGCGCCAAGCGATCGCAGGATGGTGTACCCCGCGATCACCTCGCCGTCCGTTAGCGGCATGGGCGAATCTTAATGGTTGATCTAGATCGGGGTCAGGCCATGCTTGCGCTGCACACGGGTGATCTGCTTGTCGCGCAGCAGCCGCAGCGACTTGCGCAGCAGCAAGCGGGTCTCGTGCGGCTGGATCACCGCGTCGATGTAGCCGCGTTCGGCGGCGATCCACGGGGTGGCCATGTTGAGGTTGTAGCCCTCGATGAAGTCGGCGCGGATCTTTTGCACCTCAGGCGCGGTGGGGTCGGGGAACCGTTTCACCAGAAGCTGTGCGGCCCCCTCGGCGCCGATCACCGCGATCCGCGCGGTCGGCCACGCGAAGTTCAGGTCGGCGGACAACTGCTTGGACCCCATCACGGCGTACGCGCCGCCGTATGACTTGCGAATGGTGATCGTCACCTTCGGCACGTCAGCCTCGACGACGGCGTTCAGGAACCGGCCGCCGCGTTTGATGATGCCGCCCTTCTCCTGTTCGACGCCGGGCAGGAAGCCGGGGGTGTCGACGACGAAAACCAGTGGCAGATTGTAGGAATCGCAGAACCGGACGAAACCGGCGGCCTTGTCGGAGGCCTCGTTGTCGATCGAACCCGACAGATGCATCGGCTGGTTGGCGATCACCCCGACGGGACGGCCGTCGACGCGCGCGAAGGCGGTGATCATCGCCTGGCCGCGCTGCGCACCGACGTCGAAGACGTCGCCGTCGTCGAAGATCCGCAACAAGATCTCGTGCATGTCGTAGGCCATGTTGTCGCTGTCCGGCACGATCGAATCGAGTTCGTAGTCGTGCGGGGTGATCTCCGGCTCGAGACCTGGATTGACGATCGGCGGATCATCAAAGGTATTGGGCGGCAGGAAGCTCAAATAGTCACGGACGTACTGGAAGGCCGCGGCTTCGTCCTCGACCACCTGGTGGATGTTGCCGTATCGGGCCTGAGCGTCGGCGCCGCCGAGCTCGTCGAGCGAGACGTCCTCGCCGGTGACGTCCTTGATGACGTCGGGGCCGGTGACGAACATGTAGCCCTGGTCGCGCACGGCCACCACCAGGTCGGTCTGGATCGGTGAATACACCGCTCCCCCAGCGCATTTGCCGAGGATGATGGAGATTTCGGGGACCAGGCCTCGCAGCAGCTCGTGGCGGCGGCCCAGCTCGGCGTACCACGCCAGCGACGTCACCGCGTCCTGAATACGGGCACCGGCCGAGTCGTTGATGCCGATGATCGGGCACCCGACCATGGCCACCCATTCCATCAGCTTGGCGACCTTGCGGCCGAACATCTCGCCTACCGAACCCTGGAACACGGTCTGGTCGTGGCTGAACACGCCGACCGGCCTGCCGTTGATGGTGCCGTGCCCCGTGACCACGCCGTCGCCGAACAACGCGTTGGGATCGCCCGGCGTCTTGGCGAGTGCACCGATCTCCAGGAAGCTGCCGGGGTCGACGAGCGCGTTGATGCGGGCGCGGGCACTGGGGATGCCCTTCTTGTCCCGCTTGGCGACGGCCTTCTCGCCGCCGGGCTCCTTCGCCAGCTCGAGCTTCTCGCGGAGTTCAGCCAGCAGTGCCGCGGTGGTTCGATTCGTCACTTCGACTGGTGCTCCTAGTCCTACTTCGCCTCGAAGGCGACGCGTTCGATGCGGTTGATCGCCTCGCTCATGTGCGCGCCGACCTTCGCAATGTACGGCTCGTCGATGGCCTGGATGTGCTCACCCCCGATCGGCACGACCTCGAGGTCGGCGACGAACTCACCCCACCCACCGTCGGGCTGACGGATGGCGTAGCGCGGCTCGAAGAAGATCGCGTCGTCGTGGTACCTGTCGGCCATGTAGAGAGTGACGTGCCCGTCGTAAGGCTGGATCTCCACGGTCTCGAGCAACCGGTTGTCCAGGTAGGACGTGCGCTGGTGCTCGATGACGCCGCCGGGGATCTGCACGCCGCTTTCCTTGACCGCGTCGAGCACGAACTGCACCTGGCCCTCGTCGTCGAGTTCCTCGAGCTGCTCGTACGGGATCGGGGGCACCTCGACATTGAAGGTGCGCTCCGCGAACCGCGCGTAGCGGTCCCATCGGGCGCGGGTCTCCTCCTTGGTCTTCGGGATCTCCTCGCCGGGGCGGACCATGTCGATCAGCCCGACGAACCGGACGTCGGCGCCCGCGCGTTCGAGCCCGATCGCGCACGCGTAGGCCAACGCACCGCCCAGCGACCAACCGACCAAGATGAACGGCCCGTTGCCGCCCAGCTCCAGCAGCTTCGGCAGGTATGCCGCGGCACGCTCCTCGATCGAGCCCTCGACCCGCTCGAAGCCGTACATCGGGGTGTCGGCGGGCAGCCGCTTCAGCAGCGGCTCGTACACCACCGTCGAGCCGCCTGCGGGATGGAACACGAACACCGGAGTCCGGTTCGAACCCTCCTGCGGCGCGCGCAAGGTACGGACGAATCCGTCGACCTCTCCCGCTTCGAGGTGCTCGCGCACGATGGTCGCCAGCGCCTCGATGGTTGGCGAGTTCTTCACGTCGTCGACCGTGATGGTGCCCTCGGCGCGTTCCGAAAGCCGTTGCGCCATCTTCTCGTACGTTGCGTCGTCGAGCGTGGGCAATGGGTTGAAGATGCCGCCCGGCGACTTGCCGGTGACGATCGCCCACGTCGCGAACGTGACGCGTTCGGCGGCCTCCCGTGGCGGCACGTCGGCGCCGAGCGCCTCGACGACCGCCTCCTGCGTCAGCACTTTGGCAGCGGCCGACGCCGCGTTCGGCTGGTCGGGTCCGGCCGGGTTGGTCGGCGGAGCCGGGACGGCGCCGGCGGGGCCGCTGGGATCAGTTGGCGGCGGCGGGATGTCGCTTTGCGGAGCGGCAGCGGCCGCGGCATCGAAATTCGTCGCGGTGCCTGCACTGGTGAGCGTCTCTTCGAGTTCGGCGACCGTCGAAGCGCCACCCATCAACTGCGCTTGTTCGGCGGCAATCTCTTCTGGAGTCATCGCCTTCTGGTGCTCGGCGAGCTGATCCACCTCGTCGCGGTGTTCGATCGCATACTCGATCAGCTTCTCGACCGCGTAGAGGTTCGCGTCACGGACGGCGGTCAGCTGGATCGGCGGCAGGTCGAAGTCGTACTCGACGCGGTTCTTGATCCGCACCGCCATCAACGAGTCGAGACCGAGTTCGATCAGCGGCACCTCCCACGGAAGGTCCTCGGGTTCGTAGCCCATCGCACCGCCGACGATCGTGGCCAGCCGGTCGTGCACCGTCTCGCCGGTATCCGCCGACCACTTGGCAAAGCCCGCACCGAGGTTCGCGCCCTGAGTCAGATTGTCCTGCAGGATTTCCGGAGCCGCTTCGGCGGCGACATCGGGCTCAGCAGAGACTTCCGCAGGGGCCTGGGCGACCACCGTGCCAACGCCGACGGCTGACGGCAGTGCGGCCGCCGCGCCGTCGCGGCTCACCACCGCGTCGTACACCAACGTGAACGACTCGTCGATGCGCGCATGCACCTGCACCGTCGCCCCACCCGGGTGACGGGTCAGCGTGGTCACCAGTCGGGCACCGTCACCTGGAACAGCACGCTGCTCGAATGCCGTCAGCTTCGCGCCAGGAAGAACCTGCGCCGCAGCGGCTTTCACCAATGCGCCGAGATCGGGCTGGCCCTTCGGTGCGAACTCCCACACGTGGCGGCCATCGGGGGTCGCGACGTGATTGCCCGGCATCATCACCGAACTGTCGCCGGTGAACTTCGCGTCCAGCCAGTGCGGCTTGCGCTTGAACCTGGTGGGCGGGATGTTCGCGTACTCAGTCCCCGGGTGGACGGCCCGGGAAAACAAGGTGCGGAAGTCGAGATCGTGGCCGTGCACGAACAACTGCGCCATGGCCGACGTCATCGAGTCGACCTCGTCCTGCTTGCGGGCCAGCGTCGCGATCAGCTGCCCGTCGTGCAGGCCCGCCGCCGCGGTGGTCAGGCCAACCTGCATGAGCGCCACCGGATTCGGTGCCAACTCGAGGAAGGTCGTGTGTCCGTTGTCGACGGCGTTGCGGACACCCTGGGTGAAGTGGACGCTGTGACGCAGGCCCTTCTTCCAGTACTCCACGTCGTGGATCGGCTCGCCGCCGGGCCGGATGTATTTGCCCTCGTGCACCGTCGAGAAGTAGCCGGTGGTCAACGGATGCGGTTCGATGCCCTGCAATTCCGCGGCGAGTTCGCCGAGCAGCGGGTCCATCTGCGAGGTGTGGCTGGCACCCTTGGTCTGGAACTTGCGGGCGAACTTCCCCTCGGACTCGGCGCGCGCGATGATCGCGTCGACCTGCTCCGGCGGACCGCCGATGACGGTCTGGGTCGGCGCGGCATACACGCACACCTCGAGGCCCTTGAAGTCGGCGAACACCGTTTCGATCTCGTCGATGGAGTACTCGACGAGCGCCATCAGCCGGATGTACTCGCCGAACAGCATGGCCTCGCCCTCGCCCATCAGGTGGGCACGCGAGCAGATCGTGCGGGTGGCGTCGGCAAGGGACAGGCCTCCGGCGAAGTACGCCGCGGCCGCTTCGCCGAGCGACTGACCAATCACCGCAGCGGGTTTCGCGCCGTGGGCCTTGAGCAATTCGCCGAGCGCGATCTGGATCGCGAAGATCACCGTCTGCGTGGTCTCGATGCCGTAGTCCTGCGAGTCGTCGAGGATCAGTTCGACGATGGAATAACCCAACTCGTCCTGGATCAGCGCGTCGACCTTGTTGATCCACTCGGCGAACGTCTCGTTGCGCAGGTACAGGTTCTTGCCCATCTTGCGGTGCTGGGCGCCGAATCCGGCAAGCACCCACACCGGCCCGTTGCTCACCGGGCCGTCGGCGGTGAACACGTTGGGATTCTGCTTGCCTTCGGCCAGCGCCCGCAGGCCCTTGATGGCCTCGTCGTGATCGTGCGCCAAAACCACCGCGCGCGAACGACCGTGGTTGCGCCGCGACAGCGAGCGACCGATCGACTCCAGCGACGACGCGCGACCCTCCGCGCTGTCGATCCAGTCGGCCAACTCGGCAGCGGTGGCCTTCTTGCGCGACGTCAGGAACCCTGAAACCGCGAGCGGCACAACCGGAGTGGGCTGTTCCTCGGCCTCGAGCTCCTCGCGCGCAATCGCGAGCAGGCGCAGCGCCTCGTCGGTGAGGCCGGGCAGTTCCGGCCCTTCATCGCTGGCCGCGGCGTGCTGCGGTGCGGCACCCTCGTCAGAGCCGTCTGGGTCGAAGCCCGCTTCTCTTCGCGCAAGCGGCTCATCGATGAACTCGCCGTACTCATCCATCCGCACGCCGCCGATGTACACGGCGTCGGCCTCGGAAGCTTTCGGCTTGTCCGGTTCGTCTTCGGGTTCTGCTTCCGGTTCAACGAGATCCGACGGCAGCACCTCGCGCAGCACCATGTGCGCGTTGGCGCCCCCGAACCCGAAACCGGACACGCCGGTGACCGCGTGGCCGCTGTAGCGCGGCCAGTCGGTGACGGTGTCAGCCACCTTCAGATGCACCGCGTCGAAGTCGATGTACGGGTTCGGACCGGTGTAGTTGATCGACGGCGGAATCTTGTCGTTCTTCAGCGCCAACGCCATCTTCGCCAGGCTGGCCGCGCCTGCCGCCGATTCCAGATGGCCCACATTGGATTTCACCGCGCCGAGCAGCGCCGGCTTGTCCGCGGAGCGGCCCCTGCCGACAACGCGGCCCAGCGCATCGGCCTCGATCGGGTCGCCGAGGATGGTGCCGGTGCCGTGCGCCTCGATGTAGTCGACGTCGCGCGGGTTGATGCCCGCGTCCTTGTACGCCTTACGCAGCACCTCGGCCTGCGCGTCGGGATTCGGCGCGAGCATGCCGTTGGACCGACCGTCGTGGTTGACCGCGCTGCCCGCGATCACTGCGAAGATCTCGTCCCCGTCACGCCTGGCGTCGGACAGTCGCTTGAGCACCAGCATGCCGCCGCCCTCGGAGCGCGCGTAACCGTCGGCATCCTGCGAGAACGATTTGATTCGGCCGTCGGACGCCAACACGCCGCCGACCTCGTCGAAACCGATCGTCACCAGCGGAGTGATCAGCGCATTCACGCCGCCGACCACAGCGACGTCGGCCTCGCCCGCACGCAAAGCCGCGACACCCTGATGTGCGGCCACCAGCGACGAGGAGCACGCGGTGTCGATGGCCATCGACGGTCCGCGGAAGTCGAAGAAGTAGGACACCCGGTTGGCGATGATCGAACTCGTGGTCCCGGTGATCGCATACGGATGCGCGACCGTGGGGTCCGACACCGCAAGGAACTGGTAGTCGGTGTTCGACGACCCGATGTAGACCCCGACCCGCTCACCGCGCAGGCTTGACGCCGGAATACGGGCGTTTTCCAGTGCCTCCCACGTCAATTCGAGTGCCATGCGCTGCTGGGGGTCGAGGTTGTCGGCCTCCATCTTCGACAGCGTGAAGAACTCGGCGTCGAAACCCTTGATGTCGGTGAGGTAGCCGCCGCGGGTGCGCGCCTTGGCGACGCGCTCGGCGATGCGCGGTTCGGACAGGAACTCCTCCCACCGCCCCTCCGGCAGGTCGGTGATCGCGTCGCGGCCCTCCAGCAGCGCCTGCCAGGTCTCGTCCGGGGTGTTCATGTCGCCGGGGAAGCGGGTGGCGATACCCACGATGGCGATGTCCTCGACGTCGCGCTCGCGGGACCAATCCTCTTCGACGCCAGTGTCTTCGATCTCGGGCTCGCCCTCGATGATGACGGTGGCCAACGATTCGATGGTGGGGTGCCGGAACGCGACGGTGGCGGTCAGCGTCACACCGGTGAGGTCCTCGATATCACTGGCCATCGCGACGGCGTCCCGCGACGACAGACCAAGCTCGACCAGCGGCGCGGCTTCGTTGATGTTGTCGGGCGACTGGCCGGTGGCGTTGGCGATCCAGTTACGCAGCCAGCCGCGCATCTCGGCGACCGTCATGTCGGTGCGCGGCGAGGTCAGCGGCTTCTCGGGCGCGAGCTGAATCTCGTCGTCGGAGGGCCGGTCGGGTTGTTGCGAATCGTCTTGTGTGTCAGCCATATCCGGAGCTCTAGTCGGTTTCGTCGGGGAACGCGTTGGCCACGCGCCCAGTGCGCAGGCTGCCGTCCAGATAGGCGGCGCGGCAGGCGCGCCTGCCGATCTTGCCGCTCGACGTGCGGGGTATCGCGCCGGCCGCGGTGAGCAGCACGTCCCGCACGGTGACGCCGTGGCGTACCGCGATCGCGGCACGGATGTCGTCGGCGATCGGGCCCATATCGAGCTTGTGTGCGCCGGGCGCCCTCTCGCCGACGATCACCAACTGCTCGGAGGTGTCGTCGGGGTCGCGCTTGAGACCGGCGTGCGCATTCTCGAAAACCTCGTCGGGCAACTGGTTCGCCGGCACGGAGAACGCGGCGACGAACCCGGTTCGAAGCGCCTTGGACGCCTCCTGGGCCGAGTACTCGAGGTCCTGCGGATAGTGGTTGCGGCCGTCGATGATCACCAGATCCTTTGTGCGCCCTGTGATGTAGAGCTCACCGTCGTGGTAGGCGCCGAGGTCACCGGTGCGTACCCACGTCGCGTCGTCGGCGGCGCCTTCGGCGTGCGAGGGGTTGGTGCGCGACTTGAGGATGTTCTGAAAAGTCTCAAGCGTGGCTTCCTCTTTGCCCCAGTACCCGGTGCCCATGTTCTGCCCGCTGATCCAGACCTCGCCGATCTGACCGTCGGGCAATTCGGTGGCGGTGTCGTTGTCGACGATCACGGCCCACTCGGCGATGCCGATCTTGCCCGCGCCCGCCTGCGCGACGGCCTTCGGCGAGTCGTCGGGAACCGGCATGAACCGGCCCACATTCAGCTCGTCGCGGTCGACATTGATGATCGTCGGCTCGGCGTTCATCGGAGTGGTGGACACGAACAGCGTCGCCTCGGCGAGGCCGTAGGAGGGTTTGATCGCCTTGGGCTGGAATCCGAACGGACCGAAGGCCTCGTTGAAGCGTCGCACCGTGGCCGCTGAGATCGGCTCGCTGCCGTTGAGGATGCACTTGATGTTCGACAGATCCAGCGGCGGCTCACCGTCTTTGGGCACACCGCGGGCCGCGGCATGGTCGAACGCGAAGTTGGGGGCCACCGAGATGGTGCCGCCGGTGTCGCCCTCTTTGCGGGCGAGTTCGCGGATCCAGCGAATCGGCCTGCGCACGAACGCGGCCGGGGTCATGAACGTCACGTAGTGGCCGATCATCGGCGACAGCAACACGGTGATCAGACCCATGTCGTGGAAGAAGGGCAGCCAGGACACGCCCCTGTCGCCTTCCTCACCCTCCAGCGCCTCGATCACCTGCACCACGTTGGTCGCGAGGTTCAGGTAGGTGATCTGCACACCGGTCGGGATGCGGGTTGAGCCGGAGGTGTACTGCAGATAGGCGATGGTGTCCCGGTTGATGTCGACGGACTCCCACGTCGCGCCGACGTCGTTGGGCACCGCATCGACGGCGATGACGCGCGGGCGCTCCTTGGCGGGGCGGGTCCGGAAGAACTTGCGCACCCCCTCGGCCGCCTCGGTGGTGGTCAGAATCGCCGTCGGATGGCAGTCGTCGAGCACTGCGTGCAGGCGTCCGACGTGACCGGGTTCTGACGGGTCGAACAGTGGCACGGCGATGCGACCGGCGTACAGCGTGCCGAAGAACGCGACGAGATAGTCGAGGCTCTGCGGACACAGGATCGCGACCCGGTCACCCGGCTGGGTGACCTGCTGCAACCGGGCGCCGACGGCGCGGTTTCGGGCGCCGAAGTCGGCCCAGTTCAAATCGCGGGCGACGCCGTCGCGTTCGGTGGAGAAGTCCAGGAAGCGGTAGGCGAGCTTGTCGCCGCGCACCTTCGCCCACCTCTCGACGTGACGGACCAGGTTCCCGTTGTCGGGAAACACGATCTGTCCGCCCTTGAGGAACGGGTTGTGGAAGGCCATCGCACTCTCCTGTCAAGCCACGCGCTCATCGCGAAGCCACTTCAGCTCTTGCCGGCGGGACGCCGCAGTCGTGCCGTCGAGGCGAACCGCGCGAACCCAAACCCTGGAAATGGTACCGGGGAGTAGGCGTTAAGGACGTCAACCATATTTATGGGCTCTGACCTGCGTATTCAGTTCGACTTTCGCGCACCGCTCTTAGTTTTTTCTTAATGTTAGGCGAGCTCTCGGCCCAGGCCAAATCGCTCCGGTCACATGTCAGCCATGTTTTGGGTGCGGAGCGTTATCAATCACGTTCTGCGCCCACCCCAGTGTCCACTGTGTCGCCGAGGCGCCATCGAGATTCCAGAACTGCGGCGTGGCATACAACGCGTGAATCGGTTGCCCACCGTTGCCGGCGAGCACCTCGAGGGTGCGCGGCAGTTGGGTGATGTTGAATGCCGACTCCGGCGCCGCGCAGATCAGGTCGCCTCGCGCGCAGATCTCGTTGGTGCGGCCGTTCAGCGCGCCGAACCCGCCGGGCCGCGGACCCGTCATCGTCAGGCCCATCGCCGACAGCGTCGGTACTTCCTGCAGCGTGATCTCGGCGCCCTGACCATCTGGGTTGGGGCCGATGTCCTGACCGACGTTGTCCTGGCGACGGCCGTCGGCGATCACCGTGACACCGAGCACCAGATCCTCGTCGACCGGCCCGCGCCCGTTGCCGACGTCGCTGGCGATGTCACCGGCGATCACGGCGCCCTGGGAAAAGCCGACGAGCACATAACTCGTCAGCGGGCACGCGTCGTTCATCCGCTTCATCTCGTCGACCGCGGCACGGGTCCCCTCGGCGCGGCTGTCGTTGTACGACATCTGCTTGTCGGCCGAGAGCGGATTGTGGAACTGCGCGGTGTACGGGACGGTGAAAATCTCCAGCCGGTCGTTGCCGAACTGCGCGCGAATCGGGTTCGTCACATTGAGCAGAAGCGCGGCGGGAAACTGCACCGGGTTGTGTGGATCGAGTTGCGTCGAGGATTCCCAGGTCCCCGGGATGGAGATCATCTCGACGTCCGGGCAGTCGGCGGACTGAAATTCCGGACGTGGCTTCTTGGCGGTCGGCGGCACAGCGGTGGGCGGCACGGCGCTCGGCGGCAGCGCGGTCTGCGGGGTCTCGGGCTTGCGCAGCACCACGATCACGATCGCGACGATCAACACGACGACAAGTGCCATCGCCCCGGCTGCGACGAGCGCGAGGATACGGTGGCGTTTCCGCCGATTGGTCTTGGACATGTGCTCCTGCTAGCAGAGTTTGTCGGTTGCGATCCGAATGTAGTCAGCCGTCGCCGAATTCACGTCACCGGCCGACGGTGCCGACGAACTCAGATGCGCGGTTCTCACATCGCCGCGCACCAACGGCACCACGACGTCCCATACGGCTTGATCACTCTGTTTGGCGGCCTGTGCCTGACACACGTACGACCCGATGCGCAGCGCCATCAGATCGCTCGACGGCTTGACGCCGGCGGCGCCGAGCGCATCGAGATACGCCCGCTGCTGATCGGTCACCACCATCGCGCTGCCATCGTCGGGCTGCGACGGCGCCGGCGCGCTCTCGCTTGTCGACAGTCCGACGGAGGCCATCACGTCGTCGGCCACCGAGCAACCGGTCAGCAGGACCGCGCAGGACGCGACCAGAACCGAGGTTGCCGACCACCGGCACAGGTTTGCCAGGCCGGTCGGGCGTCGTTCGGCGTGCTGCACTCCTCCAAGGTACCGGCTGCTCCGGCGGGAACCCGGTGACCGCGGCCGTTGCTACGTGATGGCTACCTGATCGTGGCGACGAGTTCGCCGGACATCGCACCTAGCTGACCAGCCCAGGTACCCCAGTCATGTTGCGGACCGTCAGGGAAATCAAAGTGCCCGTTGTGCCCGCCGACCGAGCGGTAATGCTGGTAGAACGAACGGTTGCTGCCCTGCGCCTGGTCGCAGTATCCGATCATCGCGGCGGGATCGGCGCACCCCAGCGTGGACGGGCTGAACACCCACAACCGGGTGTTGTTGTCGGCCAGCAACTGCACGTGCACGTCCGGGTCATGCCACTTCCACCGGCCCAGCTGTGGCAATCCCCACATGTTGCGGGTGTCGACGCCGCCGAACTGCGCCAGCCCGGCGGTGATCGCACCGTTGGTGTAGGTGTTGGACGGGTTGAGGAAACCGGACAGCGATCCGGCGAACCGGTAGCGGTCAGGATGGAACGTCGCGATGGTCACCGCTCCGGTGCCGCCCTGTGCGGCGCCGACGATGGCGTGACCGCTGGGCGCGAGCCCCTTGTTGGCGGCCATCCAGTCGGGTAGCTCGTTGGCCAGGAAGGTCTCCCACTGCCTGCTGCCGTCCTGCTCCCAGTCGGTGTACAGGCTCCATGCGCCGCCGGCGGGCGCGGCCACCGAGATGCCCTTGCCGGCGAGGGTGTTCATCGCATTGCCTGCAGTCACCCAGTTGCTGACGTCGGGGGCCGCGTTGAACGCGTCGAGAAGCACGACCATGTGTGGGCCACCGCCCTGAAAGGCGACCGGGATGTCGCGGCCCATCGCAGCCGACGGCACCATCAGCATCTCGACGTCTGCCTTGGCGATCGGCGCCACCGATGTGCCAACCGACCAAAGCCCTGCGGCCAGCGCCACGGTCAAGAGCCCTCGTATCAACCCACGCATGTACCCCACCTCACGTCGCATCCTGTTCGCCCATGTCCCGCCGGGAGGTAGTGAACCACATCACCGTTGCGGGGCGCTCTGGAAACGATGACGGCGGCGACCCTTCGAAAGGTCGCCGCCGTCGATCGTGTTGTCGTCAGCGATTAGCCGCCGGACGTGTTCGCGGTGGGCTGCGCCATCGGAACTTCCTGCGGCGTCGCGCCGAGCACCCGCTGGATGTCGGGCTTCATCTGCTGCAGCTGCGCACCCCAGTACGGCCAGTCGTGCACACCGTTGGACGGGAAGTTGAACACGCCGTTCTTACCGCCAGCGGCAATGTAGTTCTCCTGGAACGTCTTGTTCGTGCGGAGCGTGAAGCCCTCGAGGAACTTGGCGTTGAACAGGTTGCCCGCGGACAGGCCCGCGCTCAGGTCGGACGGGGTGCCGTTACCGCAGTAGACCCATATGCGGGTGTTGTTCGCGACCAGCTTCGCAATGTTGACCATCGGGTCGTTGCGCTTCCATGCGCTGTTGGGGTCCTCGGTCTTGCCCCACATGTCGTCGGCCTTGTAGCCGCCCGCGTCGCCCATCGAGATGTTGACCAGCATCGGCCACCAACCCTCGGAGAGGTTCAAGAAGCCGGACAGCGAGGCTGCGTACTGGAATTGGTTCGGGTGGTAAATCGCCAGCGTCAGCGCGGCCGAACCGGCCATCGACAGACCGACGGCGGCGTTACGGCTTGCGTCCACGCCCTTGTTGGCCGCCAGATAGGCGGGCAGTTCCTGGGTCAGGAACGTCTCCCACTTGTACGTCTGGCAGGCGCCGGTCTTCTTGCTGCAGGCAGGCGAATACCAGTCGCTGTAGAAGCTGGACTGCCCGCCCACCGGCATGATCACCGAAAGGCCGGAATTGAGGTACCACTCAAACGCCGCGGTGTTGATGTCCCAGCCGTTGAAGTCGTCCTGGGCACGAAGGCCGTCGAGCAGGTAGACGCCGGGAGTGTTGGCGCCGCCGCTCTGAAACTGAACCTTGATATCGCGTCCCATCCCCGCTGACGGAACCATGAGGTACTCGACCGGCAGACCCGGACGAGAGAAAGCCCCCGCAGTCGCCGAGCCGCCGACGAACCCCACGAGGCCGGGCAACACGGCAGCGGCCATGGCCGCAATCGTGAGCCGACGCACCCAGGCGCCGCGCATCTTCCCAACGAACTTCATGCTTCTACCTATCCCATCTGTCGTAAGCCGCACAGCCGAACCCGCGGCGTGCCCGTGTAGTCAACCACACCTAAGCGTGATTCCTCTCCTCAGCGTGTATCGTCCCTGGTCGCTCCTCAGCCGTTGAGGGTCGAGATCAGGTCTGGTTTCAGGGCCGTCAATTGTTGGCCCCAGTAGGGCCACGCATGGTTGCCCGCCGGCGGAAACACAAAGGTCGCGTTGGTGCCGCCGGCTTTCGTGTAGGCCTCTTGAAAGTCCTTGTTGCTCTTGATCGCCATGCCTTCGAGGCTGTCGGCGTTGAACTGCTGATTCACATCCGGATTGGGGTTGACGGCGCTGTTTCCGCCGGGCGCGCAGTAGATCCACAGCCTGGTGCCATTGGCGACGATCCGCGACACCTGTTTGATCGGGTCGTTGCGCTTCCACGCCGGATCCCATGGCGCGCCCCACATGTTGTCGACGTTGTAGCCGCCCGCGTCGAGCATCGCGACCCGGATGGCTTGCTGCATGAACAGAGCCGACGGGTTCAGGAAGCCCGACAACGACGCAGCATATGAGAATTGCGACGGGTGATACGCCGAGAGAATCAGGGCCGCACTTCCCGACATCGACAGTCCTACAACGCCATTGCCCGTCATCGAGATCTGTTTGTTGGCGGCAAGCCACAGCGGGAGCTCGCTGGTGAGAAACGTCTCCCACTTGTAGGTGTAGACCTGCTTGTTGAAGCTCGACGGCGAATACCAGTCCGTGTAGAAGCTGGACTGCCCGCCGACCGGCATCACGGCGGCGACCCCGGAGTTGTAGAACCACTCGAACGCTGGGGTTTCGATGTCCCAGCCGCTGTAGTCGTCGCGTGCCCTCATCCCGTCGAGCAGGTAGACGGCCTTGCTCGGGGCCGCTGCGCCTCCGGAACTCGATGTCGGCGCCGCCGCGCCTCCGGAACTCGATGTCGGCGCCGCTGCGCCTCCGGTGGCCTGGAACTGCACACGGATGTTGCGGCCCATCGACGTTGAGTAGACGTCGAGGTATTCCACCGGCAGTCCTTCACGGGAGAACGCGTTGGCGGCAGGGGTGACGCCGAAGACGATCGCGAGCCCAGGAAGGGTCAACGCCGCGGCAGCGACCACAAGCGTGCGCAGAAGCCGAGTTCGCACAGCGTTGATCGCCGATGGCCTGGGCATCTGTTGGTCTACCGTCCGTTCACGTATGCACGCCGTTGCACCGGCGGTCTCGAAGTAGCTATCGCGCCAATATGGCTGCGGCGTTACCAAACTCCCAGAAAACCCTGTCGGCTAACAAATCGACGCCGCGGTCAAGGACCGGTTGCGGGCATGCCCGTGTACGGCGGCGCGACGGGTGCGGGTACGTCGAGTCCGCAGCGGAGCAGCTCATATAGCGGCACACGGTCGATCCGGTAGCTGGAGAACCCCGGGGCATGCACCAGATTCGACAGGAATCTGCGCAAACTCATCGGACCGCGAATCGCGTTGAGCATGGCGTCGGTCTCGGGGCACTTCAACGCGGCTCTGGCCTGGATGACCCAGTCCTCATCGAGGTAGGGAGGGATGAACGGCGGCATCGTCAAGAAGGGTCCTTCGGCCACCGCCCAGTCCGGGAACAGATTTTTGTCATGCCCGATGCGGCCGTCGGTAAGGCGTGCCGTGTGCGCCGCCAGCGGGTTTGCCAGGCCGATCTGGTCGATCACCCGCACGTCCAGCCCGACATTCATGCCCAGCATGCCGAGGTTGGTGAAAAACACTGTGTGCGGGCCCTTGTAATCCTTCCGGAGATCAGCAGGCATATCGGGCGGCGGCGGAACCGCGGGCACCACGTCCCACTGGTCGTAGTTGCCGGACGGCAACAGCAGTGCGCCGTCGGGGGTGTTGTCCAGCGCCGTGAGAACCGCGCGCATGCGCGGATAGTCCAGATAGTCGGCAGCGGTCAACGGGTGCGGATTGCCCGTGGCCTGCGAGTAGAACCGTCGTTCGTCGACGATGCCGGTGTAGGTGACGCGGGTGGCGTCGGCGCCCAGTCCCGGTGAGTTCGCCGCCCACAGCGACCACACCGCGACGGCCAGCCACAGCACACCGGTCGCGCTCGCGAACAAATAGGCTGGGCCACGAGGCATTTGGGCTCCGTCGGGCAACGCCATCGGGATCACTGCCACCGGTGCCAGCAGGCAGAACAGCGGCGTGAGCAAGACCCTGCCATGCATGAAGTCGCCACCCTGGCGGATCCAGTAGATGGCCTGCACCAGCCCACTGAAGAGAATGAAAATCACGACGGCCGAAGGGCTTTGCACCCTGCGGGCCAGCCAACTGTATCCCGCCGGGGTGGCCCGGCGGATCCACCACGGCCTTCCCCTCGTGACAAGCGTGACGAGGCCGAGACCGACCAGAAGGATGGCGGGTGCCCACAGTAGGTACGGGCGATTGAAATTGGCCAGATACACAAAGCCCTGGGCCCATTTTGATCCCGTCGCGTCTTTCGCTAGCGCGGTGCTGGGATAGAGCAGGCCGTAGTAGCCCATTCGGAAGATCTGGTAGGCGATCGGCAGGAAGCCGCCCGCGACGACGATGAGCACTCGACGACTCCAGCCACGGGCTGCGATGAGCATCATGATCAAGGCGAGCCCGCCGATCAGCGCCAGTTCGGGCCGCACCAGCACGCTCAACCCCGCGACGAAAGCGAGTGTGCCATCGAACAATCGGCTCACCGCGTTGGTCGGTGTCGACGCCGCGGTGACCGGCGCCCTGCGAAGCGCGGGAGGCACGCCGCGGTGCGGCAGCGGTTGCTGCCCGGCGGGGTAGAGCCGCAACGCCTGCGACCAGGCCACCATCATCCACCACAGCAGGCCCAAATATGCCAACACCAAGCCGTTTTCCAGCCCAGAGGTGGCGAAGTCCCGCGCGGGCGGCACCGCGATGTACACCAGGGCGCCCGCGGGCAGTAGCAACGCCCGTCGGCCACGCAGTCCCGGCGCGTACAGCCGCGCCGCACCGAACATCAACAGCGCCACGCCCGCCACGCTGAGCACCAGCGCGAGGTACAGCGCCACGTACTCGAGTTGCACCTCGCCGCCGATCCATCCGAACAGGGTGATCAGGTACGTCCAGACCGTGGAGGTGTTCGCCTCGACGCGTTCGCCCGCGTTGAAGACGGGACCGTTGCCTGCCAACAGGTTCCGCACGGTGCGCAGTACGATCAGCCCGTCGTCCGCGATCCACCGCCGCTGCCACGCGCCCCAGCCGTAGAGCGCGGACACCGCGATCACGCCGACCCACAGGCTGACCCTGGTGGTCATGTCATAGGGAAAGGCCGGCCAGCGGGCCAGTCGGCCCGCTGCCGCAGTCCTTAATCGGTCAGCTGAGGAAAAGGGCGGCACCGATGGTTCCGATCCACGCCACGGCGAGCAGCTGCAGCACACGGTCCTTCAGCGCGATCTCCTCCGGCTCGCCCGCCAGCCCGCCGTCCACGTCGACGGCGTATCGCAGGATGGCGATCGTGAACGGAATGATCGTCACCGCATACCAGGACGCGTAGTTGCCATCACGTTCAAAGGCCCACAGCCCGTAGCAGAGCACCGTGGCCGTTGCCGACAGCGTCCAGACGAAGCGCAGATAGGACGCCGTGTAGCTCTCCAGCGATTTGCGGATCTTGGCCCCGGTGCGCTCCGCGAGCTGCAATTCGGCGTAGCGCTTGCCGCCCACCATGAACAGCGACGCAAACGTCATGCCCAGCAGGAACCACTGGGACAGCGGGATTCCCGCCGCGGCGCCACCGGCGATGGCACGAATCAGATACGCAGAAGCGACGATGCAAATATCAAGCACCGGTTGGTGTTTGAGTCCGAAGCAGTAGGCCAGCTGCATCGCGATGTAGATCGCGATCACCACGGCAAGGTTCGGGTTGGCCAGGAACGACACGGCCAGCGCGGCAATACCGAGCACCACCGCTACGGAGTACGCGAGCCACTCGGGCACCACGCCCGCGGCGATCGGGCGGAAGCGCTTCGTCGGGTGTTGGCGGTCCGCCTCGACGTCGCGGGCGTCGTTGATCAGGTACACGCACGACGCGGCGAGGCTGAACGCCACGAACGCGATCGCCACGTTGGCCGCGACATCTTCGACGCTGAACTTGACGTCGCTGCCGAACGCGGCGACTGGCGCGATCAAGACGAGCAGGTTCTTCACCCACTGTCGCGGCCGAATGGCCTTGATCAGCCCTGTGACCACGTTGCTGGGCGGGCCTTTGACCGACGCCGGTTCCTCGCTCATCTTGCGCGCGCTCTCTGCACTGCTCTCACTCGAGATGCTCATCCATCCCCTCCAACCCGATCAGCGACCGCACCGACCGTCTTCGCGACGACCGCCCCGACGGCGACACCAGTGAGCACGTCGCTGGGGTAGTGCACGCCGAGGACCAAGCGCGACAACGCCATCGGTGGCACCAGCACTGCGGGCAACGGAAGGCCGGTCGTGCGCGCCAGCAAGATGGATGCCGCCGTCGTCGAGGTGGCGTGTGCCGACGGGAAGCTCAGTCGACTCGGCGTGCCGACGTTGACGGCGACCTCGGGGTGATGCGGACGTTCACGCTTGACCACCCGCTTGATCACCACCGCCGCGGCATGGGCGAGGAACGCGCCAGCGCCGACGGCCAGCCACGCCCGCCGCCGCGATCGCTGAAGCAGTGCGCCGAGCGCGGAGACCGCAAGCCAGCCGAAACTGTGTTCGCCGAAATGAGACAGTGCGCGCGCAGCCGCCAGCACTCCCGGCCGATCGGCGAGCGCCGACTGAACGGCCACCAGCGCGGCTTCCTCGCCCCGCAACTGGTCAGCCATGCACGGAGGCCTCGAACAAGACCGTTTCCCACTTCTGCTTGCTCGACAGCACCGGCAGCGCCTCACGGTAGACCCTGCGCATCTTGTTGAACTTGCGGGCGAGAGCCGCCTGGCGCCGCAACGACTCGCGAAGCAACGCAAGCATTTTCGCGCGATCCCGCTGCCGGTAGACCACCCCACGGCCATCGGCGGTGGTCACCGTGACTCCGTCGACCTTGCACAACGAGAACCACCTGGCGTCCTGCGTCGCGACGTTGATCTGGGGGCGGCGATGGTGCTCGGGATTGTGCGGCTTGAGTTGGTGGACGACGCCGCGCGTCAGGCGCACGGCGATCGACAACGCATTGGTCGGGATCGTCACCCTCTTGCGCCACCGCTTGTCCGACGGTGGTGGCAGCGCGGTGGCGCCCGGCAGCACGACCGCGTCGGGGAACTCCTGACGCATCTGCCTGATCTCCGGCAGCGCGGACTCCAGGATCGAGAAAATGTGCTCGGGCCCAGCCAGGAAGTCGTCCATTGCCTTGTTTTGGATCGCGACGGTCGAATACTCAAGGCACAGAAGGTGTTTCAACGTCGCCTTGAGATGGCTCGCCAACAGGCCGCGGATGTTGCCGTCCCAGTGCATGGCGGCGACCACCAAACGGTTGCGCAGGTGAAAGTACGCCTGCCAGTCGATCGCGTCGTCCTTGTCGCTCCACGCCATGTGCCAGATCGCTGCGCCGGGAAGCGTGACGGTCGGGTAGCCGTGCTCACCCGCACGCAGCCCGTAGTCGGCGTCGTCCCACTTGATGAACAACGGCAACGGCTGGCCGAGTTCTTCTGCCACCTGCCGCGGGATCATGCACATCCACCAGCCGTTGTAGTCGACGTCGATGCGGCGGTGCAGCAGCCTGCTGCGGTATTCCTCTTCGTCGTTGAGCGGATACCTGGCGAAGTTGTGGTCGTATTCGGTATTGATCGCGTTGGTCCACATGAAGTTCTCTTGTGCGACCATCTCGCCCATCACGTGCAGATGCGACGGCTCCTGCAAGTTGAGCATCTGTCCGCCGACCAGCGTCGGAACCTTGGCGAACCGGTTCATCGCCAACGCCCGCAGGATCGAATCCGGCTCGATGCGGATGTCGTCGTCCATGAACAGAATCTGTTCGCAGTCAGTATTCTTCAGCGCCTCGTACATCACCCGGCTGTAGCCGCCGGAGCCGCCGAGGTTCGGCTGGTTGTGGATCGACAGCCTGTTGCCAAGCGCTTCGGCCGCGGCGTCGAACCCTGGGTGGTCGACAGCCTTCTTCGTGCCCTGATCGGACACGATGACCGCACCGATCACCTCGTCCACCAAGGGATCCGAGGTCAACGCGGCCAGCGCGTTGACGCAGTCCGCAGGTCGGTTGAACGTCGGGATACCGACCGCCACGTTGGTCCGACCCGGCGCAGGCACCGGCGCGTACCAACCGGCGCTGTGCACGGTGACTTTCGAGTTCGTGGTGATGTCGAACCAGATCCAGCCGCCGTCCTCGAACGTATCGAGACCGACTTCGAACTCGACGAGGGCAGGTTGATCCGATTCGTCGCTCGAGATGGGCGCGCCGCCGACGGTGATGCGGGCACCGGTGGCCTTGGACCGGTAGACGTCAATGCGTGCACTGCCGGTCAACTCGACCCGCAGCACCACCGACTCGAGGACCGACCACCGCCGCCAGTAACTCGCGGGGAAGGCGTTGAAATACGTCGCGAACGAGACCTCGGACTCGGGCCCGATCTCCAAAGTGGTCCTGGTCGGCGCGTGCGCACGCCGTGCATTGGTATCCGATTCCTCGATATAGAGCTTGCGGACGTCCAACGGCTCGCCAGGTCGCGGCAGGATGACGCGGGCGATCAGGCTGATCGCCTTGGATTCCTCGGCGTCGAGCGCGCCGGCCGGGATGTCACTCATGCACTGTTGCTTTCTGTGCCATTGTCGGTCAGTGGCGCGCCGTCACTCAGGTGCGGCGCGAGCGTGTTGTCGTACATATTCAGTGCGCTGGCGATCGCCATGTGCATGTCGAGGTACTGGTAGGTGCCCAGCCGGCCGCCGAACAACACCTTCGATGATGCCGTCTCGGCCTTGGCCCGCGCACGGTACGCGGTCAGTACCGCGCGGTCGGCTTCGGTGTTGATCGGGTAGTACGGCTCGTCGTCGTCGTCGGCGAACCGGCTGAACTCCCGCATGATCACCGTCTTGTCGGTCGGATACTCCCGCTCGGGATGGAAGTGCCGGAACTCGTGAATCCGGGTGTAGGGCACATCGGCGTCGTTGTAGTTCATCACGGGTGTCCCCTGGAAGTCTCCGGTATCGAGCACCTCGACCTCGAAATCCAATGTGCGCCAACCCAGTCGACCCTCGGCGTAGTCGAAGTAGCGATCCAGCGGCCCGGTGTAGACCACAGGCGCGTCTGGACTTTCGGCGCGCAGCGAGTCGCGGACGTCGAACCAGTCGGTGTCCAGCCGCACCTCGATACGGTCGTCGGCGGCCATGTTTTTCAGCCACGCGGTGTAACCCTTGGCGGGCAAACCCTCGTAGGTGTCGTTGAAATATCGGTTGTCGAACGTGTAGCGAACCGGCAACCGGGTGATGTTAGAGGCGGGCAGTTCCTTCGGATCGGTCTGCCATTGCTTGGCGGTGTAGTGCTTGAGGAACGCCTCGTACAGCGGCCTGCCGACCAGCGAGATGGCCTTCTCCTCGAAGTTCTGCGCGTCCTCGGTTTTGATCTCGGCCGCTTGCTCCTTGATCAGCTGCCGAGCCGCATCAGGCGAGTAGTACTTGCCGAAGAACTGCGTTACCAGGCCCAGGCCCATCGGGAACTGGTAGGCCTGACCGTTGTGCATCGCAAACACCCGGTGCTGATAGCCAGTGAACTCGGTGAACTGGCGCACGTAGTCCCACACCCGCTGGTTGGACGTGTGGAACAGGTGCGCACCGTACTTGTGCACCTCGATGCCAGTTTGCGGCTCTGGCTCGGAGTAGGCGTTGCCGCCGATGTGCGGTCGCCGGTCGAGTACGAGAACGCGCTTGTCCAGCTGCGTCGCCACGCGCTCGGCGATCGTCAGACCAAAGAAACCGGAACCGACGACAAAGAGGTCGAAACGAGGGCACGTCATCGGCAGCTAGGGTATCCGACCCACGCTGCGGGCCCCGAATCCACAGAGGGCGCAAGGTTGCGATCGGCTCACAATTCCGCATCGTCACTTCTACCCCACTAGTCACATCAGTACCGTCGAACCCGTTAGTTCTTGGCGAGGCAGCCAAGCGCACGTACCAGACGTAGTCCATATATTGAGGAGACTTCCGTGCCGAACCGACGTCGACGCAGGCTTTCCACAGCCATGAGCGCGGTCGCCGCCCTGGCAGTCGCGAGTCCAGCAGCAGTGATCGCCGTGTCCGACCTGGCCGACAGCACCAAGCCGCCGACGCAGCACCGCCAATTCGTCCAGGCCGCGATGATCACCGATCTACCGAATGAGCTGATGTCCGCGCTGTCGCAGGGGTTGTCGCAGTTCGGGATCAACCTTCCCCCCATGCCGACCAGTCTGCTCACCGGCACAGGCTCCAGCACGCCAACGACGCTGACCTCCCCCGGCCTCGGCACGTCGCCGCTGACCTCCCCCGGCCTCGGCACATCGCCACTCACCACACCGGGGCTGGGCACCTCGCCGCTGACCACGCCCGGCCTTGGTGCATCGCCGCTGACCACACCCAGCCTTGGCAACGCGCCGGCGGCGACGCCCGGCCTCGGCCTGCCCAACGCGCCGGCAACGCTGCCCGATGCGGCACTGACCAACCCGGCACTGACGAACCCGGCGCTGACCAGTCCGACAGGGCAAGTTCCCGGAGTGGCGACGCCGGGTCTACCGGGCCTGAGTACACCGCCGGCGACAGGTGCGACCGATCCGGCGCTGGCATCGCCGATCTCCAACGCCGGCGCGCTGCCCGCACCGGGCGAGGTGCCGATCTCGGCCCCGGTCGGCCTGGATCCGGCGGCAGGCACCTACCCGATCCTCGGCGATCCGTCACTGGCGGCGGCACCCGCAGCCACCTCCACCGGCAGCACGGGCCTGCTCGGCGACCTTTCCAGCGCCGCTAACCAGCTTGGTGCCGGACAGGCGATCGACCTGCTCAAGGGCGTGCTGATGCCCGCGATCATGTCGGCCATCAAGCCCGCGGGCGCGCCGGCCGCGGACGCTGCTGCCGCAGCCACCTCGGCTGTTCCGGCCGCCGCCGCGGCGGCCGCGCCGGAGATCCCCGGGCCTGGCGCCATCCCGATTCCGGGTATCTAGTCCTGCATCCAAAACGGCACCGCAGACAAGCCCCCAAGCTCTGCGGTGCCGTTGCAGGTGGCGGGCCACATTTGGTGGCCCATGCGGCCGTGTCGAAACACCGGTAACAACTGACACATACGTAACATCGGTCCGTGCCGTGTCCACGTCCCGCGCCGTCGCTGCTGTTCACCGCGATCGCGGCGACAGTTGTGATGTTGCCGTTCGCGATCAACGGGCTGCCAGATGACCGGGATGGCAGGCAGGCAAGCCAGGCACCCGAACTGGCGCAGCAGCCGTTGACCGGTGTGGGCGGCGGCGAGACCGTGCGCGAAGTGCACCAGGACACGCCGTTCTCGATGGTCGCGCTGACGGCCGAAGACCTCAGCGGTACCTCGGCGAAAGTCAGGGCCAAGAAGGCCGACGGTTCCTGGGGCCCGTGGTATGACGCCGAAACGCTGGACGGTGTCGGCCCGAATTCGCCGGTGCCCCGTGGCACCGAACCGATCTTCGTCGGTCGCACCACGACCGTGCAGATCTCTGTCACCCGGCCGGTCGGAGCGGCGCCGACCGCAGCGCCGCGGTCAGCACAGCCGAAACCCGCGCTGGGCTACGTGCCGGCCAATGTCGAGCAGCCGTTCGCGCAGAACATCAACGCGGTGCTGATCAGCCCGCCACAGGCGCCTGTTGACACCCTGCCGCTGCCGTCCGCCGCCACTGTCCCTGGGCAACCACCCCGCGTCATCAGTCGCGCCCAGTGGGGCGCCGATGAGGGAATGCGGTGCGGCAGCACCGTGTACGACAACGGGATTCGGGCCGCGATCGTGCACCACACAGCGGGTAGCAATGACTACGCCCCCGAGGATTCGGCGGGCATCGTCCGTTCGATCTACGAGTACCACACCCGCACACTGGGCTGGTGCGACATCGCCTACAACGCACTCGTGGACAAGTACGGGCAGGTATTCGAGGGTCGCGCGGGCGGCATAGACAAGCCCGTCGAGGGGTCGCACACCGGTGGCTTCAACCGCAACACCTGGGGCGTGGCGATGCTCGGCAACTTCGACGCCGTACCTCCGACTCCGATCCAGCTGCGCAACACCGCCCGCCTCATCGGGTGGCGGCTTGGGCTCGACCACATCGATCCGCGAGGAACCGTCGTATTGCCGTCCGCGGGAGGGTCTTTCACCAAGTTCCCGGTCGGGGCGACGCCGACCCTCCCGACCATCTTCACCCACCGCGATGTCGGCAACACCGACTGTCCCGGTAACGCCGCATACGCCCTGATGGACCGGGTCCGTGACATCGCAGCGCGGTTCAACGCCCCGCCGGGTCCTGAGGAGCTGGCCGAATCCCTGCGCGGAGGAGCGATTTTCGCCCGGTGGGACTCGATGGGCGGAATGAACAGCATGCTCGGCGCACCCACCTCGCCCGAGGGGTCCGGCGAGGCGGAGACGCGCTACGTCACCTTTGATCGCGGCGCGATCTACTGGTCACCGCAGAGCGGCGCCGAGCCTGTCACGGGAGCAATCTACAAGGCATGGGGTTCATTGGGCTTCGAGCGTGGCGCGCTGGGCCTTCCCACCAGCGGCGAAATACAGGAACCGCAGTGGATCGTGCAGAATTTCCAGCACGGCACCCTGAACTTCGACCGCGAGAAGGGCACCGTGACCCGGGTGATCGACGGTGTGCCACTTGAACTGCCGCCGCCCTCGGCCGAGGCCGAACCGATTCAGCTGGAGCGGTTCAGACCGATCAATCCGGCATAGCGCGTCACGGCCACCACCGTTCCAGAATGCGGGCCAGGCCGTCTTCGGAATTCGGCGCGGTCACCTCGTCGGCTGCGGCGACCGCATCCGGGTGGGCGTTGCCCATCGCAACGCCAAGGCCTGCCCACTGCAGCATCGGCACGTCGTTGGGCATGTCTCCGAAAGCGATCACGCCCTCGGCGGTGATGCCGAGTGGCCGGGCGAGTTCATCGACACCGGTGGCCTTGCTGACGCCAAGCGGCACGATCTCGATCAGGCCGTTATTGGTGGAGTAGGTGATATCACCTTGCAGCCCGACATGTTTGGCGAGCGCCTCGGCCATGTCAGAGCTGCGCGCGCCCGCCTTGCGGATCAGCAGCTTGACCGCGGGCGCACTGAGCAGGTCTTCGATCGACACCTCGGTGTTGTCGGGGTTGAGCCAGGCGTGCTCGTAGCCGGGAGAGCTGACGAACTGCGGGGTCGCCGCGTCGTGGGCGCTGGTGCCGACCCGCTCGACGGCAAGGCCGGCGCCGGGGATGACCCGTGTGGCAACTTCCGCCAATTCGGCCAGCACATCAGCCGAAAGCGTGCGCGCTGACACGATCCGGTCGACGGACGGGTCGTAGATGACCGCGCCGTTGGCGCACACCGCCATTGGCGCGAAGCCAAGCGCATCGACCACCGGCTGCACCCAGCGCGGCGGACGGCCGGTGGCGAGGATGAATTGGGCGCCGGCTTCCACGGCCGCCGTGACGGCATCGCGGGTGCGGGCGGTGATTTTCTCGTCGTCATCGAGCAACGTGCCGTCCACGTCGGAGGCAATGAGGTCAGGAGTCACCGGTGGGTTCTTGCCTCACGCTCGGCGCGTTTGCGCGCCCGTTCAGCCAGTTCCGCCTCGTCGAGCTGCTTGGCCCGCTGCAATGTCGGCGCGGAACCACCCAACCGGCGCGGCACCCAGTACGCGCCGTCGGGATGCGGGTAGTCGATCTGCACCTTGTGCAGCAGCGAGGTCATCGCCTCGCGCATCGCGGCGGTTGTCGCGTCGATGCTGTCGGCGGCACCGAACGGCGGCCCGACCGCGACGGTGATCGGAATTTTGTTCTTGCGCCGCAGGTCTTTTGGGTGATCCTTCGTCCAGCGTCGGTGTGCTCCCCATACGATCATCGGAACGATCGGCACCTCGGCGTCCCTGGCCATCCGCGCCGCGCCCGTCTTGAACTCCTTCAGCTCGAAGCTGCGGCTGATGGTGGCTTCCGGATAGACCCCCACGATCTCGCCTGCCCGCAGGCGCTCCACCGCCACCGCGTATGCGCCACCGCCAGCGGTCCGGTCCACCGGGATGGTGCCAGTGTGTCTGATCAGGAAGTTGACGAGCTTCACGTCCTGCATCTCGGCCTTGATCATGAACCGCATCCGGCGCCGTCGCTGATACGCCGCCAGCGCCGCGGGCCACCAGTCGAGATAGCTCGTGTGGTTGATCGCGATGACTGCGCCACCGCGTTCGGGCATGTTCTCCAGACCCTCGTAAGTGATCTTCGTCCCGATCGTCTTCGTCGCGGTGCTGACCGCAATCTCGAGTGCGCGGAAGACCGGCTCCATACCCGCTACCCCGGCGCCCCGGTGGGGTCGGCCCGCTGATCGCGGCGGGCGGCCTTTGCCTGGGCTTTCTGGACGGCCTCCTCGGCATCCATCCGGTTGGCTTCGGCGAGCGTCGGCGCGCCGCCGCCAAGCCGGTGCGGGACCCAGAACTCTCCGGCTGGGTGCGGGCCGTACTCGTCCTGCACCCGCTCCAGCAGGTGCTGCATCCGCGAGTGCAGCAGCGCCGTGAGCTCCGAGGCGGGAAGCGTCGGCATGATCGGCTCGCCCACCGCGACCGAGATCGGCACCTTGGGACGCCACATCTTCTTCGGATGATCCTTGGTCCAGATCCGCTGCGCGCCCCACACGATGTGCGGAACGATCGGCACGTCGGCAGCGATCGCCATCCGCGCCGCGCCCGACTTGAACTCCTTGATCTCGAAGCTGCGGCTGATGGTGGCTTCCGGGTAGACCCCGACCAGTTCGCCTTCCTTGAGCGCTTGGCACGCGTGGTCGAACGAGGCCGATCCGCTGTCGCGGTCCACCTCGATGTGCCGCAGGCTGCGCATGATCGGCCCGGTGATCTTGTGGTCGAACACCTCTTTTTTCGCCATGAATCGGACCTTGCGGCCGAGGTGCTGCTTGTAAGCCGGCAGTCCGGCAAACGTGAAGTCGAAGTAGCTGGTGTGGTTGATGGCGACGACCGCGCCGCCTGTGCGGGGCAGGTTCTCCATGCCGGTAACGGTGAATTTCAGCCCTTGCGCGCGCCACACCATGCGGGCGAGCTGGATGACTGTGCCGTATACCGGTTCCACATCAGGCAGCCTAGTCGGGTGACGCGTCCCAGCGAACCGGTGGCAGTTCCAGAGATCGTCTCCGACATTGCGGCGGGGCGCCCGGTGTCCGCTGTCTGGGTCAATGAGCTGGGTGGGGTGACGTACGAGGTCGATGACGGCCGCGAGTTCGTCAAGGTGTATCCCGAGCCGCATGCGCATCTGCTCGCCGCGGAGGTGCCGCGGCTGCGCTGGGCGCGGCGGTACACCGCGGTCCCCGAGGTGCTGGCGGCCGGGCCGGGCTGGTTGCACACGGCGCGGCTGGCTGGTCGCTCCGCGGTGGACGCGCGCTGGGCCGATGATCCCCGCACCGCCGCGCGCGCCATCGGTCACGGTCTGCGACGGCTGCACGACGCGCTGCCGGTGGCCGACTGCCCGTTCGGGAAACCGTCCTGGGTGCCCGACGACGCCCCGCCGGCCGACCGTCTCGTGGTGTGCCACGGCGACGCGTGCGCGCCGAACACGTTGTTGGCCGACGACGGCACGTTCAGCGGGCACGTCGATCTGGGTGATCTAGGAGTCGCCGACCGGTGGGCCGACCTCGCCATCGGGACGATGTCGCTGGACTGGAACTTCCCGACCGACGGCCCTGGAGGATTCGCCGAGGTGCTGCTGGACGCGTACGGCGTCACGCCCGACATCGAGCGCATCGCCTATTACCGACTGGCGTGGGACGAGGAGGATCCGCTGGCGGGCTAGACTCGCCGCGAGCGGACACATCGCAGCGAAAGGGTATTCGTGCAGGTCACAAGCGTCGGCCATGCCGGTTTCCGGATCGACACCAAGGCCGGAAGCATCTTGTGCGACCCATGGGTGAACGCGGCGTACTTCGCGTCGTGGTTCCCGTTCCCCGACAACAGCTCGCTGGACTGGGACGCGCTCGGTGACGTCGACTATCTGTACGTCTCGCACCTGCACCGCGACCACTTCGATCCGAAGAACCTGCGTGAGCACGTCAACAAGGACGCGGTCGTGCTGCTGCCCGACTATCCGGTGCCCGACTTGCAGCGTGAACTCGAGAAGATCGGCTTTCACCGATTCTTCGAGACCACGGACTCGGTCAAGCACCGCGTCAGCGGGCCCAAGGGCGATCTCGACGTGATGATCATCGCGCTGCGCGCCCCGGCCGACGGCCCGATCGGTGACTCCGGCCTGGTCGTCGACGACGGAGAAACGGTGTGCTTCAACATGAATGACGCCCGCCCCGTCGACCTTGACGTGCTGCACGCCGACTTCGGTCAAGTCGATGTGCACATGCTGCAGTACTCCGGCGCGATCTGGTACCCGATGGTGTACGACATGCCCGTCCGCGCCAAGGAGGCGTTCGGCACGCAGAAGCGCCAGCGCCAGATGGACCGCTGCCGTCAGTACATCGCACAGGTCGGCGCGACGTGGGTGGTGCCGTCGGCAGGTCCGCCATGCTTCCTCGACCCGGACCTGCGCCACCTCAACGACGACCACGGCGACCCGGCGAACATCTTCCCCGACCAGGCGGTGTTCCTGGACCAGATGCGTTCGCACGGGCACGACGGCGGGCTGCTGATGATCCCCGGGTCGACGGCTGATTTCACTGGCTCACAACTTAATTCGCTTACACACCCGGCGCCGGACCCCGAGTCGATCTTCACCACCGGCAAGGCGGCCTACATCGCGGACTACGCGGAGCGGATGGCGCCGGTGTTGGCCGCGGAAAAGGCCAGCTGGGCGCCCGCCGCGGGCGAGGCACTTCTCGACCCGCTGCGGGTGGTACTCGAGCCGATCATGCTGCAGAGCGACCAGATCTGCGACGGCATCGGCTATCCGGTCGAGCTGCGCCTCGGCGCGGAAACCGTGGTACTCGACTTCCCGAAACGCGTAGTGCGCGAACCGATTCCGGACGAGAAGTTCCGCTACGGCTTCGCCATCGCGCCGGAGCTTGTCCGCACTGTACTGCGAGACAACGAACCGGACTGGGTGAACACCATCTTCTTGTCCACTCGGTTCACCGCGTGGCGGGTCGGCGGCTACAACGAGTACCTGTACACGTTCTTCAAGTGCCTGACCGACGAGCGGATCGCTTACGCCGATGGCTGGTTCGCCGAGGCGCACGACGACACCGCGTCGATCACGTTGGACGGCTGGGAGATTCAGCGCCGCTGCCCACATCTCAAGGCCGACCTCTCGAAATTCGGCGTGGTGGAAGATGAGAAGCTGACGTGCAATCTGCACGGCTGGGAGTGGAATCTGGCCACGGGTCGCTGCCTGACCACCAAGGGCCACGAATTGCGGTCGGAGCGTAAGTGAGCGGACCGCAACAGTATTACGACGACGGCCTGATCCAGCTGGATCGCGAGGCAATTACGTTGCGGCGCTATCACTTTCCATCCGGAACCTCTAAAATCATCCCACTGCGATCGATCCGCGGATACAAGGCCGAGTCGCTCGGTCTTTTCACCGAGCGGTTTCGCATCTGGGGCAGCACGGATCCGCGCCGCTGGATGCCGCTGGACGTGTGGCGACCGATCAAATCGACGCTGGTGACGCTCGATGTGCCGGGGCTGCGGCCGAACCCCGCCTTCACCCCGCAGCGTCCGAAAGAGTTCCTCGCAAGCCTGGATGAACTTTTGAAGAACTAGCCGCGCCGTTTGCGCTTCTTGATCGCCCATAGCGCCGGCAGCACGGGCAACAGCCACGGGCCACCGATGATGATCGGGTCGATCCATGTGTGGTTGCGGTCGACACGCGTGCTTGCCGTGCGCGCGCGCACGCCACCGTGGGTCAACTCGCTGCGAAGACCGGTCTCGGTGAAGGGATTGTCGGGACGCAGCGTGGCGAACGAGCGCAGGTGGCTTTCGGCCGCATCGACGCGGTCTGCCGCGATCAGCAGCAGCCAATGGGCCGCGCGGCCCTCGCTGTAGCGCCGGTAGGCGAAGCGGCGAATTCGTCCGGACACCCCTCGCAGCGGTGCCGACGTGCCGAACACCGGGGTCAGGAATTTGTGCTCGATGGAACGCTCCCGTGCCGAGTCCTGCTGCTGGCGCTCCGGGAAATGCCAATGCGCGCCGGTCGATTCGGGGTCGTACTTCATCTTCGGCACAGCGGGCCGGTCGGCGGGGTCGCGGTCGACACCCCAGCCGGGTATGCGCGCCCGGAGTTCGTCGATGTCGGGTTGCTGCGGGCGTTCTGCGGTGTAAGGCATGCGGTGAGCTCCGATGTTCAGGCGGCCGATGGCACGATGACCGGCTTGATACAGCCGTCGAGTTTGGCCGAGAAGATGTGGTAGCCGTCGGCGATGTGCTCGAGCGGAATCCAGTGCGTCACAATGTCGCTGGGCTTGAGGTAGCCATTCTGGATGTGTGACAGCAGGCGCGGCCATTGGCGTTTCACCGGGCACTGGTTCATCCGCAGCGTGAGCCCCTTGTTCAACGCGTCACCGAACTTGACTGCGCTGAAGATCGGGCCGTAGGCGCCCATCACGCTGACGGTGCCGCCTTTTCGGACGGAATCGATGGCCCAGTTCAACGCGACGGGTGAGCCGCCCTGCAGTTTGAACTTGGCCGCCATGACGTGCTGCAGGAAGTTGCCGTCGGCTTCGGCACCCACTGCGTCGATGGCGACGTCGGCGCCGAGGTGGTCGGTGGTCTTCTTCATCTCGACGACGACGTCGGCGCAGTCGGCGAAGTTGATGGTTTCAGCGTGGGCGAAAGTCCTTGCCTTCTCCAGTCGATACTCCAGATGGTCGATCACGATCACTCGGCCCGCCCCCATCAGCCACGCCGACTTCGCGGAGAACAGTCCCACGGGCCCGGCACCGAATACGACCACGGTGTCGCCCTCGACGATGTCCCCGAGTTGCGCACCGAAGTAGCCGGTGGCCAGTGCGTCCGTGCACAGCAGCGCGTCGTCGTCGTCGAGCCAGTCGGGGATGACCATCGGTCCGACGTCGGCGAACGGCACCCGCACCATCTCCGCCTGACCGCCGTCGTATCCGCCGCAGGTATGCGAGTACCCGTAGATGCCGCCCACCGCCGTGGCATTCGGATTCACGTTGTGACAGTTGGAAAACAGCCCGCGAGCACAGAAGTAGCACGATCCGCAGTAGACGTTGAACGGAACCATCACGCGGTCGCCGCGGTTGAGGTTTTCCACCGACGGTCCGACCTCCTCGACGACGCCGATGAACTCGTGGCCGAACGTCATTCCGACGCGGGTGTCCGGCATCATGCCGTGATAGAGGTGCAGGTCTGACCCGCAGATCGCCGCGCGCTGCACGCGCACGATCGCATCGTTGGGATGCTCGATCCTCGGAGGAGCCTTCTCCTCCACGCGGACCTTGTACGGGCCGCGGTACACCATCGCGCGCATGGCTTCCTCCTCGGTGGTTCCCGAGGCGATACCCAGCGCCGCTATCGCGAAACCTGGATCACTTCTTCGGCTCGAGCAGTTCGGTCCCGACGTACGGCACCAGCGCCTCGGGGACCCGCACGCTGCCGTCGGGTTGCTGATGGTTCTCCAAAATCGCGACCAACCACCGGGTGGTCCCCAGGGTGCCGTTGAGCGTCGCCGCGGTCTGCGGCCTGCCGTTCTCGTCGCGATAGCGCACCGAAAGCCGACGAGCCTGAAATGTGGTGCAGTTCGACGTCGAGGTCAACTCGCGGTAGGTGCCCTGCGTCGGCACCCACGCCTCGCAGTCGAACTTGCGCGCCGCCGACGAGCCCAAATCGCCTGCGGCGACGTCGATTACCCGATACGGCACGTCGATCTGCGCGAGCATCTGTCGCTCCCAGCCGAGTAGCCGCTGGTGTTCGGCCTCGGCGTCTTCGGGCCTGCAGTAGATGAAGCCTTCGACCTTGTCGAACTGGTGCACCCGGATGATGCCGCGGGTGTCTTTGCCGTAACTGCCCGCCTCGCGGCGGAAGCAGGATGACCAGCCCGCATAGCGCAACGGCCCGTCGGTCAGGTCGATGATCTCGTCGGCGTGGTAGCCGGCGAGCGGCACCTCGGAGGTGCCGACCAGATAGAGATCGTCGGCCTCGAGGCGGTAGACCTCCTCGGCGTGAGCACCGAGGAAACCGGTGCCTGCCATCACCTCGGGACGGACCAGCACCGGCGGGATGACCAGCGTGAAGCCATTGTCGGTGGCCAGGCGCACGGCGAGTTGCATCAGGCCGAGTTGGAGCAGCGCACCCGCGCCGGTGAGGAAGTAAAACCGCGAACCCGAGACCTTCGCTCCGCGCTCCATGTCGATCAGACCGAGCGCCTCCCCCAGTTCCAGATGATCTTTGGGGTTTTCGACGGCCCTCGGCTCGCCGACGATCTCGAGCACCGCGAAGTCGTCCTCGCCGCCGGCAGGCACGCCATCGAGAATCACGTTGGGGATCGCCATATGCGCTGCGGTGAAAGCCTTTTCGGCCTCAGCCTGCTCGGCCTCGGCGGACTTCACCTTGTCGGCGAACGCCTTGGCCTGTTCCAGCAGTGCGGGCCGTTCGTCGGGCGACGCCTTGCCGACCTTCTTGCTGACGGCCTTCTGCTCGGCGCGCAGAGTGTCGGCAACCGACACCGCGGACCGGCGGGCGGCGTCGGCTTGCACGAGCGCATCGACGAGCCCCGGGTCTTCGCCACGGGCCCGCTGAGATGCGCGCACCACGTCCGGATTGTCGCGCAGCAGCTTGAGGTCGATCACGGCCGCAACCCTACTTTTGTGCCGCGAGCGCGACGCCGTTGGCCCCGGTCAGCCACAACCTCGTAACGTTACATCTGTATCACTTGTCACAGCACCTGACACGCCTGTCACAATGGAGCGGATGTTGGAGGCACCCGAGCGCGAGCAGGCACTCGCGGACTCGCAGAACAGCGAGGTCGGACGGCCGTCGGAGCGCGTGGCGTGGTGGCAGAGTCTGCAGGCTACGTCGACGCGCCGTGCGCTGCTGTTGACCGCGCTAGGCGGGCTGCTCATTGCGGGGCTGATCACCGCGCTGCCGACCAGTGATCCCAGCGGCCTGACCGCGAGCACCATCTCCCTGGGCCCCCGCGGTAACGACACGTTCAACCACGCCAAGGCGGGCGACTGCCTCAACTGGCCCGACCGCACCCCCGACGCTGCCCAGATCGTCAACTGCAAGGACGACCACCGCTTCGAGGTCGCCGAGTCGGTGGACATGCGCACGTTCCCCGGCAGCGAGTACGGCCCGGACGCGGCGCCGCCGTCGCCTGCCAGGATCCAGCAGATCAGCCAGGAACAGTGCTCGGCTGCCGTCAAGAACTATCTCGGCGCCCGGTTCGACCCGAACAGCAGGTTCACGGTCAGCATGCTGTGGTCAGGTGACAAGGCGTGGCGCCAGCAGGGCGAGCGACGCATGCTGTGCGGTCTGCAGTTGCCGGGGCCGAACAATCAGCAGTTGGCGTTCAAGGGCAAGGTGGCCGACGTCGACCAGTCCAAGGTGTGGCCCGCAGGTACCTGTCTGGGCATCGACCCCGGCACCAACCAGCCCACCGACATACCGGTCGACTGCGCCGCCCCGCACGCCATGGAGGTCACCGGAGCGGTCAACCTGGCCGAGAAGTTTCCGCAGGCGCTGCCGCCGGAAACCGAACAGGACGGCTTCATCAAGGATGCCTGCACCCGGATGACCGACGCCTACCTGGCGCCGATCCCGCTGCGCAGCACCACGCTGACGTTGATCTACAGCACCATTTCGCTGCCGAGTTGGTCGGCGGGCAGCCACCAGGTGTCGTGCAGCATCGGCGCGACGCTGGGCAACGGCGGGTGGTCAACACTGCTCAACAGCGCCAAGGGCCCGCTGATGATCAACGGGCAGCCGCCGGTAGCGCCGCCGGACATCCCGGTGGAGCGGCTGAATCTGCCGCCGATCCCCGCGGTCGAACCGCCGCCGGACACGTCGTCGCAGTCGTCGTCGGACACGTCGTCGTCGCAGTCGCAATACAGCACCAGCCAGAGCGACGACAGCCAGCAGACCCAGCACATGCCCGGGCAGCAGTCCTCGTCGGGCACGCAGTCCTCGACGAGCGCCGCACCAACCACCGCGGCGCCACCGCCCAACGGCAACACGTTCCTCAACGGGCCACCGCCGCCGGGCGCTCCGCTGGATGGGCCGCCGCCTCCCGACGCCCCGCCGCCGGGCGCACCTCCTGGCCCGCCGCCCGCGCCTGAGGCCGCACCGCCACCGCCACCGGGCGATCCCGCGCTGCTGCCTCCGCCACCGCCGGCGCCGTAACGACATGGCCGTGCGGATGAGCCCGCAACGGTTCGAAGAGCTGGTCTCCGATGCACTGGACCTGCTTCCGCCCCAGCTCGCCGCGGCGATCGACAACGTCGTGGTGCTGGTCGAGGACCGCAATCCGGATGAGCCCGACCTGCTCGGCCTGTACCAGGGCGTGGCGTTGACCGAACGCGACTCGTTCTACGCCGGGACGCTGCCCGACACCATCACCATCTACCGCGATGCGTTACTCGACATCTGCGACGACGAACGCCAGGTCGTCGACGAGGTCGCGATCACCGTGATACACGAGGTCGCCCATCACTTCGGCATCGACGACGAGAGACTGCACGAATTGGGTTGGGGATGAGCCGCTTGCGCGAAGACAATCAGTTGGGGGTGAGCCGCTTGCGCGAAGACAATCAATTGGGGATAGGCAGGCGCGGCAACCTCGCTTTGTCAGCATGCGGTGCTATCAAAGGGCCATGAGTACTGAGTGCCGCGAGTGTCTGGCGGGGCTCGAGCATTGCCATGGCACCGTCATCCACCACGCCTGGTATCGGATGGAATGCACCGAGGACGGGTGCGTCACACCTGAGGTGATGCACGCATTCAGCGTCGATTGCGACGCCATTGGATGCACGTGCGGCATCCAGGTGTCAGCCCATCGGGTCGGCTGACGACAGCGCATCCTCCACCGGGTGCACATCGGGTTCCGGATAGAACGGCGGCGTCAGCGTCGACCACTGCACGCAACTCCACCGACCGTCGGTAATCGGCGACAGCACAACGGATTCGGTGTTGGCCAGGTGATGGTCCAGCGCGAAGCTGCTCTCCACACCCGCCAGCACGGCCGAGACCAACCGAATGGCTGCGCCGTGGCTGACCACGACGATGTCGCCGTGCCATGCGTCGTCGTCGAGGTACCGCATCCGCAGCTGCGTGAGCACGGGGACGTACCGATCGAGCACGTCGTTGCCGGTCTCGCCACCGGGCATCGGCACGTCGAGCTCACCTTGGTGCCAGCGTTGGTAGACCGTCTCGAATTCGGTGATCGCCTCGTCGTCATTGCGGTCCTCGAGTTCACCCACCTGCACCTCGTGAATGCCCTCGAATTCGTGCGGATCGAGTCGGACTTCGGTGCTGATCTCCGCGGCCGTCTGCGCGGCCCGCACCGCTATGGAGTGGGCGACCATCGCCGGGCGGTGCGGCAGTCCGCGCGCATACGCGCGCGCCTGGTTTCGGCCGACGTCGGTGAGTGCGGCGCCCGGCGGCCGGGTGTCCAGCCGACGGTCGACGTTGGCGCGTGACTGCCCGTGCCGGACCAGCACCAGCCGGCCGCTCACGGCTTGCCCTCGCGGAGCCGCGCCAGCCAGCCGGACGCCTCGTCGAGCTGCGGCGGTGCCGCCCCTGCGGCCGATCCCGTCGGCCAAGAACCCAGAAACCTCACGTCTGCACAACGACGGTGCAGCGCCTTGAGTGCCTCGGCGACCGCTTCGTCGGCGATGTGCCCGACACAGTCGAGGAAAAAGAAATAGGTGCCCAACTCCTTTCGGGTGGGCCGGGATTCAATGCGGGTGAGGTCGATGTCGCGGATCGCGAACTCGGTCAGTGCCGACACCAGCGCGCCAGGAACGTTGTCGAGGCGCAGCACCACCGACGTGCGATCGGATCCGGTGCGCTGCGGCGGTGCGGCCGGCCTGCCCACCAATACGAACCGGGTGCGCGCGTTGGGCTCGTCGACGACGTCGGTGGCGAGCGCACACAAGCCGTGCCTGCCTGCGGCCAATGCGGTCGTGACGGCGGCGTCAGCGCGGCCCTGTGCCACGTCGACGGCTGCCGCGGCGTTGGAGTCGGCCGCCTGAAACTTCGCCTGGCTGAGATGCTCGGCCGCCCACCGCTCCACCTGGGCACGCGCCACCGGGTACGCGGCGATCGACGCAGGCTCGGTGACGCCAGGCCGCACCGCGATGGTGAACGCGATGTTCAGCGTCGTCTCGGCGAAGATCTGGACCGGCGCGCCGGTGGCCACGTTGTCGAGCGTCGGCAGCACCGAGCCGTCGATCGAATTCTCGATCGGCACGCACGCGTAGTCGGCATCGCCTGACCGGACCCTCTCCAGGGCGGTCGATGGGCTCGACGCCGGGTCCGGCGAGACGCCCTCGGTCGACGTGCATCCGGGGACCAGACCGTCGCCGGCCATCTTCAACAGCGCCGCCTCGGTGAACGTCCCTTCGGGTCCGAGATAGGCGATGCGCGGCACATTTCAACCCTATCCGGAGTTGGAGGCCCGTCCCGGCCGCCGCGGCGTAGGCCTTGCGCCGGGATTGCCGATCTTGTTAAGTAAGGCTTACCTCACTTGCGAGAAGGGCGGTGTGATGGCACAGGTGGCACCCACAACGGCTGAGCGAATCCGCAGCGCGTGCGTGCGGGCCGGCGATGCGATGCTCGCCGTCGAGGGTCTCGAACCCACCTGCTCGCCGGTGCACCACCTGCTCGCCGACGGGTCGTTCGCCATCGCCGTGCCGGCCGACGGCATTCTCGCCGGAAGGGTGGTCGCCGCGGGCAACGCCGGTGTGCACGCGGTGCTCGAGATGACCGACTACGCCCCGCTACCGCTGCGCGAACCGGTGCGCTCGCTGGTGTGGATCCGCGGTCAACTGCACGGCGTTCCCGGTGCCGAGGTGGCCGCCCTGCTCGACCTGATCGCCGCCGAAGACCCCAATCCTGCTTTGCTGCACGTGAACTCGGACTACACCTTGATGCGACTGGAGATCCAGTCGGTGGTGGTGGCCGACGCCACCGGTGCCGAGGCGGTTGGCGTAGGCGCGCTGCTCGGCGCAAGGCCTGATCCGTTCTGCGCGATGGAGTCGTGCTGGCTGCAGCACATGGAGTCAGCGCACCGCGAGGTCGTCGACCGGTTGGCCTGCAGGCTGCCGATGTCGCTGCGCCGCGGCCGGGTACGACCGCTCGGCCTCGACCGTTACGGGGTCCAACTACGGGTCGAGGGCGACGACGGCGATCACGACGTCCGTCTGCCGTTCACCAAACCCGTCGACGATGTGACGGGCCTCAGTCAGGCCATCCGCATCCTGATGGGCTGCCCTTTCCTCAACGGGCTGCGCGCCCGCCGCCTCTAGCGGCCGGCGGCCGCTACCGTAGCTCCGGTGAAAAGGCCGCCCGATGAGCTGACCGATCCGCAGCGGCGCGGCATGCGCGTCGAAGTCGCTGTGATGCTGGCGGTGACGTTCGGGCTGTCGGCTTACACGGCATTCCTTCAACTGATTGAGGCAGTGCTGCTCGGCTTGGCCGGCCAACGGGTGGCACTCAACCCGCGCCGCTCGCCGTTCGACCTGATCGACCTCGGCCTGAACCTGGCCGTCACCTTTCAGCTCGTCGCGTGGGGTGCGCTGGCGGTATACCTGTTGTGGCGCAGCGGGTTCGGGCCCGCACAGATTGGGATCGGACGGCCGCGCTGGCGGCCTGACCTGCTCGGCGGCTTGGGTCTGGCGGCGCTCATCGGCCTGCCGGGGCTGGGCTTCTACCTGGCCGCGCGTGCGCTCGGCCTCAGCGCACACGTCGAGCCCGCGGAACTTTACGACACCTGGTGGCGGATCCCGGTGCTGCTGCTTACGGCGTTCGCCAACGGATGGGCCGAGGAAGTGGTCGTGGTCGCGTTCCTGCTGACCCGTCTGCGTCAACTCGGGGTCAATCCCGTCGCCGCCATGCTGGCGTCCAGCCTGCTGCGCGGCGCGTACCACCTCTACCAAGGCTTCAGCGCCGGCGTCGGCAATGTGGTGATGGGGTTTGTCTTCGCCTACGTGTGGCGCCGCACAGGCAGGCTGTGGCCGTTGATCATCGCGCACGGGATCATCGACTCCGTGGCCTACGTCGGATACGCGCTCGCGCAGGGGCATTTGAGCTGGCTGTCGTAAGTTCGTAGCTGTGAACGACAACCGGCCGCCGCCATTCGATCCCCGAACGCGCCGGGAGCCGTCACAGGTGATCCGTCGCGATCCGAACTACCGACCGCCACCCCAACGCCGACCACCGCCGCCACCGCCACGCCGGCCCGGCCCGTTGCCGCCACCGCGTCCGCTGCACCGGCCGCCGCCGGTGGCTCAGCAGCCACCTCCCCGCCCGAAGCCGAAAAAGCCTCGGCGCAAACGGTATTGGGGTCGACTGGTGCTGGCCCTGCTGTTGGTGTTCGTGGCGGCAGTGCTGGCAGGCGGCTGGTGGATGGACTCGTCACTGCATCGCACCGCCGCGCTCGCGGACTACCCGGAGCGACCCGCCACCGGCAAGGGCACCACCTGGCTGCTGGTCGGCTCGGACAGCCGCCAGGGCCTGACCCCCGACCAGCAGGCCGAGTTGACCACCGGCGGTGACATGGGCAACGGCCGCACCGACACGATCCTGCTCGTCCACCTTCCCGGGGTCGGGTCGAGCACGCCAAGCACCATGGTGTCGATTCCGCGCGATTCCTACGTGCCGATCCCCGGCTACGGCGAGGACAAGATCAACGCGGCGTTCTCGGAAGGTGGGGCCGCTCTGCTGGCGCAGACCGTGGAGCAGGCCACCGGGGTGCGGGTGGACCACTACGCCGAGATCGGGTTCGACGGTTTCGCAACGATGGTGGACGCGGTCGGCGGAGTGACGATGTGCCCCGCCGAACCGATCAGCGATCCGCTCGCGGGCATCGATCTGCCCGCGGGCTGTCAGAAGCTCGACGGGCGCGACGCGCTCGGTTTCGTGCGCTCCCGTGCCACCCCGCGTGCCGACCTGGACCGGATGATCCACCAACGTCAGTTCATGTCGGCGCTGCTGCACCGCGCCGCCAGCCCGGCCGTGCTGCTCAACCCGCTGCGCTGGTATCCGATGGCGCACGCTGCCGGCGGCGCATTGACCGTCAACGAGGGCGACCACATCTGGGATCTGGCCCGACTGGCGTGGGCGTTGCGGGGCGACGTCACGACGACCACCGCGCCGATCGGCGATTTCACCGGCAGCGACTCGGGTTCGGTCGTGGTGTGGGACAGCGCCGCCGCCGGCCGACTGTTCGCGGCACTGACCTCTGACTCGCCGATCCCACACGACGTCCTGGACGCGGCCCAGCCCGGCTAGTCGCGACCCGCGCCTGTCAGCCCGTCCTGCAGCCAGGCCTTGGTGCGCCCGGGATGATTCGTCGCGACCCACGCCACGCCGACGTCGCGGCAGTACCGGACGTCTTCGTAGTGGTCGACGGTCCAGCAGTACAGGGCGCGCCCCTGCGCCGCCGCCCGATCCACCAACTCGGGGTGATCGCGCAGCGTGGCGATCGACGGTCCGACGGCTGTCGCGCCGACGGTGGTGGCGGCGCCGCCGCCCAGATACCGCGAAGTTTCGCCGAGCAGCACCGTCGGCAGCATCGGCGCTGCCCGCCGGATCCGCCACACCGCCGCCGCCGAGAACGACATCACCACGGCCCGGGACCGGTCCGCCGAGGCAGGCGAGGCGATGCCGTACCGGTGCAACAGGGCGAGCACCTTGCTCTCGACCAACGCGCCGTAGCGGACGGGATGCTTCGTCTCGATGAACAGCTTGACGGGCCGATTGTGATCCAGCACCAGCGATACGAGGTCTTCCAGCGCGAGCAATCCGGTGTCGCCATGGCCGCCGTCTTGGCCATGACTGGGATGCCATGCCCCGAAGTCGAGTTCACGCAATTGCGCAAGCGTCATCTCGCTTACCAGCCCGGTGCCGTTCGAGGTGCGATCCACCTTGCGGTCGTGCACGCACACCAGATGTCCGTCGCGGGTGAGCCGAACGTCGCATTCAACACCGTCCGCGCCTTCTTGCAGGGCCAACTCGTAGGCGGCGAGGGTGTGCTCCGGACGTTCGGCCGATGCGCCGCGATGCGCCACCACGAACGGATGGCCGCCGAGCGTGCCGTCGCCCGAGTTCATACGGCTATGCTGCCGGGTTCTGCCCTTCAGACTCAACCGCAGCGGACGGTTCAGGAGTCTGACGAGTCTGGACCGCGTCGTCCCGGACGACTACCCAGCGTTTGGACGGGCGCTCGACGGGCTGACGCTCGAAACCGAGGAAGACCTTCATGGCCAGCAGCAGCGTCCCCAGCGTCAGCAGATACGCGATGATCGTGGTGACCGTGTTGTCGGCGATGCCCTGCGGATCCGAGGTGAAACTGGTGGCGATCGAGAAGATCGACACCGTATAGCTCAACGACCAGACGATCCACCACGACACGATCGGCCTTCGCAAGGTGTTGAGCCGCTCCTCGGCGCCGGCGAGTTCGATGACGAACACCGGCGCCCAGAACAGATTCACCAGCGGCACAAGGCAACCCAGCCGCAAGGACGGCGGTGTGCGCGGGTCGTCGCGTCGGTGGTGGGCGTAGGCCGCGGCGCGTCGCGCGATCAGCCAGTTGGTCAGCACCACCAGGCTGGCCACCACCATGAACGCCGCGATCACGCTGACGAGAACACCAAGCCAAGTGGCGGCGAAGGCGACCACCCGGTTGAGCAACACCGACCGGTTGACGATGAGCAGCACATACCGCAGCAGGTGAATCAGCGCGGCGGCACCCAGCACAGCCATCGTCGTGACGAGGACGACGCGCACCGCGGCTGGGGATGGACCGCTGCGGGGAGCCGCGACCTGCTGTTCTGGCGCGTCGAAGTGCTCGAGCAGTCCCCATCTGGGAATGGCGGCGTAACGAGGAGTGGGTCCGAGAGGCCGCTTGCGGCGGCGTCCCGGCGGAGGAGTACCCGGCCGCACCGCGATCCAGCGGTAACCGGCGGGCAGTCCCCTACCGGACGGTGGGGTCCCCGGCGACGGTGTGCGGCCCTGGCCCGCGGACGGCGCGCTCCACTCGGCTCCCTGCGCGGGGCCTGACGGCGCGAGCAGCGTTCCGTGGCACCGCGGGCACCAGACCCGTCTGCGGTCGCGCACGTTCCACCGCGTTCCACACTGGGAACACACCTGGATCATTTCGCTCCTCGCGTCCGGGACATCAACGCGACCAGCCTAGCGGCGGGTGGTCAGATGACGCCCGCACCGCCGTCGTCGGTGACCACCGGACGGCCCGCACCTGCCCACGCCAGCATCCCGCCAGTCACGTTGACCGGGGTGTAGCCGTTGCGGGCCAGGTACTGCGCGACCCGCTGCGACCGACCGCCGGCCTGACACACGACGTACAGCGTCGCGTCCTGGTCGATCTCGTCGAGACGGGCGGGCACCTGCCCCATCGGGATGTGCTGGGCGCCCGGCGCATGACCCCGCTGCCACTCGTCGTCCTCACGGACGTCGAGCAGTACGACCGACCCGTCGAGCGTCGTAGGGACATCGGCGATCTGGGCTTGCGCGACCTCGACCTCGTCCATGGGATCATGCTGACACGGCGGGCGGCCCGCGCACTACCACAGTGGCTGCGACTGACGCGTCGCTTTCATGTCAGCAATTTCGGGACTATCCACAATTTCCACAAGTTCATCCACAGCCCCTCAACGGCCGAAACACCGTTTGAGCCGCCGAATCTGTGTGCTTGCTGAAGGTTACTGTGGATAACCTGGCGCGCGGTCCGCCACCGATCAACAGGCCGACGAACGCCGAGCGAAATGTGTTGGCCCACTAACTTTCCGGTAGCGTGACCGCCGGGCGAGGGTGTCGTGTACGCCTGTCGGTCGACGGCCCGCGGCGTCGCTGTTGCGACTCACGGCCGTTCGCGGCGTTTGCTGGCGGCGCCAACACGGTGCGTCCGCCCACGCCGGCGGTGCCGGTTTCTCAGCCCGAACAACAGGGGTTATGATCGGCGTCACAGGAACTGTCTGTGACAGATCTCACTGGGGGAGGATCTACGATCGTGCAGGTCAGGAGGGTTTGATGGCGTCTCATCCGATGGGGCCTGGTTCCGCTGTGCCGCCCTCTGAGTGGCATACCTCTGGGAACGTCTACACCCGCGCCCAGATGATGGCGTGTCTGCGCGCCGGCGTCATCGCTCTGGTGCTGCTGGGCATCCTGGCCCTGATCGTGCTGTACTGACTCGCCCAGAATCTCCATAGAAAAAGCCGCCGGTACAGTCCGGCGGCTTCTGCGTTGACGGGGCGAAATTCGAGTGGTTAGGCAGGAGGGTAGACGCCCATCTGCTTGCCCTTGTCGGTCTGCCAGAAGATGTCGGCGATCTCGTCGATCGTCTTGACCAGTTTCTCGGCGACGGCGACGTCGAGCGACTTCTTGACGTCGCCTGCTCCGTGCACCCCATCCCAGAACAACTGGTGCAGGTTGGGGAACTGCTCGAAGTGGTCCTTGGCGAAGAAGTCCGCCCACAGCACCATCAGGTGATGCTTGACCTCTTCGGCGCGCTGTTCCTTGATGATGATGCAGCGAGCCTTGAAGTGGTCATCGTCGGAATCGTGGTACTTCTGAATCGTTTTCAGGCATGACAGCGCCTCGATCTTGGCCTGGGCCGGGTCATAAACACCGCAGTACAGGTCGCAGTGGGCGTGGGCTTCAGTGGCGTTCGCGAAAAGTCGATGCAGCATGGCCACTAACCTACCCTTCGGGGGTGCGGCAAAACCATGGGTGGCCAGTGAGATGTCCCCTGCGGATGTTCAAGGTCGTCGACGATTCGATGCGCCCGACGCTGGGCGCGGGCGATGGTCTGATCGTGATCCGCGGCGGTGTCCCACAGCGCGGTCAGGTGCGGGTGTTCCCGGACCCGCGCCTGTCGACGCGCTGGCTCGTCAAACGCGTCGGCGATGTACACGGTTCGGGCCGCGACGCGATATTCGAAGCGCGGTCGGACAATCCCAGCGCCCCCGGCTGCGCTGACTCTCACGAATTCGGTTGGGTGTCGGCGGCCGGTTCCTACCGTGTGCTGTGGACCGTGAAGTCACGGCCCGACTGAAGCTTCCGGCCAAAGTTTGCCGTCACCGGTCGTGTCCGGTTGCGGGCAGGTTTGACCTGCCGCATTCTGGTCAAATCGATCCACGGGCGTGTCGCGGATGGTCCGAACACCGATGGCGCGGAGGCGAGATGGACATGGAGTCTGGTCGGGCGATCGAGATCGCCCCTTTTCATTCACGCGGATCGCTCAAAGGCTTCGTGATCTCCGGCCGCTGGCCCGACTCGACCAAGGAGTGGGCGCAGCTACTCATGGTCGCGGTCCGGGTGGCGTCCCTCCCCGGGTTGCTGTCTACCACAACGATTTTCGGAGCCCGCGAAGAATTACCCGAGGAGCCGGAGCCTGGCACGGTTGGGCTGGTCGTGGCCGAAGGCACCGTCGTCGGTGAATCGGCAGTCCCTCCAGGCCATTTCGCCGACCATCAGCCGCCCGCGCTGCTGATGCTTCATCCCCCGTCAGAAACCATGCCGTCGCTGCCCGAGTGCAGCGGCGCGGCGTCGGGTTGTGTGCTGCTGCCCGGGATTCCATATCTCGGCCTCGAGCATCGTGCCGCCTGGGTGGAGGCGGAGGCGGACGGCACGGTGACGTCGATGGTGAGCCGTGTCGGAGTGGACCCGATCAGCCATCCCGACACCGCCATCCTCGCGATGCTGCTGGCGGCGTGAGGCCTTCGAACCGCACTCAGGTTACTCCGCAGGGGTGAATCCCGGGGTCGCCTCGCGGTCTGCGCGCGATGCCCAGCGTGCTGTTTCCTGCGCTCCGGAAATTGGTTGCTCCCCGGCGCCGGCCTTGGGCTGGGGGCAGGTGCGGTCGGGGTCACGACAGCTATTACCGCCACCGCTGCGCATCGGTCACCGCGGCGGCCGCCGGCAACCGCCACGGGCATTCGCGGGTAGCGCCACCGCGCGAATCGTCGTAGGAACGCCACCGACCTCCAGCTGGCTACTGTCGGACGAACGGCTGACCTGCTTCGGACGGTCGGCTCGCTACCCCGCCTAACGTGGCGAGCAGTGCCAAAGGTCACACCTTTTCAATCCGGTTGCGTGCGCAACTAGCAAACACCGGTTTCCGCTGCGGCCGCTGTCAGCGGAGTTGCCCGTGGTGAACATCAGCATTCCTGTGGCGAGCCGTATGCAACTTCCAGGAAAGTCATTGGTAGCGACCCATTATTATTTGCTTCGTCGCACCGTAGGATGGCGGTGCGGGCGTACACCGACAAGCCGTTAAGACCTGTAGCGGCCACACGTAACGAAAAGGCGGGTTAACTTTTCAGTGGTTTGCACTTGGTTGTTGGCACAACTCTCGCTACGATGATCAGCAAATACGCCGCCCTACAAACCCGCTCGTCAAGCATGTGGAGGTCAAATCGATGAGCAACACGTTCGCCGCTCGGCTAAACCGGCTGTTCGACACGGTCTACCCGCCAGGTCGTGGTCCGCACACATCCGCTGAAGTCATCGCCGCCCTGAAGGCCGAAGGCGTCACGATGTCGGCTCCATATCTGTCGCAGCTTCGCTCGGGCAACCGCACCAACCCCTCGGCAGCCACCATGGCCGCCCTTGCCAACTTCTTCCGTATCAAGCCGGCGTACTTCACCGACGACGAGTACTACGAGAAGCTCGACAAGGAATTGAGCTGGCTCGCGAATATGCGCGACGAGGGCGTTCGTCGCATTGCGGCGCGCACAGTCGGCCTGTCTGCAGAGGCACAGCAGGACATTGTCCAGAAGGTCGACGAGCTGCGTCGCCGGGAGCACCTGGACGATTAGCCCGGGGTCCGCCGCAACGCGGCGCCCGGCGAATCTGGGAAATTTCGGTCCGCTAGACCGTCCCCGTCTTGGCGAGAGCCAGCTGGCGATATTGGTGTGCGATCTCGAGAATCCACTCGCGGTCGGAGTACGTCGTCGGCTGGCGCAGCCAGCCAAGTCCGGGGAAGGCAGCGCTGGTGTCCTCGGGCGCCTCTGCCCTGCCTTCATAGATCCACTGCGCGATCGTGCGCGCCTGCTCCTGCGGCGCCACCGGCGGGCACTCGAGCTCTGACATTTCAACGGCCTCATCGACTTCGTCGTGCTCACGCGCCTGCCGCGCCCCCACCCGACGTCTGCGCGCGGCGTCGGCGGCGGTCGCCTCCAAGAACAGCGCGTCGGAGATCAACGACATCCGCTCGGCCACCCGAAACACGAGCGGTCCGCGGGGGCGGACTCCGATGCCGACATCGGGATGGCGCCGGCCAAGCTCTGTGAGCAGCGGCTGGATCGTGCGCAACTCGTAACGCGCGCCGAACCAGTCTTCGATGCTGGGCAGCAGCGAGCCCGCGGCGACGACGAGCATGGCGCAACCCAACAGCGTCGCCGCGGCGCCCACGCCGAGCAGTTCAGTGCTACCGGCGGCGCGTAGCAGGAAGAAGGCGGAGGCCAACACGATCAGCACGATGCCGAAGGTGAAGATGAACAGGGCGCGCCCCCGCCTGCTGCGATTGGAATGCCGCATGCCTGCCCATGACACCAGCGTCAGCGCCAGCAACACGTAGAGCAACGGGAGCAGCCACGGCAATCTTCCGTCGCTGGAGCCCAGGTTCTGCTTCAGATAGGCCTCCGGCGACATCTCCGGTTGCTGGCCCGCGGAGAAGAAGCTCACCAAGCTCACGACCGCGATGACACCGGCAACGCTGTACTGAGCGATAGCAATTTTCCGGATGGTCGCAGGCGACTTGTTCGACGAGACGGTGGTGATCATCACGCAACTGCCCGCCGCACACCCGATCAGCGCCACCTGGGACAACCCCATCGAGATGTTGTTCCAGTGCAGCAAAGTGTCGAGCATCAGCGTCAGCGGCTGCCAATTCAACGCAGCCACCATCCCCAGGCTGCCGAGCGCGAGAATCATCGCGGTGCTCACCAGCGACTGCTTGTTGACCAGGGCCCAGCCGATACGGAGGCCGGTCGCCAATCCGAGCAGACCGGCGATCACCCAAATGATCAACCAAACGCCTCTCCGAGCCGCACCTGAACGATCGACGAGCGATCCGACGGTAGGCGACCAAGTCGATAGATGAGCAGGGCCGCGAAGTCCTCGGCCTCCTGCTCGGCGTCCTCACCGGCGGGACCCATGCAACCGGTCCGCTGGTTGAGCATGTAGCCGATCAGGTCGGAGCTGGCCATCTCGGTGTTCTCACGCGCCGCTTGAACGACTGGGATGCCCTCGTGCCCCAGCACCAGGTGCCCCAGTTCGTGGGCCAGCGTGCGGTCCCACGCTGGTAGGCCCTTCTGGATCAGGAAGACGTCGCGGTCGGCGTATTGGCGCCACTGCCCGCACACTCCGGGCGGCAGATCAGCCATTTTGAGCTCTATCGGCCGGTTGCGATCCTCGCTCACGGCATCGACGAGGCGGGGCAAGGAAACTTCCCCGCGCCGTGGGGCAAGATCGAGCACCGCGCTGACGGCGCGGGTGACGCGGCGGCTGGCAGGCATTCAACCCCCTTTCGACGAGTCCACTATGCGCTGTCCGCCCCCGTTTGGACGGGCAATTTCATCAGTTCACAAACCGCGCGGTGCCACTGGTGTGTACCGCCCGGCCCGCCTTCGCCTGGCGATAGCCAACCAATCCCCCGGCGCCGGTGAGTACTAGCATGCCCGCTACGCCCGGCACTGCCAAGGCCGCGACCTGGGACAATCCTGCCTTCCGCAAATAATCCGCGTAGCCGACTCGGTACGACGCCGGAGGCGGCGACGCATTGCCACCAACGATGGCCGGCGGCGGTTCGCGCACCGCGGGTGGCTCCGCCGATACGGCGCGAGGCGCTGCCGGCAACGGAGGGCCTGCGGGCGCCCCGCCCGCGCCGAGACCTGCGGCGGGCGCGACGATGACCGGCAGGGTGATCGGCGGAGGGGCCATGTCGGCGACCGCGGGACCGACGCCGGGCACGCTGTCGACCACAGGCGGTTCCGAAACCGGCGGCAGTTGCATCTTCGGCGGCAACGCCCCGCCGCCCCCTGGGGCCTGCGGTGCACCGCCTCCGCCACCGCCGGCGGGTGCGGGCAGCCCGACCTTGGTGGTCGTGGTCGGGTCGCTGGGGGTTGGTGTCGGGCTTTCGGGGTCGCTCGGTGACGGTGATGGCGGGGCGCTCGTGCCGCAGCCGCGCGCATTGCCCTTGCGCTTGCGGTTGCCGCAGTTGCCGTTGCCCGGGTTCGCGCCGTCGCCGGGTTTCTCGGTGGCGGTCGCGGTGCTCGCCTCTTTGTCGGGGCTCGGGTTGTCTTTCGCTCCGCCGTCTTCGTGCTCGTCCTTGGGGCCCTTGCTTGGCGGGTCATCCGAATGCGCGCCGACGGGCGGAACGCGCGGCGGGTCCGAGGGATCGGCGAGCGCCAGCGCGCCGCCCAATCCGCAAAAGAAGAGGCCTACGGTCACTGTGCAGGCCGACGCGGCGCGGTGCACACGCGAACCCACGTCGTCACCACCCTCCGCGACGTCAACAGCGCCTACTCACGAGATCCGTCAATTCTTGCACAGGCAGAGCAAACCGCTCGCTGTGGTTTTCGCGGTACCCACCGGCGGGACACGCCGAAATCCACAACGGTCCGGACGATAGTGTTGGGCTGCATCATCGACGAGATCACTGGGAGGCCGCCGGGATGAGCCTGTTCAAGCGCAAAACCCGCGCCACCCGTCGCGCCGAGGCTCGCGCCATCAAGGCCAAGGCCAAGCTCGAGGCCAGGCTGGCCGCCAAGAACGAAGCGCGCCGCATCAAGTCGCAGCACAAAGCCGAGACCAGGGCACTGAAGGCGCAACTGCGGGCCCAGCGAGACAGCGACAAGGCCGCGCTGAAGGTGGCCGAGACCCAGCTGAAGGCGGCTCGCGAGGGTAAGTTGTTCTCCCCCAGCCGAATTCGGCGGATGCTCACGGTGACGCGGCTGCTCGCGCCGGTCGCGGTGCCGCTGTTGTACCGCGCGTCGATCGCCGCGCGCGGCTTCCTCGACGAACGCAAGGCCAATCGGCTGGGCGTCCCGCTGAGCCAAGTCGGCCAGTTCTCCGGGCACGGCGCGGAGTTGTCGGCCCGCATCGCCGGCGCCGAGCAGTCGTTGCGCCTGGTCGCCGAGAAGAATCCCAAGGACGCCGAGACCAAGCAGTTCGTCGCCGCCATCACCGACCGGCTACGTGACCTGTCGGCCGCTGTCACGGCCGCAGAGAACATGCCGGTATCGCGTCGTCGCGCAGCGCATGACGCGATTGCCAAACAACTCGACGGCGTCGACGCCGATCTGATGGCCCGACTGGGCCTCGTCTGACCGACGTGTCGACCGGCGATCCCGCTGCGCGGCTCCGTGGTTCGACCGCGGGATTGCTGACCGCTGCGCTGGCGGTGGCCGCGCACTCGGTGGGCGCCGGGGCCGTGCCGACCGGCGCAGCCGTCGGCTTGCTAGCGGTACTGGCCGGCACAGTCGGCGCGCTTGGCGCCACAATCGCCCGCGCGGCAGACGTCAGGGTGCTGCTGGGTCTGCTGGCGGCGGGTCAACTATGCGGGCATATCGTCCTCGGCGCCGTCGGGCACAGCCACGCCGCCGCGGCGGCGCCGCCCGCCGCGGTGATGCTCGCTGCTCACGCGGCAGCGATCGTCGGCGGGGCACTGCTCATCGCGGCAAGCGATCGATTGTGCCGGGCAGTGTCTCGAGTGGTGCGCGCCGCGGTGCGCACGGTCGTCGGTTCCATCACCGTCGCGCCCGTTGTGGTCGTCGACGACGCCGATCAGCCGTTGCGATCGGCGCTTCTGCTCGCCGCTTCGATGTCGCACCGGGGTCCGCCGGTCAGCCACTGCCGCTGACCGACCGACATCCCAACGACACGAAAGCCACAATCGAATGCCAATCAATACCCGGGCGTCCTCGCGCGCCCTCATCACCGGTGCGGTGCTAACCGTTGGCCTGCTGGCCTGCGCTCCTACCGCGTGGGCCCACGTCCACGCCGACGCCGACAATCCGACACCCGGCTCCTATTCGGTGGTCACCTTCAGGGTGCCCAATGAATCCGAGAAAGGCGCCATGACAACGAAAATGAGCGTCACGTTGCCCAATGTCGGCTCCGCGAGCACCGAAGCAATGCCGGGCTGGACCGTCAAGCTGGACCGCGACGTCGCCGCGGGCACAGTCCATTCGGTCACCTGGGCGGCTGCACCGGGCGCCGGCATCGCACCGGACCAGTTCGCGCTGTTCCGGATTTCGGTGAAGCTGCCCGATACGACGACGATCAGCCTGCCTGCCACGCAGACGTACTCGGACGGCACGGTCGTCAAGTGGGATCAGCCCACAGCACCAGGGGGGGCGGAGCCCGATCACCCGGCCCCTGAGATTGCGCTGAGGGGTTCGGCGGTCCCTGCGGCCGCCGCCGACGAGACGGCGCGTTGGCTCGCCGGTGGCGCACTGGCACTTGGCGCCGTTGCGGTCGCCGCATCCCTACTGGTACGACGTCGAGCATGAATCGCCTCATCGCGACGCTGGTGCTGGCCATCTCGCTGACCGCGGCGGCGGTGGCAGGCGCCGGCGTCGCATCGGCCCATGCGACACGCATTGCGACCGACCCCGTCGAGAACGCCGAGTTGATGCAGGCCCCGCAGAAGGTCAGCGCGACCTTCAACGAGGCGCTGCAGACGCAGTTCGCGGCGATGACGGTCGTCGGACCCGACGGCAACCTGTGGTCAACCGGTGATCCGCGCGTCGATGGCGCCGTGGTCAGCGTCGGCGTGCGGCCGCTCGGTCCGTCGGGCACCTACACGGTCAATTACCGGGTGACGTCGGCCGACGGGCATGCGGTGTCCGGATCGTGGTCGTTCACGTTGACGGTTCCAGGAACCGGCACGCCCGGTCCCTCGGCGTCGGCGACGAACAAGTCGGACGACGGCATCCCGGTGTGGCCGTTCTTCGTCGCGGCCGGGCTGATCGTCGCGGGCGCCGCGATATGGGCGGTACGACGTCAGCGGTGACGCCGCTGTGGTCTGCGCTGGTGCGCGCCGCGGCCGACATGTCGGCCGTGGTGGCGCTGGGGCTTGCCGTCGTGCCGATGCTCGATATCGCCCGCTATCGCGGTGAGCTGATTCGTCGCGCCACCGGCCCGTTGACGATCGCGGCAGCCATTTGGCTCGTCGCGGAGCTGCTTCGGCTCGTGCTGGAGGCCGCACACGCTGCGGCGATCCCGTTGCCGCGGCTGGGTGTGCACACCGCGGTCGATTTCGCGTTGCATACGGCGTCTGGGCGGTCCGTGCTGTTCAGCGCGGTGGCGGCGGGCCTGGTCGGTCTGGTCGCGGTGGCGCCGAGGACGGCGGCGACGAATGTCGCGGCGGCGGGTTTGGCGGCGGCCGGGGTGGCGGCCCGCCCGCTGACCGGCCACCTGTCGGAAAGCGCTGTCGGTGGGCTGGCGGTCGCCGTGCACACACTTGCCGCGGCGCTTTGGTGCGGGACGCTGGCCGCGCTGGTGCTGACCGTTCGACACCGGGGCCAGTGGGCCAGGGTGCTGCCGCGGTTCTCCCAGATGTCGCTGGGTTGTGTGGCGGCGCTGCTGGCAGGCGGTGCGCTGGGAACGGTCGTCACGCTCGGCTCCCCGAGCCAGCTGTATGCGACGGGCTACGGCAGACTGCTGACCGCGAAGATGGTGCTGACGATCGCTCTCGTGCTGCTGGCGTACCGCAACCGGACGATGTGGCTGCCTGCCGCACGGGCGCACCGGGCGACCGCGGTGGTGTCGCGGTCGCGGGCGTTGGTCGAACTCGCGATGATGGCCCTCGCGCTGGCGTTGGCGGCCGCGCTGACAGTGACCGGTTAGCGCCATATTCGGCCTGGCATGATGGAGCCACTGCCGGCTAGAGGAAACAGGCGCAAAGGAGCAGCCAGATGGCAGACCAGCAGGATCACCCCGACGAAAGCGCTGACGCCGCAGCACCGGCAGCGGAACCGGCGTCGTCGTCGCCAAGCCCGGATCCGGTCCCGCCCGCGCCCGAACCGCCCGCCGCCGCGCCAGCGAAGAAGACACCGGCCAAGGCTGCGAAGAAAGCGGCCAAGAAAGCTCCGGCCAAGAAAGCGGCTGCCAAAAAGGCGCCCGCCAAAAAAGCCGCTGCGACAAAGGCGCCCGCCAAGAAGGCACCCGAAGCCCCGAAGCTGGCCGACACCAACGGCGACCTGACTTCGGCCGCCAAAGAGACTGCAGCCCAAGCGAAATCGGCGGTATCGAGCGCAAGCAACCCTGTCAGCGGGCCAGCACATGCGCCGCTGATCGGGCCCGAGCCGTCGCGCCTGCCGCTGGCCGCCGCGATTGCCGCCAGTGTGCTGGCGATCCTGGCGGTGCTTCTTGCCGCCCGCAGGAACTCCCGCAACTGATCAATTCGGCTTGACCCTCACGTGGCGTCAGGGTCGATAGTGGGCAGCATGGACGTCAACACCGTCGGTGCCGTAGCCGCCCTCACCGGCGTGTCCGTGCGCACGCTTCATCACTACGACCACGTGGGTCTGGTGATGCCGAGTTTGCGTACCCCGGCCGGTTATCGCGGCTACACCGACGCCGACATCGAGCGGCTGCACATGGTGCTGGTGTACCGGTCCATCGGGATGCCGCTCGACGAGATCCGCGCGCTGCTCGACGAGCCGGGTGCGGATGTGGTCGAGCATCTGCGGCGGCGGCACGCGCTGCTGCTTGAACAGGCCGACCGGCTACAGCACAGCATCAAGGCAGTGGAGGAACTGATGAACGCGCACCGTCGAGGCATTCAGCTGACGGCCCAAGAACAAATCGAAATTTTCGGCACCACCGCGGTCATCGAGGAGTACGCGGCCGAAGCCGAACAACGATGGGGCAAGACCGACGCATGGGAGCAGTCGCAGCAATGGGTTTCGCGGTTCAACAAGGACGACTGGACCGCGATCAAGGCGGAGGGCGATGCGCTGCTCGACGCTTTGGCGCACGCGAAGCGGGGCGGCGTGCAACCGGGGTCAGCCGAAGCGAACGAGCTCGCGGCGCGCCATCGTGCGTCGATAGAGCGGTTCTATGACTGCGGCGACGAGATGCACCGCAACCTGGCGGAGATGTATCTGGCCGACGAACGCTTCACCCGCTACTACGACGATGTGGAGCCTGGCTTGGCTCAGTTTGTCCACGACATCGTGGTGGCCAGCTACGCTTGACCTCCGATAACCCGAGCTCATTGGGTTGGGGGGTGATGGCGGTGCCGCTACCGTCGGGCACGGTGACGTTTCTACTCACCGACCTCGAGGGGTCCACCCGGATGTGGGAACACGACCCCGAGGGGATGCGGACCGCGATGGTGCGCCACGACGAAATCCTGGAGAAGACCGTCGCGGCGTATCGCGGTCACGTGTTCTCCCGGATGGGCGATGGCATGGCGGCTGCCTTCTCGACGGCAAGCGACGCGGTTTCCGCGGCAGTGGCCCTCAAACAGGCTCTGGCAGAGGAGGATTGGCGTACAGCCGAACCGCTGAGGGCACGCATCGGGCTGCACACGGCGGAAGCGGTGGGCGTCGATGACACCGGCTACACCAGCCTTCCGATAAATCGTTGCGCCCGCCTGATGGCGGCGGCACATGGCGGACAGATTCTGATCTCCAGCACCACCGAGGCGCTCGTACTCGCAGACCTTCCAGAGGGTCTCGCGCTGATCGATCTTGGCGAGCACCGACTGCGTGATCTTGGCGGGCCGCTGCGGGTCTACCAGCTGGCGATGGCCCACTGCCGCGAGGAATTTCCCCCGCTTCGGACCCTGGATTCCTACCCCGGCAACCTGCCCGCCCAAATCAGCTCATTCATCGGCAGGCAAGCGGAGACTTCCCGAGTCGCATCTGCGCTCAGGGCATCCCGTCTGGTGACCATCACCGGAGTGGGTGGCGTCGGCAAGACCCGCCTGGCTGTCCAGGTGGCAGCCGAGCTACTCCCGCGCTTCCCCGACGGAGCCTGGCTGGTCGAGTTGGCGGCGGTACGCGACCCAGCAGCGGTGGTGGAGGCCGTCGCGGCGGCGCTGCACATGACCAATCGCAGCAGCCAGAACCTCGAAGATTCCTTGTTAGAAGCGCTGGCTCAGAAACAGCTTCTGCTGCTGCTCGACAATTGTGAGCATGTGCTCTCGACTGTCGCCCGGCTGGTGGGCCGTATCGAACGGTCCTGCCCGGGTGTGGTGGTGCTCGCCACCAGCCGGGAGGGACTGGCCCTCGAAGGCGAACAGATCATCGCGCTGCCTCCGCTCGAATCCGGGGAACCCGGTGGCGATCTCGAGCGACTCGTCCACACGGATGCCGTCAGGCTGTTCGTCGAACGAGCCCGGCATGTCAAGGCCGACTTCGCGGTCAGCGCTGCCAACGCCCGTGCTGTGGTGGAAGTCTGCCAGCGGCTCGACGGCGTGCCGCTGGCAATCGAGTTGGCGGCCGCGCGCGTCATGGTTTTGAGCCCGGCAGAACTTCTTCGGCGCCTCGATCGACGGTTCCATGTGCTGGCAGGTGGGCGGCGCGGAGCGGTCGAACGGCACGCCACATTGCGAGCGGCCATCGACTGGTCGTATGAGCTGTTGAACCCTTCGGAACAGCGCCTGCTTGCCCGCATGGCGGTATTCACGGGCGGCTGCAGCTTGGAAGCCGTCGAAGAGATATGTCACGGTGATCCGGTCCAACGCGATGAGGTCATGGACATCGTCACCAGTTTGGTGGCCCGCTCTCTCGTCGTTGCCGAAGACAGCGTGGCCGGCACGCGCTTTCGACTGTTGGAGACCATTCGCCAGTACGGCGAGGAGCGGCTCTCCGACTGGGGAGAGACCAGCCGTCTGATGACGAGACACGCGCAGTTCTATGCAGATCTATCAAGACGGGTCTCACAGCACTTCTACGGGCCCGAGCAACTGGTCTCCGCCCGACAGATGAAGCTCGAACGGGACAACATCCGTTCGGCTCTCGCCAACGCGATCGACACAGGTAACGCGGCCCTCGCTGTCCCGCTCGTCACCAATCTGCCGAACCGGACGAATACCGTCAGCCCGACCGGCGAGCTGATCCTCATTCCGGCGTCGCGCGTACTCAGAATGCCGGGAGCGGCCGAACAACCCGGATATCAACGTGTTCTGGTGGCTGCGGCGTACGACGCGCACGCAGGCGGCGACTGGGACGACGTAGACGACCTCTGCCGCCGGGCGTTGGAGGGCGAGCAGGGCACCCCTGATGAGCACGGACCACGGATCGAGGCCGACGTGTGCGCCGTGCAGGCGATGGCTCGGCTGTCGGCCGGTGCATATGCCGAGGCGCTGACCCTTTACGTTCGGGCAGCAGAGCTGGCTGGTGCGGATGGCTATCCCGGACTCGCCGCAATCTACCTCGCATACGGCGTCAGTAGCGCCGCGCTTTGGGGTGTCGGCGACGCTGAAGCGGCGAAACACGCCGAAAGGTCGGTGGCGTTGGCCAGACGGTCCGGGATGCCCGGGGCAATCATGTTGGGGCTCAACGCGTTAGCTCTTACTCTGGTTGACGACGATTCCGCCCGGGCCAGGGCACTCCTGCGTGAGAGCCTCGAGACCGGCGGTACGCCTGGTGAAGAGGTGTCCACTGGATTCGTGACCGCGTGCCTTGTCGCCGGCCGACTTCGCGATTGGGACCTCGCCCTGGCCCTGAGCGGGAGAGCCATGGCTCTGTGGCGCTGGAGTCCCGCGCTACTGCAAACCGCGCCATGCCTCGCGTTGTGTGCGCGAGCACTGGTCGATGACCGGCCCGAGGTCGCGGCGGTGTTGCAAGGCGCGGCATACGCGACGTTCCAGCGGATGGCCTCTGCGCCGGCCGGCAACCGGCGAAAGGAACATCTCAAGGCGGGACCGAACGCCCACTTCATCTTTTCAGCACTCCGCGAAGCCACCGACCTCGCGACCGACGCAATCGGTGCGGACCGGTTACGCGAGCTACGCGCTGAGGGCGCCGCGATGACCATGGACGAGGCGGTGTCCTACGCCCTCGCCAACATCGACCCGAAATCACTGACCGGGTCGATCGCTAGCATCGTGCGGTGACCATCGAACCGCGCCCCACCGCTGACCTTGTCGACGAAATCGGCCCCGACGTCCGCAGCTGCGATCTTCAGTTCAACCAGTATGGGGGCCGGTCGGAGTTCGCGGGGCCGATCACCACTGTGCGGTGCTTCCAGGACAACGCGCTGCTGAAGTCCGTGCTGTCGGAACCGGGCCACGGCGGGGTGCTGGTCATCGACGGCGACGGCTCGCTTCACACCGCGCTGGTCGGCGACCTCATCGCCGGCCTCGGCGTCGACAATGGTTGGGCCGGGTTGATCATCAACGGCGCAGTCCGTGACGCCGCAACGCTTCGCACGCTCGATATCGGCATCAAGGCGCTGGGCACCAATCCGCGCAAGAGCACGAAAACCGGTGAAGGCCAACGCGACATCAAGGTCGAGTTCGGCGGTGTGCTGTTCTCCCCCGCGGAGATCGCCTACAGCGACGACGACGGAATCGTGGTGGTCGCCTCTTAGCGCGAGCAGACGCAAAACTGCCGCATTTTGGCAGGCGGTTTCTAGCGCTGGGTGCAACAGCTTCTTGTTGAGGGGTTGTCATGAGGGTTCCGCGTTATCCGTTTGTGGGTCGTCGGTTCTGGGAGTTG
>NZ_JBICUE010000016.1:0-108565 GCF_043197955.1 Mycobacterium sp. NPDC048908 | reverse complement strand
AATCGGGCGCGCGGGGTCAAAGCGGCGTTAGCGTGGGACACGAAGGCCTCCTGGTTGACGAAGTGGTTCCTAGACAGCTCCACTTCACAACCGGAAGCCTTCCCTGTCACACAGGCTCACCGACAGCGACCCGGATAACCTCCCTGGACATCACAACTAACCCGACGCCTTCCGGCCATTGAACGTGGGCGTAGCCGGCCGAACACCGGGACAACGCGATCCAACGAGAGGAAGACACCGTGTCTCATCCCATCCGCATAGGCGTGCAGCTGTGGCCCGGCGGAGCCGCGGACTATCGCACGTGGCGTGAAGCCGTGCTTCGTGCCGAAGATCTCGGAGCCGATGTGATTTTCGGTTACGACCACTTCCACCGCCCCGCAGTTGACATCGTCGACGGCGCGCCCAAACTGAGGCCCGAGCAGCCCGACGTCGTCAACTTCGAGGGCTGGACCGCCTTGGCGTCATGGGGTGAGATCACCACGCGGGCAGAGATCGGGCTTCTGGTGACCGGCATGGGCTACCGCAATCCCGATCTACTGGCCGACATGGCCCGCACAGTCGATCACATCAGCGGTGGTCGCGTCATCCTCGGACTCGGATCTGGTTGGTATGAAAAGGATTACACCGTTTACGGATACGACTACGGGACCGTCGGGTCGCGCATGGATCTTTTCGAGGCGGGTTTGGCACGCATCGAAGAGCGGTTCCGGCACTTGATTCCGGCGCCGCTGCGGCCGATCCCGATCCTGATCGGGGGCGGCGGAGAACGGCGCACGATGCCGCTGGTTGCCCGCTACGCCAACATCTGGCACAGCTTCCTGGATATCGACACTTACCGGAAGAGAAGCCAGCTTCTCGAGCGCCTTGCTGAGGCAAATGGCCGCGACCACAGTGTCATACAACGTTCGGTTCAGTGGACAGGGTCGGCGTCCGCCGCGGAGTACGCGGATGAGGGCGTCACCTTGTTCACCACCGAAATCCATCCTGAGTCAGGCGAATACGACTTCGCCGAACTCAAGGACATGTTGGCCTGGCGCGACGCGCAGTGACCGACGTCCCATCCATCGGCTGGCCACGTCATGGCATCGCCAGCCGGTGGATGGCGTCTGCGATCTCGCCGGGGCAGTCCTCGGGAACAAAGTGCTTGGCAGGCAACAAGGTTGCGTGTGTCAGTCCGGCAGCGCGTTGAACCGCGAGACCGTGTCGCCACCACGACAGCATGGTGTCGCGGACACCCCAGACGATCTGAATCGGATACGGCGCCGCGCCGAGGGCGCGCGCGTAGGTGTCGCGTTTGGCGGCGGTGAGTTCGAAACCGCGCATGATCTTCAGGAACGCCCGACCGCCGTCATCGCCGAACAACAGCGGCACCCAGCACTGAAGCTCCGCACTGGTTACCTTCCCGCTGACACCGACCCACCGCATGATCGACGTGAACGTGTACGGAACACGCAGCGATGCCAACCACGCCTCGCCAATGCCCCGATGCGCGAACGGTTCCATCGGCCACGGTCGATGAAAGGTCGCCACGTCGCCGATGGTGTTGAGCACCGTCAACGACAGCACCCGGTCCGGAGAGGCATTGGCCACCTCGAATCCGATCGGTCCGCCGATGTCGTGCACCAACAGATGGAAGCGGTCAAGTCCCAGTTCGTCGATGGCCGCCGACAGCCAGCGCCCCAGTCCGCTCCACGTGTAGTCCGCGTCTTCGGGTCGATCCGCAAGCCCCAGACCGGGGAGATCGACCGCGATGCCACGCAGACCCCGGCCGGCCAGTTCGGGCAGCACCTTGCGGTACAGAAACGATGACGCAGGCACGCCATGCACGCACAGCACGGGAGGATGTTCGCCCTGCCCCGCCTCGAGCGCGAATGACGAGATGCCGCCGGCCACGAAGAACCGCCCCGACCGTCGATGCGCCGACAGGATCCGGTCGACCTCTGCGTTCGTCATCGGTGCCTCCATTTCAACGACCCTCGTATACGCACGCAAACGAACAAGCCCGCCGTGTTCCTCCCCTCCGCAGGATGCGGACCGACACGGCACCCCCTACGCGCGGTTGATCATGCGTTGGTCGGGATGCGCTTCGTGCCAGGCGGCGATTGCCTCGTCCCACTCATCGCCGTCAAGCGTCGTCAGCGAGGCGGGGAACAGGCCGTCCTCCTCCTCGGCGATGTGCATGCTCCGCGATGTAGTCACGCAGCAGCGGCATGTCGCGGCACCCGCAGTACTGGCACATGGCGAAACCTCCCACGACGTCCAGGTCTACCAATCATCATCCCGGCAGGACTGAAGTGCGCTGTCTGGCGCGGGCGGTGCGGCGTAGGAGTTGTAGGGGTGTCAAGTCGGCAACGCACGCGGTAGTATTTTTCACAAGACTATATTGTAAAAACTAGTTACCGACATGACCGGCTGAGCCGACTGGCCGACCCACCATGAAATTGGGACAGGAGGAAGCCCGTGACCGCCGAAGCACCCCCCGTAGAACTGCGCGCTCACCGCCCGTTCCCTGCCCGCGCCGGCTTCAAGGGCACCCTGGTCTACGAGCTGGTGACCACCACCGATCACAAGCTGATCGGGGTGATGTATGTCGTCACCTGTTTTGGCTTTTTCTTCGCCGGCGGGTTCATGGCGTTGTTCATTCGAGCCGAGTTGGCCCGGCCGGGTTTGCAGTTCTTGTCCAATGAGCAGTACAACCAGCTGTTCACCATGCACGGCACGATCATGTTGCTGTTTTATGCCACACCGATCGTGTTCGGGTTCGCCAACCTGGTGCTGCCCTTGCAGATCGGCGCCCCCGACGTCGCCTTCCCACGCTTGAATGCGTTGTCCTACTGGCTTTTTCTCTTCGGTGGGTTGATCACGCTTTCGGGGTTCATCACACCCCATGGCGCCGCCGATTTCGGCTGGACGGCCTACGCCCCCCTCTCGGATGCGATCCATTCCCCCGGTGTCGGGGGTGATCTGTGGATACTGGGCCTGGCCGTCGGGGGACTCGGCACCATTCTGGGAGCGGTCAACATGATCACCACCGTGGTGTGCATGCGCGCGCCGGGGATGACGATGTTCCGGATGCCGATCTTCCCCTGGAACATCCTCGTCACCTCGATCTTGGTGCTGATGGTGTTCCCGCTGCTGACCGCGGCGCTGATGGGTTTGGCGGCCGACCGACATCTCGGGGCCCACATTTACGATCCCACCAATGGAGGGCCGATTCTGTGGCAACACTTGTTCTGGTTTTTCGGCCACCCGGAGGTGTATGTGGTGGCCTTGCCGTTTTTCGGCATCGTCACCGAAGTGATCCCCGTCTTCGCCCGCAAGCCGATGTTCGGTTATGTCAACATGGTTTTCGCCACGATGGGCATCGCCGCGTTGTCGACGGCGGTGTGGGCCCACCACATGTTCGCCACCGGCGCGGTGTTGCTGCCGTTCTTTTCCTTCATGAGTTACCTCATCGCGGTGCCGACGGGAATCAAGTTCTTCAACTGGATCGGCACGATGTGGAAGGGCCAGTTGACCTTCGAAACGCCGATGCTGTTTTCGGCGGGCTTCATGGTCACCTTCCTGTTGGGCGGTTTGTCAGGGGTGATGCTGGCCAGCCCCCCGATCGATTTCCACGTCACCGACAGCTATTTTCTGGTGGCGCACTTCCACTACGTGTTGTTCGGCACCATCGTGTTCGCCACGTTCGCCGGCATCTATTTCTGGTTCCCGAAAATGACCGGCCGACTCCTCGACGAGCGACTCGGCAAACTGCATTTCTGGCTGACCCTGATTGGTTTTCACACCACGTTCTTGGTGCAGCACTGGCTTGGCAACGAAGGCATGCCCCGTCGTTACGCCGACTACCTGCCCGCCGACGGGTTCACCACGCTCAACGTCGTCTCCACCATCGGGTCGGTGATCCTCGGGCTGTCGATGATCGTGTTCACCTGGAACGTGGTGAAGAGCTGGCGTTACGGCGAGCCGGTCATCGTGGATGACCCTTGGGGCCATGGGAACTCGCTGGAATGGGCCACCAGCTGCCCGCCACCGCGGCACAATTTCACGGAACTGCCCCGGATCCGCTCCGAACGTCCCGCGTTCGAACTGCACTATCCGTGGATGGTGGAACGTATGCATGCCGAATCCCACGTCGGCCGGCATCGCGATGTCAGCGCGGTCGGGGCCCGTTAGGAGCACACTATGGAAATCAACGGCAGTGGTTCACCACAACCCACGGTCAGCGCCCGCGTCGCCTCGTGCGTTATCCGGGTGTCGAACCTCGACCGGTCCGCGAATTTTTATCGCGACGTTTTCTCGTGCCAGGTCAGCATCCGTGAGAAAGACATGGCCCTACTCTTGGCGCCCAACGGTTTCCAACTCTATTTGCACGCTCGACGGTCGTTTCGGCGGCGCGGTTTCGGCACCATCGGCGTGTCCTATTTGATGTGGGCCACCGACAGCCAGTCTGATCTGCAGGTCATCACGCAGCGAATGCGGGCCTTCGACCCCGCGGTCTTCACCCATACCGAGAATGGGGTGACCTTCCTGGAGGGCCGCGACCCCGATGGCAGGCGCATCGTGGTCGCCCATCCGAGTCCACAGCGGCTGCCGCGCACTGTGATTGCCGAACGGCTCCGCGGGTGAGCGGCGGGAGTTCCGCAACTGCCCCTGGTTTATACAATACTTACTTGTGTAAACTTGGGGGTATGACACAGGTGATCGCCGATGAGGGTGCTGACGGGGTGCCGCGGCAGGAGCAATCATGAGCGGCCGGCGCCAGGACGTGTTGGCGGTGCTGCGCAGCGCAGAATCTGCGCTGAGCATCACCGACATCGCCGAGCAACTGGGGATCCATCCCAACACCGCGCGGTTTCACCTCGAGGCGCTGGTGAAGTCGGGACGCGCGCAGGCCGTGGAGGCCGACCGCACCAAACCGGGCCGGCCCCCGCTGATGTTCCGCGCGGTCGCCGGGATGGATCCAGGCGGACCCCGTGACTATCGGACGCTGGCGGCCATCCTCGCCGACGCGCTGGCGGGCCAGTCCCAGCCTGCACGTCGAGCGATCGCGGCCGGGCGCGCCTGGGCCAGCCACGTCGCCGCGCCGGGCAGAACACGCACTCGCAGGCAGGCCGTCGATCGGCTCACCGATCTGCTAACCGATCTGGGCTTCGCACCCGAAAAGCTCTCCGGCGCCAAGGGTGCGGGCGAGATCGGGTTGCGCAACTGCCCGTTCCTCGAGGTGGCCGGCACCCGCCGCGACGTGGTCTGCCCGGTGCATCTCGGACTCATGCAGGGGGCGCTGGACAGCTGGGATGCCCCGATCACCGTCGACGCGTTGACCCCGTTCTCCGAGCCGGATTTGTGCGTGGCGCATCTGGCCCCGGCCGCGACGGCCTCCTCATGAGCGCCGCGCACGCGATCGCCGTCGCAGTCATCTTCACCTGGCTGGGCATGGTGCTCGCGATCTCGTTCATCGAGGCGCCGCTGAAATTCCGCGCCCCGGGAGTATCGCTGCAGATCGGCCTGGGTATCGGCAGGTTGGTGTTCCGTGCGCTGAACACCGTCGAAGCGGCCTTGGCCGCCGTTGTGCTGATCACCTTCGGCTATCAGGCTCCGTCGACGACCGCTGTCATCGCCGTGAGCGTCGCGGTGCTGACACTGGCAGGCCAGCTGCTGGTGGTGCGACCTCGTCTGACGCGTCGCTCGGATCTGGTTCTGGCGGGCACCGCCGCGCCGAACGCAGCCGACGGCACGGCCCACCGGTCGCGGGCCCACTACGGCTATGTCGCATTGGAATTGGTGAAGGTCGTCGCGCTCATCATCGGTGGCGTCGCGGTGCTGGCTGCCTGACACCTTTTCGAGGAGTATTCGGAGAAGCCGCCATGAAACCGATTTCACCGCAGGTGTTTGCCGACGAACAACTTGATCTGTCGGAGGCCGCCGTCGACAGGATCGCCTGGGGTTTTCTGGGCTCGGAGTTCACCACCCTGATCTACGCCAGCTGGCCGATCGAGCGCCGCGTGGACGGCTATCTGACACGCCACGACATGGTCAATGTGCTCAACAACGGCGATGCCCACACCGCGGTCGTGCAGCGGGTGCTGGCCAACACCGGGGTGGCCTTGCGCGACGGGGTACTGCCCACCACAACGTGGGAAACGTCGCGCAGAGATCCCCGCACCGCGATGCGGGGTGGACCGCATGAGTGACTCCGCACCGTTATCCGATCTGGCCAACCGCGCCGGCGTGGAAGCGTTGTTGCGCCGCTTCTACACTCAGGCGTTTGGCGACGAACTGCTCGCCGAGCCGTTCGCGGAGTTGGCTTCACGCGGCCTCGACCAGCACCTTGCCATCATGTGTGATTTCTGGGAGACCGTGTTGTTTCGAGCCGGGCTGTATCGGCGCAATGCGCTGCACGCGCACCGGCGCGTCCATCACCAGACACCCTTGGCGGCACCGCATTTCGCGCGCTGGCTGGCCCTGTGGACCACGACCATCGATCAGATGTACCGTGGCCCCGTCGCCGACCACGCCAAGATCCAAGCCGCCCGCATCGCGACGGCCATGCATCGTCGCCTCACCCGTCAAAGTGCCGGCGCGCCAACAGGATAGACACCCGCAGGCGCACTGCCTCACCTAGGCGGTAGGTTCGAATTCCCGTAGCACCGGTGTTCCTTTGGTCCCCTTGGGTATCGGGAAGTAAGTGTGATGGGTGGTCGGGTCGACCACCAATATGTGTGCGCCGTCGGCGAGATACGCTGAACCCCGACCAGTGAGGTGTCCCTGCTCGTGGTCGAAGATGCTGACCCAGCCGCTCTCCGCGGCGACATAGACCCGGCCGGGCTTGGGGTCGTAGGCCAGCACATCGGGCGTTTCACCCACTCCCTGGTGATCGATGATGTTTCGGTGAGCGAGATCGACCGTGACCATGGCGGCGTTGGCTTCGCAGCCAACGAACATCACTTGGTCGGGGACGTCGAGCGCCTGGCCGTGTGGATGGTCGCATCCAGGCGTCGGAATGCGTTCCACCACGGTCAAACTGTCGGGGTCAATGATCGCGAGGTCGTTGCGGCCCTGCACCGCGACCACCATCCGATCCAGAAGTGAGTCATATATGACGTTTCCCACCTCACCGCCCAGCGGGATGGTCTTGCGGACCGCGCCGGTGTTGGCGTCGATCACCGTTTCGGTGCCCGCAGATTCGTTGGTCGTCCACACAGCGGCTCTGAGCGGGTCGTAGGCCAGTCCGTCGGGATAGGTGTCTGTCGGAGCGCGGAACACCACCTGTCCGGAGTCTTCGTCGATGGCGACGAGCTGGTTGTTGCCGGTCGCCGTGGCGTACACGCGGTGCTGCGCCGGGACGACGATCACACCGTGCACGTCGGGCAAATCTGGAATGGTGCGCACCACCGCGTGCGCGTGCACGTCGACATCGATGAGTTCACCTGCGCCCATGTGGGCGATGAACATCCTCCCCCGCTCGGCGTCCAAAGCGGCGTAGTCGAAGCGAACCGGACCACCGGTGAGCGGTGTCTCCGACACTTGCCTCAGCGGCAAGTCAGTTGTCGATGATGCGCAGCCTGTCAGGACAACGGCCAGTGCGACGCCGACCAGTGGCCGCACCCGCCTTCGCACCTCGCTCACCCTTCGTTGCGTCCGAGCCAGCAGTTCAAACCTACGCCGAGAGGACCGATGGACACTGATTCCATGCTGCTCCACAACGGGGGCTAAGTCCCACGTTGATCGTGCTACGCACGGTCATGGTGATCGCCAATGCGACCGCGGCGGCTTGGCATGCTTCCTGGAGCCTTCTGGATGCGGTGTCGGTGTGCCGCCCACCTGCCCAAATTTTGCGCAGTCTGGCTTGAGATTCAACATGCCACCGACCCTCACTCGGACATGCTCACCGAGCGATCCTGGGGACGATCTCGAAGGGAAGCGGAGTAGGTGCACGACGGTTGAACGTCAACGCGGATCGCCAGTCGATATGACACACGTTGTTCGAGGTGCGGTGACACGATACTGACGTGGACGACAGTGCGGACGGTCGCGGTGGACTGACTGTGGCGGGATTGTCGTGTAACTCGTGCGGCACTCAGTTGGGCGGCACAGCCAAGTTTTGTAGTGAGTGCGGCACGCCCGTCACATCGGCCACCCGATTGGCTGAGTACAAGCAGGTCACGGTCCTATTCGCCGACGTGGTGCATTCGATGGACATCGCGGCAGCGGTTGGTGCGGAGCGGCTGCGCGAGATCATGGCGGAGCTGGTCAATTGCGCGAGTTCGGTCGTGCAGAGCTACGGCGGGACGGTGGTCCAGTTCACCGGGGACGGACTGATGGCGGTGTTCGGCGCGCCGATAGCGTTGGAGGATCACGCTGTTCGTGCCTGCCTAGCCGCATTGGGTGTTCAAGAGGAGGCGAAGCGACTCGCCCTAGAGGTCAAAGAGCGCGACGGTGTCGAACTGCAGTTGCGGATTGGCCTCAATTCCGGCCAGGTGATCGCCGGTGAGATCGGTTCTGGCCCTTCCGGTTACACCACTGTCGGTGAGCAGGTGGGGATGGCTCAGCGGATGGAGTCGATCGCGCCGCCCGGTGGGGTGACGCTTAGCGCATCCACCGCGCGACTGGTTGAAGGCGCAGCCAGCCTCGCTGAGCCTGAGCTTGTTCAGATCAAGGGTGCCGATAAGCCCGTCCCGGCCCAGCGGCTATTGGGCATGGCGCAACGGGATCGCCTCATCGAGCGCGTCGAGTCGAATCTGGTCGGTCGGCGGTGGGAGTTGTCCGCCGTCGAGGGCTTGTTGGACCGCGCAGTCGATGACCACGGTGCTGTTGTCGGTGTGGTGGGGCCACCGGGCATCGGCAAGAGCCGTCTCGTGCGTGAGGTCTCTGCGATCGCATCCGCTAGGGGTGTCGATGTGTTCACCACCTTCTGCGAGTCGCATACCACTCTGGTGCCGTTCCATGCCGTTGCGCGCCTGCTCCGCGCTGCCTTTGCTGTCGAGGGTCTTGACGGGCAGACCGCCCGCGATCTTGTGCGCGACCGGGTTCCCGACGCAGACCCCGAGGATTTACTGCTTCTCGATGACCTGCTGGGCATCGCCGACCCGAATGCTGCCTTGCCGGCAATCGGTCCTGATGGACGGCGGCGGCGGTTGACCGCGCTGGTCGATGCCGACTGGTTGGCCCGCAAAGCCCCGGCACTCTACGTCATTGAGGACGCCCATTGGATCGATGAGGTCAGCGAGTCGATGATCGCCGACTTCCTCACGGTGATCCCCCAGACGGCATCGCTGGTGCTGGTCACCTACCGCCCCGAATATCAAGGCGGCTTGAGCCGGGTGGCCGATGCCAAACCCATAGCCCTTGCGCCACTGAGTGATCCGGAAACCACCGCACTGGTCTCGCAGCTGCTGGGGCCGGATCCCTCAGTCGGTGCATTGGCCTCCGTGATCGCCGAGCGGGCCGCCGGTAATCCGTTTTTCGCCGAGGAGATGGTGCGGGATTTGGCCGAGCGTGCTGTGTTGCGCGGCAACCGCAGCGCTTACGTTTCCATGGTCGATGCTGCCGAGGTCACCGTTCCCGCCACGGTGCAGGCCTCCCTCGCCGCCCGCATCGACCGGCTGAACCCTAAAGCGAAACGCACCCTGAACGCTGCGGCGGTCATCGGCGCGAAGTTCAGCCGGGACCTACTGGACGCGCTGGGGATTGACCCTGTCCTGGAGGAGCTGGTGGGGGGCGAGCTGATCGATCAGATCAGGTTTACCCGACACCCCGAGTACGTGTTCCACCATCCGCTGATCCGCATGGTGGCCTACGAATCACAACTCAAGTCCGATCGCGCCGAGCTGCATCGGCGGCTGGCCGCCGCGATTGAGGCCCGTGCCCCAGCATCGGTTGAGAAGAATGCGGCGTTGATCGCCGAGCACCTGGAGGCCGCCGGTGATCGGCACGCCGCGTATGGCTGGCATATGCGTGCCGCAACGTGGGCGAACTACCGCGACGTCCGCGCGGCGCGGACCAGGTGGCACCGTGCCCGAAGCGTCGCCGACGCGCTACCCGACGACGACCCCGACCGATTGTCGATGCGGATCGCCCCCCGCGCCATGCTTTGCTCAACCGCCTGGCGGGTGGGCGGGGACCTCGCCGACTCCGGATTTGACGAGCTTCGCGAGCTCTGCATAGAGGCGAGTGACAAGCCGTCGTTGGCCATCGCCATAGCCGGGCAGTTGCTGGTGCTGGCCACTCACGCCCGACACCGTGAATCTTCTCGGCTCGCGGTGGAATTCGCCCAACTGCTTGAGTCGATCGATGATCCGACAATCATCATCCGCGCGCTCCCGCAGGTAATGGTCGCCAAGTACGAGGCGGGTGCCATGGCCGAAGCGCTGCAGTTATCCCAGCGCGTCATTGACCTAGTCGACAGCGACCCCAGCGAGGGCAGCCTCGTCTACCGGACAGCCTTGGCGCGAGCGACCATGATGCGGGGCCTCACCAGGTGTTGTTTGGGTCGTCCGGGATGGAAAGACGACCTCGACCAGGCGATCGCTATGGCACGTGGCCTCGACCTGACGTCGCGCTTTCTCATGATCACATACATATATGGCACCACTGTCGGCAATGGGGCGCTGCGAGCCGATGCGGAGATTATCCAGCGCACCGCTGAGGCTTTGGAGATTGCCGTGAGATCCGGTGATTACATCGGCCTGATCACCGCTCGCTGGGTCCACGGTCTGATGCTGGTCCGTCGTGACGCTGCAGACCGTGAAGCCGGATTAGAGCTCCTCGCTACAGCCCGTGAAGCCGCCCTGCAATACCGACAGTCCACCGGCGCTTGGCCAATGATCGACATCGAGATCGCCGGGGAAAAGCTCCGCATCGGCGATATCGACGATGCCGTCGAGAAGTCGCGGACAGTGTTCAACTACCTACTCGACACAGGCGGGATGCTCTTTCGCGGTCCAGCGATCACAGTTCTGGTGGAAGCACTGCTGGCTCGCGGCGGCAAGGCGGATGTTCAGGAGGCTCATGACACGATCGGCCAACTGGAGGCCGCTCGGACCGAGCCGGGGTTCCTGTTCCACGAACTGCCGATGCTGCGGCTCCGGGCTCTAGTGGCTTGGGCTGACGGTGACCGGGGCCGCTATCGCGAATACCGGGATCGCTACCGCGACATGGCGAGAACGCTTGGCTTCGAGGGACATATGAAGTGGGCCGAGGCGATGCCATGACGGCGATCATTCTGCACCCCTATTGATTACCGGCCCGCGCCCACTAACAGGTGCACTAAGCACGGTTGCTTGATCGCCATAGGCCAGCGGTGTCCTCGGTGAGATAGCGATACAGCGTCGCCGTGCTCACCCTGAGGTACTTGGCAATTGCCTTGGCCGTGTGCTCGTCTACCTTCATCCGCTTCGCGGTGGCGATATGGTCGGCATCATCAACCTTTCGAGGCCGTCCGAATCGGGTACCGTTGGCCCGAGATGCAGCTCGCTTCAAGGCCGTTCGCTCCTTGGTCAGCTCGCGCTCGTACTCGGCGAGTGATCCGAGTACGCCGATCATCATTCTTCCTGCGGCAGTTGAGGAGTCGATGCCGTCAGAGGTCGACATTAGAGTCACGCCCCGGCCGGTCAGACCCTTTACGGTCTCCAATATGTGGAGTGTGTTGCGGCCCAACCTGTCGAGTTTCCAAACCACGACGGTGTCACCCTCGCGCACGTATACCATCAACTCGGCAAGTCTTGGTCGATCGTCGCGTGCTCCTGACATTGTGTCGGAGAACGTCTTCGTGACACCTGCAACTGCCAGGGCTTGCTCTTGTTGGTCCAGCGTCTGGGCAACAGTACTGACCCTGGTGTACCCGATCCGCTGACCTGATGCTCGGCTATTTGACTGCGCCGCAGACTGTTTCATAAAGAGCAAAACGCGCCATTCGCGACAGTTATTTCTGAGCCTAACTTTTGAGACTCTGCGAGCAGGCCCTCCGCCCAGGGCGCGCACTCCTGAATCAATGTCGCATATGTGGGGTCTGTTTTGAGGCACTCACCTACAGCTCGGGCGGTAGCTCATGACAAGGGAAAGTTCCAATTAGTAAGCCTGACAATCTATTCCGCCGCGCAGCCAGCGCAGCTACACGCCTCGACGACCCCACGTCGTGCCCTCGGAAGGCGTTTCGCTAGGGGCAGACCGCATAGGGCGGAGGTCCCTGCTGGATGGATCGGAGCTGAAGCTCCAGGCGGTACACGCCGAGATAGTGGTTCGTGCCCGAATACGTAGGGTCCGTGCCGCCGCCAGGCCAGAACTGATCGGCACTGGTGTGCGTCAGCACCGCGTTTGGGTCCCCCTGCACGCCTTTCCAGGTTGCCTCTGTTACCGGCGTATTGAACAAAGACGGATCGATCACCATGCGCCGGGTACGCAAAAGGAGAAAAGGAAAGAAGAGGGGGACACGCACGCACAGGGTGGGCGCGACATGCCATCCCCACTGAACAAAGCAGCGGGGGTTGTTCTTGGTGTTCACATACAGCGAGCCGTCGATCCACACTTTTCGCGGATGTAACCCGCTGTTGATCATCAGTCGGCACATCTCATGGGCGCGAGCCCAGCAGCCATCGTCGGGATAGAGGAACGGAATGCAGGGTGGCGGGATTATCAGGGGATCGCACGTGGTGGCGGCCATCGCATTGAACACTTGCTGCGCCGTCTTCATCGACACGCATCGGAACCAGAACCACCATGGCCAGAAGACCCACCACCAGATCCAATCCCACAACCGCTGAAACAAGCTTCGGTCAGGAATTGGGGTTGGCGGGAAAGGGGGCAACGGCCGCCGAGGCTGATCCGGGTCGGGTGTGAAAGCACGGATGGCAATGATGTGGTGGGCGTCATCATCGACGACGATGACGGGCTGGGCCGCTCGTAAGGCTCCGCGTAATTCCAGTTCCAGGTCGGCGAAGTTTGCGCTGTCAAGCCTCAGCTCGTGGACGGCGTGCGAGGCGTCCAACGTCACGCTGAGAGCGCCCTGGGCCGAATAGCCGATACCGGCCACCCGGGCGATATAGGGAATGAGTAGCCGCGTGATGGCATCGCTCGCCGGGTCGATCTCCAAATAAACCGGAAGCATCTGCTTGCTGAGGCCATCGAGGACTCGTGCGAAGCCACTAGAGCGCGGATCAGCCGGGTCCAACTGCGCGCGACGCTCGTCATCTAGTTCGACAGAGATACTTTCGCCGGTTCCCAGCATTTCTAGCGCCCGATCCAATGATTGATCAAGTCGGACGAATGTCGAGATGATGGCGTTTGGATTCGGCATCCTGTGTCCTTAAACGCGATGCTTCGATTGGCTGTCTCAGTATCGGCGCGCTCACCGATCACGCACAGCCGTATCCGCCGGATTCATCGCCATGGAACAGCTGATGGTCAAATTGCTTACGTCGATATTGGCCCTTTGTAGCGGTCGGGAGGCCCGCCGTCGGTCAAGCTGGCGCGCCACGGAGATGAGTAACGATGGACTCATGACGTACTGCGACGGCCGTGACCGCGAGATGTCCAAGTGGTCGTACCACCGCCTGGCCACGGCGCGTCAAGAGGCCGAAGAAGCGCAGCGCTTGGCACTTACCGAACTCGACGTTGGGCTTACAGCGACCTGTCGTCAGCGTGCCCACGAGAACTTGGCTTCGTCGTCGGCGTCTTCTTCGAAGCCGTCGTTGACCGGAGTGTTGACGTAAATCCGATCTGGTCTGGCTTGTACCGGCCGACCTGCTCAAATTGAGTGGAGCTAAGGGGAATCGAACCCCTGACCTACTCGATGCGAACGAGTCGCGCTACCAACTGCGCCATAGCCCCTGATACCGGTAGCACAGGCTACCAGCCGCGAGGTCAGCACCGAAAATCTATTGGCCTGCCGCGCGCGGAAGGTCGAAATCTCGGGCGAACGGCGCATAGTCCAGGTGTTCGAAGATCGGGTCCTCGTCGTCGATCTCCAGCACCACCGAACCCGGCCTGCGCAGCCGCGACGGCACCACGTCGAACTCATGATCGTCGGTGTTCTCGACGCCGAGCCGCGACCGCGCGAGCCGCTGGGCACGGCGGCGCCGCAGCCGCTCCTCGATGCGTGTCTGACGCCGCAGGTAGGCCAGGTACAGGATGGTGATCGCGCCGAGGGACCCGCATGCGTACCACGCGACCGGCGTCAATGCGATCGCCGCGGCGGCGACCACGATGGTCGCCAGCGTCAGAGCTGTCAGCATCCGCTTGCGGAACTTGTACTTGCGCGCATCGATGGAGGCAGCCCTGGCCTCAGACCGTCGCCTGCGGGCAGCGCTGATCGAATCGGCGATCTGCAGTTCCGTTTCCGACGCCGCTTCGAGGCCCGACGAATCGTCGACGTATTCGTATTCGTCATCGGTGCCGTCGGGCTCGTACTCGGCCGCAGGCTCGTCTGCGTGCGGCTCCTCGTCGAATTCGAGCGGAAGCTCGTCGGCCTGCGAGGGCTCCTCGTCTGCCTCGGGCACCGACTGCCCCACCGGCAACGCGCCGGAGTCCTCGACGACGTCGACGTCGAGATAGTCTGGCTCGCTGTCGGTTTCGGCTTCGACGGCCGCCGCGCGCACGACGGCGCGCTCCTTCGACTCCTCCTGCATCTCGTCGTCGGCGTCATCGTCGTCATCGGACGGCTGCCAGTCAGGATCGCTGTTGTGTCCGGCCGCCGGCTTGCCGCGCCGGAGCAGTCGCGCGCGGCGGCCAGTGTTGAGCACCCGCGTCGCCAACGCCACGTCGCTGGTGCGCCGAACGGCATCGCGCTTGCTGATCAACATCGGGACCAGCACGAAGAGCCAGAGCACGACGAGAGAGATCCAAAGAAGGGATTGGGGGATGCTTGGCATGTCGCCTGCTCCTTTCCCCTACAGGCTAGGTCCGTGACCAGCGCATCCGTGGGCGGCGCGCCGAAGTCAATTACACACCTGTAATTCACAGCTGACAAGCACCATTAGTCACAAATGTCACATTGGTAACACAGGCGGGTCCTTCGCTAGCGCCGAATCAGGCCCAGGTCGCGTGGCCCGCCCGGACCAACGACGACGCCGCAGAACCGTTGAGTTCCTCCGCGGTGATGGCCACCAGCAAGTGGTCCCGCCAGGCGCCGTCGACCTCGAGGTAGCGCCGCAGCAGGCCCTCCTCACGGAAACCCACCTTCGCCAAGACGGCCCGACTGGCCGCGTTCTCCGGGCGCACCGTCGCCTCGACGCGGTGCAGCATGACCGGGCCGAAGCAGTGGTCCAGCCCCAATGCCAGGGCCGCCGTCGCGACCCCGCCTCCGGTCATCGAACTGGCCACCCAGTAGCCGATCCACGCCGACCGCAGCGCACCGTGCGTCACGTTGCCGATCGTGAGCTGACCCGCGAACTCACCGTCCACCTCGATGGCATACGGCAGCATCCGACCCTTGCGGGCTTCCGAGCGCAATCCGGAACACACCGACGGCCACGACGAAACTGCATGTCGCACATCCCAGTTCATATCGCCCACCGGCTCCCACGGTTCCAGATGTGCGCGGTCCGCTAGCCTGATCCGGCTCCACTTCGACGCGTCGCGCAGCCGCACCGGCCGCAATCGGACCAGGCCGCCGGGTACCCGCAGCGGTCCGACGGACATCGGCCAGCCCGGATGTAGTGAACTCGAACGCCACAGGTTCACGACGGCTCGCCGGTGTCGTCTCAGCCGCGCTGAGCCAGGAACGCGACGTCGACGATCTCGCCGGTGCGGATCTGCTCGGCCTCACTGGGAACTACCACCAGACAGTTTGCTTCGGCCAGCGTCGCCAGCAGATGCGAGGCCCCCGGCGCGCCGCCAAGGGCCTGCACCAGGTACTCACCGGTGTCCTGGTCGCGCATCAACTGGCCACGTAAATACCCCTTGCGGCCCGCGACCGAACTGATCGGCGACAGGGTGCGGGCCTGCACCACGCGCCGCATCGGCTGTCGCTTGCCCAGCGACAGCCGGATCAACGGCCGCACCATGATCTCGAACACCACCAGCGCGCTGACCGGGTTGGCGGGCAGCAGGAACACAGGCACGCCGTCGGGCCCGAGTTGTCCGAAGCCCTGCACCGAGCCCGGATGCATTGCGATGCGGGTGACCTCCATCTCGCCCAGCTGTGCCAGCACGGAGCGCACACTCTCCGCGGCGGCGCCACCGACCGCGCCGGCGATCACTACGACCTCGGCCCGATTGACTTGGCCCTCAACGACTTCGCGTAATTCCTTGGGCTCGGTGTCGACGATGCCGACGCGATTCACTTCGGCACCGGCGTCACGGCCGGCGGCCGCCAGCGCGTAGGAGTTGACGTCGTAGACCTGCCCGTTGCCCGGCGTCCTCGAGATGTCGACGAGTTCACCGCCGACGGACATCACCGACAGCCGGGGCCGCGGGTGTACCAGCACCCGGTCACGGCCGACCGCCGCCAGCAGCCCCACCTGGGCGGGCCCGATGATCGTGCCCGCCCGCACCGCGACATCGCCGGGCTGGACGTCGTCGCCGGTGCGGCGGACATAAGCCCCTGAGCGCACACCCCGAAGCACGGTCACCCGCGAGTCGCCGCCGTCGGTCCATCGCAGCGGCAGCACCGCATCGGCGAGTGTCGGCATCGGCGCACCGGTCTGCACGCGCGCGGCCTGACGCGGCTGCAGCCTGCTGGGGGTGCGCGCGCCCGCCTCGATCGAGCCCATCACCGGCAGACTGACTTCGCGGCTTCCTTCGTCGCCGTCCTCATCGGCGTCCGGGTCGCCGCCCACGCCGAGGACGTCCACGCTGCGCACCGCGTAGCCGTCGATGGCCGCTTGGTCGAATCCCGGCAGCGGACGCTCGGTCACCACTTCCTCGGCGCACATCAGGCCCTGCGCCTCGGCGATGGCCACCCGGACCGGACGTGGCGCCACCGCGGCGGCCGCTACCCGGGCCTGCTGCTCCTCCACCGAACGCACTGCGCGCCTTTCTGCCGTTCAGGGGCCGTCGTGGCGTCTAGCAGTCGATCAGCCCCAGTCGTTCCACCAACCACCGCCGCAGTTCGGGGCCGTAGTCGTCGCGCTTCAACGCAAAGTCAACCGCAGCCTTGAGATAGCCGCCAGGATTTCCGAGGTCGTGTCGAGAACCGCGGTGCACCACCACATGCACCGGATGCCCTTCGCCGATCAACAACTCGACCGCGTCGGTCAGCTGGATCTCACCGCCCGCACCACGGGGCACCCGCCGCAACGCATCGAAGATCGCGCGGTCGAGCACATAGCGTCCCGCCGCCGCGTACATCGACGGCGCATCTTCGGCTTCGGGCTTTTCCACCATTCCCTTGACGCGCAATACGTTCGGGTTGTTGGTATCGGGAACCTTCTCGACGTCGAAGACGCCGTAGGCGCTGATGTCATCGGGAGCGACTTCGATGGCGCACAGCACCGAGCCGCCGCGCTTGGCGCGCACCTTCGACATGGTTTCCAGCACACCGGTCGGCAGCACCAGGTCGTCGGGCAGCAACACCGCGATCGCGTCCTCGTCGTCGGACAGGTTGGGCTCGACACATCCGACGGCGTGTCCAAGGCCGAGCGGCTCGGCCTGGACCACCGACTCGACCTTGATGAGCGCTGGTGCGCGGCGCACCTTTTCGAGCATCGACTTCTTGCCGCGGGCCTCGAGCGTGCCCTCGAGAACCAGGTCTTCGACGAAGTGCGCGACGACGCCGTCCTTGCCCTCGGAGGTGACGATGATCAGTCGCTCGGCGCCGGCCTCCGCCGCCTCCGCGGCCACCAGTTCGATGCCCGGGGTATCGACGACGGGCAGCAGTTCCTTCGGCACGGTCTTGGTTGCGGGCAGGAATCGCGTCCCAAGACCCGCAGCGGGAACCACCGCGGTATACGGAATCGGTACCTCAGGCCGTGTCATCGTTCACACCCTAACGCCCCAGCCCCGGATGAGACGCGAACCCTTCCGTCGGATCTGTTTTGCGGTGTCTACGAGGAGGCTGTCATCGTTGTCAGGGTGGCGAGCCCGACCAAGTCCGAGCTGCGAGCCGCGATTCTGCAGTCGCGCCGCACGTTGGCGCCGCACACACACGACGCCGAAGCCCGCGGCCTGTGTGATCATCTCGGCTCCTTCATCGCATCCGGTGACACTGTCTGCGCATATGTACCCGTCGGGTCAGAGCCCGGTTCGGTCGAACTGATCGATTCGCTGCTGCGGCGCGCAGTGCGGGTGCTGCTGCCGGTTGCTCGCCACGACGCCGCGGGGGTGCCGATGCCGCTGGCGTGGGGCGAGTATCGGCCCGGGACGCTCGTGCCCGCGCGAATGGGTCTGCAGGAGCCCGCCGAACCGTTGCTGGGCACTACCGCCATCGGAACCGCTTCGGTGGTGCTGGTTCCCGCACTCGCGGTCGACCGCAGCGGGGTCCGGCTGGGTCGGGGCGCGGGGTTCTACGACCGGTCGCTGCCGCTGGCCGCTGTGGCGGCGCGGCTGGTCGCCGTGATTCGCGACGATGAGCTCGTCGACCGATTGCCCGCCGAACCGCACGACGTCCGGATGACCCATGCGCTGACCCCCGACCGCGGTCTGATCCGACTCGGCGACGCTCGAGCGGGAATGACCAAGCCCACGTAGCGGTTCTAGCACTTGAGCCGGTAGAGTGCTAAGAAGTTTGACCACCTCGGAGGTTTTTGTGCCTACGTATTCCTATGCGTGTACGCAGTGTGGCGATCGGTTCGACGCGGTGCAGGCGTTCAGCGACGACGCGCTGACGACATGCGCCAAGTGCAACGGCCGGCTGCGCAAGCTGTTCGGCAACGTGGGAGTGGTCTTCAAGGGCAGCGGCTTCTATCGCAACGACAGCCGCGAATCGGCCAAGAGCACTTCGTCCAGTTCGTCGGACTCGACCAACGGCTCGAGTTCGGACTCCACGTCGTCGACGGACAAGTCCAGTTCTTCTTCCGACGGTTCCAGCTCCAGCACCACCAAGTCGGCGCCGGCCGCCGCTGCCGCGAGCTAGTTATCCACAGGCGCGGCGCAGGCCCGCGCTTCGACTCCGCTGCGCCGCCTAGCGTGACGGCATGGGGGATTCGCTCAATCCGTCTGTGCTGAGTCGGCTGCTCGCCGCCCGGCCCGACTGGTCGCGCACAATCGTTGCTCGTCGCGTCGCCGCAGCGGGGCTTGTCATCCTGGCCGGCGTCGTCGCGATCCGCTCGAACCCACAGGGCGACCGCGCCGAAATCGTCGTCGCCGCACGCGACCTGGCCTCAGGCGTCCAGCTGACCGCCGATGATGTCCGGGTCGAAAACCGTACGGCGGCAACAGTTCCCGATGGGTCGCAAACCGACGTCGGCGCGCTCGTCGGCGCGACACTTGCCGGCCCGGCGCGCCGCGGAGAAGTGCTGACCGACGTGCGCGTGCTGGGGCCGCGGCTTGCGGAATCGGTCGCGGGCCCCGGCGCACGGGTCGTGCCAATCCCGCTGGCGGACACCGCGCTACTGGATCTGGTGCGTCCCGGAGACGTGGTGGACGTGCTCGCCGCGGGCGCGGAGGCCGACAGCCAGACGCAGTTGGTGGCGACGGACGCCGTCGTGGTCCTCGTGTCGGAGAAACCGAAAGCCGCCGGCATTGGCGGTGATCGCGTGGTGCTGGTGGCGTTGCCCGGTCACACCGCCAACAAGGTGGCGGCCGCGGCGCTGCTGCAGACCATGACGTTGACCTTTCACTGACCGGTCAGCGCGGCGGAGCGGGCACCGCGGTGGTGGTCGGCGCCGCGGCACTCCCGTGCTGGATGGCGTCCATCACCATGTCGGCCAACTCGTCGGACGTGGAGGTGGTCGCGGGACCCGGCGCAGGCGACGGCGTCGGTTGCGCATCGGCCGTACCGATCGCGAGCGTGGAAAATCCGACAATCATCACGGCCACCAACACCCAGCGCACAGAACCCTCCTCCTGCCTTGCTGCCCAGTTCAATCCGCGAAGCTAGCACCAGAGTGGGTCCGCCGCAGAACCAACGCGACTAACGTCTGCTTTTGTCAGGTAGCAACGAATGCAGGAGGGATTCGCGCGCATGTTGAAGGGCTTCAAGGAGTTCCTGTCCAGAGGCAACATCGTCGACCTGTCCGTCGCGGTGGTGATCGGCACCGCCTTCACGGCGCTGGTCACGAAGTTCACCGACAGCATCATCCAGCCGTTGATCAACCGAATCGGCGCCGGGGGCGAGGCCGACTACGGCATCCTGCGGATCAACATCGGCGGTGGCCAGACGATCGACCTGAACGTCCTGCTCTCCGCGGCAATCAATTTCATCCTCGTCGCCGCGGTCGTCTACTTCCTCGTCGTCATGCCCTACAACCGGCTGCGCAAGAAGGGCGAGGTCGAACAGGCTCAGGACACCGAGCTCGCGATCTTGACTGAGATCCGCAACATCCTGGCCGAGACCAACGGGCAATCCGGCAAGCATGTCAGCGGCCCGGGCACAGGCCCGAGCCCTGACACCGCGAAGACAACCAGCGCCGACCGGACGTGAGTCGAGAGTCGACTAGTTCATGTTCCAGGGCTCGCCGTAGGTGGTGACGCTGTCGCCGGCCTTGGAGATCAGCCGAGCGAACGGACGCAGCAACACACCACCGGCAGCACCGGTCACGGTGCCGTGCGCATTGGACACCGCCACCTTGCCGTGCGGACCCGCCACATCCACCGAGAACGTCGCGACCTCCTGAATACCGGGGCCGTTGCCCAGGTCAGCCGAGATCGACACCCCCGGGAACAGGTTCGGGGTAATCACCGAACCCAACGGGTTGAACACCGGGAACAGCGAAGCGTCGTCAAGCAAGATGTTCGGCGTGGTGTAGCTGAAGTTGATACCCACACCCAACGACCACGGGAAACCAATCTGGTAACCCAACTCCAAGGTGCCCTCGAACTCGTCAGCACCCGGGCCGGCCACGTTGTACACCGCGCTACCGGAGTGGAACCATTCGCGGGTCAGCCGGTTGCGGTCCAGGGGGAACACACCATTGAGGAAGGTGTCCCACTGCTGGATCGTCAGCGTCCGATCCTGGCCATCAACCAGGCTCAGCTCGTTGTCCAGACCTGCGTGAGAGGTGCCCGTACTCACGAACAAAGCGGCCAGCGCCGCCACCATCGCGACCAACACCCGACAGATTGCCTTCATGTACTCCCCATCTCTGAACGGCCTGGCCCTACAACGGGTGATCGCCAGTCGTGATGCGACCGTTACAGATGTTGTAGCTGACTTGTCGCGTTACTGTGGTGAAACGACGAAACAGCCCCCGGCGAAATTGCCGGGGGCTGTCCCGTTAGGCCCTGAGCTGGGAGTTAGTTCATGTTCCAGGGCTCGCCGTAGGTGGTGACGCTGTCGCCGGCCTTGGAGATCAGCCGAGCGAACGGACGCAGCAACACACCACCGGCAGCACCGGTCACGGTGCCGTGCGCATTGGACACCGCCACCTTGCCGTGCGGTCCCGACACATCCACCGAGAACGTCGCGACCTCCTGAATACCGGGGCCGTTGCCCAGGTCAGCCGAGATCGACACACCCGGGAACAGGTTCGGGGTAATCACCGAACCCAACGGGTTGAACACCGGGAACAGCGAAGCGTCGTCAAGCAAGATGTTCGGCGTGGTGTAGCTGAAGTTGATACCCACACCCAACGACCACGGGAAACCAATCTGGTAACCCAACTCCAAGGTGCCCTCGAACTCGTCAGCACCCGGGCCGGCCACGTTGTACACCGCGCTACCGGAGTGGAACCACTCGCGGGTCAGCCGGTTGCGGTCCAGGGGGAACACACCATTGAGGAAGGTGTCCCACTGCTGGATCGTCAGCGTCCGATCCTGGCCATCAACCAGGCTCAGCTCGTTGTCCAGACCTGCGTGAGAGGTGCCCGTACTCACGAACAAAGCGGCCAGCGCCGCCACCATCGCGACCAGCACCCGACTGATTGCCTTCATGTTCTCCCTAGCTATGTCGACGCCGGACCGGCAAGTCCGCCGTGTTGTTGTCCGTGAGTGGTCCCAACCGCTAAACCACACACGACGCGCGAGTGGCATGTGACGCAAATGAGAGACCTCACATGCTGCTCTTACGTTTCGCTCATCGTTGACACGAGGAACATAACGGGGAGGCATCGCACCGGCAACGCGTGGGGGACATCAGAGTGCAACTCGCCAGTCGATGATGGCGGTTTGCTACCGGCTTTCGGTCGGGTTCGAAACGCCGCCGGGGCGCCGGTTGCGGTGCCGCGACGAGACAACACGGTCGTGATCGCTTCGCACATGCCGGGCAGGACACCGGGTGAGCCGACCACCTGCCGTTTTCCGCGCTTGAAGCGAAATCACAGGTCAATCATGGTGAGGCGGAATGTTGTCCCGCAACCACCGGTCGTGCTCGGCGGCCTCGTCCGGCGAAACACTGTTGCGTTCGTCAACGGGTAACTCGCGCAACGGATCCCCGAAGATCTTGTTAACTGCATCTCGGGTGCGCTTTGAGCGATCTGTCACAATGCACTTCCTGTGTGACGAAGATCACATTCGGCGGCAGATAGCTGTTCACCTAACGGTAACCAGCGGCACGCGGTAGAAAATAGCGCCAGCCGTCCCATGGCCGACCGCGACGCCGCATGAGCGTCGTGGCCGCGGAACCGCAGCGAGTCCAATCTGCTTAGATCTCCAAGCTGGATAGCTGGCCGATGATCTGGACGGCCAAGGGGTTCAGCGTCGCCATGCCGTCGCGGACGGCAGCGCGAGAACCCGCGAGATTAACTACGAGGGTGCTGCCGGAAATTCCGGCAAGCCCTCGCGATACGCCCGCGTCGACGATTCCGGCCGACAAGCCGGACGCGCGCAGGGCCTCCGAGATTCCGAGAAGTTCGCGATCGAGGAGGTCACGAGTGGCCTCAGGGGTGACGTCACGCGGTGTGACGCCAGTGCCGCCCACGGACACCACGAGGTCCACTCCCCCGATGACGGCGGTGTTGAGCGCGTTGCGGATCTCCACCTCGTCCGACGAGACCACCACTACGCCGTCGACCACGAAGCCCGCCTCACCCAGCAGTTCGGTGACCAGCGGCCCGCTGTGGTCTTCTTCGCCATGAGCGGTGCGGTCGTCGACGACGACGACGAGCGCCCGGCCCACCAACTCCCCTGGCTGTTCCATGAGTGCAACCGTATATGCCGGAAGGGACAGCGGCGCGGCCACTCTGAGAGTGGGTGATCCCGTCGGACCCAACGTGATACTCATTGCGCCGCCTTGCCAAGCGTGACCTGGACGGTCTGCGGCTTACCCGAGGCATCCAGGTAGGTCAACGTCACCTTGTCGCCGGGCGCTTTGGATCGCACCGCCGCCACCAGTGCGTCGGCGCTGCCGATCACCCGGTCGTCCACCTTGGTCACCACGACGCCGCTGGGCAGGCCCGCGGCCGCCGCTGCGCCACCGTTGGTGACCTCGACGATCTTGGCGCCGTCGACAGCCGAGTCGTTGCCGACCTGAACACCGAGCGAGGCGTGCGATGCGGTGCCGTTCTGGATGAGCTCGTCGGCGATCCGCTTGGCCTGGTCCACCGGGATCGCGAAGCCGAGCCCGATCGACCCGCTCTGACCGCCCTGCGCTCCGGCGTCGGCACCGAGGGTGGCGATGGCGGAGTTCACGCCGATCAGCTCGCCGTTCATGTTGACCAGGGCGCCGCCCGAGTTACCCGGGTTGATCGCGGCGTCGGTCTGAATCGCGTCGAGCACCGTGTTCTGGTTCTGCGCGTCGCCGCCCGCAGCCACCGGCCGGTTCAGCGCACTGATGATGCCGGTCGTGACCGTGCCTTCGAGGCCGAGCGGTGAACCGACGGCCACCACGTCCTGGCCGACCCGCAGGTTGTCCGACGAGCCGAGCGTGATGGGCGTCAGACCCGACGCATCCTTGGCGCGCACGACCGCGATGTCACTGCTCGGGTCGGTGCCGACGACGGTGAAGGTGTTGGTCCGGCCGTCGGCGAAGGTGACTTTCGTCTGCGCGCCTGCCGGGCCGCCAGGGCCGCCGATCCCCGGCGGTAGCTGCGGCGCGTTTGGCCCGGTCTGCGCGGCGGCGACGACGTGGTTGTTGGTCAGGATCAGGCCGTCAGAGGACAGGATGATCCCGGAGCCCTCTTCGGACTGCCTACCTAGGTCGACTTCGAGCTTGACGACGCTGGGCACCACCTTCGCCGCGACCTGCTCGACGGAGCCGGCAGGCAGGCTGGCCGCGGGCACGCTGGGCGCCAGGCCCGTCGCGCTCGAACTGGCCGACGGCCGGTCCGGTTGCGCGAGCAGCGCGACACCGCCGCCGATACCAGCGGAGACCACCGCGACTGCGATCGTTCCTGCGGTCAAAGCGCCTGCGCGCGAACGCTTTTGATGAGTATGGGGCATGGCCATGCCGGACGACTGCGGAGCGCCGCGGTATGGGTCGTACTGCGGGCGGAACTGCTGCTGCGTCGCGTAGCGCCAGTCGTAGGGCTGCTGCTGCGTCTGCTGATACTGACCGGGCCGGTGTGCACCGGGATATCCGGGCGCCGCGTGCTGCTCATGGCCGCCGGGCCGGTGCCCCGGCTGTGGTGGCGGCGAGTACCTCGGGTGGTTCGTCATGTGGCTGCGGTGCTCTTCCTGGAGTAGGTTCCGACATCTTTAGCAACGACACATACAAGCTCAGGGTGCCCAGTTGGGCTGAGAATCCACTTAGAGAACTTTCGGGACATGCCCAGACTTCCCTCCCCTGTACGACGGATCCCCGTCACGCATTTTCGGCGCTGACCACCGATTCGTCGGCATCGGCGCGGCGCGTCGCCGGAAGTGGCCGACCGGGCAGCACCACATAGATGGATGTACCGGGCGGTTGCCCGCCGGGCACGGTGTCCTCGACCCTAAGCGTGCCGCCGTGTTTGACCACAACCTGTTTCACGATCGCCAACCCGAGACCCGAGCCTGGCATCGCCCGCGCTGACGTCGAACGGTAGAACCGCTCGAACACCAACCGCCGCTCCTGCGGCGGTATGCCAGGCCCGAAGTCGGACACCACCAACTCGGCGTGCAGCGGATCGATCTGGGTGAGCCGGACGACGACCCTGCCACCGGGCGGGCTCCACTTCGCGGCATTGTCGAGCAGGTTGAGCACCGCGCGGGCCAGACCGCCGCCGTCGCCGTAGACCTGCCATCCGATCACAGAGACGTCGAATTCAATATCGTTGCGGCGTCGGCGAACTCGTTCAAGTGAGCGGTCCACCACGTCAGACATGTCGACGGGTTCATGCACCACCGCACCCGCCTCGTCGCGGGTGAGATCCACCAAATCGCCCACCAGTGTGGACAACTCCTCGATCTGGGCGATCACGTCGGCTCGCAGCCCGGCCATTTCTTCCTCTGGCAGCCGTGGCGCACCCGGAGCCATCGACGCCATCAGCAGTTCGACGTTGGTGCGCAGCGACGTCAACGGGGTGCGCAATTCATGCCCGGCATCGGTGACCAGCCGGGCCTGCCGTTCGCGGGATTCGGCCAGAGCCCGCAGCATCATGTTGAAAGCCTCTGTGAGGCGGGCGAGTTCGTCGCTGCCGAAGACAGGGATGGGCCTCAAGTCGTCGGTTCTGGCCACCCGTTCGGCGGCTTCGGTCAGCCTGGCCACCGGCCGAAGCCCGGCGCGGGCCACCGCGCCACCGGCCATGGCGGCCACCACCACGCCGAGGCCACCGACGATCAACAACACCGTGCCCAGCCGTTTGAGCACCTGGCTGGTCGGCGCCAGGCTCTTTGAAATCAGCAGCGAGCTGCCGTTGGTCAGGTGTAGGGCCAGCACCCGCTGGTGGTTTACGGTGCGCAGCGACATCAGCAACTCCCCTTGCACCACATCCTTTTCCGGCTCACCCAGCGGCAGCGTCTGGCCCTCCTGGTTGGCCGTATAGATGGACCGGCCGGGATTGACGAGCATCGCGTTGACGTCCGAATACGCGGTGCCCTCGATGGCCTTACCGGGATCGGCGGCCAGTGAACCGCTTTCGATCAGCAGCCGCGCCCGGCTGTGCAACTGGTTGTCGATGTCGTCGTAGAGCGCACGGGACACCACCGCATAGACCGCGACGGCCATCAGCACCACGACCATCGCCACCATCGACATCGCGAGCAGCATCACGCGCCAGCGCAGCGACAAAGAGCTGGCGGTGGCAACTGGCGGCCGCGACTTCACCCGCGACCGGAACCCGAACTTCTGGGCTGACATCAGGGCGGCGTTTCACGCAACACGTAACCCACCCCGCGCACGGTGTGGATCAGTCGCGGCTCTCCTTCGGCTTCGGTCTTGCGACGCAGATAACCGACGTACACCTCGAGCGCATTGCCGGACGTCGGGAAGTCGAATCCCCAGACCTCTTCGAGGATGCGACTGCGGGTCAGCACCCGCCGAGGGTTGGCGATCAGCATCTCCAGCAACGCGAATTCGGTGCGGGTCAGACTGATCTGCCGGTCGCCCCTGGTCACCTCGCGGGTCACCGGATCCAGGGACAGATCCGAGAACGTCAGTGCGGGCGACTCCGCGCCGTCGTCCGGCGTGGTGCGGCGCAGCAGCGCTCGCATCCGTGCCAGCAGCTCCTCCAGGGCGAATGGCTTCGGCAGGTAGTCGTCGGCGCCCGCGTCCAAGCCGGCAACGCGCTCCGAAACGGAATCTCGAGCCGTCAGTACCAGGATCGGCAAGTCATCTCCGGTGCTGCGGAGCTGCCGGCAGACCTCGAGACCGTCGAGCCGCGGCATCATCACGTCCAACACGAGGGCGTCGGGCCGATCGTTGGCGATCAGGTCGAGGGCTTCGCGCCCGTCCTGCGCCAATTCGACCGAGTATCCGTTGAAGGAAAGCGACCGGCGCAGGGATTCGCGCACAGCGCGATCGTCGTCAACGACAAGTATGCGCACAGCCACAGTGTCTATCCATCACCTGAGACTGGCCTGAGAGGCGCGCCGCTGAGCCGGCTTGGCCGGCGACATTGCGCCGGGCGCGCGATCGCGGTTAGCGACGGTCGAGGTCGATGAGACCGAGGCGGGCGGCCTTGAGCAGGCGCCGCGGGACCTTGTGCTGTTGGCCGGCGACCGTCACGTTCACCAGCTCGGGACGCTTGGCCTTCCACTGCGCGCGCCGGCTACGGGTGTTCGCGCGCGACATCCTGCGCTTGGGCACAGCCATGATCGAGCTCTCCTTTATAAGGGGTACTGAAGTGCGCGCCACGCGTGGTCCGGCGTCGCAATTGCTCTTCAGGATAGCCGGTGAGCTGCATAGGCTCCAAAACCAGGGAGCGCCTTGACGCGAAACCGGAAGTACCGTCTAACCTACCGGTTGGTTGGGCGCGCTCGGCGGCGAAAGGAAGGCTGCATGGATTCGTCTCCTGCTCCGGTCCGCATCGGCAACTGTTCCGGCTTCTACGGCGACCGGCTCGCGGCCATGCGGGAAATGCTGACCGGCGGCGACCTCGACTACCTGACCGGCGACTATCTGGCCGAGCTCACCATGCTGATCCTGGCCCGCGACCGGGCAAAGTCGCCGGAGCGCGGCTACGCCAAGACCTTCCTGGTCCAGCTCGAGGACTGCCTGGGGCTGGCGTTGGAAAAGAATGTGCGGATCGTCGCCAACGCGGGCGGGCTCAACCCAGCCGGGCTCGCCACCGCGGTGCGGGCGCTGGCCGAGCGGCTTGGCCTGACGGTCAACGTCGCGCACGTCGAGGGCGACGACCTTGTGGGGCGGGCGGACGAACTCGGGTTCGGAGCCTCCGTGTTGGCGGCCAACGCCTATCTCGGCGCGTGGGGCATCGCCGAGTGCCTCAACAGCGGCGCCGACGTGGTGGTGACGGGCCGCGTCACCGACGCGTCGGTGATCGTCGGTCCGGCCGCGGCGCATTTCGGCTGGGACCGGTCCGACTACGACGCACTCGCCGGCGCCGTGGCCGCCGGGCATGTCATCGAGTGCGGCGCGCAGGCCACCGGGGGCAATTACGCCTTCTTCACCGAACTCGCCGACCTGACGCATCCCGGCTTCCCGCTCGTCGAAATCCATGCCGACGGCTCGTCGGTGATCACCAAGCATCCCGGCACCGGCGGTGCGGTGACGGTGGGCACGGTGACGGCGCAGTTGCTGTACGAGATCGGCGGGGCCCGATACGCCAACCCTGACGTGACGCTGCGGGTGGACACCATCGAACTGTCCGACGACGGCCCCGACCGGGTGCGGATCAGCGGTGTCAAGGGCGAGCCGCCGCCACCGACACTGAAGGTGTCGTTGAACAACATCGGCGGGTTCCGCAACGAGATGGCGTTGGTGCTGACCGGCCTGGACATCGAGGCCAAGGCCGATCTGGTGCGCAGGCAACTGGAAACCAGTCTGTCGGTCAAGCCCGCGGAGATGGAGTGGACGCTGGCCCGCACGGATCATCCCGACGCCGACACCGAGGAGGCGGCCAGCGCGTTGCTGCGGTGCGTCGTGCGTGATCCCGATCCCAAGAACGTGGGCCGCCAATTCTCCTCGGCGGCAGTCGAACTCGCGCTTGCCAGCTATCCCGGGTTCACCAGCACCTCGCCACCGGGTGACGGTCAGGTCTACGGGGTGTTCACCGCGGGCTACGTCGACGCCGCCGAGGTGTCGCACGTCGCCGTGCACGCCGACGGCACGCGGGTAGACATCGCTGCGGCCACCCAAACGTTGGAGCTTGCGCCCGTACCGCCGTTCGCGCTACCCGAACCGTTACCGTTCGGTGAGACGCGCCGCATGCCTCTCGGTCGGATCGCAGGCGCGCGCAGCGGCGACAAAGGCGGGTCGGCGAATGTGGGGTTGTGGGTGCGCACCGAGCAGCACTGGCGATGGCTGGCGCATGCGCTGACCGTCGAGAAGCTACGCGAATTGCTGCCTGAGACAGCCGATTTACCCGTCACCCGCCACCTGTTGCCGAATCTGTGGGCTGTCAACTTCGTCATCGATGGTCTGCTTGGGCAGGGCGTCGCCTATCAGGCGCGGTTCGACCCGCAGGCCAAGGGCCTCGGCGAGTGGCTGCGCAGCCGAACAATCGATCTCCCGGAGAGTTTTCTATGAGCATCTGGCACACCCCCGAACGCGAGCAGCTGCGAAAGACCGTGCGCGGCTTCGCCGAACGCGAGGTCATTCCGCACGTCGACGAGTGGGAGCGCTCGGGTGAACTGCCGCGCGAATTGCATCTCAAGGCCGGCGAGCTGGGGCTGCTCGGCGCCGGACAACCGGAGGCCGTGGGCGGTGCAGGCGGCGACGGCGCGGATGCGGTGATCATCTGCGAGGAGATGCATTACGCCGGTTCGCCGGGCGGCGTGTTCGCCTCGCTGTTCACCTGCGGCATCGCTGTGCCCCACATGGCCGCCTCCGGGGATCAGCGGCTGATCGACACGTACGTCCGCCCGACGCTGCGCGGGGAGAAGATCGGCAGCCTGGCCATCACCGAACCCGGCGGCGGCTCCGACGTCGGACACCTGACCACGCGCGCGGTCCGCGACGGGGACGACTACATCATCAACGGCGCCAAGACCTACATCACCTCGGGTGTTCGCGCCGACTATGTCGTGACGGCCGCCCGCACGGGAGGCCCAGGCGCCGCAGGTGTTTCGCTGATCGTCGTCGACAAGGGCACGCCAGGGTTCGAGGTCAGTCGCAAGCTCGACAAGATGGGCTGGCGCTCGTCTGACACCGCCGAACTGTCCTACACCGATGTCCGGGTGCGCGCGACCAACCTGATCGGTGGCGAAAACACCGGTTTCGTCCAGATTGCCGCCGCATTCGTGTCCGAGCGCGTCGGGCTTGCCACGCAAGCGTATTCGAGCGCGCAGCGGTGCCTCGACTTGACCGTCGAGTGGTGCCGCAACCGCGAAACCTTCGGCAGACCGTTGATTTCGCGGCAGTCGGTCCAGAACACCCTCGCCGAAATGGCCCGCCGCATCGACGTGGCACGGATCTACACCCACCACGTGGTCGAACGCCAACTGGCGGGCGAGACGAACCTGATCGCCGAGGTGTGCTTCGCCAAGAACACCGCCGTCGAGGCGGGCGAGTGGGTGGCGAACCAAGCGGTGCAGTTGTTCGGCGGCATGGGCTACATGGCCGAGTCCGAAGTCGAGCGGCAGTACCGCGACATGCGCATCATCGGTATCGGCGGCGGCACCACCGAGATCCTCACGTCGCTCGCCGCGAAGATGCTGGGATTCCAGTCGTGACCGCACTGCGTTCGGCCGTCGACGCCGCATCAGCGGGCTATGCCGAGGCCGCGGAAGCGATGGCGGCCAAGCTGGCCGAACTCGACGCCGAGCACGCGAAGGCGTTGGCGGGCGGCGGCGAGAAGTACGTCAAACGCCACCACGATCGCGGCAAGATGACACCGCGGGAACGCATCGAGATGCTGGTCGACGCTGACGCGCCCTTCCTGGAACTCAGTCCGTTGGCCGCCTACGGCAGCCAGTACACCGTTGGCGCGAGCGTCGTCACGGGCATCGGCGCGGTGGAGGGTGTCGAATGCGTGCTGGTCGCCAATGACCCGACGGTCAAGGGCGGCACCAGCAACCCGTGGACCCTGAAGAAGATGTTGCGGGCCAACCAGATTGCCAGGGAGAACCGGCTCCCGCTGATCTCGCTGGTGGAGTCGGGCGGCGCCGACCTACCTACCCAGAAGGAGATCTTCATCCCCGGCGGCCAGGGCTTTCGCGACCTGACCCGGCTGTCGGCCGCGGGCATCCCGACCATCGCTCTGGTCTTCGGCAACTCGACGGCGGGCGGCGCGTACATCCCGGGGATGTCCGACCACGTCGTGATGATCAAGGAGCGCTCGAAGGTGTTCCTGGCCGGGCCGCCGCTGGTGAAGATGGCCACCGGCGAGGAGTCCGACGACGAATCGCTCGGTGGCGCCGAAATGCATGCGCGCACTTCTGGTCTGGCGGACTACTTCGCGGTCGACGAGCTCGACGCCATCCGCATCGGCCGCCGCATCGTCGCCAGGTTGAACTGGCGCAAGCAGGGCCCCGCTCCGAAGCCGTTCACCGACCCGCTGTTCGACGCCGAGGAGCTGATCGGGATCGTCCCTTCGGATCTGCGCATCCCGTTCGATCCGCGCGACGTGATCGCCCGCATCGTCGACGGCTCTGAATTCGACGAGTTCAAGGCCCTCTACGGCTCGTCGCTGGTGACCGGGTGGGCCACGCTGTACGGCTATCCGATCGGCATTCTCGCCAACCATCGAGGAGTGCTGTTCAGCGAGGAGTCGCAGAAGGCCACGCAGTTCATCGAGCTGGCCAACCGGTCCGACACGCCACTGTTGTTCCTGCACAACACCACCGGCTACATGGTGGGTAAGCAGTACGAGGAGGGCGGGATGATCAAGCACGGCTCGATGATGATCAATGCCGTGTCGAATTCGACCGTTCCTCACATCTCGCTGCTGATCGGCGCGTCGTACGGCGCAGGCCATTACGGCATGTGCGGGCGGGCCTACGATCCGCGTTTCCTGTTCGCTTGGCCCAGCGCGAAATCCGCGGTGATGGGCGGTGCGCAACTTGCCGGTGTGCTGTCGATTGTCAGCCGTGCCGCCGCCGAGGCGCGCGGCCAGGACTTCGACGACGCCGCCGACGCCGCAATGCGGGCGGCCGTCGAGGGCCAGATCGAGGCGGAGTCCCTGCCGATGGTGCTGTCGGGGATGCTCTACGACGACGGCGTCATCGACCCGCGCGACACCAGAACCGTATTGGGAATGTGCCTGTCCGCCATCGCGAACGGCCCGATCAAGGGGACGTCGAACTTCGGCGTCTTCCGGATGTGACGGCCCCATGATCCACGCGACAGGTGTGCAAATCACCGAGGGAAGCAGATGATCAACACAGTTCTGGTCGCCAACCGCGGTGAGATCGCTCGCCGGGTGTTCGACACCTGTCGCAGGCTCGGCATCGGCACGGTCGCCGTGTACACCGACCCCGACGCGGCATCTCCGCATGTGGCCGACGCCGACGCGGCGGTGCGCCTCGAGGGCCGCAACGGTTACCTCGACGCCGCACAGTTGATCAACGCGGCACGCGCTGCCGGCGCCGACGCGATTCATCCGGGATACGGATTTCTCTCGGAGAACGCTGAATTCGCCTCCACGGTGATCGATGCTGGCCTGATCTGGATCGGGCCGCCGGTGGCCGCGGTCGCGGCGATGGGGTCGAAGATCGAGGCCAAGAAGATGATGGCCGCCGCCGGCGTGCCGGTGCTCGAGGAGCTCGACCCAGAGACTGTGACCGCCGAGCAGTTGCCGGTGCTCATCAAGGCATCCGCCGGCGGCGGTGGCCGCGGCATGCGGGTGGTCCGCGAATTGTCGGAACTGTCGGCACAGGTGGAAGCCGCACGCCGTGAGGCACAGTCGGCGTTCGGCGATCCGACGGTGTTCTGTGAGCGCTACCTGGCGACCGGCCATCACGTCGAGGTGCAGGTGCTCGCCGATCAACACGGCACCGTGTGGGCGGTCGGCGAACGCGAATGCTCCATTCAGCGCCGCCATCAGAAGATCATCGAGGAGGCGCCGTCGCCGCTGGTCGAGCGCACGCCGGGGATGCGCGCCAGGCTTTTCGACGCTGCCCGGGTCGCCGCGACCGCGATCGGCTACACCGGCGCGGGCACCGTCGAATTCATGGCGGACGACCGCGGCGAGTTCTTCTTCCTCGAGATGAACACCCGGCTGCAGGTCGAGCACCCAGTCACCGAAGAGACCACAGGCCTGGACCTGGTCGAGCTGCAACTGGCGGTTGCCGACGGTTCTCGGCTCGACCGGGAACCCCCTCCGTCGCGGGGGTATTCGATCGAAGCACGGTTGTACGCCGAGGATCCCGCCAAGGGGTGGCAGCCGCAGGCGGGCACGGTGCACCACTTCGACGTGCCGAAGCATGTGCGGCTGGACACCGGCGTCGTCGACGGCTCAGTGATCTCGGTGTTCTACGACCCGATGATCGCCAAAGTCATCTCCTACGCCTCGAACCGGCGTCAGGCGGCAGGCGTGCTCGCAGACGCCCTGGCGCGCACCCGCCTCCACGGCGTCCGCACCAACCGCGACCTGCTGGTGAATGTGCTGCGCCATCCGGCTTTCCTCGACGGCGCCACCGACACGGCATTCTTTGACACCCACGGGCTGGCTGCCTTGGCCTCACCACTGGCCGACGACTCGACGGTGGCGCTGTCAGCAGTGGCCGCCGCACTCGCCGACGCCGCACACAACCGCTGCACCGCAACGGTTTTCACGGCAGCACCGAGCGGTTGGCGCAACCTCGCATCCGGCTACCAGACCAAGTCCTACAGCGCAGGAGACGACACCCACCGGGTGCGGTACCGCTTCACCCGCAACGGGGTGGAGTTGGCCGACCATGACGACGTGGCGCTGGTGAGCGCGGAATCCGAGCGGGTGGTGCTGTCGGTCAACGGTGTTGACCGCGGGTTCGACGTGGTCCGCTACGGCACCGAGGTATTCGTCGACTCTGCGCTTGGCCCCGTGCACCTCGTTGCGCTGCCCCGCTTTCCCGACCCCGACGCCGCTGTGGCGCAGGGTTCGCTGCTGGCGCCGATGCCAGGCTCGGTGCTGCGGGTCGGCGCCGCGGTGGGCGACACCGTGCGGGCGGGCCAACCTCTGATCTGGCTCGAGGCGATGAAGATGGAACACACCGTGACGGCACCGAGCGACGGTGTGCTGGCTGAACTCAACGTCGAGGCCGGCCAGCAGGTCGAGGTCGGCTTCGCACTGGCCCGAGTAGTGACCCGAGTGGACACCCCTGGAGGAGACGCGTAATGACAGGCTTCATCGAAACCGAGGAACAGCAAGCCCTGCGCAAGGCCGTTTCAGCGATGGCGGCCAACTACGGCCAGGATTACTACCTCGAGAAGGCCCGGGCGGGCCAGCACACCGACGAATTATGGAGTGAGGCAGGCAAACTCGGATTCATCGGCGTCAATCTGCCCGAGCAGTACGGTGGCGGCGGCGCTGGCATGTACGAGTTGTCGACGGTGATGGAGGAGATGGCCGCAGCGGGATGTCCGCTGCTGATGATGGTCGTCTCCCCCGCGATCAACGGCACCATCATCGCCAAGTTCGGCACCGAGGAGCAGAGGAAGCGGTGGCTGCCCGGCATTGCCGACGGTGCGACCACGATGGCGTTCGCGATCACCGAACCCGACGCGGGCTCGAACAGCCACCGCATCACGACCACCGCGCGTCGTGACGGCAGCGACTGGATCCTGTCGGGCCAGAAGGTGTTCATCTCCGGCATCGATCAGGCGCAGGCGGTGCTTGTCGTCGGCCGCACCGAAGACCACAAGACCGGCAACCTCAAGCCGGCGCTGTTCATCGTGCCGACCGATACACAAGGTCTTAGTTGGACCAAGATCGAGATGGAACTGACCAGTCCGGAAAGCCAGTTCCAGGTGTTCCTCGACGAGGTGCGGTTGCCCTCGGATGCGTTGGTGGGTTCGGAGGACGCGGCCATCGCGCAACTGTTCGCCGGGCTGAACCCCGAGCGGATCATGGGCGCGGCCAGCGCGGTGGGCATGGGCCGGTTCGCGATCAGCAAGGCGGTCGACTACGTGAAGACCCGGCAGGTGTGGAAGACGCCGATCGGCGCGCATCAGGGCCTGTCGCATCCCTTGGCGCAGAACCACATTGATATCGAACTCGCCAAGCTGATGATGCAGAAGGCGGCGTCGCTGTACGACGCGGGCGACGACGCGGGCGCCGCCGAGGCCGCGAACATGGCCAAGTACGCCGCCGGTGAAGCGTCGGTGCGCGCCGTCGATCAGGCCGTGCAGTCGCTGGGCGGCAACGGGCTGACCAAGGAGTACGGCATCGCCGCGGCGGTGACGGCGTCGAAGCTGGCACGCATCGCGCCGGTGAGCCGAGAGATGGTGCTCAACTTCGTGGCGCAGACGTCGCTCGGCCTGCCGCGGTCGTACTGATGGCGACGCTCGTCCACTACGCCGTCGAGGGGCCGGTCGCACGGATCACCCTCGACTCGCCGGACAACCGCAATGCCTTGTCCACGAGGCTGGTCGATCAGTTGCATCAAGCTTTCACGGAGGCCACCGAGGAATCAGGCGTGCGCGCGGTCGTCCTCGGTCACACCGGCGGGACATTCTGCGCGGGTGCAGATCTCGCCGAGGCGGCCGGACGTGACCCCGGCGAGCTTGCGGTCGACAGGGCCCGCGAGCTCACCGACCTGTTGCGGCGGATTCTCAAGTTGTCGATCCCGGTGATCGCGGCGATCGACGGGCACGTGCGGGCGGGCGGACTCGGTTTGGTCGGCGCATGCGACATCGCGGTTGCGGGTCAGGCCAGCACATTCGCGTTGACGGAGGCGCGGATCGGCGTCGCGCCGTCGATCATTTCGCTGACCCTGCTCCCGAAGATGTCGGCGCGCGCCGCCGGTCGTTACTTCGTCACCGGAGAGAAGTTCGGCCCCTCCGAGGCCGCCGAAATGGGACTGATCACCGTCGCGGCCCCCGATGTGCCGGCGACGGTGTCGTCGCTGACCACCGCAATCGCCAAGGCGTCGCCGCAGGGGCTGGCCGCCTCGAAGGCATTGACGACCGCGGCGATTCTGGAGGCCTTCGACCGGCACGCCGAGGAGCTGTCGGAGGAGTCGGCACGGCTGTTCGTCTCGGAGGAGGCGCGCGAAGGCATGATGGCATTCCTGCAGAAACGGCGACCTAGTTGGATTGACCCGTAGCCGTAATTCAGGCGCAATATTTGTGCGCCAATCTGTCTTCAGCGCGGTAATATTATTTTCGCTACCGTTAAATTGGTTAAACACACAATACCATGGGTAGTTAAGATCGGTTAAGGGCGTACGGGGCGCCCATCTGAGTCGAGGAGACGTCTCATGAAGCGAACACTGATTACAGCCGCTGCAGGCGCCATCGGCGCTCTGGGAACCGCTGGTTTGATGGCAGCTGCGCCGGCCCAGGCCGACTGCGCGGATCCGAGTGACCCCGGTTTCACGCCTCCGTTGACACCGGCACGTGTCGTGTGCGTTGCCAACGAGCAGGCCGGGACTTTCGCAATGACAGTCAGCCCGGCGTACAACCTCGATCGTTTCCTGAACGGGAATCCGACTGACGACGGAGGTCGCGATGGGCTCGGAATCCTGGACCAGCCCCAAACGTTCGTCAACAGCATCGGCGACTTCTTGAATGGGCCGCGCAGCCCCGAGTAGTTTTCAATGCCAGTCAGCGGGCACTTGCGCATGCGCGTAGGTGCCCGTTTTCTTTTCAGTCGGCGCGTAGGCTAGGCGACCGATGAGTCGCCACGTCCTCGTCACCGGCGCCACCGGCACTTTGGGCCGGAAGCTGGTTGGCGCGGCGACGGAAGCCGGACATCACGTACGCGCGATGAGCCGACACAGTCATGTCGGCTACACGGGTGTGCACTGGGCACAGGGCGACCTGTTGAGCAACACCGGTGTGGACGCCGCCGTCGACGGCGTGAATGTGGTGTTGCATTGCGCCACTCAGGGCACCGCCGATAAGGACGTCACCTCGACCGAGAACCTCATCACAGCGGCGCGTCGGGCGGGCGTTGATCACATTGTGTACGTGTCGATCGTCGGCATCGACCGGATCCCTTTGCCGTATTACAAGACCAAGTTGTGCGTCGAGGAAACCTTGCGGGCCTCCGGCATCGGACATACGGTGCTGCGCGCGACGCAGTTTCACGATCTGGTCATGATGACTTTCACGATCCAGCGGTTCTCCCCGCTGCTGTGGTCATTGAAGGGCGTGCGGTTCCAGCCCATCGACACCCGTGACGTCACCATGCGGCTGGTCGAGTTGATCGACGGCGAACCCGCAGGACGGGTTCCCGACATCGGCGGTCCGGCCGTGCACACCCACGCCGATTTGGCCCGCACCTACTTGAGCGCCCGAGGCGGCCGTCGACCCATCGTGGAGCTACCGGCGCCAGGGCGCATCGCCGCAGGTTTCCGATCGGGTGCGAACCTGGTTCCTGACAACCCGGTGGGCACCATCGGCTTTGCCGACTACCTGGCCGAGACCATCTAAAGTTTGCTCATCTAGCTGCTTCGCCGGAATGACCGAGAGCACAGTTTGGCCAACGACCTTGCATGTGCCAGCGTTAGTCGTAGGCTCGATGTCGATGAGCACTCCAGCGTCGCGGAACAGTTCGATGCGTGCTGCAGACACCGATCGGATTCAGGTGGCGCAGTTGCTCACCGACGCCGCCGCCCAAGGCCGGTTGCCGCTGAGCGAATACGAAGACCGGCTGACCAAGGCGTATGCCGCGCAGACCTACGACGAACTCGACCGCATCAGCGCCGACCTACCCGGTGCAGTCACCAGGGCACCCGGCGGCGGTCCGTGTCGGCCCGCACCGTCGACTCTGCTGCTGGCGATCATGAGCGGCTTCGAGCGCCGCGGCCGCTGGAATGTGCCCAAGCGGTTGACAACCTTCGCCCTGTGGGGCGGCGGCGTGGTGGATTTGCGGTATGCCGATTTCACGTCACCCGACGTCGAGATCCACTCGTACTCGATCATGGGCGGCCAGACCATCCTGGTACCGCCCGAAGTCAACGTCGACCTGCGCGGCGTGGGCGTGATGGGAACGTTCGACCAGGAGGTCAACGGCGAAGGTTCCCCCGGCGCGCCGTGCGTGCGGATCCGCGGCTTCTCGCTGTGGGGCAGCGTCGCCGTCAAACGCAAGAAGCGCAAGGCCGCCTGATCGAATCAGCGCCTGCGGCGCGACCGCAGGTAGTCGCCGACGACGGCTGCGCCCAACCCGTCCAGATCGGGCACCACCACCCGGCCTTCGACGCGACGCGCGACCTGATCGATGAACCGGGCCAGACCTGGATCGCTGCCGAGCCGGAAGATCGTCACCTGAGCGCCAAGCCGGGCCACGTCGTCGAACCCCTTGACGGTGAAAGCGATTGTGCGCGGGTGCGGCGGATAGTCGAAGAACACAGACGAACTTCCGTCCCCGCCGAAGTCCTCGAGGTGCGCGGTCGGCTCGCCGTCGGTGACGACGAGCACCACCGGCTGGGCATTGGGGTGGCGGCGCAGGTGGCGTCCGGCGAGCGCCAGCGCATGATGCAGGTTGGTGCCCTGCTCGTAGACGCCCTCCAGGCCGGTCAGCTCTGCGGCGGTCACCGTGCGCGCGTAACGGCCAAACGCGATGATCTGCAATGCATCCGAGCGGAAGCGGGTGCTGACCAGATGGTTGAGCGCCAACGCTGTGCGCTTCATCGGCAGCCACCGATTCTCCATCACCATCGAGAACGAGGTATCCACCAACAGCGCCACCGCGGCTTGTGTGCGGGTCTCGGTCTCGGAGATCTCGACGTCGTCGACGGTGATCCTCATCGGCACTTCGGCGACCCCAGCTCCGGGGTCTGATGTCGCCGCCGTAGCGGCTCCGGCCTGACGCAGCACCGCGTTCGTCAGCGTGCGGGTGACGTTCCACGGCTCGGTGTCGCCGAACGACCACGGCCGCGTCGCGCCGGTCAACTCTCCTGCGGCACCCGCGCGGCGGGTGTCCCGCTCGCCGTGCCGACCCGAGAGTTGTTGCGCCACATCACGTAACGCGGTCTGTCCCAGTTGGCGCATCGCCTTGGGAGAAAGCCGCCACTGACCGTCGGAGCCGCGGTCCAGGAAACCCTGGTCCATCAGTGCCCGCTCGAGTTCCGACAGAGTCTTCGCGTCGACGGCCGCCTCTTCGCCCAACTGGCGGGCCAGCATGTCGAGGTCGACGTCCTCCATCGTCGCACCCGCGTAGCTCTGCGACAGCGCCTCGGCGAGTTGTTCGAGCTCCGCGATGTCGGCCATCGCCTGTGCTCCCTCGCCCATTCCCATCGGATTGTCGCCCGAGAATCGCGACGAGCCCGTCCAGTCCTCGCCCGGTCGCGCCGCCTGCAGGTGCGCGTCGAGCCGGTTCAGCGCGTTCATCAACGACGGTGAGCCGAATGCCTGTTGCGCCAAGGCATCCAGCTCGGCACGTTGGTCGGCCGACAAACTGTTGCGGAAGCGCTGCGCCGCTGCCGCGCGCTGAGCCAGCGAATCGAGCAGTTCATCGACATTCTTCGGGCCCTCCGGGAAGAACTCGCCGTGCTTGGCCATGAAGTCGTCGAAATCCTGCTGGGTGTCCTCGCCGCGGGAATGCTTGTCCAACAAATCGTTCAGGTCGTCGAGCATCTCGTTGACGCGTTGACGGTCCTCATCGGTGGCGTTCTCCAGCGCCTGCTTCATCCCGGCGAACCGCTGGTCGAGCATCTCGCGGCCGAGCAGATCCTTGATCTGCTCGTACTTTTCGCGCGCCTCTTGGCTGCGCCAGTCGTAGTCGGACAGTTCCTGCACGGCCTTCGCCGGCGACGGCGGCAGCGACTCGATCCGCATCTCGTTGAATCTCGCGTCGTCGTCGAGCGCGCGGGCCAATTCCTTGCGTTCGGCCAGCACGGCCTCGTCGAGCAGTTTCTTGATCTCCTGCAGAGTGCCGTCGAGGTTGTTGCGCTGCAGCAGCTCCCGGCGCCGACGGTTGGCCTCGGCGGCCAGCCGGTCGGCCCCGCGCATGTTCCTGGTGCCGCGCCGCATCAGCTCCGAAAGCGCGCGCCGCGGCGAACTGCCCTCCATCACGTCCTTACCGATCTGCTCCAGCGCCTCACGCAGGTCGACCGGCGGCGCCAGCGGGTCCGGCCCGCCGGTGTATCGCGAATACCGCGACGAGTGGCCGTGCCCGGATTTAGCCATAGACCGTTTCGCCTTCTCCAGAAACCTTGTCGATGCGCTTGGCCAGATACAGCGCCTCCAACGCCAATTCCACCGCGGCGGCACGTTGGCCGTCGGACTTCGCGCCGAGGCGCTGCTGCACCTGGGCGATCGCGGGCACTTCCGGCACCGCGTCCAAAACGGCTCGCGCCGAGACACGTTCGCCAGTGGAGACCGCGGAGCCGTTCTCGATCGCGGTGACCAGCGGCCCCACGTCGATGCCGCCGAGCAACCGCTGCGCGGTATCGGCGGTGGCCCGCCGCAGCAGATGCTCGAGCACCGCCTGCTCACGGCCCTCCTCGCCGGACTCGAACTCCAGCTTGCCGCGCAGCACATCCACCACGGTGTCGAGGTCGCACACGCGGGCCACCGGATCGGATTCGCCGAGCACGGCGGAGCGGTGTCGCGCTGCGGCGGCGACGGTTTCGGCGGCGGCGATTGCGAACCGCGCCGAGACGCCTGAACGCTGGTCGATCGAATGCGATTCGCGGAGATGGCGAGCGAACCGGGCAAGCACCTGCAGCAGATACTCGGGCACCTCCGCCGCCAGATGCGACTCTTGTTTGATCACGCCCACCTCCGCTTCGAGTTGCAGCGGGTAATGCGTTCGGATCTCGGCACCGAACCGGTCCTTCAGCGGAGTGATGATGCGGCCGCGGTTGGTGTAGTCCTCGGGGTTGGCGCTCGCCACCACCACGACGTCGAGCGGAAGCCGTAGCGTGTAGCCGCGCACCTGAATGTCGCGCTCCTCCATCACGTTCAGCATCGACACCTGGATGCGCTCGGCAAGGTCGGGCAACTCGTTGATTGCGACGATGCCGCGATGCGCCCGCGGGATCAGGCCGTAGGCGATGGTCTCGGGGTCGCCGAGGCTGCGGCCCTCGGCCACCTTGATCGGGTCGATGTCGCCGACAAGGTCGGCGACGCTGGTATCCGGGGTGGCCAGCTTCTCGGTGTACCGCTCGCTGCGGTGCCGCCACGCCACGGGCAGGTCGTCCTTGAGAGTGGCGGCGCGCCGGATCGACTCGGGCGTGATCGGGGTGTAGGGATGCTCGCCGAGTTCGGCACCGTCGATCACCGGTGTCCACTCGTCGAGCAGACCGGTCAACCCGCGCAGCAGTCGCGTCTTGCCCTGGCCGCGTTCACCGAGCAGCACCACGTCGTGCCCGGCGATCAGAGCACGCTCCAACTGAGGGATCACGGTGTCCTCGAAGCCGAGGATGCCGGGCCACGGGTCGCGCCCCTCGGCCAGCGCGGCCAGCAAGTTCTCCCGCATTTCGGCTTTGACGCCCCGCTCGCGATGGCCGGCGGCCTTCAGCTCGCCAACGGTCCGGGGCAGATCATGAGGTTGGGTCACCACTCCACGCTACGACTCCATCGGGGCCCGTGGGTGTCAGCACCCCTTGGCGTCACTGCCCCTGCGGCGGCAGAAACTGGAATCCGGTCAGGATCGCCTCGGCGTCCCGCTGGTAGACGGGGTCGCCGGGGTTCGCGGTCTGGATCGTTACGCTCGCGGCGTACGTCCGGTCATCGGTGTGCATCACAGCGATCACCACGGTGCCCGGATGTGTGGCGAGGTTGCCCATCACCGGTGTCAGATATTGCACCGTCTCGGCGGGCTGACCGCACAACGTGTGCTCGCTGACACGCAGATCGGTGGCTCCGAACCCCGATTCCAGCGCGTCGCGCTGGGTGTCGAACACGTCGGCGGGATGCTGGAAACCCAGCGCGCTCTCCAACGTCACCACGACGTTCGGGGCGAAGCCGTCGACAGTGAGACTTCTGTTGACCATCGCGAACCGGAACAGCTCCGAGTCCAGTTTCGTCGACCGGACCCATCCCTGGGGCTGCGGAATCTTCATCACCGGTTCGTCGTCTCTGCGGCCCGGGACCGTGGTCAGCGGGACGTCGACCGATTCGCACTGCGATGCGTCGGACAGCGGCGACCGGTCGGCGGCGGCCACTGCCCGCGCGTCGTCGACATAGCGCGTGCACGACGCGACCAGAAGCGTCGACATCGCGAGTACCACCGCGGCCGCCCTCGACACCGTCATCACGAGTGTCAATGCGCGAAGTGCCGAGCGCCAGTGAGGTACAGGCTGATCCCGGCCTCGGCCGCGGCTTCGGTCACCACGTCGTCACGCATCGAACCCCCCGGGTGCACGATCGCCTTCACCCCGGCCGCCGTCAGTGTCTCGAGCCCGTCAGGGAACGGGAAGAACGCATCTGATGCCGCGACGGCGCCCGACACCCTTTCGCCGCCGCGCTCGACTGCCAACCTGGCCGCGTCGACGCGGTTCACCTGTCCCATGCCGACGCCGACGGTCACGCCGCCCTTGGCCACGACGATCGCGTTGGATTTCACGGCGCGGCATGTCCGCCACGCGAACTTCAAGTCCGCCAACGTCTCCGGGTCCGCCGGCGAACCGGTTGCCAACGTCCAGTTGACCGGATCGTCACCCTGCGCGTCGATTGCGTCGCGCTGTTGCAGCAGCAAACCGCCGCTGATCTGCCGGAACTCGCTGCCCCCCTGCTGCGGCTCAGCGGCGACGAGAACGCGGATGTTCTTCTTGCGCGCAAGCACTTCCACCGCACCGGGCTCATAGGCGGGCGCGATGATCACCTCGGTGAAGATCTCGGCGACCGTTTCCGCCATCTCAACGCTGACCGCGGTGTTCGCGGCGATCACTCCGCCGAATGCCGACAGCGGATCACATTCGTGGGCCTTGCGGTGCGCGTCGGCCACCGACACCGACGAGATCGCGATGCCGCTGGGGTTGGCGTGCTTGATGATCGCCACGCAGATGTCCTCGTGGTCGAACGCGGCGCGCCAGGCCGCGTCTGCATCGGTGTAGTTGTTGTAGGACATCTCTTTTCCGTGCAGCTGCTCGGCCTGCGCCAGACCCGGCCACACGGCGTCGTTGCGATACAGCGCGGCCTGCTGGTGCGGGTTCTCGCCGTAGCGCAGCACTGCTGACCGCCTCCATGTCGCACCGAGCCAGGACGGTAAGGACGACGGTGCCCCGTCGTCCGCGGGTGCCAGCACCGAACCCATCCACGACGCCACCGCAACGTCATACTCGGCGGTATGCCGAAAAGCCAGTGATGCCAGCTTTTTTCGCTCCGCGAGCGTGAACCCGCCAGCGCGCACGGCGGCTAGCACGCCGTCGTATCCCAACGGGTCGACCACCACGGCGACGCTGGGATGGTTCTTCGCGGCGGCCCGCACCATCGACGGGCCGCCGATGTCGATCTGTTCGACGCATTCGTCGACGCTCGCGCCGGAGTCGACCGTCTCGGTGAACGGATACAGGTTCACCACCACCAGTTCGAAGGCCGCGATGCCGAGATCGGCAAGCGCCGAAACATGTTCGGGTTTGCGTTGATCGGCGAGCAGACCGGCATGCACGTGTGGGTGCAGGGTCTTGACCCTGCCGTCGAGCACCTCGGGGAAACCCGTCACCTGCTCGACGGGCGTGACCGGAACACCGGCGCCCGCAATCGTTTTGGCGGTCGAGCCCGTCGAGACGATGTCGACGCCCGCATCGTGTAGGCCGCGGGCCAGTTCGGCCAGCCCGGTCTTGTCGTAGACGCTGATCAGTGCGCGGCGGATCTGCCTGCGCCCGTCTGCTGTCATCCTATGGTTGCCTTTCGTCCGGTCCAGGTCACGCCGCGGGTGGCCAGCGCTTCTAAAACGTCCACCAGTAGCCGTCGTTCGACCACCTTGATGCGCTCGTGCAGCGTCGCCTCATCGTCGTCGTCGAGGACGGGCACGGGCTGCTGAGCAAGGATCGGCCCGGTGTCGGTGCCCGCGTCGACCAGGTGCACGCTGCAGCCGGTCACCTTGACCCCGTAGTCCAGCGCCTCGGCTACCGCGTGCGCGCCGGGAAACGCGGGCAGCAGGGCGGGGTGGGTGTTGACGATACGACCGAGGAACCGGGAAAGAAACTGCGGACCAAGGATTTTCATGAAACCAGCCGACACCACCAGATCCGGTTCGTGAGCAGCGGCGGCATCGGTCAACGCTCGGTCCCAGGCATCGCGGTTCGGGTGATCACCCAGCCGCACTGCGAATGTCGGCAGGCCGGCGTCCGCCGCGACGTCGAGCGCCCGGCACTTCCGGTCCGCACCCACCGCGACGATTCGTCCCGGATAGTCGCCGACCGCGGCCGCGAGCAACGACTCGAGCAGCGAACCGGTTCCCGACGCCAGCACCAGGACCCGCGCAGGTGCGCTTTGGGGCACACGAAGCGGTTGCTGCACGCTTCGACAATAGTGGGTGCCTACTCGGCGGGTTCGCCCTTACCGTCGTGTGCGGCGTCGTCGTCAGCAACGAAGTGGTCCTCGGGGTCATCGAGGTCCTCCCGGTATTCGACCGCTGCCGCCCGCTCGTAGCGGACCGGCTCGGGCTCCGCCGCGTCGGACTCGGGCTCGTCCGGCAGTGGCTCCGGCTCGTCGGCGACCACGACCGGCTCGGGTTCGGGCTCTGGCTCGGGCGCCGGCTTGATGCGCTTCGGCTGTCGCCCAATGCCTCCGGACATCACCACCGTGAGCGCGCCGATGCCGACGAACCACAGGAAGACCGCGGGCCCGAAGGTGACCTGGTCGACGCCGACGTCCCCGAAATTTCCGAGCCTGCCGCCGGCCGCGACGCCCAACAGCGCCATCGCCAGCGCCGCGAGGGCGGCGGCGACGACCAACTTGCCCAACGCGTGCAGGGGCGGCAGCGGCCTGCGCGCGCACTGCTGGCCGAGTGCGACGCCGGACACCGCCGCGGCGATCAGCAGCGCCACCCAGACCGGTCCGAGCGGTGGCGACGGGACCGCCGCCAGCACCGGCAGCGCAGGGATGTCGCCGCCGAACACCGTGAACGAACTGAACGTGGCGAGGCCGACGTGCGCGCTTGATCCGACTGCCACCGCTGCGGCGCCCACCATCACGTTCGGTGTGTAGAGCACCGACAGCACGGTCAGGCTGAACTGCCCGAACACCGAGTCGGTGATGGCATACAGGTCATGCATGGTCGACCAGTGCACGATCAGCGAGCCCACCATCACCACACCGGACAAGCCGAAAAGGGCCAGCACCCCGGCCGTCGCCGCGCGGACCGCGTCCGGCAACCAGTTGGGCAGTGGTGACGCCGTCAAGGTCCGCCGCCCGATGCGCGAGCCGACGCCGATCGCGGCGCCGATCGCGTGCACGGCGAGCACGCCGCCGAACGCCCGCAACGCGTTGGGGGTCTGCAGTTCGGTGAGCACCGAAGCCGCGTCGTGGATGACGGCCAGCGAGATCGCGGCGATCAGCAGCGGCCCACCCAGCGCCGCACCGACGACCCAGCGCGTCACAAACCACGAATGTTCCGGTGACGTGGCTACCACGGTGGTGCGCGCCGTCCCCCAGACCATCCCGAGCACCGGCAGCAGCGGCATCACACCCAGTTCGCTGCCGCCGATCGAGACGGGCACCTGGTGCACGCCCAGCCACATGCTGGCGATCGCGCCGAGCGCGCCTGTCATGTCGCTGTTGGCGATCAGCAACTGCAGCAACACCACCGCCGCGATCACGACGAGCGCCACGATGGACGGCCCGAATGCGACCCGAAGCAGCTCACGCGCCTGGCGTGTGCCGACTGGTCGTTGGTCCACGGGTGGGGCCGCTCCTCGCGCTAGCTCACGCGCGCGAAGTTGACGCACGCGCGGCCCAGACTACGACGGAGGCGGGCCGGACTGTGTGGAAGACGACGGCTGCGCGGGAACCTGTGTCGTCGGCGCGCTGCTTGCGTTGCCTGCATTGCCCGACGACGGCGGCTGGCCGTAGGTCGGGAAGCCGGTAGGCGGTGTCGGGGGACCGCTTTGCGGGCCTCCCGAATAGCCGCCGCTCGACGGGCCGCCTTGGTAACCGCCACCGCCGTACGGCGACCCGTAACCGGGGCGCTGTTGCTGCTGCTGAGGCGGCGGGCCGGGCTGATGGGGCTGCCCGTAGTACTGTCCCGGCGCGCCGTACTGGCCGTACTGCTGCTGCTGGTCGAAACGCGGCTTCGGTGTCGGCGGCGTGATGACCCCCGCGTCGAACAACAGCACCGCGACGGCGACGATGGCCTGCACCACGCTGAACGCGATGATCAGGTACAGCCCCCACTTGATCTCGACGCCCTCCGGCGCGGTCAACACGATCGCGATGGCAAGCAGGAAGCCGAGCACCGACAGCACCGCGACCACCGCTGGGGCCGCCTTCTGCCTGGGCACCAGCGCGACACCGGCGATGAGCCCGGCGAGCAGGGACGCCACCACGCCGAGGTCGAGCAGCGTCGGCGTGAACAGGTCGGTGCCCGCCGAGGCGAACAGCGGGCCGTAGCTCGACAGGTAGACCGCGAGACCGAGCGCTGCGACCGCTGCGGTCAGATAGAAGGGCAACTTGCTCGGGCCCTCTGCGGCAGGAGCGGACGCCGGTTCCGGCAATTTGCCGAACTGCTGAGTGGGCGCTGCGAACTGAGTGGTCGGTTGCTGCGCGGGTGGATATCCGGGGCTACCGGGCGGGTAGGTCATGACCTCTCCTGTACTGGCCTGAGCGATTCAGATAACCACGCTAGCGCACCCCCGTTGTGAAGGGTTGTGAAGGCGTCGGCCGTCTGCGCCTCAGGCGGACACCAACACCGGTGAATCGATCGAATCCTGTTCGGATTCTTCGATTTCCCGCACCAGCGGAAGTACGCGAGAGCCGAAGTACTCGATCTCTTCCTGGAAATGCAGGAAGCCGCCGAGGATCAGGTCGACACCGCGTTTGCGGTACGCGGCAACGCGTTCGGCAATCTGCTCCGGTGTGCCGATCAATCGTGTGCGGAATCCGTCGTTGTACTGCACCAAGTCTTCGAACGACGAATCGGCCCACATGCCACGTCTGTCCGACGTGGAGTTGCCAGCCTGTCGCACGGCGGAGCGGAATCCTTCGACTGCGGCACGGTTGGCCTTCGCGATGATCTCGCGCAACGTCTCGCGCGCCTCCTTTTCCGTGTCGCGGGCGATGATGAACCCGTTCAACCCGAACCGCACCTCACGGCCGGCGTCCCTTGCATGTTCACGCACCTCGACGACCTGCTCGGTCAGGCCGTCGAAATCCTTGCCGTTGGAGAAGTACCAGTCGGCGTAATAGCCGCCGTTGCGGCGCGCGGCCGTGGAGTTGCCGCCCTGGAACAACTCGGGGTTGGGCCGCTCCGGCGTGTTCAGCGGCTTTGGCTTCAACGTGAAGTCGTGGATGCGGTAGAAGTCGCCGCGTAAGTCAACGTCGTCTTCGCCGGCGAGCCGGCATCGAACTTCGGTCCAAATCTTGCGCAACACCTGCAGGAACTCGGCGCTGCGGCGGTACCGCTCGTCGTGCTCGAGCCACGGCTCGCCGAGGTGGGTGAACTCGTCTTTGAACCACCCGGACACCACGTTGACCGCGAACCGGCCGCCCGAAAGGTGATCGGCGGTCGCGCCGAGCTTGGCCAACACCCCGGGCTGCCACAGCCCGGGGTGGACGGCGGCGATCACCTTGAGCTTCTGCGTGGCCCTTACAGCGCCAGCGAGAAACTGGTCGACTCATGCTGGTACTCGGCGCCGTAGCTGGCCTCGTAGCGAATCTGCGACAGCGCGTAGGTGAAACCGTTGTTCTCCGCGGTCTGCGCGAGCTTGACGTTGTATTCGTAATTCCAATCGGTGCGCTGTTCGATGTCGCTGGTGACCAGGCCGCCGCTGACGTTGGCACCCAGTAGGCGAATTTGACGTGGTCTGCGATCCGTTCGGTCGTCATGGTGTGACATCCCACCAACTGGCACGCGCGGCGTCCGCGGGTAACGCTCGCCATGAGGCTAAGTCCGGAAACGCTCAGTCAGCGGGTGTGTCGTCACGAGTGGTGACGTGATAGCTGAAGCGCCAGATCTTTTCGGCCCCAACGGAATCGGCCGGCTGCGAGCCATGAAGATGCACGAAGGACACGACTTCGTCGGCAGTCACCTGCGAGTGCGCTTGCCGTTCGGCCAGCGCACGGACCTCGTCGCGGTGCAGATCCGCTGGGGCAGTCAGCGTGTCGTGCCGCACTTCGCTACGTCGCATGCCCCATGGTGCCGCGATCGATGCCTCGTCTCTACGGGTAACGCAACACTGTTCGCAACTGTGACTCAGCTGTACTGCATGTGAGATGCGCTTCACCGGGCTGTTATCAGAACAGATGGCCATTGTTATCGGATATCCCCGCCGATTCGACGAGAACGTCAGCGTGCCTATTGCACTATGACCTTCGGGAGGTTTGTTAGGCGAGTAACGGGGAGGAAGAAAGGATGCGCCAACCTGCGGTTGCGCTAGCCGTTGCGCTGATCTGCGCCGTGGCGAGCGGATGTGCGACGACCGGGGGCAGGGCCGTGATGCCCTCCGCGATCACGTCGATGATCCCCCGTCCGCTGGTCGAGCGGGAACTGCCCGGTCTGCTGCTGACGGTCGAGCAGGTCAACGCCGCCATGGGGGCCACCGCAATGGCGGTAACCAACACCGAGACGTCGATGTCCGACAACAGCGCGACCATGGCGCCGCCCGAGTGCCTGCCCTTGGACGGCGCCGCAGAGGCCGCGGTGTACGCCAACAGCGGCTTCCAAGCTGAGCTTGATCAAAGCTTCAACGACGGCGACCAGTTCACGCACTACCTCAAACAGGCTGTGGTGTTGTTCTCTCTCGTCGACACGGCCGCGGCCTTCGTCAATGACTCGGCGCTGCGATGGCGGGCTTGTCAGCAGTACACCCACCTGCAGAGCAACTCCCAGTGGTCGGTCGGTCCGATCGAGTACGCCGACGGCACGCTGAGCACCACAGTGACCGAGCTGAATGCCGCCGCCCCGGGATGGGGCTGTGGGCGCGCCATGTCGTTGAAGAACAACGTCGTCATCGACATCAACACATGCAGCGCCAACCCCGCCGACTCGGCGTTGAAGATTGCCAACCAGATCGCGCAGAACGTGGCCGCCCGCTGGTGACACGTCACCCCGGCTAGCCCATGACGATCGGCGTGGCCGGGATCCCGTTGAACCGCGACGACGTCACGCTGGTGTAGGCGCCCATCATCGGGCTGACGACGACGTCGCCGACGTTCAACGCGGGCATCGGGTAGCCGCGGGCGATCACGTCGGCGCTGTCGCACGTCGGCCCGGCCAGTGTCACCGGTTCCTGTTCCGCCGTCACGTCGGTCAGCTCACGCAGGGCGACGATCGGCGGGTGCACGTCCTCGGTCATCACGTTGGAGTAGCTGCCGTAGAGGCCGTCGTCGAGGTAGTGCCACGGCTCACCATCACGCTGGGCGCTGCCGACGACGCCGGTGAGCAACGTCATGCAGTCGGCGGCCAGGTATCGCCCGGGTTCCGCCAGCAACGTGAAGTCGTCACGGGACCGGCCGAGCGCAGTGTCGATGACGTCGGCAATCTCGTCAAGGCCGGGCACCGGATCGCGGTAGGCGACAGGGAAGCCGCCGCCGATGTCGATGACCCGACTCGCCACGCCGAGGCTGCGATCGATGTGCGCGATCAGGTCCAACGTGCCGCGCAGCGCCGTGGCATAGGGCTGGGGCGACGAGCCCTGGCTGCCGACGTGGAAGCTGAACCCGGCGAACTGGACGCCGGCGGCGATGACGTGCTTGACGAGCAGGTCGGCGTCGGCGGGCTGGACCCCGAACTTCGACGACAGATCGGATTTGGCCGACGGGTTACGGAAGGCCAGCCGCACCAGCAACTCGATGTCTTCCGGCCGGCCCGCGAATTTTTCTGCCTCTGTTGGGTTTTCGACGACGAACGTCCGAATGCCCGCGGCATATGCCTTATCGATGTCGGTCGGCTTCTTGATCGGATTGGTGTGGATGCAGCGGTCCATCGGCACGCTGAGCTGACCCAACAGATCGACCTCGGCATCTGTCGCGACGTCGAAACCGCCGCCGCATATCGCGACCGTCGACACCACGAGCGGATGCGGACACGCCTTGACCGCATAGTGCAACTGGAAGCCGGGCAGCCGGGCGGCCAGCTCGCGATAACGGCGCGCCACCAGATGCGGCCGCAGCACCAGCAACGGTGTGCCGTGGCGTTCGGCCAATGCGGTGAACAGATCGGCGTCCGGCCGCAGCCGTTCACACAGCTTCTGCCGCCAGTCCGGGTGCACTTCTCACCTCCTCCGTATCTGCCTGACGCTCGATCAGCAGGGGTTTGAATCGCTCGTAGCTGGTGATCGCGAACAGATAGAACGCGAGATCAGAGACCAGCTTGCCGAAGATCCAGCCGGTGATCGTGTTGTCGAAGATCAGCGGCCCTGCGTAGAACGCGGCGGGTCTGATCGCCACGCTGTCGATCAGCTCTGCCGGGCCGAACTCCACTGCCACGCTGCGCAGCGCCAACAACACCGACACCGTCACACGCGACAGCCACGGCCGGTGGCGGTTGCCCCGGTAGCTCCAGCGGAACGCGCCGAGATAGGCCGCCGCGTAATAGCCCACCGACGCGCCGACGGTCGCGGTGATCGCCGCGGCGGCCAGCGAGCCCGTCATCACATAGGCGAGCGCCGCACCGCCCAACTCCCCCACCGTGCCGGCTATCTCGCACGGCAGGTAGCGGCGAAACCACTCGCGCAGCTTGGTTTCTCTGGTGTTCCCCCCGGTTCCCACACCGTGAACCATGCCGTTGGGTCATGCCCCGGTCGCGAGTAGACAGCTACGCATTTCTGCTCACCCGGGACTACCTGGCCACCCCAAACCCTTGCCCGAGGGACTAGAACACGTTCTAATTCATGACATGGACTACGGGCTCGTACTTTTCACCAGCGACCGCGGTATCACCCCCGCGGCGGCGGCCAAACTCGCCGACGACCACGACTTCACCACGTTCTACGTGCCCGAACACACCCACATTCCGATCAAGCGGCAGGCCGCGCACCCCACCACCGGCGACGAGACACTGCCCGACGACCGCTACATGCGCACCCTGGATCCGTGGGTGTCGCTCGGCGCGGCCTGCGCGGTCACCTCGCGGGTGCGGTTGTCGACGGCGGTGGCGTTACCGGTGGAACACGACCCGATCACGTTGGCCAAGTCGATCGCGACGCTGGACCACCTGTCCGGTGGACGGGTCAGCGTGGGTGTCGGATTCGGTTGGAACACAGACGAATTGGCCGACCACAACGTGCCTCCGGGACGACGGCGCACCATGCTGCGGGAGTACCTGGAAGCCATGCGCGCGTTGTGGACCGAGGAAGAGGCTTCGTACGAGGGCGAATTCGTCAACTTCGGGCCCAGCTGGGCCTGGCCGAAGCCCTTCCAGCAGCACATCCCCGTGCTCGTCGGTGCGGCGGGTACCGAGAAGAACTTCAAGTGGATCGCCCGCAGCGCCGACGGCTGGATCACCACCCCGCGCGACTTCGACATCGACGCGCCGGTCAAGCTGCTGCAGGACACCTGGGCCGCCGCCGACCGCGAAGGAGCGCCGCAGATCGTCGCGCTGGACTTCAAGCCAGATCCCGAGAAGCTGGCCCGCTGGGCGGATCTGGGCGTGACCGAGGTGCTCTTCGGGCTTCCCGACAAGTCCGCCGACGACGTCGCCGGCTACGTGGAGCGCCTCGCAGGCAAGCTGGCCGCGCTCGTCTAGGGCTTGTCGGCCGTCGAGTAGTGGCGCGAAGAAAGCGGGTAGCGGTCTACGCATGACGCGTCACCGACGCGCGACGACAGTTCACGGGTGAGCGTGCACTGTCGATCGAAAGGACATGACATGCCATCCATCAGCCCACTCATCGCCCGGCTTTTCGACGATCCGCACACCGGGCATCGCCGGCGAAACGGCAACCAGCCGAAGCACAATCGCCTCGAATCCCGGGGCAGGGTGTCGCGGACTAAGCGAGGCTAGCGCGGTTGCCGTTGTCGGTGGACCACACCGTGATCGCGGCGCCCAGCGGGTCTCCGTCCGTCATCAACGCGACCAGGTCGTCATCCTCGGTGGTGGCCATGAAACGGGAGTTGTCGGCGGTCAGACGGCCGACGACGATTCCGGTGCGGATCGGCCAGTCGTATCGCACCGAGTACGTCTCGATCGTCGCGGCGCCGTCCGGCGCGCGGGTCACCGGGACCTTCGGCAGGGCAGCGATTTCCTTGTTCAGCTCACCGCAGCGGTCGGTCCGCCAGTCGACAGGCGCGGTGGAGTAGATGCCGACCGAATACTTGCTCATGATGCCGCCGTTGGCGCCGACGAAGCCGAATTTTCCTGGCGCGTCGCGCATTTCGATCACCGTCTCGGCGATGCCGTGCAGTGAGTAGCTGTTGCCGGGGCCGCCGAAATACGGCAGTCCGCCGGTCAGCGTCAGCCCACGCGGATCGTCACCGTCGATACCGAGCGCCTCGCAGGCCACGAAGACCGGGAACGGGAAGCAGCTGTAGAGGTCGAATGTGGCGATGTCGTCGACACCGATCCCAGCCACCCGCAAGGCTTCTCGCACCGCCATCGCCGAGGCCGGGCTGACGCCGAGGTCGGCACGGTCCAGCGTCGCCTGCTCGACCATGTCCGAATGGCCGTGTAGATACACCCACTTGTCTTGCGGCACGCCGAGTCGACGGGCCGCCTCGACCGACATCACGATCGCCGCGGCGCCCTGGTTCACCTGGTCGCGTGCAACGAGCAGGCGTGTATACGGGTCGCAGATCATCCGGTTGTCGTCGCTGACGGTGACGATCTCGTCGACCGAACGTTCCACCGGCGACGACGAAAAAGGATTCTTGGCAGCCACTTTCGACATCGGCGCGAAGAGTTCGGCCATCTGCTTGCGGTAGTCCGAGATGCTCAGCCCCAGCCGGGCCCGACGGGCGTTCTCCAACAATCCGTACTGCACCGGCGCGCCGGTCAGCCCGTGCTGAATCGTGTAGTCGTCGATGAAGCTGAAGATCTGATGCCCACGGTCTTCGAGTTGGCCCTCGACGTGTTCGGTGAAATCGGGTTTGTCGTCCTTTCTTGCGAAGTACTTCGCCGTCGACCCGGGTTCCGACCCGATGATCATCACGACGTCCGCCTCGCCCGACAAGATCGAGTTACCCGCTTCGGTGACCAGCTTCTGCGGACCCTGACCGCCGACAGGTTCGAGCACCACCCGAGCGGGGTCGCCGCCGACCCGTTGCATGACCGACCGGGGATAGTTGTTCGACTTGCCGAGTTTGGCGGGCATCGGCCCCGAGATCTCGAACTGGCGCAGCCCGAACACCGTGTCGATGGCCCGCGCGACGGCACCGACATCAGCGCCCGTATCGGCCAGCGCGGCGCGCGCGGCCTCGGTGGCGAGTTCCACCGCCGACATGCCTCGGTAGTCGGCGTCGTCGATGCGTTCGGTGAACTGGCCGACACCGACGACGACCGGAGTCCGCGGATCGACCATTGACCAGACCTCCTGACAGGTGTTAATTCGTCAGGCTAACCGACAGCAAGAACGTGCTCCTAATCGGGGTGAAGCGGAATTGGTGCAAGTCGGTGCAGGTCAGGCCCACTAAGGTGGAGGGGTGACCGGTGCACTTGGGGTGGACGCGGCGGCATTGGAGGCCGTGGCCCGCGACTTCGCGCAGTTGAGCGACGAATTGACCCGCTCCGCCACCGTGCACGAATCCGCGCCGGTGGCCGACCAGCCGAGCGGCGAAGCGGTGTCCGAGTTGACGGCATCGGCGGACCACATGGTCAAGACATGTGCCGACCATCTGCTCGGCCTCGCGGACTCGTTGGCTGCGGCGGCTCGCGCGTACCGATCCGCGGACGCCCATGGCGCTGACAGACTGTCCACCACCATGCCGCGCTGAGGCCCCGCCGATGGTGACCATGCCCACTCGATCGCGAGTCGAATCGTGGCGGTTCGACCATTTGCAGCTGGCCGCGGGTCAATGGCTTTCGCAGGCCGTGCACACCGAAGACGTGTTCAACAAGGCCGTCCAGTCCCTCGGCAATGCGCCGTGGCAGGGCACTTCAGCCGACGCGGCCCGCGATCTGGTCTTCACCCAGTTGGTCGCCGTTCGCGGCGCGGCCGACCATCTCAGGCAGGCCGCACAGATCGCCGGAAACGGTGCCGCCACGCTTGCCGACGACAAGCGGGTGACCCTGAGCGCGATCAATAACGCCGAGCGGCAATTCTTCTCGGTCAGCGAGCAACTCACCGTCACCGACCGGCTGCCGCGCGTATTCAGCATCCCGCTCAGCGTGCTGCGCCATGTTCAGGCGTCGCAGATGCAGGCCGACATCCAAGGCGAAGCGATGCGGCTGGCCGCCGACGACGAACGGATTGCCGCAACGCTCAAGCCGATCTCGCAGGCCCTGCGTGACTTCACGCTTGGCGGGCCGAGCGGCCCCGGCTCCCGCGGCGCGCCGACCGGCGAGCCACGAGTCAGCGGCCCGGCAGGACCAATGACCTACGAGCAGGACAAGGCCGACTTGAACGCCACCCTGCCCGGCAGCGACGTCGTGATCAGTGGCGACGGCAGGACCGGCTATCCGACGCTGAACGGTGAGCGCAATCCGCTTGACGTCGGGAACCCGCCGGGTAAGGACGAGGTGCGCCCGCTGCCGACAGGAACCATCGTCGGACCCGACGGCAAGCAGTACGCGATGTACGGCGAAGTTCCTTACGACCGCAAACCCGAAGAGGGGTACGCCGTTCCCGATACCACCGTGGTGGACCTGTCCGATCCGTCGACGAGCATCGGGGTGCTCCCCGGTGTCTCGCAGGCGAGCGGAGCCTACGACCTCAAGACCAACCGCATGGTCATCATCGGAAATCCGGACCCGCGCAGTGGAACTCGGATGCTCTACACATCCGATCCCATCAACCCGGCGAATCCGAACGGGTGGGTGAACACGGTTCGCCCCGTCGGCGAGATCAAGGGGCTGCCTGGCAACCGCGAGAGTCAGGTCGTCGCGCTCAAAGGCGGCGGCTTCATGGTCGTCGGCTCCAACGACGTCGTGCCCGGCGGCAATCGGCAACCCGTCACCGCCATCACCGCCAGCACGCCGGAAGGCCTGCTGAACGCGCAACCCACCAACCTGTTCCCGCCTGGGCCGCAATCCAATTGGCCGCAGGGTGCGCCGCCGTACGGGCCGACCGTCGTCGACACCACCTACGATCCGGTGACAGGAGTCGAACAGGTGCAACTTCGGGTGAGCACATGGGAGGACCCACCAGGCTGGGATGGCCAGCCGCCGAAACCGTACAACCCGAAGACCTACACCACCAACGTGCAAGTTCAGCACTGACGAGGGACGGTGAACACCCGTGAGGACACTTCGCACAGCATCGACGCGACTCACCGCGGCCGCTGCTGCCGTGATCACCGCGACAACCGTTGCGGCACCGGCAGGCGCCGCGCCGCCGGGGTTCCCGGACCTGAACGGCTTCACCGAGGTGGGGACCCCCGCCAGCTATACCAGGCCGGACCCGGGGTCGAACGGCTATGCGTACTTCAGCACGCCGGAGGGGATCTCATGTTCAATCGGCAGCACCAAGTGGTGTGGCGGGAATCTGCCGGGAGTGCCTGCGGGCACCGGCGCCGGGTGCCCTTCGGTGCTGCAGACGAACGAAATGGCTTCTCGCTCAGAGCCGTTCAAGTTCACCACCTCTGATCGACCGTGCGATGCGCCGACGGATCCCGTGCTGAACCCCGGACAAAAACTCACGTTCGAGGCGTACGGCACCACCTGCGTCGTCGGTGGTGGCGGTCTGACCGCGTGCATCGATTCGTGGCATGACCACGGATTCGTTCTCCAGCCGTCGGGCAGTTGGGTGTTCTGATGCGACGATTGGTCGTCGGATTGACCGCGGCGGCGGCACTGTCAGCGTGTGGCGGAACCGCTGCAGTGCAACAGAACACGTCGACGTCGTCGGTGAATGTCCGGCCCGGCGTTTCCGGCCCGCCCGGCCTGGTCGGGTTCCCCGACTTCAATGAGTTCAGTGCCGCGAACATCGACCAGTATGCGGGCACCAACCCGCGCGGCGGCCAGTTCATCACCTTCAGGACGGCCGACGGGTTGTCCTGCTTCGCGAACCTCTACCCCACCAAGGCGCTCGGCGGCATCGAATGCGACAGCAAGAACATGCCGGGGTTTCCCGCCGACGCGAAGGGCCAGGAGCTACGCCAGACGACGCGCCCGGGGACCGTGCTGACCGAGTCGGTCACCAGGGCGGTATCGAACGCGGCCTTCGAATTCCGGTTCACCCGCAACACCGTAGACGATTCGGTCAAGGCGCTGCCAGCGGGACAGCGGTTGGTGGTCAACGAGACCGGGTGCGCCGCCGGGGACAAACTGCTCGCGTGCGTCGACGGCGATCACCACGGTTTCGTGGTATCCCCAACGGGCAGTTGGGCTTTCTGACCCGGCCCAACCACCCGGTGACTCCTACAGGCTGGACAGGATCTCCCTGGCCAGCCGCGCCGTCTCCGACGGAGTCTTGCCCACCTTGACGCCGGCCGCTTCGAGGGCCTCCTTCTTGGCCTGCGCGGTGCCCGATGAGCCGGACACGATCGCACCGGCGTGGCCCATCGTCTTGCCTTCCGGCGCAGTGAATCCCGCGACGTAGCCGACGACCGGCTTGGACACGTTGGCCTTGATGTAGTCGGCGGCACGCTCCTCGGCGTCGCCACCGATCTCGCCGATCATCACGATGACCTTGGTGTCGGGGTCCTTCTCGAACGCCTCGATGGCGTCGATGTGGGTGGTGCCGATGACCGGATCGCCGCCGATGCCGATCGACGTGGTGAAGCCGAAATCACGCAATTCGAACATCATCTGGTAAGTCAGCGTGCCGGACTTGGACACCAGCCCGATGGGGCCGGGGCCGCTGATGTTGGCGGGCGTGATGCCGACCAGCGACTGACCGGGGGTGATGATGCCGGGGCAGTTCGGCCCGATGATGCGGGTCTTGTTGCCCTTCTCGACGTTATAAGCCCAGGCATATGCGCTGTCCTGCACCGGAATTCCCTCGGTGATCACGACCAGCAGCGGAATCTCGGCGTCGATCGCCTCGATGATCGCGTCCTTGGCGAACTTCGGCGGCACGAAGATGATCGACACGTCGGCGCCGGTCTTCTCGATCGCCTCGGCGACCGTGCCGAACACCGGCAGTTCGATGTCCTTGCCGTCCTTGTCGACGTGCGACACCGTCGTTCCCGCCTTGCGCGCGTTCACGCCGCCGAGGATCTGGGTGCCCGCCTTGAGCATCCGCGCGGTGTGCGTGGTGGCCTCGCCGCCGGTGATGCCCTGGACGATGACCTTGCTGTCCTTCGTCAAAAAGATTGCCATTTCAGTCCTTTCAGGCGTTCGCAGCTTCGGCCGCTTTAGCGGCTGCGACGTCGGCGGCTTCGTCCATCGTGCCCACCTCGGTCACCAGTGGGTGGTTGGCCTCGGCGAGGATGCGACGGCCCTCTTCGACGTTGTTGCCGTCGAGCCGAACCACCAAGGGCTTGTTGGCTTCGTCGCCCAGGATCTGCAGCGCCTTGACGATGCCGTTGGCGACCGCGTCACAGGCCGTGATGCCGCCGAACACGTTGACGAACACGCTCTTGACCTGAGCGTCGCCCAGGATCACGTCTAGACCGGCGGCCATCACTTCGGCCGACGCGCCGCCACCGATGTCGAGGAAGTTGGCGGGCTTCACGCCGCCGTGCTTTTCTCCCGCGTACGCGACGACGTCGAGGGTGGACATCACCAGCCCCGCCCCGTTGCCGATGATGCCGACCTCACCGTCGAGCTTGACGTAGTTGAGGTCATGCTCCTTGGCCTTGAGCTCGAGCGGGTCGGTGGCGTCGCGGTCCTCGAACTCGGCGTGGCCGGGCTGACGGAAGTCGGCGTTGGCGTCCAGCGTCACCTTGCCGTCCAGGGCCAGGATCTGGTCATCCGGCGTGCGCACCAACGGGTTCACCTCGACCAGCGTCGCGTCCTCGGCGACGAACACCTCCCACAGCTTCTGGATCGTCACGGCGGCCGCGTCGAGCACCTCGGCGGGTAGGTGGCCCTGCTCGGCGATGGAGCGCGCGAATGCCAGGTCCACGCCCTTGACCGCGTTGACCGGCACCTTGGCCAGCCGCTCGGGCTTGGTCGCCGCGACCTCTTCGATCTCCATGCCGCCCTCCACCGAGCACATCGCCAGGTAGGTGCGGTTGGCGCGGTCGAGCAGGAAGGAGATGTAGTACTCCTCGGCGATGTCGCTGGCCTCGGCGACCAACAGCTTCTTCACGATGTGGCCCTTGATGTCCAGGCCGAGAATGTTCTGCGCGTGGGTGAAGGCGTCGTCGGGGGTGGCCGCGTACTTCACACCGCCGGCCTTGCCGCGGCCGCCGGTCTTCACCTGTGCCTTGACCATGACGGGTCGACCGATTTCGGTGGCGATGGCCTTGGCGCCCTCGGCCGTGTCGGTCACCCGACCCGGCGTGCTGGGCACGTTGTGCTTGGCGAACAGCTCTTTCGCTTGGTATTCGAAGAGATCCATGGACTCACTGTCTTTGTGCGTTGACGTCGAAGGTTTGCGCCCGACGGGCCAGGGGGAACTTTATCCACACGGAATAACGCGCTTCGCATCGCCCACCAGTCATGTGGTAGATCTCACCGCCCGCCGTCACGTGATACAAGTCACAATCCACGGCGGAATGCCGTCTCGGGTTGCCACGAACATTGGGATTTGGTTAACGTGCCTCTGGTCTAGATCACGTTTCGGTCACGACGAGAAGGACATTCCAGGTTGGCTCGGCATCGTTCGTCTGATTCTCCGGTTGGGGTTACGACGAACGCTCGGCACCCCTTCGCCGCACCAGACGCTTCGGAAATCACCGACATCATTCCGTTCAACGAGTTCGGCGACCTAGCTGAGCTCGATTTCTGCGATAACACCGCGTTCGACCGCGAATCGCAGGTGATCCGCGCGCCCGAACTCGACGACCTGCACGACACCGATGACCTGGTGCCGATGCGGTTGGCGGTGCCGTCGGAGTTCCGGCCGGATCCGCATGCCGAACGGCGCTCCTCGCACGCCTACCGCGACAGCCACACCGACACCAGCGACGGTGTCGCGGCCACCGACATCATCGACATCTCGGGCCGTCGCGGCCTGCACCGCAAGGATGATGTGCCGGTCAAGGGTCGGCTGATGGTCGCCGCAATGGCGGTCGGCGCCACCGCCGCCGGTGCGTACACAATGGCCAACACCTCCGACCAGAAGAAGCCGACGGAGGCGGTGCTGGCCGCCGACGCGTCGTCGATGGGCGGCGGCGTCGTCACCGGATCGACGGACGGCATGCAGATCGTCTCGGTCACCCCTGCCGCCAACTCGTCGGTGCATGCCGAGGAGATCACGAAGGCTGCGGCGTTCGCGCAGGAGCGTGCCGAACGCGAAGCGCGGCTGAACCGGCCGCCGTTCGTGATGTTCACCAAGGGCGTGTTCACCTCTGGCTTCGGCTACCGCTGGGGCGTGCTGCACGGCGGCATCGACGTCGCCAACGCGATCGGCACGCCGATCTACGCGGTGGCCGACGGCGTGGTGATCGACGTGGGCCCGACCGCCGGCTACGGCGCGTGGGTCAAGCTGCGGCACAACGACGGCACTGTCACGCTGTACGGGCACGTCAATACGTGGCTGGTGAGCAAGGGCGAGCGCGTGATGGCGGGCGATCAGATCGCCACCATCGGCAACCGCGGCAATTCCACCGGGCCGCACTGCCACTTCGAGGTTCTGCTCAACGGCACCAACCGGATCGACCCGGTGCCGTGGCTGGCGCAGCGGGGTCTCAGCCCCGGCAACTACGTTGGCTAAGTGTGAGCGAAGGTCCATCCGAACCAACCTCTGACGAATTACCACGCATCCGGCGCAACGGCGGCACGCCGTCGTCACCGATGCCTGCCGAGGCTGAACCGAAGACGAGCATCATTCGGCGCCACCCGACGGGTGAATTTCCGGCCCTGAGCGAGCCGCAGACGCAGTACATTCCGAGGGCCAAGCCCGTCGCCGTCGGCACGCCGCACTCGGCGCGCGCCACCCCGACCGCGGCCATCGCCACCACCATCGCCGCCATCCTGTCCGGCTGGGCCACCGCCGTCATCGCCACCGACCTGATCACGGGTTGGTGGCGGTCGGATCGACTGTTCTGCGTGGCTATCGGGTTTCTCACCGCGGTGTCCGCCTCCGCGCTCATCAGCGGGCTGATCGCGCTGCTGCTGCGGCGGCGGATGGGCCGGCTGTTGATCGTCGTCGGCGCGATCGTGGCGCTGCTGATCTTCTCGGGCCTTTTCGTTGCGGGGGCCAACCTGGCGCCGGTGGTCTACGCCATCCCCGTGCTGCCGCTGGCGAGCATCCTGTTCGCACTGCTGCCCACCACGGGCCGCTGGTCCCGCAGCGGGTCGGGTTAAGCCGTCGCGGCCCTGCGCACCAGCGCCAGCACCACCGCCGCGGTGGCGAACAGGCCGGAGAAGCACCGGTTCAGCAGCCGTTGTCGGCGTGCGCCCAGCGCCTTGAGCAGCCGCGTCGCCAGGCCCGCGTACACACTCATCACCACGATGTCGGTGGTGATGAACGTCAACCCGATCACCAGGTATTGCGGCGGCAGCGGTGCGGTCGGCGCGACGAACTGCGGCAGCACTGCAAGATAGAACACCAGCGCCTTGGGGTTGGTCACGTTGACCAGAAAGCCCCTCGCCAGCAAGGAAATTCCCGCGCGAGGCGGCGCACCGGTGACCTTATCGGTCAGAGCGGACGCGGATGCGCGCCATTGGCGCACGGCGAGGTAAAGCAGATACAGGACGCCGGCGAACTTGATGATCGTGAACGCCAGGATCGACTTGGCGACGATCGCGCCGACGCCAAGCGCTACCAGGGTGAGTTGCAGCAGCAGACCCAGTTCCTGGCCGACGATGCTCCAGTATGACCGCAACAGGCCGTGGCTCAGGCCGCTCGCCATTGACTGGATCGCTCCCGCACCAGGGGAGAACGCGATCGCGATCGACGCGCCGAGGAAGCCGAGCCACAAATGCCAGTCGCTGGAGACGGTGTGCACCACAGCGGGGTCAACGTCGAACGGGCACCGGATTGTTCACTTCACCCTTTACAGCTTGCTGACAGGTGCGTGGTTGTGCATCAGCTTCACCCGGCCTGCGCTGCCGAAGTCGATCAGCGACATCGCCGACTCCCCCACCCCGGACACTTCCTCGACGCGGCCGAGACCGTACTTGTCGTGGGTGACCCGGTCGCCGGGCTCGAGCACCAGCAGCGGGCGCTTGCCTGCCGCCGACCGGGTGGGCGCCGGACGCGGCGTCCCGAACCTGCCCGCACCGCTTACAGGCGCGGACAGCGACGGCGGCGGTTCGACGCGCCGCCAGTCGATGAGCTCCTGCGGGATTTCCTTCAGGAAGCGCGATTCCGGGTTCAGCATCGGCTGACCCCACGACGACCGAACCCTGGCCCTGCTCACGTACAACCGCTGCCGGGCCCTGGTGATCCCGACGTACGCCAGTCGCCGCTCCTCGGACAGCTCGGTCGGGTCGCCGAGCGCCCGCATGTGCGGGAACATGCCGTCCTCCCAGCCGGTCACGAACACCACCGGGAATTCCAGCCCCTTGGCGGTGTGCAGGGTCATCATCGTCACCACGCCTGAGCCGTGCTCGGGCAGTTCGTCGGCGTCGGCGACCAGCGACACCCGCTCCAGGAACTGCGACAGCACGCCGGTGTCCGGAATGTCCTCGTCTTCGGGGTCGATCTCTTCCGTGGCCTGGGCGTTGGCCAGGTCGGTGCTGAATTCGTGCGCGACGCTGACCAATTCGTTGAGGTTGTCCAACCGCGCCAGATCCTGCGGGTCGCTCGAGGATTCCAGCTCGGTGCGGTAGCCGGTGCGGTCGAGGACCGCATCAACGACACTGCCCAGTTCACCGTCGAGACGACCACGCAAATCGTCAAGCAGCTCAACGAAATTCGCTATGCACTTCTCCGCGCGGGTGTTGAGCATCGGCACCTTGCCCGCGGCGGCGGCCTGCAGCGCGTCGTTGAAGCTCAATCCGGTGTTCTCGGCATACACCGCCACACACGCCTCGGCGCGGTCACCGATGCCGCGGCGCGGGGTGTTCAGGATGCGCCGCATGCTCACCGAATCACCGGGGTTGTCGAGCACCCGCAGATACGCGACGATGTCTCGGATCTCCCGGCGTTCGTAAAACCTGACCCCGCCAACGACTTTGTACGGGATGCCCGCGCGGATGAAGACCTCTTCCAACGCTCGAGACGAGTTGTTGGTCCGGTAGAACACCGCAACGTCGTTGTAGCTGATCTCACCACGGTCGGCGAGCGCGTCGATCTCCTCGGCGACGAACCGCGCCTCGTCGTGCTCGTTGTCGGCGACGTAGCCGACGATGAGCTCGCCTTCCCCCGCGTCGGTCCACAGCCGCTTCTCACGACGGCCCGCGTTGCGGGAGATCAGCGAGTTGGCCGCAGACAGGATGTTCTGCGTCGAGCGGTAATTCTGTTCCAGCAGAATCGTTGTGGCGTTGGGAAAGTCGCGTTCGAAGTCCTCGATGTTTCGGATGGTGGCACCCCGGAACGCGTAGATCGACTGGTCGGCGTCGCCGACCACGCACAGCTCGGCCGGGGCGACCCCGTCTTCGGTTTCCCGCCCGACCAGCTCGCGCACCAACACGTACTGCGCGTGGTTGGTGTCCTGATACTCGTCGACGAGGATGTGCCGGAACCGCCTGCGGTAGTACTGCGCAATTTGCGGAAAGGCTTGCAGCACAGCGACTGTCTCGCCGATCAGGTCGTCGAAGTCCAGCGCGTTGGCCGCCCGCAGCCTGCGCTGGTATTCGGCGAAGACCTCGGCGATGATCCGCGGCAGGTCCTCCATCGCATTCGATGCGTCGTAGGCCGCCTGCTCCGGGCCGATCAACTCGTTCTTCAAGTTGGAGATCCCGTTGGCCAGCAGGCGCGGCGAGTACCGCTTGGTGTCCAGCCCCATGTCCTTGCCGATCATCAGCAGCAGCCGCCGCGAGTCGTCGGCGTCGTAGATCGAGAAGTTGGAGTTCAGGCCCGGCAGGAGCGACGCCTGGTTGCGCAGGATCCGCACACAGGAGGAATGGAAGGTGGAAATCCACATGTTCCTGGCCCGGGGCCCGACCAGCTGCACCACGCGTTCGCGCATTTCGGCTGCGGCCTTGTTGGTGAACGTGATGGCCAACACCTGACCGACGCCGACCTCGCGGGCCGCCAGTAGGTAAGCGATGCGCCGGGTCAGCACCGCGGTCTTGCCGGAGCCGGCGCCCGCGACGATCAGCAGGGGCGTGCCTTCGTGCAGCACTGCCTCGCGCTGTTGTGGGTTCAGGCCGTCCAGCAGGGCTTCGGCCTGCTCATTCGGGCTGGAATTCAGGTCGGTCACGTGCAAACTCATGTCTGTCCCAACTTACCGCCGCGCGGCGACACTCTTTGCGCTCCCACCGCCTCAAATGGCACACTTCTAGACGTGCTCATCAAGCAGTGCCGATTTTTCTACGGGTACCGGCCAGCGGTGCCCGTGGTCTAGCTGCTTCCAAGAGCCCCGCGGTCCGCTTCCGGATCCGGGGCTCGTCTCTTGTGTGAGGCCCGAATACCGGACGAGGCCGAAAACCCACACAATGAGGAGCCGAAATGACTATCGAAATGGAAACCGTGGCTGAGATTGACGACCTGCGCCGCGAGATCGACGAGCTCGACGCGGCGATACTTGACGCCGTCAAACGGCGCACCGAGGTATCCAAGCTGATCGGCAAGGCGCGGATGGCCTCCGGCGGCACCCGATTGGTGCACAGCCGCGAGATGAAGGTCATCGAGCGCTACAGCGAGCTGGGTCCCGACGGCAAGGACCTGGCGATGCTGCTGCTCCGCCTGGGGCGCGGTCGGCTCGGGCACTGAGTTCTTCTAGCGATTTGTGGAGCCGCAGCCGCGGTGAGCGCGGCTAACACTCCACAAATCACCGCTTCAGCGCTTCAGCGCATCGGCCAGCCACGGCGTCAACCACTTGACGGCCTCCGGCGTCGGATGCACACCGTCCATGCGCATCTTGATGCCGTCGACCGTGTTGGTGTAGTAGCCGTTCGGGCCCAGCTTCTTGTTCAGGTCGAGCACGGCGACGTTCGGCCGGTTGCCAATGACGCTGCGCAACAACTTGTTCCACCGATCGGCGCGCACGGGCTGGTCTTCTGGATAGAGGCTGCCGTCGGCTCGCTCACCGCGGCGGTTGTACGGCTCGGTGGTCACCACCACCCGCGCGCCCGTCGACGTCAGCATGTCGAGCGCGCGCTGCAGTTCGCCGCGGAGATACGCGTCGTATCCGTTGTCGCCGATATGCGTCCAGTGGCCCTCGTTGACCCGGTCGACGACCTCCCAGCGGCCGATGATCAGCAGCACGACGTCGGGCCGGTCGTGGTTGATCCGCTGCGACCACCGCGCAGGCCAGTCGTCGCATTCGGGCTTCTGAGGCAGCGTCTCGCCGGCGTACTTGTAGGGCCCGCCGCGAGCCACCCCGCAGCCGATCGTCGTGTAGTTGGAGAAGCTCAGCCCCGGCGTCGGCGGCAAGTAGCGCATCATCGTCCACGCCACCGAGTCCCCGAAAACCGCGACCCGTTTGGTGCCCGGTGCCAGCTGGCCCGATGGCGCCTTCACCTCGACGGGTACTTCCGGCGCGATCAGCGCCGCCGAGTCGATGCTGCTGAGGCCCGTCTCGGCCGGTTTGACGTTCACCGGCAGCACCGTCATCGTCACCGCCGCCGCGGTTGCCGCCGTCGCACCCGCCAACGGCAGCATCGGGACGAACACCGGCCGCCATCGCCGGATCGGCTGCTCGAGCAGCCACCACGATGCCGTCGCGACCGCGACCGTCGCTGCGCACCGCACCGCAAAGAGCGGCCATCCCGACCAGCCCGTGCGCTCCCCGTTCAGCGCAAGAAAGATCGGCCAGTGCCACAGGTAGACGCCGTAGGAGACGGCGCCAAGCCACACCAGCGGCCGCCACGCCAGCGCCTTCGCGACGGGTGAGCCCTGGTCCAGAGCCACCGGCGCCACTACGAGCACCGCGGCGAGCGCTACCGCGATCAGCAGCCCGTACCGGAAATCGCGGGCGCTACCCGTGGCGAAGTGCGCGAGCACCGCCAAACCGGCCAGGCCCACGATCGACAGCGCGGTCGCTGCCCAGCGCCGGTACCGCGTCCGGATCAGAGTCCCGCCCGACGTCAGCACCGTCCAGTCGCGCACCAGCAGGGCGGCCGCGGCGGCGCCGACCAAGAGCGCCTCGATGCGGGTGTCGGTGCCGAAGTAGACCCGGTTGACGTCGGGCGCCATCAGGATCGCGACGGCGGCCGACCCCGCGGCGCCCAGCACCGCGAGCCCGCAGACCGCCCACCGGGCCCGCGCCCCGAACGCCACCGCGACGGCGAGCACGAGCAGCGGCCACAGCAGGTAGTACTGCTCCTCAACGCCGAGTGACCACGTGTGCTGCAGCGGTGACGGCGGGCTGCCCTGCGAGAAGTAATCCGTCTTCTGCGCGACGAACGCCCAGTTGGCCGCCCAGAACAAGGCGGCGACGGCGTCGTCGCGCAGCGTAGCGGTCGCCTCGGCGGGAAAGAACCTGCGCGCGACAACGACCGCCAGCACCATCACGATCAACGCGGGCAGCAGCCGACGGGCACGCCGGATCCAGAAGTCGCGCAGCCGGATTCGGCCGGTGCGCGCCCGCTCGTCGAGCAGCAGCGAGGTGATCAGGAAGCCACTGAGAACGAAGAAGACGTCGACACCGAGGAACCCGCCGGACACGCCGGGGACACCGCCGTGTTCGGCGAGCACGAGAGCCACCGCTACGGCGCGGATGCCGTCCAACGCGGGGATCGCCTGGCGCACTGCGCGAAGTTTAGGTGCCCTCGCGCGCCGGATCTCGAAGGCGCGCTGGCCGCTACTTCGTCAGCGCGATGTACTTGATGTCCAGGTACTCGTCGATTCCTTCGAAGCCGCCCTCACGGCCGAAGCCGGACTCCTTGACGCCGCCGAACGGTGCGGCAGGATCGGAGATCACGCCGCGGTTGACGCCCACCATGCCCGATTCGATGCCCTCGGCGACGCGCAGCGCGCGGTCCAAGGACTGGGTGTAGATGTAGGCCGCCAGACCGTACTCGGTGTCGTTTGCCGCCTCGATGCCCTCTTCCTCGGTGTCGAAGCCGGTGATCGGCGCGACGGGCCCGAACACCTCCTCCTTGAGAATGCGGGCATCGGCGGGGACGTCGGCCAGCACGGTCGCCGGGTAGAAGTTGCCAGGGCCGCCGGGAGCGACGCCGCCGACGGCGACCGTCGCACCGCGTGACACCGCATCGGACACCAGGTCCTCGACGGTGGCGACCTGCTTGGAGTTGATCAACGGACCCAGTGTCGACGACTCGTCGATGCCCTTGCCGAGGGTGAACTCGCTCATCCGCTTGACCAGCTTCTCGGTGAACTCCTCACGGATCGAGTTGGCGACGTGGAAGCGGTTGGCCGCGGTGCAGGCCTCGCCGCCGTTGCGCATCTTCGCGAGGATCGCGCCCTCGACCGCGGCGTCGACGTCGGCGTCGTCGAACACGATGAACGGCGCGTTGCCGCCGAGTTCCATCGACGTGCGCAGCAGCTTGTCGGCTGACTGCTTCACCAGCGCCTTGCCCACACCCGTCGATCCGGTGAACGTCAGCTTGCGCAGCCGGCCGTCGTTGACCAGCGCCTCGGTCACCGGCCCCGGGCTGCTGGTCGGCAGCACCGACAGCACACCCTTGGGCAGACCGGCCTCATCCATCAGCTTGGCCAGCAGCAGCATCGTCAGCGGCGTCTCCTGAGCGGGCTTGACGATCATCGTGCAACCCGCGGCGAACGCGGGTCCCATCTTGCGGGTGCCCATCGCGAGCGGGAAATTCCACGGCGTGATGGCATAGCAGGGGCCGACTGGTTGCTTGGTCACCAGCACACGGCCGGTGCCGTTGGGGCTTGGCGTGAATCTGCCGTGGACGCGGACCGCCTCCTCAGCGAACCAGCGGAAGAACTCGGCGCCGTAGGTGACCTCGCCCATGCTTTCGCGCAGCACCTTGCCCATCTCCAGGGTCATCAGCGTCGCGATGTCCTCGGCGCGTTCGGTGATCTTCTCGAAGACCGCCCGCAAGATCTCGCCGCGCTCCCGTGGTGGGGTGGCCGCCCAGTCCGCCTGCACGGCGCAGGCCGCGTCGAGCGCCGCGATCGCGTCTTCCGCGGTGGCGTCGGCCACGGCGGTCAGCACCTGATCGTCGGACGGGTCGAGAACATTGAATGTCGAGGAGCCTTCGCGTTCCTCACCGCCGATCCACAGACCGGTGGGTACTGACTTCAGCAGCGCTTGGGTGTCCATAACTCTCTCTTACACCTTCGGAGAATTGACCGCACTAGGGTCGTCTACATGACCATCAACACGCAGCAGATTGCCGATATTTCAGCCACTGACGCATGGCAGGCCCTGCAGCGCCATCACAACGAAATCGGTGGTAAAACGCTGCGGGAGTTCTTCGCCGAGGATCCCGAACGCGGCACCGAACTGGCGTTGACGGTCGGCGATCTCTACATCGACTACAGCAAGCACCGGGTGTCTCGGGACACGCTGCGGTTGCTGGTCGACCTTGCCCGCACGGCGCGACTCGAACAGCACCGCGATGCGATGTTCTCCGGTGTGCACATCAACACCTCGGAGAACCGGGCGGTGCTGCACACGGCGCTGCGCGATCCGGTCGGCGTCGAGTTGGACGTCGACGGCCAGAACGTCGTCGAGGACGTGCACGCGGTGCTCGACAAGATGGGCGACTTCACCGACCGGCTACGCAGCGGCGAGTGGACGGGCGCCACAGGTGAGCGCATCAAGACCGTCGTCAACATCGGCATCGGCGGGTCGGATCTGGGGCCGGTGATGGTCTACAACGCGCTGCGCCACTATGCCGACGCGGGCATCTCAGCGCGGTTCGTCTCCAATGTCGACCCCGCGGACCTGGTGGCCAAACTCGACGGACTCGACCCTGCCACAACACTTTTCATCGTCGCATCGAAGACGTTCTCGACGCTGGAGACGCTGACCAACGCGACGGCGGCGCGCCGCTGGCTGACCGATACGCTCGGTGATGCCGCGGTGGCCAAGCACTTTGTCGCCGTGTCGACGAACAAGAAACTGGTCGACGACTTCGGCATCAACACCGAGAACATGTTCGGCTTCTGGGACTGGGTCGGCGGCCGGTATTCGGTGGACAGCGCAATCGGTTTGAGCGTGATGGCGGCGATCGGCCGGGAGCGCTTCGCCGACTTCCTAGCCGGGTTTCACATCATCGACGAACACTTCCGGACCGCGCCGCTGGAAGCCAACGCGCCGGCGCTGCTCGGCCTGATCGGCTTGTGGTACAACAACTTCTTCGGCGCCGAGACGCGTGCGGTATTGCCGTACTCGAATGACCTGAACCGGTTCGCGGCGTATTTGCAACAGCTGACGATGGAGTCGAACGGCAAGTCGGTGCGCGCGGACGGCACACCGGTGGTGACCAGTACGGGTGAGATCTTCTGGGGCGAGCCGGGCACCAACGGCCAGCACGCGTTCTATCAGCTGATCCACCAGGGCACGCGGTTGATTCCCGCCGATTTCATCGGGTTCTCGCAGCCGACAGACGATTTGGCGACCGCCGACGGATCCGGCAGCATGCACGACTTGCTGATGAGCAACTTCTTCGCCCAGACACAGGTGCTGGCGTTCGGTAAGACAGCCGGGGAGATCGCTGCCGATGGCACGCCGCCAGAAGTGGTGCCGCACAAGGTGATGCCGGGCAACCGGCCGTCGACGTCGATCCTGGGCACCAAGCTGACGCCGTCAGTGGTCGGCCAGTTGATCGCGCTGTACGAGCATCAGGTGTTCACCGAGGGCGTCATCTGGGGCATCGACTCGTTCGACCAGTGGGGCGTCGAACTGGGCAAGACGCAAGCCAAGGCGTTGCTGCCGGTGATCACCAGCGACGCCTCGCCTGCCGAGCAGTCGGACACGTCGACGGACGCGCTGGTGCGCCGCTACCGCACCGAGCGCGGACGTACCGCCTGATACCGCGAGCGGCAGAGGGTCAGCCGGCCGGGATGTTGATGCAGCCGACGTTCGGGATGCACCCGCTGGCACCGCCGGGGCCGGCAGAGCCGCCAGGGCCGTAAGGCGACAGCGAACCGGAAGCGCCGCCGCCATCCGCCGAACCGCCAGGGCCATAAGGAATGGCACCCGAGGCGCCGCCGCCGTCAGCGGTACCGGCCGGGCCGTTCGGAATGTTGACATTGGCGCCGCCAGGGCCGACATTGCCGACGTCGCTGCACGGCGTGCCGTCGGCGTTGACACACGGGGGCGGGGGCGCTGGTTCGGCCATCGCGGCTGGGGCTGCGGCGATCGCGGCTGCCGCTGCGCCCGCGAACAGTAAGGGCGTCATCTTCGTCAGTTTTACGATCATGCGGTTCGGCTACCACGCCCGCCGGTTGACTAAACCTATAGAGCGGCTAACTAGGCAAATCTGGCAGCCAGTTCCGGCGGCAACAAGCGCAACACCCCAACCAGCGGCGTCCACGGCCACCTCGGCACCGCGGCCCGGCCCGGTTCACGTTCGATGGCTTCGACCATCGCCTTCGTCCCGGTGTCGTTGTCGACCATCAGCGTCGTGGTGTCGGCCTGTGCGGTCATCTCCGACTCGATGTAGCCGGGTTCGATCACCGTCACCTTGATCGGGCTCTTCGCGTACTCGGCGCGCAGCGACTCGCCAAGCGACGACAGCCCTGCCTTGCTCGCGGCGTACGCCGCCCGCACTCCAGGCACCCCTTTGTTCGCGAGCACCGACGAGATCAACACCAAATGACCACCGCCCGCGGCCATGAACATTTCGATCGCGGTTTCGATCTGTACAAGCGCCGCAACAAGATTCGTCTCGACGGTGGCCTTGTTGGCCCACAGCTTGCCCGACCCGAGCCGCGCACCCTTGCCGATGCCCGCGTTGACGATGATGCGGTCGATGCCACCGAGCGCATCGGACAACTCGGCGAACACCTTCGGCACCTGCTCGTGGTCGTTGACGTCCAGTGCAGCGACCGCCACGGTGATGCCGGGATGGTGCTCGAGTAGTTCGGCGCGCAACTCGTCGAGGCGGTCGGTGCGACGGGCGCACAGCGCCAGGTCGCGCCCCTTCGCGGCGAACTTGCGTGCCATGCCTGCGCCGAGGCCCGACGACGCGCCGGTGATCAGAATCTTCTGACGAGTCACCCGTGCAGCCTATTTGAGCAGCCGCGACAGTCGCCGGTCGGCCAACACCTTGCCGCCGGTCTGACAGGTCGGGCAGTACTGAAAAGACTTGTCCGCGAACGACACCTCACGCACGGTGTCGCCGCAGACCGGACACGGCAGGCCGGTGCGGGCATGCACCCGCAACCCCGATCGCTTCTCCCCCTTCAGCGTTGCGGCCTGCTGCCCCACCGAGCGCGAAACCGCGTCGGTCAGCACGGAGATCATCGCGTCGTGCAGCGCCGCCAGTTGCGCATCGGTCAGTTTGCCCGCGGTGGCGAACGGCGACAGCTTGGCGACGTGCAGGATCTCGTCGCTGTACGCGTTGCCGATGCCTGCGATCACCTTCTGGTCGGTGATCACGGTCTTGATCCGCCCGCTCTGCCCGGCCAGCACGCTCGCCAGTTCCTCGGGGCCCAGCGACAGCGCGTCGGGGCCGAGGGACGCGATGCCGGGCACCTTCGCCGGGTCGTCGACGAGCCATACCGCCAATCGCTTCTGGGTGCCGGCCTCGGTGAGGTCGAAGCCCGGAGCCGCGCCGGCGGCGACATCAGAGCCCGGAGCTGCCTCGGATGGCGAACCCAGGTGCACCCGCAGCGCGATCGGGCCTTTGCCCGGCTTCAGCGGCGCGGCGGCCAGCTTGTCCGACCAACGCAGCCAGCCCGCCCGCGACAGATGCGTGATCAGATGCAGGTCGCCGGCCTGCATGCCGAGGTATTTGCCCCACCGGTTGGCCCCCGTGACGGTGTGTCCGTGCAGCACGTTGATCGGCGGGTCGAACGTCTTGAGCACCGACAGCGCAGAAACGTCGACGCGTTTCACCGTCAACCCGACGGCGTGTCGGCGCAGGTGGTCGGCGAGGGCTTCGACCTCAGGTAGTTCCGGCATGTGTCCAGTGTGCCGGTCAGCGTCGAATGCGGTCGCCTGCGATCAACGACAGCACCCAGCTCACGATCGACAGCACGATCGCCGCCCAGATCGCGGTCCACCAGAAGTCGTCGATGTAGAGACCCCAATGGGTGGTGTGCTCGGTGATCCACGACGTGATCGAGAGCATCAACGCGTTGACCACGATGTGGAACAGCCCGAGGGTGAGGATGTAGAGCGGGATCGAAATCAGTTGCACCAGCGGCTTGATGATCGCGTTGACCAGACCGAAAATCACCGCGACGACGAAGACGATGCCGACCCTGGCCACCGTGGTGTCCCCGCCGATGAAGCTGATGCCGGGAACAATGAGGGTGACCACCCACAACGCGACGCCGGTGAGGGCTGCGCGCAGCAGGAAGCTCGCCATGGCCGCTAGTCTGCCGGGCGCAGCAGGTAGGTGTCCATGATCCAGCCGTGCCTCGCGCGTGCCTGGGCCCGCGTCTGGACTATCGACGGGCCTACCTCACCGACGGTTCCCGACACCAGCAGTTCGTCGGGCGTCCCCAGATAGGCGCCCCACCAGATTCGCGTCTGCGGCGGGCAAACCTGAAACGAGCAGTCCGCGTCCAGCATCACCACCGCACTGCCCGACAACCCTGCCGAGCGCAACTGCCGTCCGGTGGTGACGAGCACCGGTTCACCGACGTCGTTGAGCGGTATGCGGTGTCGCGCGGTCAACGCCTGGATCGCGGTGATGCCGGGAATGACGTCGTAGTCGACGTCCACCCGGGTCGCGACGATGTCCAGGATCCGCAGCGTGCTGTCGTACAGCGACGGGTCGCCCCACGCAAGAAATGCTCCGGTGGCGCCGTCCGCTAGCTCCGCTTCGATCGCGTCGGCCCACATCGCCGCCCGCGCCGCATGCCAATCGGCAACGGCCTGCCGATAGTCGCCGTCCTTGGCTCGCGGCGGATCGGGCAGTTCGACGAATCGGTAGCCCGGTTCGCGGATGAACCGCCGGCAGATCTCGCGCCGCAGCGCCACCAGATCGTCCTTCTGCGATCCCTTGTCCATCGCGAAGAACACGTGCGTGTCGTTGAGCGCCGCCACCGCCTGCGCCGTCACGTAATCCGGATCGCCCGCGCCGATACCGATCACGTGGATCCGTCGAGTCACGGGTGCGAGTATGCGCTAGGACCTCCGGCCCCGCGATCGCCGGAGTCGCCGCGCGCGCTCGATGTCTTTCTTCTCCGCAGCCTCGCCCTTCTTCAGGCCCCGGACATCCTTCGGCGGCAGTTGCAGCTCGCGCTCGGCGGGTAAGCCGGCCTGTAGCTGACGTCCACGCTCGAGTTCGGCATCCAATTCGGCGCCGAACAGCAGCGCCAGGTTGGTGATCCACAGCCACAGCAAGAACACGATCACGCCGGCCAGCGCACCGTATGTCTTGTTGTAGCTGCCGAAGTTCGCGACATAGAAGCCGAATAGAAGCGATGCCACGATCCACACCACGATGGCCACTCCCGCACCGATACTCAGCCACCGGAATTTGGGTTGTTTCACGTTCGGCGTGACGTAGTACAAGATCGCGACGGACACCGCGATGAAGACGAGTATCACCGGCCACTTGATCACGTTCCATGCCGTGACGGCCACATCGCTGAGGCCGACCACGTTCCCGATCGACTCGGCCACCGGTCCGCTGACGGCCAGCATGAACCCGACTACCGCCACCATGATGAGCCCCGCGAGGGTCAGCACCATCTGAACCGGTCGCAGCTTCCACACCGGCCTGCCTTCATCGATCTCGTAGATGCGGTTCATGGCGCGTCCGAAGGCACCGACGTAACCCGATGCCGACCACAGCGCCCCGGCCATGCCGACGATCAGAGCGAGCCCGGCCGAGGGGCTTTCGACGAGTTGTCGAATTGGCTGACGCAACATGTCGACCGCGGATCCGGGCAGGACGTCGTCGGCAATGCCGATGACCGCGTCGGTCGTACGTCGGCCCTGGCCGAACACTCCGAGCAGCGACACCACCACGACCAGAGCCGGGAACAACGCGAGTACGGCGTAATAGGTCAACGCCGCAGCGAGGTCCGTGCACTCGTCGTCGACGAATTCACTCGCCGTCTTCCGCATCACGTACCGCAGTGCGGGCCGGGTCAGGTCGCCCGGCGATTCGGGCTTCTGCGGGTCATCGGGTTCGGTGATCGCCATGCCACGGGCTAACCCGGGCGCGCACAAGTCAAACGCTGACGTCAATACTCCGAGTACCCGGTACCCGAGGTATTGACTGCTTGCGGCGGCGCACTTACCTTTGGGCCATGACTGCACCCGCTCGCGAGGAATTCGCCGGACGACTGCTGAAGGGCTCGGTCAAGAAGTCCTACGCGCCGGTCGTCGACATCGACTGGGATGCGCCACTGGATCCGGACAAGTTCTTCCTTCCGCCCAAGACGGTGTCGCTCTACGGCACTCCGCTGTGGGACAACATGACTCGCGCACAGCAGATCGAGCTGTCGCGGCAGGAACTCGTCAACACGCTGTCCGCAGGCATCTGGTTCGAGAACATCCTCAACCAGGCGCTGTTGCGCAAGATGATGCATCAGGATCCGACCGCGAACGCCACGCACTACGAGTTGACCGAACTGGGCGACGAGACGCGGCACATGGTGATGTTCGGCAAGGCGATCGACCGGGTCGGCGCAAAGCCGGTGCGGCCCAGGTATTACCAGCGGGTCATCATCAACGCGCTGCCGTTCGCGTTTCAGGGCCCGATGTTGTGGGTCGCCGCGTTGATCGGTGAGGAGATCTTCGACTCGTTGCAGCGTCAGATGATGGACGACGACGAACTGCAGCCGATGATTCAGCGGCTCATGCGCATTCACGTCACCGAGGAAGCCAGGCACATCCAGTTCGCCCGCGACGGCCTGCGCAAGCGGGTCCCGCACATGCGGCGGCTGCCGAGGTTCTTCGTCGCCAACATCAACGGCGTGGGCGGCCTGTTCTTCCGTTTCCTGTTCACCAACAAGGTCCAGTACCGGCGCGTCGGCCTGGACGTCGGAGAAGCCCGCCGGATGGCCCGCACCAGCGCGCACCGGCAAAAAACCCAGATCCTCGGCTTCGCGCCGCTGGCCGCTTTCCTCGAAGAGGTCGGCCTGATGGGCCCGATCGCAAGGCGGATGTGGCGGCGCAGCGGCTTCTTACCCCGATGACCGCCGTCTACGACGGCCCCGCCGACATGCGCGTCGATGACGTCAGCTACCCCGTTCGGGTGCGCCTGACCGGGCACACGGACCCCATCGACGGCAAATTCCACTGGCGCGGAATGGTTTTCGAGCTGGCCACCGAGACAACTCCGAAGTTGCCGAAACCGGTTGCCGTGACCATCGGCGACCACACCGCCGAAGCGCAACTGACCGAGGTCACGCCGTGGGGGACGCACTCCGTGGCGGGCGTCGGCGCCCCTCCTTATCCGTTGGAGTCCGACGACTGACCGCCGCCAATAGCAACCCGACCGCGAACAACCCACCGACGATTCCCGAGATCAGCAGCGGAAGCCGGCCGTCGGCGCCCCAGAGAAAACCCGCCCACAGCCCCGCACCCAACACCGCGAAACCGCTCGCGCCCTGGAACACCCCTTGCGCGCTTCCCTGCATCTGCGGGCCGACCAGCGACGAAATCCACGCCTTGCCAACGCCGTCGGTGCATCCGGTGAACAACCCGTACACGCCGATCAGCAGCCATGCCGTGACGGTGTCGGTGGTCAGGCCCAGTCCGGTGTAGCCGATCGCGAAGAACACCAACCCGACGCCGAACACCGCGGGCCGCGGCATGCGGTCAGCCAGCAGTCCGGCCGGGTAGCTCGCCATCGCATATACCGCGTTGTAGATGACGTAGGCCAAGATCACCTCGACGACGGAAAACCCGATCTCGTTGAGCCGCAACAGAAGCAGCGCGTCTGGAAAGTTCACCAGGCCGAACAGCACCAGCGCCGTGGTCACCCGCCAGTAGCGGCGCGGCAACTCCCGCACCCTGGCGAAGACGGCGCGCCGCTCGGCGTGCGGCAGGACGCGACTGGTCTCGCGCACCGCAAACACCAGCGCGACGCTGAGCACCGCCGGCACCACAGCCACCCACAGCAGCGGTGGGATCCGGTGGTCGAGCAATTCATAGCCGGCCAGACCCAGCAGCGGACCGACGACCGCACCCAGCGTGTCCATCGCGCGGTGAAAGCCGAACACCCGCCCTCGCGCCGCGTCGTCGATGTCGACGACCAACAGCGCATCGCGCGGCGCCCCGCGAATTCCCTTGCCGAGCCGGTCGACGACACGCCCGGCGAGCACACCCGGCCATGCCCCGGCGGCCGCCACCATCACCTTGCCGAGGGCCGCCATCCCGTAACCCGTCGCGATCAGTGGCCGCCGCGCGAACCGGTCGCCCAGCGGCCCGGACGCCAGCTTGGTCAGCGACGCCGCGCCTTCGGCCGCGCCTTCGATCGCGCCGACGACCGCCGCGGGCGCGCCCAATACGGACGTCAGATAGATCGGAAGCAGCGGATACAGCAGCTCGCTCGCGGCGTCCTGAAGGAATGAGACAGCCGAGAGCACCCGCACATTGCGGGTCAGCCAAGTGTGCACCTAGGCCATGATGCCTGGCGTCACTGGGGATCCTCGTTCGTCAGCGCCTGGAACCCCTTCGCTTGTCCACGCGCCAGCGCCGCGCGCACGACACCGACGATCAGCCCCTGCACGGCCGCGGCAATGAACGCCTCCCGCGTCGAGCGCGACAGGTCCTGCGGCTCCGGCGGTTCCTGGTCGGAGGGGCTGACCCGCTGCCAGATCTCGGTGAAGATCTTGCCAGCCAGCAGGCCTCCGGCGACGCTGCTTCCGATGGACAGGGGCTTGTACAGTGCTTTGGCCGCGCTCATGACCATCTTCGTTCCCGAGGCCGCGATCCTTAAACACGAAATTAGAACACGTTCTAGTATGTCCGGGTGCGTTTCACTTTCGCCGAGGCGATGACGGATCCTACGTACTACATCCCGCTGGCTAAGGCGGCCGAGGCCGCCGGTTACCACGCGATGACGATCCCGGACAGCGTGGCGTACCCGTTCGAGTCGGAGTCGAAATACCCGTACACCCCCGACGGCAGCCGAGAGTTCTTGGACGGCAAGTCGTTCATCGAGGCCTTTGTGATGGCAGGCGCCCTGTGCGCAGTGACCACGACACTGAGGTTCAACTTTTTCGTTCTCAAACTGCCGATCCGCCCGCCTGCGCTGGTGGCCAAGCAGGCCGGGTCGGTGGCAGCGCTGTTCGACAATCGCCTCGGACTCGGCGTTGGCACCAGCCCATGGCCGGAGGATTACGAACTGATGAATGTGCCGTTCGCCAAGCGTGGAAAGCGAATGGACGAATGTATCGAGATCATCAAAGGCCTTACGTCCGGGGAGTATTTCGAGTTCCACGGCGAGTTCTACGACATCCCCAAAACGAAGATGACCCCCGCGCCGACAAAGCCCATACCCATCCTCGTTGGCGGGCACGCGGAGGCGGCGCTGCGGCGCGCAGCACGGTGCGACGGCTGGATGCACGGTGGCGGAGAACCGGCAGAACTCGACCGATTGATCAAGCGACTCAATCAGATTCGCGACGAAGAAGGCCGGACGGGCCCCTTCGAGATCCACGTCATCTCGCTCGACGCGTTCACCCTCGACGGCATCAAGCGCCTCGAAGACAAGGGCGTTACTGACGTCATCGTCGGTTTCCGCTACCCCTACATCACGGGCCAGGACACCGAACCGTTGGACACCAAGATCCGCCATCTCGAATCGTTCGCCGAAAAGGTGATGGCCAAAATCTGATCGGCGCCAAACTTCCGAGATAGGCGTAGTTTCAACGTCAGGAAGGGGTTATCCAGCGAGGCTTCGGGTAACCGGTGTGCGATGGCAAGCACGACTATCAACGGCGCGCCACGTGGTGTTGTGGTGGTGGGCGCCTCCGCGGGAGGCGTCGAGGCGCTCACTCAATTCGTCTCCGGCCTCCCCGCCGACCTGCCCTATGCGCTAGCCGTGGTGTTGCACATGCCGCCCAATGCGCCGAGCGTGCTGGCGAAGATTCTGGATCGCAGTAGCCCTTTGCACGCAGTGCCTGCGTCTGACGGAGCCGCGCTCGAGGCTGGTGTGATCCACGTCGGCGTGCCAGATCGCCATCTCCTCGTCGCGGACGGGCGTTCCGCGCTCACCGAGGGCCCGACGGAAAACGGCTATCGGCCTGCGATCAACGCCCTGTTTCGATCAGCGGCGTTGAGCTTTGGGCCGCACGCGATCGGGGTGGTGATGTCCGGCGTGCTGGACGACGGCGTACTCGGTGCGGCCGCGGTTAAGTCGATGGGCGGCACCACGATCGTTCAATTGCCCGAGGACGCGCTGTATCCCGCCATGCCGAGCAACGCCATCCGGGCCGGCGTCGTCGACCACCAGGCCGCGGCCCGCGATGTCGGTGCGCTGCTTGCGAAGTTGGCTGACCGTGAGATAAAGGAGCGGGCCGTGGAACCCGACGAAAGCATGGAACTGGAAAACCGCATCGCCATGGGGCCACGATTCTCGACCTCGTTCGACTCCGAGGCGCTTGGCCCGCCGTCCGGCTACACCTGCCCGGACTGCAACGGTTCACTGTTGGCGGTCAGCGCCAGCAATTACCGCTGCCGGGTGGGGCATGCCTGGACTGCCGACGCGCTGCTGGCGGCCAGAGACAATGAGGTCGAAAGCGCTCTGTGGATTGCCTTACGCAGTCTGCAGGAGAAGGTCAAATTATCTCGTAAATTGGCCGAAAATGCCGGCAGCGGAGCACTTTTCAACAAGTACACCGAGGCTGCCCACGAAGCGGAGCGTGCGGTGCAGGTCCTCGGCAAACGATTGACAGAAGCGACCGCGAGCATGGGTGGGCACGGTGGCGGATGACGCTGCGGGACTACTGACCATCGCTACCGAGTCGATGGCCGGGAACATGGTGCTGACACCGCACGGTTTACTCGACAGCATCACCTACCGGTTAATGCGCGACAGCATCATCAAGGCCGCGCTCGACGAACCCGCTGCCGTCATCGTCGACGTCTCCGACCTGTGCGTCCCAGCGGAATCGGCGTGGGTGGTTTTCACGAGCGCACGCTGGCATGTCGGTATCTGGCCGGAGGTCCCGATCATCCTGGTGAATGGGGATCGTCGCGGCCGTTCCGCCATCACCCGCAACGGTGTTACCCGCTACGTCCCGCTGTATCCGACGATTCAGGCGGCGTTGGAGGCTGTGGCTGATGCGGCTGCACCGGTGCGTTACCGCGCACGTGCCGCGCTGCAGGCCGACTCCGGCAGCCTCAGCCGCGGGCGCGAATTGGTGACAGAGTGGTTGACGTCATGGGCGCAACCCGAGCTCATTCCGGTGGCGAAAATCGTCGTGACAACACTGATCGAAAATGTGCTGCGGCACACCCACTGCAGCCCGGGTGTGCGACTGGAGTACGACGGGTCGACGATCACTGTTGCAGTCGAGGACACCTGCCATGCGCCCGCTGTCCTGCGCGAAGCGCCGCGACTGAACGATATGCCGGCGGGACTGCGGATCGTCGCGGCGCTCTGCCGGGCGTGGGGAAACGCACCGACTCCGTCAGGCAAGACGGTGTGGGCCGTGATAGGTCCTGAGAATCGGTTGTAGTCGCGAGTATGTTCAAGTTCGCGGTACACCGTCGGCGAACGGAATTGGTTTGAATGAGCAATCGGAGGAGTCGTTCGAGGCCCTCTTGCACTACATGCGCGACGCGCGGGGATTTGATTTCACCGGCTACAAGCGCACGACGCTGACGCGGCGGGTTCGCCACCGGATGGATCAGGTGGGCTGTGAAACCTACGAGGACTACCTGGATCTCTTACAGGCAAGCTCAGACGAGTTCGCCGCACTGTTCAACACCATCCTCATCAACGTCACCTCATTCTTCCGTGACCCGCCAGCATGGGATTTCGTCAGAGAAGATGTCATCCCGATGCTGCTGGCCGAACGGGCGCCAAATGAGTCGATTCGCGTATGGAGCGCGGGCTGCGCATCGGGCCAGGAGGCGTACACGCTTGCCATGCTGTTGGTGGACGCGCTTGGACCGGACGAATTCCGCCAGCGCATCAAGATCTATGCGACCGACATTGACGAGGAAGCCCTGACCGAGGGACGGTCGGCGGCGTATGACAGCAAGTCCGTCGAATCCGTCCCAACGGAATTGCTCGAACGCTACTTCGAGTCGTCGAACGGCCGCCACGTGTTCCGCAAGGATCTGCGCCGAGCGGTGATCTTCGGCCGAAACGATCTGGTGAAGGATGCCCCCATCTCCAGGGTGGACCTGTTGGTGTGCCGCAACACATTGATGTACATGAACGCTGAGACACAACGACACGTACTGAACCGCTTGCATTTTGCGCTCGCCCCGCGGGGCCGAATGTTCCTCGGCCACGCGGAGATGCTGTTGAGCCACAGTGACCGCTTCACCCCGGTTGACCTGAAAAACCGGATCTTTCGAAAGACCGAAGGTTCGCACAGCGGCGTCGAGTATCTAGGCAATGGATCCGCGACATATGAACGAACTTCCGACACGACGGGGCTTTCGCCGGTACGCGATCTGGCATTTCGCGCGAGCCCCGTGGCCCAGATCGTAGTGACCGGTGACGACACCATCGCAATGATCAATCAGCAGGCCGAGTCCATGTTCAGCCTTTCGGCCCGCGACGTCGGCCGCCGGTTACGTGATCTCGAGGTGTCTTATCGTCCGATTGAACTGCGGACGTACATCGACCAGGCAAAGGTGGAGCGGCGCTCCGCCCGCGTGCAGGATGTCCAATGGCAGCGTCCGGGTGCCGAGTCGGTCTGGTTCGAGATCCACGTAAACCCGCTGGTGGATACCGAGAATGGCTTGCTTGGCGTGTCCGTCGTGTTTTTCGACGTAACTGCGACGAGATTGTTGCTGGACAAGGTCGTCGATACGAATCGGCAGCTCGAGTCGGCATACGAGGAACTGCAGTCCACCAACGAAGAACTCGAGACGACCAACGAGGAACTACAGTCCACGATCGAAGAACTCGAAACCACCAACGAAGAACTGCAGTCCACCAACGAAGAACTCGAAACCATGAACGAGGAACTGCAGTCCACCAACGACGAACTCCACACCATCAACGACGCTCTCCGAGACCGCAGCGTCGAGCTCGAGCACGCCAAGGCGTTTGCCGATTCCCTGATCAACTCGATTCACTTCGGCATGGTGATCGTAGACCGGGAGATGCGGGTGATCGTGTGGAACGGGGGCTGCGAAGACCTGTGGGGCCTGCGGTCCAATGAGACCGTCGGCAAAACGCTGGTGTCTCTCGATATCGGCTTGCCGACCGAACAGATCAAACCCCTGATCGGAAGGGCGTTCGTCGATCCCGAAATCACGGCCGAAACTGCTGTCGACGCCGTGAACCGCCGCGGCCGCCAGGTGCACGTCCGCGTGATGTGTACAGCGTTCCGCTCCGCGCAGGGGACCGTCAACGGCGCGGTGCTGTTGATGGAGATCGAGTCTTAGTCGACATCGGCGGCCTGACGCCGCTCTTCCTCGTCGGCGGCTGCCTTGTCGTGCTGGTGCGCCGCGGCACGGTGCATTTCAGCGGCATCCTGATGCGCGTCGGAGCCGGCTACGTCGAACAGAGCCGCCTGCTCGTGCGCCGCCGCTGCTCGACGATGGGCACGACCGGCATCGACGTGCCTGGCCGCCGAGGCCTGGTGTGCATCGCGCGCCCGAGCCAGAGCCTCCGCGGCGCGCAGTTTCGCCGTTTCGACAGAGCGGGCGGAAGCGGGGACGCCGACCGCCAGGTCGGTGGTGCGCTGGCGCAGCTCGTCGGCTCGCGCGCGGGCCCGCTCGGCGCGATCTGTCGCGGAGGAGGAAGCGGTCTGGTCGCTCTCGTCGGTGCCCATGTGATCCAAACGACGACGTGGGGATGTAATGACGACGCTACGCTCGGGGCGGACCTTTCGGGTCATCCGCGCAAAGTGGTGTGGGGGCTCTGGCCGTACACCTGGCGGTAGATCACGGCGAATCGCCCGGTATGCGCAAAGCCCCAGCGTGCGGCGATGTCGGTGACGGTGGTCTGCATCCGATCGGCGGCGACCAGATCCTGGTGCGCATAGTGCAAGCGCAACCGGCGCAGGTATTGCAGCGGCGTGGTCTCGAGATGTCGCCGAAACATATATTGCACCGCACGCGGGGTGACGTGCACAGCCGCCGCGATATCGGCCACGCCGATGTCGTTGGTCGCGTTCGAATCGATGTACTCCATGGCACGACGCAGAATCACTGGTCTGCTGTCGGTGCGGTCAGGACGCATCGGTCCGCCGGCCAAGGTGTTGGGAAAAGTGGACAGCGTGACGGCAGCCAGCAGCCGGCTCGCATGACCGAGGACGAGCGGCGTGGCGGTCGCGTCGTCGACGAGAACGCATCTCTTCACGTAGTCGACCGTGTGTTTGAAGAGCCGTTTCGCGGTCTCGTCGACCGGCTGAAAACTCGAGAACCGGACGGGCAACGGCGCCTGGCTGCTGGGCAGGCCGGTTGCCACGCCCGCGACAACGGCCTGATCGAGCATCAGCGACGTCACCTTCAGATCGCTCGCGCGCGAGCGATGCGGCAGATCAGGTTGCGACAGCAACGCGATATCGCCCGGCCCGGCTTCGGCCGTCATCCCGTCGCATGTTCCGGAAACCCGGCCTGCCGTCGCCCAGATCGCGACCACATGGTCGAGCGGGTCGGGTGCGGCCTCGAGTTCGCCGGCGAGATAAAGGTCGTCGATGGTAAACGGCCCGACGGAGGTGCGCGCGAACTTCAGCAGCGGGCCTTCCCGCAGGTCACCACCGGGGGGGCGACGCAGTCGCAGCTTCGCGCCGTACGCATCTTCGAGAAAGTCTTCTACGTCGGCAGGGTCTGAAACCTCTACCTGCGAACATTCGGGCTGACGAAGGTCGGCGGCTGCGAGTCCGATAGAAATCACCCCATAAGGTGACGACGCCACGGCGCCGTGTGCTCAGGCGCCCTGATACCGGGAGTTTACCCTGCTCGTCGAACCCGCGCGTCGATCGCGGAGGGGCTCAGCACCTGGTCGAGCACCATGGTCGCGCTCCCGATCACCCCTGAGCGGTCGCCATAGGTAGACGGCACCACCTGCAGCACCCTGGTGGCAAGCGCAGTTGCGTTGCCGTACAACGTTTCTCGTAAGCCCGCCACAAAAACATCGTAGGCGCCCGCGATATCGCCCGCGACCACGAGGACGGCCGGGTTGAGCAGGTTCACTGCGGCGGCAAGTACTTCGCCGACATGCCGGCCGCTGTCGCGGATCATCCGCCGCGCATCCGGATCGCCGCTGTTGGCCAGATCCACCACGTCACGCACATGGCCGACCTTGCGGTCGGCGGCCTGCAGCGCCTTGACCAGGGCCCAACCGCCCGCGATCGCCTCGAGGCACCCGCTGTCGCCGCATCGGCACGGCAGGCCGGCAGCGGCGGCGATCTTGTTGTGGCCGAATTCGCCTGCCGCCTGCACGGCGCCGCGTTGGAGCACACCGCCCGCGATGATGCCCGCGCCGAGACCCGTCGACGCCTTGAGCACCAGCAGATCGTCGAACACTTGCCGCTCGCCGCGCCGCTCGGCCAGCGCGATCACCTTCGCATCGTTGTCGAGAACCACTGGCGCGTCGGTCAATTCGGCGAAGAACGGCGGCAGCGGCACACCGTCCCAGCCGCTCATGATCGGCGAATCCAGGCTGCATCCGAGGCCGCGGTCCACGGTGCCGGGCAGGCTCACCCCAACGCCGTAGATGCTGCGGTCGCGCAGACCGCAGTCGTCGAGCAGCGCGTCAAACCGCTTGACGATGTCGGGCATCAGGTCGTCGGGACCCACACCGGGTTCCTGGTCTATATCGGTGGCGGACAGGATTTCACCGGCGAGGTCGCATACGGCCAGTTGGGTGCGGCTACGGCCGATCGCCGCCGACAACACCACACCGCCGTCGGCGTTGAAGGTCACGAAGCCGGCGGGGCGCCCGCCGGTGGACGGCGCCAACTCCCGCTCGACGATCAAACCCGACGCGGCCAGTGCTGCCACGCGCGCTGCTACCGCCGTGCGGGACAGCCCGGTGCGGCGGCCGATCTCGGTGCGGGTGATGTGTCGTTCCGCCCTGATCAAGCCGAAAACCTCGCCGGCGGACGTCAACGCTGACGTCCGAAATATAGCCATAGTGACAGCGTAACTCGCATCACTTTTGCCGTTCAAATACTAAAGTGGAGTTGCTTGACAGCTGAAGTCTGCCTAACGTGTGCCGAGTGACCGCCTCCCTGGATCGACCGACCCCGCTGTCCGTCGTCTCACCCGCTCCTGCCGTGCGCTGGCTGGCCGTGCTGGCGCTGGCGCTGGGCGGATTCGCCATCGGCACCACCGAGTTCGTCGCGATGGGCTTGCTGCCCGACATCGCGTCGACACTCGGCATCACCGAACCGACCGCTGGTCACGTCATCTCCGCATACGCGATGGGGGTGGTCATCGGTGCTCCGGTGATCGCGGCGCTTGCCGCCCGGGTGCCGCGTAGGGCGCTGCTGCTCGCGCTGATGGCCGTGTTCACGCTCGGCAATCTGGCCAGCGCTCTGGCCCCGTCATACGGCACGCTGATGATCGCCCGATTCGTCGCGGGCGTCCCGCACGGTGCGTACTTCGGGGTCGCTGCGCTGGCGGCCACCCACTTGATGGGGCGGCGGAACCGGGCCAAGGCTGTCGCACACGTCATGTGTGGGCTGACCGTGGCCACGGTGCTGGGTGTGCCGCTGGCGTCCTGGCTGGGCCAAGCGCTGGGATGGCGCAGCGCGTTCGGGCTTGTGGTGGCGATCGGCGTCGCCACCTTGGCCGCGTTGTCCTCATGGTTGCCCGCTGCGTTGCGAACCATGCACGTCACCAGTCCGCTGACCGAACTGGGCGCACTCAAGCGGGTCCAGGTCTGGCTGGCGCTGGCCGTCGGGATGATCGGGTTCGGCGGCATGTTCGCCGTGTACACCTACATCAGCACCACGATGACCGACGTCGCGGGGCTACCACGGGCACTGGTTCCGTTGGCGCTCATGGTCTTTGGCCTCGGCATGGTGGTCGGCAACCTGGTCGGCGGGCGGCTGGCGGACCTGTCGGTGGTTCGTGCGCTGTATGTGTCCATGATTGCGCTTGGGGTCATCCTGGCAGTGTTCGTGGCCGCCTCACACCAACCGGTGACGGCCCTTGCTGTGCTGTTCGGCATCGGTGCGGCGGGGTCGGCCGTCGGACCGGCGTTGCAGACCCGGTTGATGGATGTCGCGCACGACGCACAGACATTGGCGGCGGCCCTGAACCATTCGGCGCTGAACATCGGCAACGCGACCGGCGCCTGGGTCGGCGGCCTGGTGATCGCGGCGGGATTCGGCTACACCGCGCCCGCCGCCGCCGGTGCGCTGCTGGCCGCGGCGGGCATTGGGGTGCTCACCGTGTCGGTGGCACTGCAGGGTCGTCAGCGTCGTCGGCTAGCCTGACCGGGTGTCCGTACTCGACAAGTTCCGACTCGACGACAAGGTCGTCATCGTCACCGGTGCCTCGTCCGGACTCGGCGTGTCATTCGCGCAGGCGTGCGCGGAGGCCGGTGCCGACGTCGTACTGGCCGCACGGCGGGTCGACAAGCTCTATGCCACAGCGCGTCTCGTCGAGGAGGCCGGCCGACGTGCCCTGACGGTCGCGACCGACGTGGCCGATCCGGCGCAGTGCCAGACCATGGTCGACGCGGCGATCGCCGAGTTCGGCCACGTCGACGTGTTGGTCAACAACGCCGGGGTGGGCACCGCGGTGCCCGCCACCCGTGAGACGCCCGATGAGTTCCGCGCCGTCGTCGACATCAACCTGAACGGCTCCTACTGGGCGGCTCAGGCGTGCGGCAAGGTGATGCAGCCGGGCAGTTCGATCGTGAACATCTCCAGCATTCTGGGCATCACCACTGCCGGGCTACCGCAGGCCGCGTACAGCGCGAGTAAGGCCGCCATCGCGGGCCTGACTCGAGACTTGGCTCAGCAGTGGGGTTCCCGCAAGGGCATCCGCGTCAATGCGATCGCGCCGGGATTCTTCGAGTCCGAGATGACCGATGCGTACGCGCCCGGTTACATCGAGAGCATGAAGCCGCGAGTGTTGTTGGGCCGCATGGGTGATCCGACAGAACTCGCCGCCACGCTGGTGTGGCTGGCATCGGAAGCGGGCGGCTTCGTCACCGGCCAGACCATCGTCGTCGACGGCGGCGTGACGATCACCTGACCCGCAAACACACTCATAGCGACCGCATATGTTTGTGTTCACTATGAACAGCTAGCGATCCTAGGACGTGCTCCCGACACTGGAGGGCATGAAAAGCTATGTCGCCTTTGGAGTTACCGCAACGACACTGACGTCGGCCGCTCTCGCGCTTGCCGGCGGCGCCACCGCAGCGCCCACCGGACCGACGTCGGTCGACCAGACCGTGCGGACGCTGGAAGCCAGCGGCTACCACGTCATCGTCAACCGCACCGGTGCGGCACCGCTGTCCCAGTGCAGCGTCAGCGGGGTGCGTTCGGGTCAGACCCATTCGACAGCCGACTCACGTGGCGGCAGTTCGATCAACACCACGATCACCTCGAAGACCGTCTACGTCGACGTGGCGTGCTGAGCACTCACCCGTACCACTGGCATCTTGACCATGAAAGTCGTTGTGCCGTTGGTGGATTCGGCACCGATGCTGCCGTGGTGCGCCTCGATGATCGACGCGCAGATGGACAGTCCGAGGCCGAAGCTGCCCGCCTCACCCGACCGCGACTTGTCCGCTCGGACGAACCGCTCGAACAGATGCGGCAGCAACTCGGCATCGATTCCACCGCCGTCGTCGGTGACGGTCAACTCCACATACTCCGGACCGGCAGTCACCTTCGTCGTCACTGTGGTGCCCGCGGGTGTGTGTTCCCGGGCATTGGCCAACAGATTGGCGATCGTCTGGTGCAGCCGCGCATGGTCGCCGCGCACCCATACGGCGGCATCGGGAACGTCCGTGCGCCATCGATGCTCGGGCGCGGACACCGCGACATCGTTGACCGCGTCGACGACCAAGTCGGACAGGTCCACCTCTGTGGTGTCGAGGTCTTGCCCTTCGTCCAGCCTGGCAAGCAACAGCAGATCGGCGACCAACGAGTTCATCCGCCGCGCCTCCGCTTCGATGCGGGCAAGCGAATATTCGGTGGTCTCCGGAAGCACCGAACTGTCCTGCCGGGTCAGTTCGGCGTAGCCGTGAATCGACGCCAACGGAGTGCGCAATTCGTGGCTGGCGTCAGTGATGAACTGGCGCATCCGCTTATCCGACGCCGCGACGTCGGCCAGCGCGCGTTCCACATGGTCGAGCAGTCGGTTGAGGGTGTCACCGACCAGGCCCACCTCGGTGCGCGGGTCCGTGTGCCCCATGGGCACTCGCGGCGCGATCGCATGGTGGTCGCGGTCCAGCGGTAGCGCCGCCACCTCGGCCGCCGTCGCGGCCACCGAATCCAGTGGGCGAAGCGCGAAGCGGACGATCGCGATGGTGCACGCGGCGGTGACCATCAAGGCGAGCGCCGTGATCGCGGCCACGATTCCCGTCTCGCGCGTCATCGCATCCCAGGCGGGCTTGCGGGACACCCCGGTCACCAACGTCTCGTCGCCGTCACCCGGCCTGCCCACCATCCGGTAGTAACCCAGTTCCGGCAGCTTGACGGTTTGCGCTTCGCCTGCCGCCCAGGATATTTCGGCGATCTTCGCGACGGCACCTTGCGGCGCCCGTCTCGCCTCGCCGTCGACGAAGAACGCCGAGTCCACCACCTTTCCGTCTTGGATGAGCGCGATCACGTTGCCAGGTGCCTGCCCGATCAGGTGTGTCAGCGGCTTCATCGCGCCGGGCGGCGGTGGCTTCCCCGATGCGTCCGGGGTGACCCGGTATTTGGTCACCGCTTGGCTGAACCCGTTCGCCGAACCCGACAGCTGCCCGTCGATGATGCCGAGCACCGACCCGCGCAGGCTGAGCACCGAGCTCACGCCTGCCGCCACCAACACCACCATGACCACGGCCGAGACGCCGATGACCAACTGCCGCAACAACGTCCAGCTGCGCCAGATACTCGTCAACCGGGTCATTCGACGGGCCGCAGCATGTAGCCGATGCCACGCACCGTGTGAATCATCGGCTGCCGTCGGGCGTCGATCTTCTTGCGCAGGTACGACACGTACAAATCGACGATGCTTGACCGACCGCCGAAGTCGTAGTCCCACACCCGGTGCAGAATTTCCTTGCGGCTCAACGCCCGTCGCGGATTGCGCATCAGGAATCGCAGCAGCTCGAACTCGGTCGACGTCAGCGATATCGAGGCGCCTGCGCGGGTGACCTCGCGGCTCACGCCGTCGAGTTCGAGGTCACCGACAGTCAACGTCTCGTCGTCCGCGGGCGTCAGATACGCCGACCGCCGCAGCAGCCCCCGCAACCGGGCGACCAGTTCCTCGAGGGAGAACGGCTTGGTCATGTAGTCGTCGCCGCCTGCGGTCAGGCCGGTCACCCGATCGACCACGGAGTCGCGTGCGGTCAAGAACAACGTCGGCGTGTAGGTGTCGGAGTTCCGGATCTCATGCAGCACACCGAGGCCATCCATATCCGGCAGCATGATGTCGAGCACGACGATGTCCGGCGTCTTCGCGCGGTACTTCTGCACCGCGTCGGCGGCGTCGTGGGCGACGTCGATCTGCCACCCCTCGTACTGCAGCGCCATCCGGACCAGGTTGGTCAGCGCGCGTTCGTCGTCGACCAGGAGCACCCGGATCGGTGATCCGTCGGCGCGGTACATCCGCGGCAACTGGCCGAGGATGGCGCGACGCGGCCCCTTGTCACTGGCAGGCACGGACGTCACCCGACCATTTTCGCGATCATGCAGCGTATCGTCACCAGGCTCATAGATATTTCACATGTGACACCTGCCCTCGTGCCGATCGGGAAAGTCGAGTCACCGGTAGCCGATCCCGCGGCAGCCACTCGTCAGGGCGACGAAGGCGCCCCCGATTGCTGGCTGGTTCTCGACCCGGGTGTGCGCCCTGCCCTCGATGGCCTACAACCGGGCGACGACATAGTGGTCGTCACCTGGTTACATCTGGCCGACCGGACCGTGCTGCGTGTGCACCCCCGGGGCGACACGAGTCGCCCGGTGCGCGGCGTATTCGCGACCCGGTCACAGCATCGACCGAATCCGCTCGGAATCCACGACGTCAAAATCCTGGACATCGACGATCTGCGGGTGCGCGTACAAGGCATGGAAGCGGTCGACGGGACACCGGTCGTCGACATCAAATCCGCGCTCGGGCCGCGCGGGGACCGCTGACCCTTACCTGGCGGACAGAAAACCCTGCCTTTCGGAGCCAGAAGTCTCGCTCATCGGTGATTACGCAGCCCAGCCGCGATCACCACGATGAATGTCGTACCGAAAACCAACCGACGAGGAACCCCCATGCTTTCGACAGCCCATGACGAGACGTTGCGGATGCGCCCCGTTGACGCCAAGACAGCCCGGATGCGCTTCGCCGAACTGCCCGCCAGGGCGCTTCCGAAGGCCGTCAGCGCCTTCGACGGCAGGACGGTGCGGATGAAGGCCCTCGACATGCCGGTCGTCGGCAAGGTCACCCACACCCTGCGGCAGCGCTACGTCGACCTGAGCAAGAAAGAGGTCAAGGCGCCGACCAAGTGGGAGATCGCCCGCCTCATGCTGGTGTTGCTGCTGGCCTCGATGCCGATCCTGGCCATATCGGTCGAGGTGTTCGGTCTCGCTTCGCAGAGCGCCATCACGATGGTGACCATCTCGTTGGTCGCCGTGCTCGCAACGTTGATCGTGTTCGCGCCGCACCGGATCGACATGATCGTCGGACGCGGCCTGGTTGCCGGCATGGTGGCATGCATCGTCTATGACGGTGCCCGCCTGTTCGCCGTGCATGTGCTGGGACTGATGGGCGACTTCATCCCGGTGATGGGCTCGTTCGTCACCGGTGAGCCGGACACCGCGGGCAGCGCGGCGGTCGGCTACGTCTACCGCTACGTCGGCGATGCGGGCGGCCTTGGTGTTGCGTTCTTCGTCGTCGCGTTCGCGATCGGCATCGACCGGTGGAAGAACGTCTACCAGGTGCTGGCAGCGGTGGCGTTCTCGGTCTTCCCGACGTGGGCGGGCCTGATGGCGACCGTCGCACTGGCTCCGCACGGCGAGGACCGGATGTTCCCGCTGAACATGGCGACGGTCATCATCACGCTGGTCGGTCACCTGGTCTTCGGCCTGATGCTGGGGTTGGCGTTCCTCAAGGCGCCCCGCGGGCGGGACAACAGCCAATGGCCGTGGCCGCCGCTGGTGGACTCGGCGCCTGCCAAGTGGGTTGTCCGGTTCGCGAAGAAGATCACCAGCTCGCCCTAACCCGACAGTGAACCTCGGGTCGTTAGGACAGAATTACGACTATGTCTTCCCACCTGGAAGTCTCGAAGCCGTCGGGGCGCGAGTTGGTCCCGCTGAGCGGTCAACGCGTGACGCTGGGCAAAGCCGCCAGCAATGACGTATCGCTGGATCACGACGAAACCGTCTCGCGACTGCACGCCGTCTTCGAGAACCTCGGGTTCGCTTGGTCGATACGGGACCTGGGCAGCCGCAACGGCACCTACCTGAACGGTGAGAAGATCACGGCGGAGCGCGTGCTGCGCTCCGGCGACGAGGTGCGGGTCGGCAAGTGCCGAGTGACCTTCTGGGAAGTCAGGGACGCAGGCGACGGAAAGCTCGACGAAGAGACCAAGACCGCGCAGACCGTCGAGTTGCCGCCACGGCTGACCCGACGCGAAGTCGACGTGCTGGTGGTGTTGTGCCGGCCGCTGGTTTCCGACGACCCGTTCCCCGAGCCTGCGTCGGTGCGGCGGATGGCCACCGAGCTTTTCGTCACCGAGGCGGCCGTCAAGCAGCATCTGCAGAACCTGTACGACAAGTTCTCGATCCCGCAAGAGGGGGACCGCCGGGTCCGTCTGGCCAACGAGGCGCTGCGGCGCGGGGCCGTCACCATCGCGCAGTTGCGCGCGGGCACGACATGACTCCGTCGTCCGACTACATCAAACTGTCGGACTTCTCAACGCGGCTCGTACCTCGCCGCTTGATCGTCGTCCGACTAGGTGAACGCCAGTTCCTCCACCGTCGCGATCGCGCCTTCATGCGATGGCCGGTCGGCGCCACCGATGCAGTAAACCGCCGAACCCACCGCCGCCACCACCTGGCCGTGCCGCGGCGTGCCGAGCGGCGCGACCGTGCTCCACTTCCCGTTCGTCACGTCGTACATCTCGACGGTGGCCAGCACCCGCGTCGGCTCCTCGCCGCCGACGCCAACGATCCGGCCGTCGATGAACGCGGCGCCGTAACTTCCCCGCGGCGTGGGCATGTCGGCCAGCTTCGTCCAGGTGCCCGAGGACGGGTCGTACCGCTCCAGCGCCGCCGAGTTCTTGTCGGCAGACAGGAACCGGCCGCCCACCGCATAGACGTAGGTGCCGTCCGACACCGCCGCCAAGTGTTCGCGCGGGGTGGGCATGTCGGCAGCCTGGGTCCATGACTTGCCGTCGAACACTTCGGTCTGCGCGACGAGTTGCTTGTCGTTCTGTCCGCCCACGACGACGAGCTTGTCACCGACGACCGCGGCGGACGCCGCGGCCCTGGCATGTTGCAGCGCGGGCAGTTCGGTCCAGGTGCCTCCCCGCAGCGCGAACACCTTGTTCGACGCCTCCGCGATGACGTCGCTGGCACCGCCGAGCACGACCACCTCGCCGCGGTAAGTGGCCGCGGTGGCGTGATGAAGGGGGATCGGCAGCGGAGGCTGCGCCTGCCACGCTCCCGTTTGCGGGTCGAAGCTCTCCACCGTCTGCAGTGTCTCGCCCTCGCGAATACCGCCTGCAATCCAGATCTTTCCGTCGAGCACCGTCCACGCCATCATCAACCTCGCGGTCGGCGCATCCGGCAGGGACCGCCAGGCCGGCGCTGGCATGGGCTTGCGCGGCGCCAGCTTCAGTGCTTCCGCCGACCCTGTGATCTGGCTTTCGCCGGGACCGGTCGACCCGCCGATCGCGTACACGTTCTTGCCGACGCCGGCGACCGCCATGCCGTGCCGGGCAGTGCCGAGATCGGGAAGCCCACTCCACGATTGCGTCATGAGATCGAGCGCCACCACGCTCTTGAGCGGCTGGCCCCCCGACATGCCGCCGACCGCGACAAGCCGGCCGTCGGCATAGGCGACGCCGAGGTCGCTGCGTCGGCCCGGCATTTCGGGCAGCGTGGTCCAGCTGTCGGCCGTCGGGTCATAGGCCTCGACCGTCGCCACGTCAGCGGAGCCGGTGGACCCGCCGAGCACGTACACCAGCTTGCCGTCCGACGCCGCGCCCGCCAGCTGTCGCGGCGTGGGGATAGGAGCGCCGAGCTTCCATGACGTGCCATCGAAGATCTCGGTGGTGTTGAGCGGTTTGCCGTCGGCCCCCAGTCCCCCGGTGACGATGATCCGGTCGCCGACCACGGCGGCCGCGGCTGCCGCCCGCGGCTGCAGCAGCGGAGGCAACTCAGTCCAGCGACTGTTGACGACCCGCCACACCTGGTCTGTCGCCACCTTGGAATTGGCACCTTCGGTGCGCCAGCCGCCGAGCACCGCCGGGTTGTCCTGCCACGTCACCGACATCGCGTGCTGAACAGGAACGGGCAGGACGTCGCCGCTCTTCCAACTGTCGATGGCGGGGTCGTAGCCCTCGTGGCCGCCGCTGACCCGGTCGTCGGCCCCCATGCCGCCGAACATCCAGATGGTGCCGTCGGCCTCGGTGGCCGCCGCCCCGTAGCTGGCAACGGGGGCATCCGCGATGGGCTTCCACTCGGGCGGCGCTTCGGTGGTCGGCTTGCTCGGCGCCGCCTGGCCGCCGCCCTTGTCGTGCGAGGACGTGACGATGAAGACACTCGCGATCACCAACAACAGCACTGCCGCGACGGCACCGGCGGTGATCACCAGTTTCTTCCGATTGCTTTTCTTCGGCGCAGCGGGCGGCGCGGCAGGCTGTGACGGCGGGCGGTTCAGCGCCTGCCAGGGCAGGCTGGACGCGCTGACGGACGCGGTGCGCGCGAACATGCCAGGGTTCGGCGGCGGTGCCGACGCGGTCGGCTCGCCGGGTGGCACGACACCGCCGGGTGGGCCTGCGCCGCCGACCGATGTCTCGACTTGGCTCGGCGGCACCGACAACGCGAGCGCTTGGCCTGCTTGCTCGTGGTGACCGCCGGGCTCGCTGAGCGCCATCGGATCCGTCGGTAAGCCGTTGTGCCGCTGGGCCAATTGCAAGGCGTGGCCGAAATCCTCCGCCGACGCGTACCGGTCGGCCGGCTCGATGGCCATCGCCTTCTCGATCGCAGCGCAGACATCGCCAGGGATTCCGGAGGGGCGCAGGTCGGGCACCGGCGTCGAGGTGATCCGCAGATAGTGCGCGATGAGCTCTTCGTCGGAGTTGCGTTCATGCGGGGCATTGCCAGCGATCAGTGCGTAGATCGTCGCGCCGAGGGAGTACACGTCGGCGGCGACCGTCGGCGGCTTACCGCCGAGCACCTCCGGTGCGGTGTAGGACAGGGTGCCGGTGAAAAACCCTGTCACCGTTTTGTATCCGCCGACGATGCGCGCCGTGCCGAAGTCGCTCATCTGCGGCTCGCCGTAATCGTTGACGAGAACGTTGGCCGGCTTGATGTCGCGGTGCAAAGTGCCGGTCCGGTGCGCGGTTTCCAGCGCCCCGCACAGCTTCACCCCGATGCGCAGCGCCTCGGGCCACCCGATCCGGCCCTCACGCCGCACTCGCTCCGCGAGGGAATTGGCTGAGTGGTAAGGCATCACGATGAACGGCCGGTTACTTTCGGTGACGCCGACCTGCAAGATGTTCACGATGTTCGGATGGCCTGACAGCCCGCCCATCGCGTAGCCCTCACGCAGGAAACGTTCACGGTCGTCCTCGTCGAGATCCGACGCGAGTACCTTGATCGCGACGCTTCGCCCGAGCGCCCTCTGATGGCAGCGGTAGACGACCCCTGCGCCGCCCCGACCGACTTCGACGGCGTCCTCGAAACCGGCGGCTGCCAGCTCAGACGCTATCCCGCTCGCCATTTTCGCGCTGCCCCTCCGGTGTTATGCACAAGCTTTGCCTAGAAGGTACCGAGCAAAGGCATCACAAACGCGGTATTCACGTTTCGTGCTCACGTATTGCTCTGGGACGACAGTGACTTCGACGGGAAGGCAGCCATGACCGTCACCGTGGAGGAGTTGGCCATCGCCGATCCGCATGCTGCCTGGACACGAGCGGGGTTCAGCGTCGACTCCGATGCCATCTGCCGTGTCGGCGGCGTCCGCCTCCGGCTGGGCGGTGGCGGCGCCGGGATCGTCGGGTGGTCGTTGAGCGGCCCGCGGCCGGACGTCACGCGCGACGATCTCGACGGCATCCCCACGGCGTGGTCGGATTCGGTCAGGAACGCGCCCGCTGTGCACGCCAACGGCGTCACCGCGATCGACCACGTCGTGCTGATGTCGCCCGATCTGTCACGGACAGTCGAAGCGCTGGCCGCTGTCGGGGTTGTCCCGCGACGAGAGCGCGACGCGGAACTCGGTGGACACGCGATCCGTCAGGTCTTCTTTCGGTTGGGCGAGGTGATCCTCGAAGTCGTCGGTTCGCCAGACGCGGCAACCGACGGACCATCGGTGCTCTGGGGCATCACCTTCGAAGTCGCGGACATCGACGCCACCGCCGCGTTCTTCGGTGACCGCACGACGCCGGTGAAGGACGCGGTGCAGCCGGGCCGCCGGATCACCACCCTGCGGCATCGCGATCTCGGTATGTCGGTGCCGATAGCGATGATCTCGCCGCGTCGCTAGCCGCGGCTGCCGCGAAAGATCGAGCTGTGCAGCATAATTCGCACCGGAGTAGCTTCTCGGGAAGGGTCAGGCCCGCACGGCGACCTTGAAGATGAGTCTCCGCAGGGCGCCGAAGGCGCCGTGCGCGCTGATGTAGAGCCGTTTGGTGTCATATCCGGCGACGTCCTTCATGGTTTCGGCGCCGAAGCGGGCTGGGCTCTGACCATCGACGACAGTGACGTCGGCCCCAAGGAGCGCATGCCTGATGCGGGCCCGTTCGTCGCCCGTCGCGGTGGCCACGAGTTCACCGATGGTGCGCGTTGCGCCCGCAGCGGGCACCGCCGCACACGTGACCCCGCGCTCGTCGAGGTAGCGGTTGACCGACTCGATGGTGGCATCGGCGCCCACAACCAGACTGAGGTTGCCGAGGTTGACGGCGATGTCGGTGTTGTCCCCCGCGGTCAACGGGGCGTCCGGGTCGGGGCGCAGGCCGCCCGCAAGGGCGTCAGCGACCGCGGCCCCGAACGCGCTTGTGTCGGGCTCGTCTGGTGATCGTTCGGGCAACATGATGCCGGGGTTGAGCAGCCCGGCGGGATCGAACGCGTTCTTGATCGACCGTTGAGCGGCGATCTCCACCGGGGTGAAACGCTTCGCCATGAATTCGATCTTCTCGGTGCCGACACCGTGTTCGCCGGTGATGGTTCCGCCCAATCCCAAAGCGGCTTCGATGATTTCGTTGTTCGCGGCTTCCAGAGCGGAGGCCGCCAGCGGATTGTCCTTGTCGTAGAACGTGATGGGGTGCAGGTCGCCGTCGCCGGCATGCCCGCACAACGCGATGAACAACAGGCCGTCGGAATGGCGGGCGGCGGTGGCCTGAATCGCCTCCTGCATCTCGGGGATCCGATCGCGGGGCACCGTGACGTCGCCGATGAAGAAGCCCTTGCCGGTTTGCACCACCGAGTTGGGGGCGTTGAGCCTGCCGTACCACAGGGCTGCGCGGTCGGCGTCCTTCTCGGCAATGCGGACCTCCGTGGCCCGTTCGCGCAGCACCCTTTCGACGATCGTCTGGTCGCGGGCGACTTCTTCTGGCGTGCCGTCGACATCGATGAGCACGATCGAGTCCGCGTCCAACGGGTAGCCGGTGTCATAGAACTGTTGCAGCCCAGCGATGCCCGCCCGGTCGAGCCACTCCACCGCGGCAGGCACTACACCGGTGGCGATGATCGCGGCGATGGTGTCAGCGGCTTCCCGCGCGGTGCCGAACGCACCCAACAGGCTGTGGGTGACCGCGGCGATGGGGCGCAGCGCGACGGTGGCCTTGGTGATGATGCCCAGCGTGCCCTCCGATCCGATGAGGACACCGAGGAGGTCCGGTCCTTCGTCGTCGGCACTGAAGGTGACTTCCGAACCGTCGGACAGCACGACGTCCACGCTGAGGATGTGGTTGTAGGTGACCCCGTATTTCAGCGCATGCGGGCCGCCTGCGTTCTCGATGATGTTTCCCGCCACAGTGGCCAGGTGCGCCGAAACCGGGTCGGGTGAGAAGCACAACCCGTGCGGCGCCAGCGCCGCTTGGAGGTCGGAGTTGATGACGCCGGGTTCCACCCGTGCGCGACGGTGGTCGACGTCGACGTCCAGGATCTGATCGAGGCCGGACAGGTCGAGCAGGACGCGGCCCGCCGCGGGCATCATTCCACCGGAGCAGTTCGACGCCCCGCCGCGCGGCACGACCGTCACGTTGTGTTCGCGGGCGAGCCGCATTATCGGTGCGATGTCATCGCGGCCATGGGGACGCAACAGCAGGCCCGCTACTCCCCCGACGCCCCAGTAATCGCGGCCGCGTTCGATCAGCACACCCTCGTCGGTGGTCACGTCGCCATGGGCGGCGGCCGCCGCGGCGAACCGTTCGAGCGCGACACCGGCTGCCGCTGTTGGGTTTTGCGAAGTGTCGGTGGACATCTCAATCAGCGTCCTTCTGTTCCCGCAGCCATGCTTCTTCCTCTCCAGGAGCGGGCAGTACGCGACCGCCTTCGATGGCGAAATGTGCCGGGCTGTTCTGGATGACGACCAGGACCCGCTTGGCGGGGATGCCGGTGACCCTGGACGCCGCCGCGGCGATCTCGGCGACCAGTTGGCTGCTTTGCGCTTCGGGGTGTCCGGTGCGGACCCATCCGTTGATCAACAGCGGTTGCGCCGGTTTCCCGTCGGTGTAGACGTTGTCGGCGGCCAGTTCATGGAAGACGACGTTGACATACGTCCCGGGAACGTGATTGATCATCGAATGAATCCTGGTCACTTCGCCGGCAAGGTCGGCCTTCGTCTCGGCGCTCAGTGCGGACTGCACCGTTGTGCATGTGTAGACCGGCATCGCTCAGCCCAGGAAAGGCAGTTGCGGCTGCGTGGGAACCACCAACACGGTGGGGCCGTCGGCCGCCAGTGCCGCCTTGAATTCGCGTACCAGGCCGTCCGTGTCCTCGACATTCGCCGCCCGGCATCCGAAACCTGTTGCCAGCGAGGCGATGTCGAGACCGGGCAAGTTCATGCCCGGCACATTCGGCGTTTTCTCAAGCAACGCAAACGACTTCAGCACGCAGTATTCGCCGTTGCGCTGGACCACGAACACGATGGGCAGCTTGTGCTGCGCGGCCGTCCAGATGGCCTGTATCGAGTACTGGAACGAACCGTCGCCGATCGAGGCGACGACGGTCCGCTTCACGCCGCGGGCCTTGTCGCCCAGCGCGATGCCCACTGCCGCAGGCACTCCCCAGCCGATGCCCCCGCTGCCCGTCGCGAAGAAGCTGCCCGTTCGCCTGGTGGGCCACCACGTGATGAGGTCGGCCAAGGTGGAGGTCGACTCCATCACGACCGCTGCGTCGTCGGGCTTGACCGAACTGAGCACCGCATAGACGTCGTTGGGAAGCATCGGCGCCGTCGCGACCGGCAGGTCGGCGCTGAGTTCCCGGCTCAGCCCGGCGGGAGCCACCCGATCGTTGGGCACCTCGACGAGGTCCAGGAGTTGTTCGAGCACCGCACCCGTGTCGCCGAGCAGACTGTCACCCACCGGCGCTGTCGCGGCAATGTGGGGATCCGCGGTGACCTGGACGACCTCGGTGCCCTCGGGCAGGTAGTCGCCTGCGACGTAGGGGTAGTAGCGGAACACCTGCGACCCGATCACGATGACCAGGTCGTGACCCGAGAGCGCCTCGCTGACGCCGGCGATCGTCAGCGGCAGCGGACCGCCGTACAACGGATGGTCTTCAGGAAACGAGCACCTGTCCGACAGGCCGCTGCCGCGCACCGGCGCACGCAGCTTCTCCGCGAAGGCGACACCGGCGTCCCACGCGCCGGCACGGTCCACCTCCGGGCCGAGCACCAGCAGTGGCCGCTCCGCCGCGCTGATCCGGTCGGCGAACTCGCGCAGTCGCTCGCCGTCGGGTTGCACGCGGTTGCTGACCGTGCGGACCACCGCAGGCCCGAGAGCCGGCTTGTTCCAGTCATCCAACGGGATCGACAAGAACACCGGACCTGCGGGCGGCTGGGTGGCCACCGCATAGGCGCGCATGAACGCCGCGGGCACGTCTTCGGCGCGTGCAGGTTCATACGCCCACTTGACCCAAGGCTGCGGCATCACCGTCGGGTCGGGGTTGTTCAGGTAGGGGTCGACGATGGACATCTCGCGGGTCTGCTGGCCCGCGGTGATGATCAGCGGCGTATTCGCCCGGTAGGCCGCGACCAAGCTGCCCATCGCGTTGCCGGTGCCCGCTGCGGTGTGCAAGTTGACCAGCGCAGGCTTGCCGGTGGACTGGGCGAAGCCGTCGGCCATCGCCAGCACCGAGGCCTCTTGCAAGGCAAGCACGTAGGTGAAGTCGTCAGGGAAATCTTGCAGGAAGGTTTGTTCGGTAGAGCCGGGGTTACCGAACACCGTGGTCAAGCCCAGTGTTCGGAGCAGGTCGTAGGTGACCTCGTGGACGGTCTTGGTGCTGGTCATGGGGAGATCACACACTGCCGTGCGCCCCCATCACCCCGTGGAAATCACGGGTCGAGACCAAACCAGTGAAGCCCGGTGGGTTCACAGCGTGTTTGCAGCTTGGGTCGCTGCACGTGCAATGACATGTCAGGATCAGCGGCATGGGCGGCGCAGCGCTCGTCGGACGACGCGACGAACAGCAGCAGCTCGCCGAACTGTGCGACCGCGCCCGAACCGGACACAGCGGCGTCCTCGTCGTCTACGGCGAGCCCGGCCTTGGAAAGACGGCACTCCTCGCCGACGCACTCGCCGACGCCGAAGGGCTTCGCACCATCCATATCGGCGGCGCGGAATCGGAAATGGAACTCGCCTACGCAGGCGTACAGCAGCTGTGCGGCCCGATCCTTGCCAACATCGACGGGTTACCGGACCCACAGAAGAACGCGCTGCGCGTCGCGCTCGGCCTGCGCGACGGCCCTGTGCCGGATCGCCTACTGGTGGGTTTGGCCGTGCTGACGCTGCTCGGAAACGCAGGCACGCAGCGCCCGACCGTCTGCGTCATCGACGACGCACAGTGGGTCGACCGCGCGTCGCTGCAGGCGTTGACCTTCGCCGCGCGCCGCCTTCTCGCCGACCCGGTGGTGATGATCTTCGCGACTCGCACACCGGGCGCTCCTCGGGAATTGGAGGGCCTACCCGCGCTGAATCTCGGCAAGCTCGCCCACGCCCACGCCAACGCACTGCTCACCGAGGTGATGCCGGTCCACCTGGACCAGACGGTTCGAGAGAACATCCTTGCCGAAGCAGACGGAAACCCGTTGGCGTTGCTCGAGCTTCGCCACGCGATGGCGCCCGCGGTGCTGGCGGGCGGCTACGGACTCACCGCCGCGACGTCCGTTGCCAGCCGGATCGAGCGGGAATACGGCCAACGCCTGAGTGAACTGCCGCAGGCGACGCGGACTCTGCTGCTCGTCGCTGCCGCGGAGCCGACAGGTGATCCGGCATGGTTGTGGGCTGCGGCCTCGCGGCTGCACCTCGACGCCGAGGCGAGCGCGCCCGCCGAACGCAGCGGTCTGATAACTGTCGGATCGCGCTTACGCTTTCGCCATCCACTGGTTCGTTCCACTGTCTACCGCAACGCGTCGGTGTCCGAACGACGACGGGCACATGCGGCGTTGGCGGAGGTGATAACCGGCCCGAGCACAGTTGAATACCGGGCCTGGCATCGAGCCCACGCCTCGAGTGCACCCGATGAGACCGTTGCTGTCGAACTCTTGCAGTCCGCCGAGAAGGCCCGCCGTCGTGGTGGTGCGGCCGCGGCGGCGGCGTTCCTGGCGTACGCCGTCGAACTGACGCCCGACCCCGTTTCCCGCGCCACGCGTGCGCTCGACGCCGCGGTGGCCAAGCTTGACGCCGGTGATCCAGAGGCGGCAGCCCGGCTGTTGGCGGCGGCGGACGGAACCGGCGACGAATTGCTCTGTGCGCGAGTGGATTTGATGCGAGCGAAGATCGCCTTCGCCGTCCAGCGGGGCCGCGATGCGCCTCCCCTGCTGTTGGCGGCGGCCAGAAGATTGCATCCGCTCGACCCGACACTCGCGCGTGGCACCTATCTCGAGGCGCTGACGGCCGCGATGATCGTCGGCCGACTCTACGCAGACGAAGAATCTTCAGCGGCAGCGATAGCCGCCGCGGCGCGACAGGCACCGCCGCCCGCCGGCGCACCCACCTCCGCCGACCTGTTTCTCGACGGAATCGTCCTTCGACTCACCGAAGGGCATGCCGCCGCTGCGCCAGTGCTGAAGCGGGCCATCACGCAATACCTCGAGGAGGACGAGGAGGATATCGCGGATCCGCGTTCTCACGACATCACGCTGCGCGTCCTGCTGGACCTGCTCGATCAAGACACCTACAGCTCGCTGAACGCTCGCCAGCTCGAACTACTCCGCGCGGCAGGCGAATTGACGGTACTGCCAGCGGCTTTGACCACCTATGCCGGGGTATGTGTCACGTCGGGCGACTTTGTGCAGGCGGCGGATCTGCTCGAGCAGTCGGACGCGATCTCCACCGCAACCGGCGCGCCACCGCACCGCTCCATCCAGACCTATCTCGCCGCTTGCCGCGGTGAAGAACAACTCGGCAGAGAACTCGCTGAGGAGACAATCCAGGAAGCCACGGCGCGTGGCGAAGGCAGCGAAATCGCGGTGGTGTTGTTCTCGGTAGCCATCCTGCACAACGGACTGAGCCAGTACGACGAGGCGTTCAAGGCGTGCACATCGGCGATGGAATACGACGACGTCGGGATGTATGTCCACGTGCTCAATGAGATGGTCGAGGCGGCCGTCCGATCGGGCAAGACCGGCATGGCCGAAGCAGCCACCGCACAAGTGCTCGAGCGGGCCGAGGCGACCGGAACCGCAACCGCTCTCGGGTACGCGGCACGCGCCAAAGCGTTGACCACCGCGGGACCCGCCGCCGAACACGAATACCTCACCGCGATTACGGAATTGCAGCGCTCACCGCTCGCGGTGATGACGGCGCGCACGCACCTCGTTTTCGGCGAGTGGCTGCGCCGCGAAAACCGCCGGGCCGAAGCGCGCGATCAGTTGCGCGTCGCCCACGAGAGGTTCCTTCAGATGGGGGCCGCAGGGTTCGCCGAGCGGTCGCGCCGTGAACTCCACGCCGCTGGTGAGCCCATGCGCAAAGAACGGGGCGACAAATCGATGGTGACGTTGACGACGCAGGAAAGCTACATCGCCAGACTGGCGGGCGACGGCTACGCCAACTCCGAGATCGCCGGCCATCTGTTCATCAGTCCTCGCACGGTCGAATGGCACCTGAGCAATATCTTCGCCAAACTCGGAGTGTCATCGCGCCGCGAGTTGAGGGGGCTCTGACAACCCATCACTCCCAGCGCACCTCGTCGGGCGTCTTGTCCGGGCGCAGCCCCCGCCAACTCGGCTGGCGCAGTCTGCCGTCCGAGGTGCGCTCGCTGTAGCGCACCTCGCCGACCAGTTCGGGCCTGACGAACGTCACCCCCTTGGCGTCCTGGGTGGAAAGCCTTGCGCTGAACGGCGATTCCTCGGTGTGCAGCGGCTTGAGCATCTTCTTGAGCTTGGTGAGTTCTTTCTCGGTGAACCCGGTACCCACCCGGCCCGCGAAGTGCAGCCCGCCGTCCTCGGGGATGCCCAGCATCAGGGCCCCGATGCCGCTGGAGCGGCCGCCCTCGCCTTGGCGCCAGCCGCCGATCACGACTTCCTGTGTGCACCAGATCTTGTCCTTGATCCAGGACGACGACCGTCGCCCTGGCTGGTAGGTCGAATCCCGCTTCTTGGCGATCACGCCTTCCCAACGGTGCTTGCGGGCGTGTGCCATCGCCTCGGGGCCGTCACCCGGAAGTACCTCCGGCACGATCAGCCCGCCGCCCTCGGCAAGCGCCTCCAGGATCTTTCGCCGGTCGGAATACCTGGCGCGCAACAACGATCGGCCGTCCAGATACAGGATGTCGAACGCCCAATACTCGACCCGAGTGGATCGCGCCCGATTCTGCATCTCCGAAAAGCTCGGCACGCCTTGCTCGTCGAGGGCCACGGCTTCGCCGTCGAGGATGACGTGATGGTCCGCCAGATCTGCCGCCAGCGCCTCGAACTGCGGATACTCCCCGGTGACGTCACGGCCCCGCCGCGAACGCACGTTGAGCCGACCATGGTTGGCGTCCACCAGAACTCGGTAACCGTCCCACTTACCTTCGAACCCCCACTGCGACGACTTGAGATTGGCGACCGAGCCTTCCGTCGCGAGCATCGGCGCCAGATCGCCGGCCTGCGGGTTGGCCTGTTCCTTCATCCGGTGCGCCAGCCAGTTCTTGCCGTTGGTCTGGATCAGCGCGTACCGGCCCTCGATCTTCTTGCCGTGCAACGTGATGATGACCTCGCCGCCATGCTCTGGGCCGTCCGGCGAGTGATCGCGGAACTTCTCGGTCTCGTAAGTGCCGGTGTCCCAGATGATCACCTTGCCGCCGCCGTACTCGCCCTTCGGGATCTCACCTTCGAAGCTGCCGTATTCGAACGGATGATCCTCGGTGTGCACGGCCAGATGGTTGACCGACGGCGTATCGGGCAGGTTCTTCGGCACTGCCCAACTGACGAGCACGCCGTTGCGCTCAAGGCGGAAGTCGTAGTGCAGTCGGCGGGCGTGGTGCTCCTGGATGACGAAGAAGTCGTCATTGCCCGCGCTGGGCGCGGCGTTGGGGACGGGTTCGGGTGTCTTTCCGGCGTCGCGCATGCTGCGGTAGGTGGTGAGTGCGTCGGCCACCGGCGCGTCCGCGTCCATCTCGGCCAACAGGTCACCGTCGCGTGCTACCCGTTCGAGCACCTCGTCGAACCGTAGGTGCCGCAGGTCCGGATCTTCGATCTCCTCCCATGTGCGTGGGGCTGCGACCGTCGGCTCGTTGCGTCCACGCAGCGAATACGGCGCGATCGTGGTCTTGTTGCCGTTGTTCTGGCTCCAGTCCAGGAAAACCTTGCCGGCGCGCTGACTCTTGGTCATCGTGGCCGTCACCCGCTTGGGCATCGTTTTCTCCAACTGCACCGCGATCCGCCGGGCCAGCACGGAAGCACCGTGCGAGCTGATCGGCTTGTCCAGGGGCACATACAGATGCAAGCCCTTGCTACCACTTGTCAGCGGAAAGGTCTGCAGTCCGATACCGGTGATGAGCTCACGCACCTCGTGGGCCACCTCGCAGAGTTGCCGAAACGTCACTCCGTCGCCGGGATCCAGGTCGAACACCACCCGGGTGGCGAGGCCGGGCGTCTGCTCGGCACCGTGCTCCCGCGTCCACGTACTGACGAACCGCCATTGCGGCACATGCACTTCCAGCGACGCCTGCTGCGCGATCCACGCCAGCCCTTCGGCGCTGTTGACGATCGGATACGTCGTCGTGCCCGATTTGTGGGTGATCGAACCCCGTTCCAGCCAGTCGGGCGCGGACGACGCGAGTTGCTTTTCGAAGAATGACGGTTCGTCGACACCGTTGGGCCACCGCTTGCGCGTGACAGCGCGGCCCGCGATGTGAGGAAGCATCGCCTCGGCGATGGTGACGTAGTAGTCGAAGACTTGCGCTTTCGTGGTGCCCGTCGCCGGGTACAGCACCTTGTCGGGGTTGGTCAGCTTCACCCGACCGTATCGATCCACCACCTCACGGTATATACCCGCGTACCGTTGGACTATGACGAAGATCTTCGCGGCGTGCCTGCTCACGGTCGCTGCGCTGATCGCGGTCCCACAAGCGGCGGCCGACCCGGAAGATCGCGTGCCCTACTGCTCGGGCGACCAATCGCCGATGGACGCCAATTGCAGGCCCATGCCGCACCAGGTGTTCACCGAAGACGCGCCAGGCGCCAACCCGGGAGTGGGCCTCGGCACCAACCCCGGCTACCAACCCCTGACCTAGTTGACCGTCGCGATCATGCCGGCGACTGCGTCGGCGACGGCGTCGCGCGCCGCCGCGAGATAGCGGCGGGGATCCGACGCCGCGTCCTCGGTGGCGAGGTGGTTGCGCACCGCGCGCGTGTAGTGGACGTTGAGCAGCGTGCCGACGTTGATCTTCGTGATACCCGCGGCCACCGCTTTGCGCAGATCCTCGTCGGCGACGCCAGAGGACCCGTGCAGCACTAACGGCACGGGCACCATCGAACGCAAGCGGGCGATTAGTTCGAAATCCAATGCGGCAGTGCGCGTCGCCATCGCATGCGAGCTTCCAACAGCTACTGCCAACGCGTCGACCCCGGTGGCCTCGACGAAGGACACCGCCTGGGCGGGATCCGTGCGCACGCCCGGGGTGTGTGCTCCGCCTTTGCCGCCGACCTCGCCGAGTTCCGCCTCCATGTAGAGCCCATGGTCGTGCGCCCACTCCACGGCTGCCCTTGTGGCAGCGACGTTCTCGGCGTAATCCAACTTGGAGGCGTCGAACATCGCTGAGCTGGAACCGGTCTCAACGATCGTGCGCAGTAGATCGATGTCTTCGACGTGGTCCAGATGCACCGAGGCGGCGATCGTTGAATGCGCGGCGACGGCAGCGGTCGCCACCGCGATGGGGCGAAGTTGACCACGATGGAATTTCACGGCGTTCTCACTGATCTGCAGGATGACGGGACTACCCGCGCGTTCCGCGCCGGCGACGATCCCCTCCGCATGCTCCAGCGTGATGACGTTGAACGCCACCACCCCCGTCCCCGCGCGGTACGCAGCGGAAACGAGGTCTGCGGTGCGGGCTAGCGGCATCCGGTTATCTCCTTGACAACACTCCAACAAAACGCAACTCTATCCATAGTTATCCAATTGGACAAGCACTCCCGAAGGATCTGGATGCGCAGCAGGTTGTTTGTCGGCCTCGACGTGGGCACGACGACCAGCAAGGCGGTCGTCTTCACCGAGGGCGGCGAGCCGGTCGCAGGCGGGCGCGCGAGCACGCCGTGGACGATCACCGAATCGGGTGCCGAGCTGGACGCCGTTGCCTTGCTCGACGCGGTGAAAACTGCTGTGGCGCAAGCGCTGTCGGAATGCCCGCCCGGCCCCGTCGACGGCCTCGGGGTGGCGAGTCTGGCCGAGTCGGGTGTCCTGCTGGATCGGAGCGGTGCACCGGTCGCGCCCGTGATCGCCTGGCATGACACCCGCGACCAGGCGGAACTGGCCGACCTTGGCACCGTCGTGGACCCCCACGAATTCTCGGCGACAACCGGGCTTCCGTTCCGGCAGCAATGGTCGCTGACCAAGCACCGGTGGCTGTTGGACAACGTGGCGTCCGCGCGGAATGCGGTCCGACGACTGAATGTCGCCGAATGGATCGTCCGCGGCCTCGGCGGCGAGGAGGCCACGGAGCAGTCGCTGGCCTCGCGGACCGGTTGGCTGCGGTTGGCCGACCGCTCGTGGTGGCAGGAAACCCTGGCATGGTCAGGCGCCGCCGAAACCCTGATGCCGCCGCTGGTCACCGCGGGCACCCAGTTGGGCCGAGTCAACGCTGACGCCGGGCTGTCCAGACTCACCGGCGCGGTACTCACCGTCGCCGGTCACGACCACCAGGCCGCGGTCATCGGCGCGGGCGCCGACGGACCGGGCGATGAGTTGGACTCGTGCGGCACCGCCGAAGCGCTGGTACGCACCGTCGCGCCGGGGCTGACCCCGCTGGTGGTCGCCGAACTCGCGGAGCGCGGCATCACCACCGGATGGCACGCGGTCGCCGACCACTGGTGCCTACTCGGCGCGACGCAAGGCGGATTGGTTCTGCAGCGACTCCTCGATCAACTGGGCAAGACCGGAGCCGACCTTGCCGCGCTGGACGCCGAGGCCATCGCGATCACCGATGTCGTTGGGGGCGATGGACCGGCGCATCTGTGGCGAGCGGCGCTCGAAGAGGTGACCGAGCAGGCGGCGCAGATTCACGACGCGATGACTGCGGTCAGCGGGAGCCATCGACGGTTGGTCGTCACCGGGGGCTGGTCTCGCAGTGAAGGTTTCATCGCCGTCAAGCGGCGCCGCTTCGGCGAACTGACGAGAGCCGACGTCAGCGAGGCCGGTGCCCGCGGCGCCGCACTGCTGGCCGCGCGTGCCGCAGGTGTCTCGGTGGTGGCGCCGTGACCGAGGACGCCGGCGGTCGCACGCCGTATGCGGACCAACGGAAGAACCACATCCTCGACCGGTTGCTCAGCGGCGGCCGTGTCGACGCGACTGAGGTCGCCGAGAGTCTCGGTGTCACCGGCGAGACGATCCGCAAGGACCTCATCGCGCTCGAACGCCAGGGCCTGCTGCGCCGGGTGCACGGGGGCGCGGTGCCGGTCCAGTCGTTGGCGTTCGAACCGGGTGTCGAGACCCGGACCGAGTTCACGACGGAAAAGACCCGAATCGCCAAGGCGGCCCTGGCGCATCTGCCTGCCGAGGGGTCGGTGCTCATCGACGCCGGATCCACCACGGCCAAGTTGGTCGAAATGTTCCCCGGTGCCCGCGAACTCACCGTCTACACCAACACCATCCCCCTGGCGATCTCGCTGCTGACCCGGCCCCGGCTCACGGTGTTCACCCTTGGCGGGCGGTTGCGCAACAAGACCTTCGCGGAGGTGGACGACTGGGCACTGCGCGCACTGGCGGAGATCAACGTCGACGTCGCTTTCCTGGGCACCAACGGCATCTCGTTGACGCGCGGGCTCACCACACCGGACCCCGCTGAGGCGGCCGTCAAGCAGAGAATGCTCGACTGTGCGGCCAAGCGGGTGCTGCTGGCCGATCACAGCAAGTTCGGAATCGTCAAAGGCACGAAGCACGGCGACGCCGGGGACATCGACGTCCTGATCACCGATGACGGCCTCACCGACGAACAGTGCGCCCAATTGCGCTCTGCCGGAATCGATGTGGAACGAACATGATCCTCACCCTCACGCCGAACCCGAGCGTGGACCGCACCGTCTTCCTGACGGACATTGTGGTTGGCTCGGTCAACCGCAGCCAACGCAGCCGAAGCGAACCGAGCGGCAAGGGTGTCAATGTCGCACTCGCATTACATGCACACGGCGTGCCGGTGCGCGCGATCGTCACAGCCGGCGGTCCCGTCGGCGCGCAGTTGCAGCAGATGCTCGACACTGCCGGCCTTGACACGGTTGTCGTCCCCATCGACGGCGATATCCGCAGCAACGTCAGTCTGGCCCAACCCGATGGCACGGTCACCAAGATCAACGAGGCGGGCCCCGAGCTGAGTGCGGTCGAGCGTGACCGCCTGCTCGCCGCCACCGCGGGTCAGCTGGGTGGCGCTGAAGTTCTGGTCGGCGCGGGAAGCCTGCCTGCCGGCCTGCCCAGCGCATGGTACGGCGAAATCGTCGAATTAGCCCGCCGCCAAGGCGTGTTCGTCGCTGTCGACACTTCCGGGGCGCCACTTGCCGACAGCCTGTCCGCGCAGCCGGATCTGGTGAAGCCGAACGTACACGAACTCGCCGAATTGACCGGGAGGTTGCCGCGCACACTCGGCGACGTCATCGGCGCCGCCGATGAGGTCAGAAGGCGCGGCGCCCGCGCAGTGTTGGCAAGTCTGGGAGCCGACGGCGCCGCACTCGTCGACGCCGAAGGCGCGTTGTGGGGCCACGCACCCGTGGAACGGGTGGTGAGTACGGTCGGCGCCGGCGACGCGATGCTGGCCGGATACCTCAGCTGTCCAGGCGGTCGGGCCGACGCGTTGGCCACCGCATTGCAGTGGGGTGCCATTGCCGTCCAGCATGAAGGAACCCTGTTCTCGCCCAGTGCTTTCCGGGTCCCGGTGACGGTGACCGACGACATCAACCCCGAACGGAGCTTGAGGTGAACGCGACGATGCAGGCCGTGGTGATCCACGGCCGCGAGGATTACCGTCTCGAACGCATACCGGTGCCGGTTCCCGGCCCGGGCGAAGCACTGGTCAAGGTGCAGGCCGTCGGAATCTGCGCCAGCGACCTCAAGTGCTTCCACGGCGCGCCGATGTACTGGGGCGACGGACCGGTGCCTCCGAACGTCGACTTGCTCGCGACACCGGGTCACGAGTTCGTCGGCGAGATCGTCGCCATCGATGACCTGGGCAGGCAATGCTGGGGTGTGGACTTCGGTGACCGCGTGGTGGCCGAACAGATCGTGCCGTGTTGGAAATGCCGGTTCTGTCGGCGCGGCCAGTACTGGATGTGCGCCCCGCACAACATCTTCGGGTTTCGCCGCGTCGTCAACGGCGCGATGGCGGAATACATGATCTTCCCCGCCGACGCCATCGTGCACAAGGTGTCGCCCGACGTCCCCGCCGCGCATGCCGCATTCGCCGAACCATTGTCCTGCGCGCTGCACGCCGTGGAGCGCGCACGAATCGAGTTCGGCGACGTCGTGGTCGTCGCCGGTTGCGGCCCAATTGGATTGAGCATGATCGCCGGCGTGCGCGCCAAGAGTCCCGCCCACGTCATCGCGCTGGATCACATCCAGGCCAAGCTCGACCTCGCCGCCGAATGCGGCGCCGACATCACCCTGAACATCGGCACCGACGACGTTGACTCAGTGGTCCGCGACCTCACCGAGGGATACGGGGCCGACGTCTACCTCGACGCCACGGGACACCCGTCGGCCGTCCCACAGGGCCTCGGCCTGCTGCGCAAGCTCGGCCGGTATGTCGAGTACGGGGTGTTCGGTTCGCCGGTGACCGTTGACTGGACGGTCATCAGCGACGTCAAGGAACTCGATGTTCTCGGCGCTCATCTCGGGCCGTACTGCTGGCCGACCGCCATCGCGATGATTGAGGCCAAGACATTGCCGCTGGACCGGATCTGCAGTCATCAGCTGCCGCTACACGAGTTTCGCACCGGCCTCGAATTGGTCAGCCGCGGCGCCGAATCCGTGAAGGTGAGCCTGCTGCCCGGCTAATTGGTCTCAGGCGGCGTTGGGTTCCGGACCGCCAGGCTCATCGGCGGCCGGGGCACCGGGTGGGTCATCGTCGGGTGGGCGCAGTAGTCGTTCGGGGTGGTGGTAGGTGTTGACCCGGGCTTGGCCGGTGTCGAGGTGTGGCGGTGGGATCCATTCGACTTCGT
>NZ_JBICUE010000015.1:0-109905 GCF_043197955.1 Mycobacterium sp. NPDC048908 | reverse complement strand
ATGGCGGTGGTTCGGCGCCGACGAACTCGGCAGCGTTTATGCGGCTGGTCGCAGACCGGTTGGGACGCCGAGGCGGCGCGCCGCCCCCACGGCCAGCACACCACCGTGGTGGTGCACGTTGATGTCGAGGCGCGCATCGCGGCCCTGCATCTGGGTCCGCTGCTCTCCGACGCCGACCGCCAGTATCTGACCTGTGATGCGACGTGTGAGGTGTGGTTTGAACGCTGCGGGCAGGTGATCGGCGCCGGGCGCGCGACACGCACGATCAATCGGCGGTTGCGGCGGGCGTTGGAGCATCGCCACCGCACCTGCGCGGTGCCCGGGTGTAGCGCGACGCGGGGTTTGCACGCCCACCACCTCATTCATTGGGAAGACGGCGGGCGCACCGAGTTGGACAACCTGGTGCTGCTGTGTCCATATCACCACCGCATGCACCACCGCGGCGGGCATCACCCTCACCGGCCCCGCCGATCAGCTCATCGTCACCGACAGCGACGGCCACCCACAGACCTCCGCCTCACTGGCCCGTCCACCCACCGGACCCCCACCAGATGTCGCTCCCTGGAACGGGCCGATCGGTGAACGCGCCGACTGGTGGTGGTACGACCCCTACGAGCCCGAACCGCCACCCAATACCAACTGAGCCACCACCAAAACCCCTCGAGCCCTCGGTTCCGCTCGACGATGCGCCAGACGAGGCATTCCCCGTTGCCGCCGACAAATCGACGGGCGCGCACTGCGAGTGGTGCTCAAGCCATGAGCGTACGGACGCTGTATTCACTTTGTGCTGGACCTGGTTTAGCAGGCTTAACGTCAGCGACCGCCACCAAGGCCTGGGTCTGATGTTGAGAGCATGCGAAACAGCATGTTGCTGACGTCGGTGAGTACCTCGGTGCCGACGGTCCGCTCGAAGTGACGCGGGTGCATTTCTCATACGGTTGTGATCAAGCGTTGCGGCCCGGTGGTCGTCGTCGACCATGACTCCGAGTCCTGTGTCGGGATCGCCGGTGAGTATCGGGATGGCGATGACGGTTTCGGTGACCGCGGCCGCGACCGCTGCATCATGTACATCGCTGCAAGACCGCTGTGGCACGTTTGTACGGCTAGTAGGGGCGGCAAAACTGACGCGAAATCCCGTGCGCTTACTGATTTTCTGTCGGCAAGTCGCGACTCTGGGCGCTTAGGTTTCATGTCGTGGGTTTCGAAATCGTCACTGAAATCAACCGTATTCATCGCGGCAAGACGCGTCACCCGAGCGTCACCGCGGCGGCGACGGCGTCGTGACGCCGATGCGCAACAATTGGGTCCTTGGGTTGCGAAGGGGGCCCCAGCATGAGGGGTGTGCCGATTACGGACACGGATTATCCAGCCATCCGACGCGTCATGGGTGAGCAGCGTATGCGTGTGGACGACGGCGCGCTCGAATCGATGCTGGAGGATTTGTTTCCCGACGCCGATCCGGATGACGTCGAGTCCTTCATGGGAACCCTGCAACGCTTCGGCAACGAGGTTGCGCCGATCGCTTCGCGCGCACTGCCAGGAGCCGTGCAGGGCGCCGTGACCGGTGCCGGCATTGGCGGACCATACGGTGCCCTGGCGGGCGCCGCGCTCGGCGCCACCGGCGCATTGGCCCCACGGCCGGCCCCGGCGGCGCCAATGCCGCTATCGGCTCAGGTCCAGCCGCCGACCGCCGTGCAGCCGCCCGCCCCACTGACGACGGCGCCGAGTCCACCAATGACATCACAGGCCGCCGCGGCCGCCGGGCTACTGGAACTCCTCACCAACCGGGCGACGCTCGACGCGCTTCTGGCCATCCTGATGCAGGCCGCCGGCCGGTCAACGGTGTCGGTCGGCGACAAACAGGTTCCGCCGGCCGCCTTCGCCAACGCGATCGCCGAATACGCCGCGATGGCTGCCGAGCAGGATACGACAACGGAGGCCAGCGCCGACTACCTCTACGGCGATTCTGGTTGGCCACGAGGCGATCTGGCGAATCCCGCAGAACGCGCGGCGATTCTGCTGACAGATCTGCGCGAGGCGGTCCAGGCCGAGGAAATCCCGATCGGTACCTACGAGCGGGTCGCCTACGGGTGGCGGACCGAATGACTGACACCGATTCCGTCGACACCGCGGCCCGCTCGCCGGTCATGCGCCAGGTCATGGACGCACTCAAGTCCGGCGGCGGCATCGCCGCGATGCGCCCGCTGTTGGCGGAAACGACGCTGTCCCCGGAGCAGCGCGATGTCATCGAATTCCTGGAGCTGCTCGAAGGGCTCGACCACGGCCCGGCCCCGACAACGGACTTCGATGCGCCAGCGCAGCAACAACACTCGGGCATGGCCGAGTTGCAGGCCCTACGTGACGAGGTGACCGACCTTCGTGAGGTCAACGATTCTGCCGCCGCGGCACTCGGGGCGTGCCGGGTGTGCTGGGGCGGAGACGAGTTCTGCCCCGTCTGCGCCGGGCAGGGCCGCCCGGGTGCCAACCTGCCCGATCTGCGTCTGTACAACGAGCTCGTCAGGCCCGCTGTCGAGCGGATGACCGCTACACGTGCAGACGCCGTCACTTCCGTCCGGTTCCCCGATGAGGAGGCAAAACAATGACCGAACCGGAATTCGCACTCGCTGAATACGACACCGAGCAAGCCGATGAGATGCTCGATGCGCTCGTGGAGGCCGACGGCGAGGAATTCGCCGAGCGCCGCCGCGGCCGTGGGCGCAGGGGTCGAGCCCCCTCACGTACACCGGCCCCCGCCGCGGAGATGCAGCGTAACGGTCAGGGCATCAAGGCGATCAACGACCGCATCAACGCCTTGGAAGGCAAGGTGAACCAGGCCGTCGGCGTTATCGCGCGGGACAGGTCCGCGATCACGAGATTGGAAAAGCTCGGCAAGATCGATGGCGCCCTTGACCTGGCGCAAAGTTTCGATCTGGCCAACGGAAGAGTCGACGTGTTCCAGGTGCTCAGGGGGTCGTACAAGAGCGGCTTCTTCGGCACGCCGAAGGGTGCGCTGGGCAATCCGGCGCTAATCGGCGTCGCCGGCCTGCTGCTGCAAAATCCCCAAATCCTCAAGGGCGCCTTGGGCGGGACAACCTAGGCCGACAGGGTAGGAGGCGTGGCAATGAGCGTGCAGATTCCGCTCAACGGTTCGGCGCAATCCCCGACGGCGGCGCGCGGCGTGACCATCCCGATTGGTGGCGCCGCACAGGTCCCACGGTTCTTTGGCTCCAGTCGCGAGGAGAAGGTGGTCCGCGCTGTGGCGGCGGCCGCGGCGTTGCAGGATCCCGCGGCGGCGCTGGAATTGGCCAAGCAAGCCGTCAACGATCCGGGCGGTGTGGCCGAAAACGTCATCAACCGGCCAGCGCTGGATCCGGTGTTGCAGGCGGTGGCAGCGGCGGTCGACGCTCCGGCGGCCGTGCAGCCGACCTCCGAGCAGCGCGCGGCGGCGCGGGCGGTCAATGTCGACGCGGCACTGGTCGCCACCGCCCAATTGGCGGTGCAGGCCGGTGGAGATACAGCGGCGACCGAGGCGCGCGAGTGGGTGGCCGACATCGAGCCTGTGCTGCTGGAGCGTGCGGCGAAGGCCGGTCTGCGCCAGCGCAACATCGACTTCGTGCCGGCCAGAGCCGCGGTGAGCCTTTCCACTTCTTCACGACTTGACTCCCTCGAACAACGCGTGAAGGCGTTGGAGCAGGCGCAGACAACCGGCAGCGGAACGGCGTCAAAGACCAAGTAGCGACGGCCAATTGGAGACGACGGCCGATGAGTGTTGGTCGCGCACCGGTCGAGGTCTATGACCCCGCACTTGCCGAGGCTCGGCGGGCCGGCGATGAAGAAGGCGAAATCGCGCTGATCGCGCGGGTCATCGATACCCAGGCTCTGCCACCCGGAGTGCGCACAGTGTCCCGGTTCGGTGACATCGTCACCTTGCGGGCCAAACGCAAAGACCTTGAGCGGCTGGCGGATTGCCCGGCAGCGGTCGACCTGGAGGCGGTCCGTCAACTGCGGCCACCGATCCCGCCTGACCGGTTCGGTGAGGCGGTCGATATCGACGGGCAGGCAGAGCCCACGGGGTACACCCGCCGGCCGGACGGACTGCGCGGCGCCGGCGCCGGGGTCATCGTCGCGTCGATCGACTACGGGTTTGATATTGCCCATCCGGCGTTTCGGCGTCCCGACGGCAGCACCCGCTTTGTCGCCCTGTGGGATCAACGCGGCTTGCAGGGTGGCGGACGCGAAAACCGCTGGGGCTATGGGCGAATCTTCACTCGTGGCGATATTGAGCGCGCACTGGCCAGTTCCGATCCCTACGCGGCCCTTGGCTACCATCCGGCCGACGCGGCAACCGTCGACACGCAGACCGGCCAACGCGTCGGGCCGTCCCACGGCACCCATGTCCTGTCGATCGCCGCCGGGAGTGTCTACGACGGCGGGATGAGCGGCGTGGCACCCGAAAGTGACCTTCTGGCAGTCCATCTCGCGCACACCGCCGAAGTGGTCGGTCCTGCGAACCTCGGCGACTCCGCGAGCGCGGTTGAAGCCTTCGACTTCGTGTTCGCAACGGCCGGCGACCGCCCCACTGTCGTGAACGTGAGCATTGGTGCCCAAGGTGGGTCGCATGACGGCAGTTCGCTCGGCGAGCAGGCCATCGACCAGGCGATCGAGCTCGGTCATCAAAAAGTCGTCGTGTTCAGCGCCGGCAACTATGCCAGGGCTGGTGCTCACCGCCACGGTCGCCTGCGCCAGGGCGAGCAGGCTAAGCTCACGGTCCGGGTGCCCCGTGCGGATCCCACGCCGAGCGAATTGGAGATCTGGTACTCCGGTGCCGACCGGTTCACGGTGACGGTATTCGGCCCGGACGGTTCGGCTTTGGGCTCGGCCAGGCCGGGAGGCGTTGTTCCCTTGGGTGACGAACCTGGCCCGATCGGTCGCCTGTACCACGTGCGGTCGGCCCGCAACGGGCGCCATCTGATCAACCTGCTGCTGGCCCCCCGCGCGCCGGGCGGTGACTGGGTCGTTGAACTGACCGCCGAATCGGTGCCTGCGGGAGACGGAAGGTTTTACTCCTGGATCGAACGTGAGGGCGGACCCCGGCCCCGGTTCGTCCCGGACAACGACGATCCGCGCACGACTACGGGCAGTTTATCCAACGGGCGGTTGACAATTGGGGTTGGAGCCTACGATCCGTACTCCCCGGACCGGCCCATCGCTGTGTTCTCCAGCGGCGGGCCGACAGTGGTTGGTTTGGTCAAACCGGAGATTGTCGCACCCGGCGTGTGCATCCCCGCGGCGCGTTCGACCCCGCGCGGCGGCACACCCGGTCCGACGACAGCGGTCATGAGCGGAACCAGCATGGCCGCACCGCATGTGACCGGAATCGTGGCAGTCATGCTCGGCGCGGCCGACAAGACGCTGGACGTCTACGACGTACGTGCGATCCTGCTGGCCACCGCGAGCCGCCCGCATCTGGGCCCACACCATGTCGACGTGAATCGCGTCGGAGCCGGCTACCTCGATCCGGTCGCAGCCGAGCGTGCGGTCCTCGACGATCACGACGGTGAAACGTTTTATGACACTTCGGAGTTCACGATGAATACCTCCGCCGACGAATGGGTCCCTAACCCGCAGCCATCTGAATCCGAGGAGTGGTTCGCCGGAGAGGAGCAGTCCGTCGGCGGCGTGGCCGACGTTGAAGTCCTCGGCGATGAAGCCGCCGGGGAGTCGCCGTTGCAATCCCCGTTGCAGCTCACCCCGATGGGGCCGGTGGCGCTCCCGGAGGTGCTGGCAGGACCGATGGTTCGGCGGGCGGAGGCTGATGCCGTGTGGTTCTGGATCGCCTGCAGTCAGGAGATCAGCGCCTTCACGCCGGACGTCACGGTCTACAACCCCGACGGATCCCTCGCCGGGCGGATGGCACTCGCGCCCGCCACGCCGCAAGTGGCCCGCCTCGGCGAGCACATGTGGGTCGCGATCGTCGCCGCGCGGCCGACGAACCAGAAGTTCGAGACCGGACCCATCTACGGGTATAACTTCACCATCGGCCTACCCAACCGAACGTCGCGGCTCACCCTTTCCGGGATCGCATACAAGCCCTTCGACCGCCCCACCTTCCGGCTCGGCTCGCGCAGCAAGAACCGCATCGCGCACGGCTCATGCCGACGCCCGGGCGGCTACGGAGCCGACGCCTGTGTCGTGTTCGACAAGTGGGTGGAAGGGGAGGTGTCCAAGGGGACCACCGGCAAGCGGCCCACGGCGCTGTTCCTGACCGGCGATCAGATCTACGCCGACGACGTCGCCTACCCGCTCTTTCAAGCGGTTCGTCGGCTGGCGGCCGACGTGTTCGGCTACGACGAGCAGCTGCCACCGCCCACCGGTACCCGCGGCATCACTACCGCGCAACTGAAGGTGAACGACTGGCGCGGCATGTCGTGGGTGAGCGAGTGGTTCGCCTCCGCGCGTGCACGGCTCACCCGGCGCCCACCCAAAAACAATGACCTAACACTAAATCAGGTGGTCGCTTTGAATGCCGCGCAGGCCGGCTCTCCCGGCGAGCCATCCCGCCCCAACGTTCCGGCGGTCTCCGACCGTGACGTTCCCGGCCGGATCGGGTTTACCACCGAAGACGGTGAGGGTCACCTGCTTTCGTTCGCCGAATTCGCCGCCATGTATTTGCTGGTCTGGAACCCCGACCTGTGGAGACGCTACGTCAGCGAGCAGCCTGGCTCCGATGATGACGACACCGACAACCTCACTGGCTTCGCGGAGGGCGCCCAGGCGGCGCGCCGCCTGATGGCGAACATGCCGACATACATGATGTTCGACGACCATGAGATCACCGACGACTGGAACCTCGACGGCGACTGGAGCACCGCCACCAACAACCCAATGGCAAGGCGCATCATCAGCAACGGACTGGCTGCGTACTGGGCCTTCCAGGCCTGGGGCAACGACCCGAGTCAGTTCGACGCCTACTTCGTCTCCACCGTGACACAGCACCTCGCCGACATGTCAGCATCCAAGGGCCGCCCCGGTCCCGCCGCGAGAAGCTTCGATCACACTCTTCACGCCCAGTATTGGGCATACGCGGCACCCACCCAGCCGCCGGTGCTATGTGTCGACACTCGGACCCGACGCGAATTTCTGCCCAACGGCAAGACCGTGCTGAGCGGGAAGAGTGTTTATCCGCACCTGCAACGCTTGGTGGCCGGCGGCGGATTCACCCGCGGTGAACCGCTGACGATCGTACTGCCCACTCCGCTGCTGGGCCATCGCAGCACGTTCTACGTGCAAAACAAGTACCATCCGTGGCCGCGGGACCGCTACGAGGGGGACTACGAGCTCTACGGCAACAACGCCGATCAGCGTCCCGACCTCATCTGGTTCGTGCGTTCACTTCTCAATGCGCCAGCGCTGATTGTGTTGTCGGGTGACGTCCACCACGGATTCGTCATCGACGGCTTGTATGCCGGCGCCAAGACGCTCGAGGAGATCTACCGCGGCAACGCCGCATGGGCGATGCAGGTCGTTCAGATCACCAGCAGCGCGATCAAGAACATCAAGAAGTCGGCGTTCGTCGACAACAAGTTGCTCATCACGGACGCCGGCAAAGTTGGTCAGATATTGATTCCGAAGTACGAGAACCAGTACAAAACGATGCCCGACGGCACGAAGATCGCCCAGCGGGCAGCGGCGAGGAAGCTCAACGGTGACCTGGGCCGGAAAACCTACATCTTCGAAAACCATTTGTGCGTCGTTGATTTCGAGCCGACGAAGGTGAATGTGCTCTTCATCGGAGACTTGCGCGACTCCAAAGCGGCCTTCGCATGGGGACTACGCAGGACATTACGCCCCACCGTGCTGGATGCGACGACCTCTGTCGATCTGGCCAACAACCCTGCAACGTTCATTCCGCCCCTGAACTGGCTTTGGCGAGACTGGGATCCCCGTCCAGTCGGCATGAAGTTCTGAATCACGGCGGCCGAAAGGGGAAGCCGAGATGGGCACACCACAACAGACAACTCTCACCGGAAGCGCCGAGCATCCCGTGGCCGGCTTCCGGGCAGTGATCAGCGAACTCGGCGCGCGCGTCGGTATCGGCGACAATGAAGACCTGCGAGCACTCGCGCTGGGCGCCAGCGGACACCATCCGGACGACCCGCTCGACGCGGTCGACCCCATGCAGCTGGTAAAGGACGGCCCGCTTCCGGGGGATCTGCTCGTGCGCCGCGCGCCCGCGGAAGCGATCGACTATTTGGGCGTCATCGTCGGTGACTACGTCGCGACAGCCGAAACTTTCGCCGCCCGTGGGCTGACGGTGGAGGCGGCCGGACCCGGCATGTACGTCGAGGTCGCCGAGGTCCCGTTCGAAGGAGGAGCGGTGGAATTCTCCGCGCGACGCATCACGGATGCCCGAGGACGCGGACCGCGCGGGCAGACGATTCGCCGACCGCAGCCGACACGGGCAGGACCGATCGTGGACGACGACGACGATTGGCTGTTCGAATCAGAGGAGCTAGCGCGTCACGCGGCTTACCCGGCGCCGCAGGCGTGGCCAGACCACCGTGAACTTGCCGAAGACGAGCAGGATGGCGGTCGGCCAAGGATTTTGGCCTCCGCGCGTTTGCGCCAGGCGTGGTCGGCGTATGAGTGTGCCGACGACCGGATGACCGCGCTGTCGTTGTTCGGATGGAACACGCCCGTCAATCCCGAGACCGTCGATGCCTGGCGGGTGTTCGAACGCGTGCTGGTGGCGGCTGGCTATCAGCCGCATCGCGCGTGGGTGTACAACTGCCGGCAGATCGCCGGTCAGCACACCCGCTCACTGCACGCTTACGGCCTGGCGATCGACATCGACCACGACGGGCCAACGTGCAACGTCAACCGACCAACGCCCGACGGTAGGGCGGTTCGATTCTCCACCGCCGGCACGAAGGAAGAACGGTGCCACGACGTTCGTAGGGGTGCCGCCGACACCAGCTTTACCGCCGAGCAGATCGCGGCCATCGAGGCCATCCACACCGTTGACGGCCACCAGGTGTTCACGTGGGGCGGCCGATGGCGCTTGACCAAGGACACGATGCACTTCCAGGTTAATGTCACCCCAACCGAACTCGCCCGCGGCATCCGTGCGGACGCCTCTTCCACTGCTGTCACCGACATCGAGCGAACGGACGACACGCAAGCAACTTTTGAGACCCTGGCCGAGGACGTCGATGACTACGCGATCGACGGTGGAAAATACACGCCCAACGAAAAAGCGCGGGCCGCAAAGCACCCCGCTGGTCTAATTCTGACCGCCAGCGTCATTGGCCGACTCGAGCAACGCCTGACCGGCCGTGCCCCGGCTCCGTTAAGCGCAAGTAGGGAGTGGACCCGCTTCGGTTCCGGTCGGCTCGGCGAGTTTGTCGCCGACTACAACGACTTCACCTTCTATTTTGGCGAGGTGCTGGCTGCGATCGGGCGATTGCAGGATCTGCTCAGTGCCGGGGCACCGGAGATTCCGGACTTCATGACGTCGCGCCAGAAGCACGCGTTGAGGCCCACAACCGACCGGCCCGAAGACACAGACAAGAAGATCCTGTACCGGCAGTGGCGAGACGAACAAGCGAAATATGCGAATGCGGAACGGGGAGCATTGCGCGGACTTGTTTTCCGTGTCGCCAGCACCGCCCGAAGACTTGAGAGAGAGCGACATGCGTTTTGGCAGACGACCGCCGAGCTGAAGCAGGAGATTGCCGATGCGAAACGTCTGGCCAAGAACAAGCCTCAATATGACGCGCTCGACCTGAAGCTGTCGGACGCCGTCAGCGTCGCCGGCGCGATCGCCGCAGGCGGTCCGATGGCGGCTCTTACTGTCGCGGCCTACGCGGCGGACGCAGTTATCAACGCAAGAGAGAAGCGCAAGGAATACGACAAGAAGATGAATGAGTTCTGGGACCTCGCGCGCGCTGTGGAACCCAAATTGGAGTCCAGACGCGAGAAGGTCCGAGATGCTCAGGAGGCGTACTGGAGTTCGCTGTTCGACCATGCTGAAGCTGCGCGGGATCGCGATAGGTCTCGACTGGAGGCACGACAGAAAGCGGCACTGGTTGGCCAACGGTTGGCACCCCGGGGGGAAACGAGAACCGAGGCACTGGCAGAGATTCGAATGCCCATCCTCGTCGCAGACGCATGGCGAGCACTGGCGGTCATCGGCCCTCCTGCTCGCGGCAAACTCGTTGAGGCCATCAACGCGCGTAACGTCATCGAGGAAGCCTCACTTCGGGACCTGAGCTGGAGAGGACAGCAAAACCCGTTTGCCGACATTACCCAAATTCGGCGAGCGTGGCGTGAAGCCCATTACGTATGGGAGCCCGTGCTCACTCGGGAGGCCGTTGAGGACTGGCAAAGCGTCAACAAGTTGTGGGACGAGGTTTTCAACAAATTCAACGTCTAGGTGGTAGCCATGGCCACACATCCAGTATACGTGAGTAAAAGCCTTGCGAAACAAGAAGATTGAGACAACACCGGGAACACTGCTCGGTTGATCCACACGCGTTGAGCGCGATCGGCATCGACGCTGGACAACAGGTGCGGGTCGTCCGCAGCGACGAACGATATGCACTGTACACGGTTAGCGATGTTCCCTCGGACGACCCGAATGACGTTGTCCGCATGGGGCTGACGGGCCGCCGGCGACTCGACACCGACGACGAATTCGACGCCGAGCTCGATTCCCAGGTCGTTCACCCGACCATGTCGGACGAGGAGGCCGAGGCGAATGGCGAGTACGTCGAACGCCTCAGCGATGACGGCGCGAACACCGCGCTGATCGCTATCGCGCCCCACGGCGGTGACATCGAGAACCACACCGACGATCAGGCACAACGCGTCGCATCCCGTCTGGCGCGCAAGATGGCGGTCAGTGTCTGGCGATGCAAGGGTTACCAGTCACGCGGCGCGAATCGAACCTGGCACATCACTTCCACCGACATCGATCCCGGAAGCTTTCCGCTGCTGGGGTCGATACTTTCTCGCGGGTTCACCGACGCCGTCGCCTTCCACGGTTTCGACCGGGAAGAGATCCTCGTCGGAGGCCTGTCGTCGTTGAAGGCTGATGTGGCAGCCGAGATCGAGAAGGTGCTCGCCAGCTCAAACATACCCGTACGGATCGCATCTGCAGGCGACGTCTTTGGCGGCGACGACCCGGCCAATATCGTGAACCGGCTCACCGCAGGGGGAACAAATGGCGTGCAGATCGAGCAAAGCCTGTTGGCCCGCACCGAGCACTGGGTCGAAATCGCCGACGCGGTCGCCAATGTTTATGGTTCCCGCCCGGTGAGATGCCATCGCTTAATGGCCCGGCTGATCGCCATAGCGGCTGCGCTGATTCGCACAGCAGTCAAGCAGCTCGGTCAATACCGGAGGCGGTGACACGCCGAGCTCCTCCTTGAGCCTTTCGGCGTAAGTCTGCGCATGTCGGATAGCGCGTATCCGCTCCCCAGCCAGATCGCAGATTTGTACCAGCAGCAGATTCGTAGATTCTCTGAGCGCATCGCATTCAACGGCGCCCAGACAAAGCATCATCGCGAGATGTGTCTGCCCGCGAACTAGGCAGGCGCGACTTGCTGCCTCGAGCAATTCGACCGCCTCCTCCCGCAGGCGCTCTCGCTCAAAAGTAAGCCAGGCTTCGAAGCAGCCGGGAAGTAGTTCACCGTGGATCTCAACCAGAGCTTCAGGTTGGGGCAGCACGCCGTTCCGCCGGCGTTTGCATGCGGCGTCATGCACGGTCCTAACATCCACGGACACAGCGGAGTTGAGCGCAATTTCGCCGGGGCTCGCCTCGATTAGGTCCAAGCGCAGACAATGCAGGCGCCACAACGCGGTCCTCAGATTCGCGTATGCCTTGTCCTCCCTGGTGTCGGGCCACAGCGAGTCGGCGACATAACCTCGCGGCAACGGTCGGTCCTTGAGGGCCAGAAAGCTCAACACGCGATGCGCCGATTGCGGCACTTTCACGATTTGACCATCACACCTAAGCTCGAAGCCGCCAAACAGGCGCATCGCTAAATTCCCGTGACGCATCGCGTGCCTCCCCTGTCGCGTGCTCAATTGCACGATAATGCGCGGGCAGAGTCGTAGGTCGCGAAAATTGACGGTCTCGGAGAATTTCGCGGGAAGACGACGAGTTGCCGATGGGCCCCGCCCTTCAGGCGCCATCCGGTCGGCCAGCTTTTGGCCGATCCCCGCCGATTGCAGTCACCGCCTCGGCGATTGACACAGAAGAACCTCTATTTCTGTACCGGAAACTGTCGCATTTGTTCGGGCTGCTATCCCGACACCGTTCATCTCATTTGTTGTGTCCGATGCACCGCGATGCGTGCCGTGTGATTCGCCGTGGAGGACGCGGGCAATATCGCCTGCCGGCAGCGTCAAGTCAGCGCTACGTGAAATCACGCCAGCGCGCTGCTGTGTGGAAGTGTCCGACGCCTGGGAGCACCTGCGACACGCCCGCGTCATAAGAACACGAATGCACGGCCTGAGTGCCTTGGTATCCACCGCCGTTGGTTGGCTGTTTGGGCGTGAAGTTCACCGAGCTGCAGCTGAACATGCAACGAAGGAAGCGGGTATAGCCAGGCGGCGCGCCGCAGCTCATTGCCGCCATACCCCACCGTCCAAGCCCTACTCACTGGTCTGTCCTCCGGCGAGAATGCGCTCAGCCCACGAAAGCCTGGATACCGCCGAGCACTGGGCGACATATACTCACCTGCGCGGCCTGCTCGAGCATCACCGCCTGCTCCCCCAGCGTGGCCGAACACCTCGTCCGCTTCGGCCGTTTCCTTCAAGCGACCCGCTCTGGTCCTCAAGAACGCCGACGCGGTGAAATCCGTTCTGTCCGCACTGCAGGCCGCGGCTGCAGCACGCCACAACTTAATCAACGGGTGATACACCGCCCGCCAAGACACCGGCTATAAGTGCTGTGGGACTTGGTCGTTCGGTTCCCCGACCCCAGAAGTATTCGGTTGCCACCTCACAGCGACAAAGTCGCCGGCAGCGGCACTGTCGCTCAGAGGTGCGCAATCCGAACAGTCAGCATCAGGCGGCCCGGAACGGTCACCTTCCTCGCCGTCCGCGACATTGCCGCTGCGGGCTGGGCATTCGGTCCTTTGCATTCATCGAGATTTCATTGCCACCCGTGTTGGCGAGGGACGGGTCGGGACCAGCGATCTTGTGCGGCGGCGGCCGGGCAAGGGGGCGATGACCTGCCGGTGCACATCGGACGCGGCGTGTGAAGATGGAAGCGATGGCGTCGAAGGATCTGAGTCCCACCAGCCTGCGGGAGGCATTCGGGCATTTCCCTGCGGGCGTCATCGCGATCGCCGCCCAAGTCGACGGTGTTCGGGTGGGGTTGGCGGCAAGTACCTTCGTGCCCGTTTCGCTGGACCCGCCTCTCGTGTCGTTCTGCGTGCAGAACACATCGGAGACGTGGCCAAAGCTCAGGGGCCTGCCGGCGCTGGGCATCAGCGTGCTCGGCGAAGCCCACGACGCGGCCGCGCGCACACTGGCCGCCAAAACGGGGGACCGGTTCGCTGGTCTGGAGACGGTGTCCAGGGAGTCGGGCGCGGTATTCGTCACCGGCACCAGCGTGTGGCTGGAAAGCGCCATCGAACAGTTGGTGCCTGCAGGTGATCACACCATTGTCATATTGCGGGTCAGCGATATCACCGTGCATGCCGACGTGCCGCCGATAGTCTTTCACCGCAGCACATTCCGTCGGCTCGGCGCCTGATCACGGGCGGGCAGCAAGCTCCTCGCGATAGCCCTGAACACGCCGTTCGAGTTCCTCCGCGTCCGCTGGCCTGCCTTCTTTTCGGGCCAACTCCGCGCGCGCGCTGAGCTCACGGATCGCCGTGCGAATGTCGTTGATGCTGTGCGTCATACTGCTGCCCTTCGTCGTTGATTGGCCGCTGTATGAAGGCTACCCGCGAGCCCTGTTAACTCAACCTGCCTTGAACGGTTACCCGCTCGTCAGCGCCGGAAGAGCTTGTCTCCCAGCCAGACGATCGGGTCGTACTTGCGATCTGCGGCGCGCTCCTTGAGCGGGATCAACGCGTTGTCTGTGATCTTGATGTGTTCGGGGCACACCTCGGTGCAGCACTTGGTGATGTTGCAGTAGCCGAGGCCGTTCTCCTCCTGCGCCTGCACCGCGCGACGGTCATGCGTGTCCAGTGGGTGCATGTCGAGTTCGGTCTGGCGCATCAGGTACCGCGGCCCCGCGAATGCCTGCTTGTTCTCCTCGTGGTCGCGTACCACGTGGCAGGTGTTCTGGCAGAGGAAGCACTCGATGCACTTGCGGAATTCCTGGGAGCGGTTCACGTCCTCCTGCATCATCCGGTACTCGCCCGGTTGCAGATCCTTGGGTGGCGTGAACGAGGGGATTTCCCTTGCCTTTTCGTAGTTGAACGACACATCCGTGACCAGATCGCGGATGATCGGGAACGTCCGCAGCGGGGTGATCGTGATGGTCTCGGCCTCGTCGAATGTCGACATCCGCGTCATGCACATCAACCGTGGTCGGCCATTGATCTCGGCGGAACACGAGCCACATTTGCCCGCCTTGCAGTTCCACCGCACCGCGAGGTCCCCGGCTTGGGTCTGCTGCAGACGGTGGATGATGTCGAGCACCACCTCGCCCTCATTGACCTCGACGGAGAAGTCCTGCAGCGCGCCGCCGCCGTCGTCGCCACGCCACACCCGCAGCTTCGCTTGATAGGCCGCCATTCAGCTTCTCCTTGCCGGGTGGTTGACGAGTTCTTCCGGGGTGAAGTACTTCTCGAGTTCCTCGATGTCGACGAGTTCGAGAAGGTCGTCGCGCATGGGTACCTGGTCCTCCCTGGTGATGGTGATGTCGGGCACCACTGCATCACCCTCGGCCCGGCACACCAGCAGCGTCTTGCGCCACGAGGCGTCCATCGACGGATAGTCGTCGCGGGTGTGCCCGCCACGGCTCTCCGTGCGCTCCAGCGCCGCCTTGGCGACGCACTCGCTGACCAGCAGCATGTTGCGCAGATCGATGGCCAGGTGCCAGCCGGGGTTGAACTGCCGATGGCCTTCGACCTGAACCTTCTTGTAGCGCTCCCGAAGTTCGGTCAGCTTGCCCAGCGCCTCGGTCACCTCGTCGGCCTTGCGAATGATGCCGACCAGGTTGTTCATCGTGTCCTGCAGGTCCAGTTGCAGCGTGTAGGGGTTCTCGGCGCGATCGCCGTTGGTCGGACCGTCGAAGGGTGCCAGCGCCAGCTTGGCCGCGTCGGCGAGCGCCTCGTCGGACACCTTCGGTCGTTCCGGCAGCGCCCTGACGTAGTCGGACGCGCCCAACCCGGCGCGGCGGCCGAATACCAGCAGGTCCGACAGCGAGTTGCCGCCCAACCGATTCGACCCGTGCATGCCACCGGAGCACTCGCCTGCGGCGAACAACCCCGGCGTCGTGGCCGCGCCGGTGTCAGGATCGACTTCGATCCCGCCCATCACGTAGTGACAGGTCGGCCCGACTTCCATCGGCTCCTTGGTGATGTCGACCTCGGCCAACTCCATGAACTGGTGGTACATCGACGGCAGCCTGCGCTTGATCTCCTCGGCGGGCAGCCGCGACGCGATGTCGAGGTAGACACCGCCGTGCGGGGTACCGCGGTCGGCCTTCACCTCGGAGTTGATGGCGCGGGCCACCTCGTCGCGGGGCAGCAGGTCGGGGGTGCGGCGGGCCGAGTCGTTGTCCTTGAGCCACTGGTCGGCCTCTTCAATGCTCTCCGCGTACTGGCCTTTGAACACCGGCGGGATGTAATCGAACATGAACCGGGTGCCTTCGGAGTTCTTCAGCACCCCGCCGTCGCCGCGCACACCCTCGGTGACGAGGATGCCCTTCACGCTGGGCGGCCAGACCATCCCGGTCGGGTGGAACTGGACGAACTCCATGTTGATCAGCGTGGCGCCCGCCCGCAGCGCGAGCGCATGCCCGTCGCCGGTGTACTCCCACGAGTTCGATGTCACCTTGTAGGACTTGCCGATTCCGCCGGTGGCCATCACCACGGCAGGCGTCTCGAACAGGATGAAGCGTCCGCTTTCACGCCAGTAACCGAACGCACCTGCGATCCGGTCACCATCCTTGATCAGGTCGGTGATGGTGCACTCGTGGAACACCTTGATGCGGGCCTCGTAGTCGCCGAATTCGGCCTTGTCCTCCTGCTGCAGCGAGACGATCTTCTGCTGCAGGGTGCGGATGATCTCGAGGCCGGTGCGGTCACCGACGTGCGCGAGCCGAGGATAGGTGTGGCCACCGAAGTTGCGCTGGCTGATGCGGCCGTCCTTGGTGCGGTCGAACAGCGCGCCGTAGGTCTCCAGTTCCCAGACCCGGTCGGGAGCCTCCTTGGCGTGCAACTCGGCCATCCGCCAGTTGTTGAGGAACTTCCCGCCCCGCATGGTGTCTTTGAAGTGGACCTGCCAATTGTCCTTCGGGTTGGCATTGCCCATCGCGGCCGCACAACCGCCTTCGGCCATCACGGTGTGGGCCTTGCCGAACAACGACTTACAGACCACCGCGACCTTCAGGCCACGTTCGCGTGCCTCGATGACCGCACGCAAACCCGCACCGCCGGCACCGATCACGACGACGTCGTACTGATGCCGTTCAACTTCCGCCATTGATGAACCTCACTAAATTGCGTAAAGGCTTGTCAGCCAATGAATCTGAGATCGTGGATGGTGCCGCTGGCCACCAGCATGATGTAGAAGTCGGTCAGCATCAGCGTCCCGAGCGTGACCCACGCGTACAGCTTGTGCCGAGTGTTCAGCGCGCTGACCTGCGTCCAGAACCAGTAGCGGACGGGGTGCTTGGAGAAGTGCTTCAGGCGGCCGCCGACCACGTGGCGGCAGGAGTGGCACGACAGCGTATAGATCCACAGCATCACCACGTTGACGACGAGAATGATGTTGCCCAAACCGAATCCGAAGCCCGACGGTGAGTGGAACGCGACGATGGCGTCGTAGGTGTTGATCACCGAGATGATCGCGGCGATGTAGAAGAAATACCGGTGGGTGTTTTGGATGATCAGCGGGAAACGGGTCTCCCCAGTGTATTTCGCATGCGGTTCCGCGACCGCACAGGCGGTGGGCGCCTGCCATACCGATCGGTAGTAGGCGCCGCGGTAGTAGTAGCACGTCAGCCGGAACAGCAGCAGGAACGGCAGCGACAGGGCCGCGAACGGAATCCACCACACGTCGGGGATGATCTGCGGCCAGAAGTGGCTGGCCTCGGGAGTGCAGCCCTTGCTGACGCACGGCGAGTAGAACGGCGTCAGGTAGTTGTACGCCGCGACGTAATAGTTGTTCTGCAGGAACGCCCGGACCGTCGCGTAGATCACGAATGCGGCGAAGCCGAGGTCGACGATCAGCGGCGACTGCCACCACCGGTCGGTGCGCAAGGTGCGCTGCGGAATTTGTGCACGGCTCGGTGAAAAGACGCCGGTCGCTTTGCGGTCGGCGGTGGGTGCGCTCACTTTTCCCTTTCGGTGTGGTTATGTCCCGCTCAGAAGCCCGCGGCGCTAGCCGGTGACCCCTCTGTCGCCCTCATCCGCCCAGAAGGCGGTGTCGTAGGGGGTGTCGGGGATGGTGATCTTCTCGGCGGAATGGCTGTGGCGGGTCACGCCCCGTGTCAACTCCAGCTCTTCGGCGTCGATGTCGAGTCGGTCGATGTCGTTGAGGATGCGTTCGGCGTCGTTGACAATCCGGCGAGTGGCGGGGCTGTCCCCGTACTTCGACGCAAGCGATGTCACGCAGCGCCGCAGGCTTCCGATTAGCTCGTGAAGCTCGGTAAGTTCAGTTGTGCTCGACATTTGACCTCCTCGGGCTGAAGGGTGTCTCGGATCACAGTACGACACCCGATGTTAGTTACATCAGGGGGTTTGGAGTGAGACAGGTCACGTCGGAGAAGCGGAGGTAGGTCCATGTCCACCGAGGTCCTTAAGCAGCGTGCCGAGACATTGCTAGGCCTGCACCAGCCGGGCAACCCGGTGGTCCTCCCGACCGTTTGGGACGCGTGGTCGGCACGGTTGGCGGTCGGCGCCGGATTCGTCGCGCTGACCGTCGGCAGCCACCCGATGGCCGATTCGGTCGGCAAGGCCGATCAGGAGGGCATGTCGTTCGAGGACGTGGTCACGCGGGTCGGCCAGATCACCTCGGCCGTCGACGTCCCGGTGTCGGTCGACCTCGAATCGGGTTACGCGCAACCAGCCCCCCGCCTCATCGAGGGGCTGCTGGAAGCCGGTGGGGTCGGGCTGAACATCGAGGACACCGTGCACAGCGAGGGCGGCCGGCTGCGCTCGTCCAGTGAGCACGCCGAACTCGTCGGGGCACTGCGCGAGGCGGCCGACGTGACAGGGGTGCATGTGGTGCTCAACGCACGCACCGACCTGTTTCTTCGTCAAGACGGCGACGAGGACGACAGGGTCGACCGCGCCATCGAACGGCTGAAAGAAGCCGCGGCCGCCGGCGCAGATTCGTTGTATCCAGTGGGTCGTCATGACCCGGATACGTTGCGGCGCTTGGCTTCTGAACTGCCGTTGCCCATCAACGCGGTCGCGCTGCCGGATCAGGACGACCCGGCATCGTTTGGCCCGCTCGGCGTCGCGCGGATCAGCTTCGGGCCGTTCTGGCAGTACGCGCTGACCGCCTACTCGAAAGAGATGCTGGCCCGCTGGGCCTAGCATCGCGCCGTGAGCCCTGACGACGACGGCCGTTGGCACGACCAGCAGCCGGTGATCGTCGCTGCGGGCGTGGCGGCTGTGGTGCTGGTGATCATCCTGGTGTGGGCGGTGCTGCGCACCGCGGACGAGTCGTCGCTGCCACCGCAGCCGACCGAGATGCCCGCCTCGTCGGCGACGTCGTCGACGTACACCACCAGCTCGACGTCGAGCACGAGCTACACCCTGCCGAGCGTGCAAACCAGCCAGGACAACCCGACGCTGACGGGGCCGCCGCCGTCAACGCCGTCGGACGACGGACCCGGCGACGACACGACCACGTCGAGCACCACGACCAACCCCTACCCGACGACGACCCCGACCAACGCGGGCCACATCTGATCAGTCGGCGCTGCCGCGGATCGGTTCCAGCAGGCGGTGCGGGCGACCAAGCGCCCGGCTGACGACACCGTCGCGCCTCGCCCCTGCACCGGGCCTGCGGGGCGGATGGACAACCAGGTCGCCGGGATCCGGCTGCTGACCACATCCAGAACAGACGGAGCCTGCGCCGATCGAGCCGCCGCACCCGACGTGCTTGAAGGTGCGATGGGCCGGGCGCTGGAGATAGTTTTCGTTACCCCAGGTGATGAGCGACCAGATCGTCGGCCACAGGTGGTGGCCCTTGGCCGTCAGGACGTATTCGTCGCGGCGACCGGGGGCCGACGTCCGTGTCAACACCCGTTCCTCGACGAGCAGTGCCAGCCGTTCGGCCAACACGGCCTTCGGAATACCCAGATGGTCGTGGAAGTCGCTGAACCGCCGGACACCGTAGAAGGCGTCACGCACGATCAGCAGCGTCCATCGCTCGCCGATCACCTCCAGTGATCGCGCGATCGGGCAGCTCTCGGCTGTGTACTCCCGGGGAAGTGGCATGGAATGAAGTATGTCACCTGGCCGGTTCAATGACTGAACCTTATTGTTGGTTCAATCACCGAACCGGGAGGACCGTCGATGAACGCACGCTTCGAGGCGCACGACCACACGATGACGCGACTGGACGTTTCCACCGGCATCGGATTCGACGAGTTTGTCGTGGCATTCGAGGCCGCGGCACCGCCGTACGACGTGGCGTGCGTGATGCAGATCGTCGATTCCGGCGGTACCCGGGACGACATCCTTGCCCAGGCGGCCGATAACGCACCGAACGCTCTGATGGTCTATGCGAAGGTCGACGGGGTGCGGCTGCTCAGTGTCGCGGGCCATCCGGTGAAGGCGGTCGAGTATCTGCTCGGCAACCACACCGTCGCCGAAACCATGTTCCGCCACGATCCGCGGGCTTTGCTCTACGCGCCGCTGCGGGTCTTGGTCTACAGCGACTCCGACGGCAACGCGGTGTTCTCGATGGACCGGCCCAGTTCGGCGTTCGGCAGCCTCGGCATCGCCGACGTCACCGAAGTCGGGTTGGGCTTGGACCGCAAGGTGGCAAACCTCTTAGGGGCCATCGGCGTTGACTCCGGCCGCGCGTTTGGCGGCTAGGCGTCCGGCGCGACGTCTTCCTTTGCCGTCAATTAAGGTGAGGCGATGCAATCGTCGAAAGGGGTTCTCGCGCTGCTTGTCGCGACCGCGAACGTTGCCGCAAGCACCGCAGCCGGCTCAGCCGCCGCCTCCGCAGGACCGACCTTCGTGCCGTTCTCGAGCCTGTTCCGGGCCTGCAGCCACGAGCAGACGCATTGGGTGTCGGCCACCGGCTACGGCAGTGGTGGTGCCGAGATCGGGTCGGGCCCGGAGGGCGTCACCGCCGCCGTGCGACTTGCTACCGCCCAGCCCAACACGCGGTACACGGTCCGCCTGATTCAGGTGCCCCGGCCCTCGGAGCGCACATGCACCGCGGGAGATCCCGGAGTGGCCGTCGGCGAGCTTTTCACCGACGCCAGCGGAAGCGGAACCACCAGGGTCGTTGGCCCCATCGCCGACGGAGCCACGGGCGCCTGGGTGTCCGTGGACGGACCGCCGAAACCCGGCAAGGTCATCGGCGACTTCTACACCTCAGAGATCATCGCGTCATTGAGGTGACCGCGCGAATCCGGTGGAACCGCTTGGGTCCCACCGGATTTCAGCGCGTGTTCACTTGCTTTCGATCGCGATGCGCTGCGCCTGAGCGCCCTTGTGCGCACCGGCGATCCGCACGGTCAGCACGCCGGCGTCATAGGACGCCGAGATCGCGTCACCGGTGACGTGCGACGGCAGCCTGAACGACCGGCGGAACGACCCGTACCTGACCTCACTGAGCGTGCGGCCATCCTTCGCGGGGTCTTCACCGACGTACTCGTCGCGGCGCTCACCGCGGATCACAAGCTGACCCCTTTCGACCTCGACGTTGACGTCCTTGTCTACGTCGACACCCGGCAGTTCCAGGCGCACGACGGCGTCGTCCCCATCCCTGACGATCTCGGCGGCGGGACTGAACCCCGCGAACACGCCTTGCTTGATCCACCGGTCGATCTCCCAGGCGGGCCTGGCCCACAACGTCATCTGGCTCACTGTTGACTCTCCTCGTTGCGCCGTGACCGGCTCCACGCCGGTCGACTACCCGATACAACTTGAGTCAGCCACGCTCATGTTCCAGCTGCGCGTTAGCCGTTGGTGAACGGCTCACACCGTGGTCGTGTCGGCGGTGAGAACTCCGTGATGGGCGCTTCACACGAAGCGACATAGCGGCAATATCCGCTACATAGCCTCGGCGGCATGCGGGCTTCATCGAACGTCGTGGTTGTCGGCCACGGCATGGTCGGCCATCGGTTCGTCGAGGCGCTGCGGTCACGTGACGCCGCGGGCGCGTGGCGAGTGACCGTGCTGGCCGAAGAGGCCGACGCGGCCTATGACCGGGTCGGCTTGACCGGCTACACCGAACACTGGGACCGCACGCAACTCGCGCTTGCCGGCAACGACTATGCCGGCGACGACCTCGTCGAATTACGGCTGGGCAGTCGGGTCACCGGCATCGACAGAGCGGCCAAGACCGTGATGACGGCCGACGACGTCCGCATCGAGTACGACGCGCTGGTGCTCGCCACCGGCTCGTATGCGTTCGTCCCTCCGGTGCCTGGGCACGATCTGCCGTCCTGCCACGTGTACCGCACCCTCGATGATCTCGACGCAATCCGCGCCGACGCCACCCGTGCCGCTGGGGCCGGTGGCACCCCGACGGGTGTCGTGATCGGCGGCGGGCTGCTCGGGCTCGAGGCGGCGAATGCGTTGCGGCGGTTCGGTCTTGCGACCCATGTCGTCGAAATGGCGCCGCGGCTGATGGCCCAGCAACTCGACGAAGCCGGTGGCGCGCTGCTCGGCCGGATGATCGGTGCGCTCGGCATCACGGTGCACACCGGTGTCGGCACGCAGAGCATTGCGCCATCGCAACGCAATCGGCCCGTGCGGCGGTCCGCCGAAAACGACTCGGTGCGGGTGACACTCAGCGACGGCACGGTCATCGACGCGGGCATCGTCGTCTTCGCCGCGGGGGTGCGTCCTCGCGACGAGCTTGCTCGTGCCGCCGGTCTGCCGATTGCCGAGCGTGGTGGTGTGCTCACGGACATATCCTGCGGCACAATCGATCCCAACATTTATGCGATCGGCGAGGTGGCCGCCATCGACGGCCGCTGCTACGGTCTTGTCGGTCCCGGCTACACCAGCGCCGAGGTGGTCGCCGACCGACTGCTCGGCGGTGGCGCCGAATTCCCCGAGGCCGATATGTCGACCAAGCTCAAACTGCTCGGCGTCGACGTCGCCAGCTTCGGCGACGCCATGGGCACTACTCCCAAGTGCCTCGAAGTCGTTGTCAACGACGCGGTCAACCAGACCTACGCGAAATTGGTGTTGTCCGACGACGCCAAGACATTGCTGGGCGGCCTTCTGGTCGGCGACGCATCGTCGTACGGAGTCCTGCGACCCATGGTCGGCGAGGCGCTGCCAGGAGACCCGATGGCGCTGATCGCGCCCGCCGGACCAGAAGGCGCAACAAGTGGCGCGTTGGGCGTCGGGTCACTGCCGGTCGCCGCGCAGATATGCTCGTGCAACAACATCACCAAGGGTGACCTGTGCGATGCGATCGCCGGAGGATGCAGCGACGTCCCGGCGCTGAAGACCTGCACGAAGGCGGGCACGTCCTGCGGATCGTGCGTGCCGATGCTCAAGCAACTGCTGGAGGCCGAGGGGGTCGAGCAGTCCAAGGCGCTGTGCGAACACTTCAGCCAGTCGCGCGCTGAACTCTTCTCGATCATCTCCGCGACGTCGATCCGGACGTTTACCGCGCTGATCGAACGCTTCGGCACCGGAAAAGGTTGCGACATCTGCAAACCCGTGGTCGCGTCCATTCTGGCGTCGACCAGTTCGGAACACATCCTCGACGGCGAGCAGGCGTCGCTGCAGGATTCCAACGACCACTTTCTGGCCAACATCCAGAAAAACGGCAGCTACTCGGTGGTGCCGCGGTCGCCAGGCGGCGAGATCACGCCCGAGCAACTGATCCTGATCGGGGAAGTCGCACGGGATTTCAACCTGTACACGAAAATCACCGGCGGCCAGCGCATCGACATGTTCGGTGCGCGGGTCGATCAACTACCGGAGATCTGGCGAAGGCTTGTCGACGGCGGAATGGAATCGGGGCACGCCTATGGCAAGGCGCTGCGCACGGTGAAGAGTTGCGTCGGCAGCACCTGGTGCCGTTACGGCCAACAGGATTCCGTCGACATGGCGGTCACTATCGAAAAGCGTTACCGCGGCCTGCGGGCGCCGCACAAGATCAAGATGGCCGTATCGGGGTGTGCGCGTGAATGTGCGGAAGCGCAAAGCAAAGACGTCGGCATCATCGCCACCGAGAAGGGCTGGAACCTCTACGTCTGCGGTAACGGCGGCATGTCCCCGCGCCACGCCCAACTGCTGGCGAGCGACCTGGACGACGAAACGCTGATCCGCTACATCGACCGGTTCCTGATGTTCTACATCCGCACCGCCGACCGGTTACAGCGGACGGCGCCGTGGCTGGAGGCCATGAATTTCCCCGACAAGACCGGCCTCGACCACCTGCGGGAGGTGGTGTGCGACGACTCGCTCGGCCTTGCCGCAGAATTCGAGGAGGCGATGGCCCGCCACGTCGCGGGCTACGCCTGTGAATGGAAGGGGGTCCTCGAAGACCCCGACAAGATGTCGCGATTCGTGTCGTTCGTCAACGCGCCCGACGTCGCGGACCCCACCATCGAATTCACCGAGAAGTCGGGCCGCATCGTGCCCGTCGGTATGCCTGAGGTCCCGCAAAGATGACGCTCGCCAACGACATTCAGACCTGGACCACCGCGTGCGCGTACGAGTTCCTGATCCCGAATCGCGGCGTGGGAGTGCTGCTGGCCGATGGCGCGCAGGCGGCGCTGTTCCGCCTCGACGACGGATCGTTGCGCGCGGTCGGCAACATCGACCCGTTTTCGGGTGCGGCAGTGATGTCGCGTGGCATCGTCGGCGACAGGGGTGGGCGGGCGACGGTGCAGACACCGATCAAGAAGCAGGCCTTCGGCCTTGACGACGGCCGTTGCCTCGACAACCCCGACGTCGCGTTGGCGGTATACGCCACCCGGATCGTGGACGGCCACGTGGAAATCGGCCACTAGCCCCTGGTGAGACTCTCCCCGCGAGCAGACGCAGATACGTGTTGCGTGTGCCGGTTTTGCACGTTTCTGCGTCTGCTCGCGCCAGGAAACTCGCGCCAGGAAATTGAGGACTTTTGGCCCAGCGCCTGCGTCGACGTGATGGACAATCGTGTGTCGGAGACTGCCCGGTTGACTGCATCTACGAGGGCGATCGGATGCTCTACATCAACCCCGACGAGTGTGTGGATTGCGGTGCGTGCGCGTTCATTTGCCGCATGGATGCGATCTACTACGAGACTGATCTTCCCGAGGACCAGCTGCAGTTCCGCGCCGACAACGCCGCCTTCTTCAGCGAGGTGCTCCCCGGCCGCGACACTCCGCTGGGCTCGCCCTGCGGCGCGGCGAAACTAGGCCGCGTCGGGGTCGGTTAGCCGCCCGGAGCCGCGGTCGTGGTCACCGTCGGTTGCGTCACTGTGGTCGTCGTGGGGCTGGTCGTGGCAGTGGGGCTGGCGGTCGTGGTGGCCGGTGTCGGTGACGTCGTCTCGGTGACGGTCGCGGGCGGCACGGCAGGCACCGCAGTGGTGACGGTCGACGTCGAGATCGACGTGGACACCGTGGTGGCCGAAGCGCTAGCAGGACTGAGCACGCCGCAGGCGATGCGTTGTTCCGAATCGGCGGTTTGGTGCAGCACGATCGACGCACCCTGTGGACCCTTGAGCTGGCCTTCTGTAAAGGCGTCGGTGGTGGCGACGAGTTTGCCCGAACCGTCGGAACGCACGAGCAACGGCGGCAGATCGCCGCTGGCGGGCTGGCCGGTGTGCCCGGAGGCCTGGAAATGCTCGCCCGCGGATGTGAAGTCGCCTTCGCACTTGCCGACGGCGTGGATGTGCAATCCGTGGAAACCGGGCGACAGGCTGCCTGTCGCGACGGTCTCCACCGTCACCGTGGCGTACCCGCTGGTGAAGTCGACGGTGGCATTCGCGACGTGCTTACCGTCGGCCGTGTTGAGCTGAGTGGTCAGCGTCTGAGAGGCGGCCGCCGATGTGGTCGTAGTTGACGGGTTTTCGGCCGACTGGTGGGCGCAACCGCTCGCGACCGCGACCGGCGCGGCAAGCACAGCAATGGACGCGACGAGTTTGATCATGCGCGCGGCTTACCCCGTCGACCCCGGCAGCAAACGGCCAGTTCGCGAAGCGGGTTCAGGCGGCGACGGGATACCGGGCCCGGCTGAATCGGTTCGCGATCAACCGGACCAGGCCGTGGTGTGTGCCAAGCGGGTCGGTCACAACGTCGGCGCCGCTGTCCCGCAGGCGGTCCTGGAACAGGCCCTCTGACAGGAGGTATGACGCGACGACAATCCTGCGGGCGCCGCGTCGCCGTAGCGATTCGACCGCGTCCCCGACGTGTGGCGTGCCCGTCGCCGCGAACGCAAGTTCCACTCGAGAGCTCGTGACCGCCGACAGCCAGGTCGCCATCGTGTGCAGGTCACGCTGGGCGCTCGGGTCCGATGTACCCGCCGCTGCCAGAATCACTGAATCACAAGGCCGCCAACCGGATTCGATCAGTCGATCGGTCAACACCCGTACCAGTTGCGGCCCAGGCCCGAGCGCCTGCGTCACCGTGACGTCGAGATGTCCGCTGGCGTCGACCTGGGCGGGGATATCGCTGGTGACGTGATAGCCGCGGGACAGGAAGGCGGGCACAAGGGTGACCGGCCCGCGGGTCAACCCGGCCAGCACTTCCGAAGGCGTGGGACCGAGCACGTCGACGAACGACACGTGCACCGTCTGCCCGAGAGCCTGCGATACCCGTTGTGCGAGAGCGCCGACCATCGCGACGCCTTGGTGTTTGCGGGTGCCGTGTGCGACCAACACCTGGGCCCCCGCGCGAGCTGGGGAGCTCATTGGGTATGCGCCAGATCGTCGTCGACCGCCAACCGGTAGCCGCGCTTGACCACCGTCGACACAATGTTCTTGTCGCCCAACGCGGTCCGCAGCCGCAGCACCGCCGTTTCGACGGCGTGCGTATCGGTGCCTGCGCCGGGCAGCGCGCCGAGCAGGTCGAAGCGCGACACCACCGCGCCGGGATGATGGGCCAGCGCCCTGATGGTGGCCATCCCGGCGGGCGAGACGGCCTTCACCACGCCGTCCACCATCACACAGGTGCCCCTGATCTCGAGGACATGGCCGGCCACCTGCAGTGTGCGCGACTGCAGCAGCGGCAGTTCGTCGGTGATGTGGCGAGCCAACGCGCCCAACCGCATCCGCTCCGGAGCCGATGTCGGCACACCAAGCCGGACCAGCGGCCTGGCGGTCACCGGGCCGACACACATCGCGTGTACGTCGGTCCGCAACGCCGACAAGAGCTTGTCCTCGATGCCCAGTTCCACGGCGCGCATCAGAACCGATGCGACCGCGGGCGCCGATGTGAAGCTGACCGCGTCGAACTTGCCATCGGCGATTCCCGCGACCAGTTGGTCGAAGTCGCCGTTGCGGGGTGCCGGATGCCAGCGGTATACCCGGATGGGGACGACTTCCGCACCGGCGCAGCGCAATTCGTCGAGAAACTCCGGGAAGGGGTCCCAGTCGTCGGTGGCGCCGTGCAACTGCACCGCGATGCGCTTGCCCGCGACATCGCCCTCGACCAGATAATGCAGCACTTCGCGCGACGATTCGGACTCAGGTGACCACTCCTCCGGCAACCCCGCCGCCCGCAGCGCACCGGTCGCCTTCGGACCTCGCGAGACGATGCGCGCGCTGCCCAGTGCGCGCAGCAGATCATCCGAAAGGCCCCACCCGTCGGCGGCAGCGAACCAGCCGCGGAACCCGATGCCCGTGGTGGCGATCACGATGTCGGGAGGCGTTGCGATCAACGCTTCCGTGTTGGCGCGCAACTGCTCGTCATCAGGAAGCGGGACCATCGCGATCGCGGCCGCGCATGTCACGGTGGCTCCGCGCCGCTCCAGCAGGGTGGCCAGTTCATCGGCGCGGCGGGCGGAGGTCACCGCCACCCTGAAACCGGTGAGCGGTGCCCAGTCGGGCTCACTCATGTGCCATGTCTACGTAGCGCATGTTTCCTGCCCGTTACCCGGCCATTGCCGAGCCGTGTCGCCCGGTGTGAGCTGGCCGACGTCATGCCCTGGCCAGCCCGGTTGCCGGTGCCGCACCGCTGACCGTCGCCGAAACCGGCCTGCGCACATACATCACCCAGGTCAACGCGCACGCCACCAGGTAGAACGCCAGGAAGATCCAGAACGCCGCGCTCGCGGAGTGGCTGCTCAGGTATGACTGACGCAACGCCATGTTGATGCCGACGCCGCCGAGCGCGCCGATCGCGCCCGCGAAGCCGATCAGTGCCCCCGACATCGCGCGTGACCAGGCCGCCCGGTCGGCCTCGGAGACTGCAAGGGAGCGGCTGCGGGCCTCGAAGATCGACGGGATCATCTTGTAGACCGATCCGTTGCCGATGCCCGACAACAAGAACAGCACGATGAAGCCGATGACGTAGGCGGTCATCATCGCACCGGTCGCAGCACCCTCGGTGTGGTCGTCCAGTGTGCTTGCCGCTACCAGGATCCCGGCGCCGAAGATCATCCCGGCGAACACCGCCAATGTGACCCTGCCGCCGCCGACGCGGTCAGCCAGCTTGCCGCCGTACACCCGCGACAGCGATCCGAGCAGCGGCCCGACGAATGCGATCTGTGCCGCGTGCAACGAAGCCTGCGCCGCACTCTGGCCGCCGGCGGTGAAGTTGATCTGCAGCACCTGACCGAACGCGAACGCAAACCCGATGAACGAGCCGAAGGTGCCGATGTAGAGCAGCGAAATCACCCACGTATCACGCACTTTCAAGATGGCAGCCATGGCCGTCAGGTCGATCTTGTGCTGCTCGAGGTTGTCCATGTACAGCGCCGCGCCGATTCCGGCGACGGCCAAAGCGACGAGGTAAACCGCACACACCCAGTACGGCTGCCGGTTGCCGAGCGTGGCGATGACGAGCAGGCCGACGATCTGGATCATCGGCACGCCGATGTTTCCGCCGCCCGCGTTGATGCCGAGCGCCCAGCCCTTGAGCCGTTGCGGGTAGAACGCATTGATGTTCGTCATCGACGACGCGAAGTTGCCCCCGCCGAAGCCGGTCAGCGCCGCGCACACCAGAAACGGCCACAGCGGGAGGCCGGGATGCGCCAGCAGCCACATGGTGCCCAGAGTGGGAATCACGAGGACGAACGCCGAGAACACCGTCCAGTTGCGTCCCCCGAACGTCGCGGTGGCCAGCGTGTACGGGATCCGTAGACATGCGCCGATCAGCGTCGCGGTGGCACCCAGCAAGAACTTGTCGCCCGCTGAGAAGTGAAAGACCGATTCGGGCATGAACAGCACCATCACCGACCAGATCGACCACACCGAGAAGCCGATGTGCTCGGCGACCACTGACCAGATCAGGTTGCGGCGGGCGACGTACTTGTTACCGGCCTCCCAGGCTGCGACGTCCTCGGGATCCCAGTCTGTGATGCGTTTCGACATGGCGCCAACGCTAGGAACGCTTTATTGCGGCCAAACGCCCCGCGATGACCCCGCCGTGAACTTCCGCTCACGTCACCGCGCGCAACCGTGTGAGTTCGAGCGCGCCGCTACCAGACGTCGCCCTCGCGCCAGTCGCAGGTGATCTCCGCGGAGGTGTCGAGGTCGATGCCGATCGGCAGGACGAACAGCCCGGTGTCGTCGTCGGGAGTGCGGGTAAGACCTGCGGGCGCGAGCACCGACGTCGGCCCCTGCCACGGCAGCCAGCCGCGCGCGACGTACATGTGCCTGCCGGCCTCCGAGGCGCTGAGCGCGCCGAGTTGGTAGGCGCCGCGCAGCACTTGTTCGGCCGCATCCATCAACGCGTGCGCCAGGCCCTGGCCCCGCCAATCCTCGCGCACCGCCACACCTTCGATGTAGCCGCAGCGCAGCGCGGTCCCGCGGTACAGCAGGCGGCGCTGGACCACGGCGGCGTGCGCGATGAGCGCGCCGTGGTGGCAGATCAAGGCGTGCATACCGCCGAGCGCGTGCTCCCAGTCGGCGTCGGTGAACTCACCGCGGAAAGCTTCGATGACCATTCGGCGGGCATCCTCGCGGCTCTCGTTGTCGAGGTCGGAGGTGTGGACCAGGCGGGCGGTGTGGACTGCGCGGGTGCGAGGTTCCTGCGTGTGCACACTGTCTGTCTACCAGGATCGCGCGCTCCCCGGCCGGTCGAGTGTGAAGTTATTGCGCAGTTTTCGGTCGGATGCGTGTCATGAGTTCACACTCGCCGCGGCTCACTCCTCGAAGGGCTTGCGCGGGCGCGACCAATGCAGCCGGACGGTCTGGCCGGGCCGGATCTGCGCGACCTTGTCGATGTCGTCGTCGGTCAGCACCCCGATCACCGGATAGCCGCCGGTGACAGGGTGGTCCGGTCCAAGGATCACCGGAAAACCGTTCGGCGGCACCTGAATTGCGCCGCGCGTCGCGCCCTCGCTCGGCAGCTGACGATCCAGCCAGCGGTACTCCAGCGGCATGCCGATCAACCGCATGCCCACCCGGTCGGTCCGGTTGGTCACCTGCCAGTTGGTCCGGATCAGGATGTCCGGATCGAGGAACCAGTCGTCGCGTGGCCCCGGCACCACCCGCAGTTCGAGCACCTCGTCCTCGATGGCGGCCACCGGCGCCTGGTCGAGTTCTGGAAGCTCGCCGGTGTGTGCGCCGACCGGCAGCACGTCGCCGGGTTGCAACGGCAGCGGACCGATCGCCGACATCACGTCATACGAGCGGGAGCCGAGCACAGGTGAGACATCGATGCCTCCGCGCACCGCGAGGTAGGTCCGAAGACCGGTGTGCGGCGCACCGAGCGAGATCACCTCGCCGTCGTGCGCGTAGTGAATGCTGTTGGTACCGAACGGGTTTCCGTTCACCGCAGGATCGGTGTCCGCGCCGGTCACCGCGATCGCGACGTCGCCGCCGCGGACCCGCGCCGAGAACCCGCCGAATGTCACCTCGATGGTGGCGTGGTCGCCGGGATTGGCCACCAGCCTGTTGGCCAACTGATGGGAGCGCCGGTCGGCCGCCCCTGAGCGGGACACGCCCATATGCGCGAAGCCGGGCCTGCCGAGGTCCTCGATCAAGGCGAGCGGCCCCGTGCGCAGCACCTCGAGTGTCACGCTCATGGCCGTGCCCCCTTGCCTACCGCCTTGAATTGGACCCACATGCCGGGCTGTAGCAGGGCCGGCGGATCACGATCGATGTCCCACAATGCGGGCACGTCGTCGGTGACACGCCCGATCAGCTGCCAACCGCCCGGCGATTCCCGCGGATAGATGGCGCTGAACTCCCCGGCCAGCGCCACCGATCCGGCAGGCACCCTGGTTCGCGGCTCGGACTGCCTTGGCACGTTGAGCCGCTCGTCGCCGCCGATGAGATACCCGAAACCCGGTGCGAATCCACCGAAGCCGACGCGCCACGGCCTGCTGGTGTGGGCTGCGATCACCTTCTCGGCGGTCAGTCCGGTCAGTCGGGCCACCTCTTCGAGGTCGGCGCCGTCGTAGACCACGCCGATCTCGAGGTCGGCGTGTCCACTCGGCGGTGCGCTCGCCGCCGCCAACGCCTCGGCGCTCACACGCAGCTTCGCCAACCGCTGCCGGGTCGGCGCCTGATAACGGGGACCGGCGAGCTTGAGCAGCACCGTGCGCGATGCGGGGACGATGTCGAGCACGCCGAGCAAGTCGGCCTCGCGCAGCGCATCTGTCCACGCCAATACCTCGGTAGTGCTGTCGAATTCGAGCAGCAGCGCCTGGTCGCCATAGTCGCGCACGGTGCCGAGTGCCGGCACGTCCATCAGATCCGCAATCACGCTCATGGGGTGGAACTTACCCGCGGGTAGCTAAGAATGAACCGGCTCTATGAGGCTTGCCAGAGAAGGCTTAGCGATAGCTCATATTGTCGCGCTGTATGTCGGCTCGTGGCGCTTGACGAAAGCGATCACCCGGTAGGTCACCGGCAGCATGACCACCTCGACGGCGGTCTTGTAGAACCAGCCCAACGCCGTGTACGTGACGAAGTCACCGAACGTGCTGATGCCGATTGCACCGGCCGCGATGCTGCAGAACACCAGCGTGTCGCCAAGCTGTCCCGCGAATGTGGAGCCGACCAGCCGCGCCCAAAGGTGCTTCTCCTTGGTCTTCTCCTTGATCCTGACGACGACCCAGGCGTTGATGGTCTGGCCCACGATGAAGCCGGCAAGGCCCGCGATGATCAACTGTGTGTAGGCGTGGACGACGTTCTCGAAGTGCGCTTGGTTGGTGTAGAAATCGGCCGCCGGCAGATAGATGGTGATCCAGAACGTGAGGGCGGCCAACCCGTTCATAGCAAACCCGAGGAAGATCGCCCGCCGAGCGGCTTTGAAGCCGTAGACCTCCGAGAGCACGTCGCCGATCACGTAGGTGAGCGGAAAGACGATGAACCCGCCGTCGGTGATGATAGGCCCGAACGCGACGCCCTTCGTGGCGGTCACGTTCGAGATGATCACCAGCGCCGTGAAGACCGCGACGAAGATCGGATAGTACTTCGACCCGACCTGAGCGAAAGCCGCATGCTGTGCTTTTGTGGTCTGGTCGCTTGTCACCGGGTAATTAGATCAGGACAACACCTTCGAGATCAGAGGCGGCAATCGATCAGCCACCACCGGATACGACAGCGCCGATGCGAATGCGATCGCCCCGGACAGCTCCTTGCCGGTGAAGACGTTGCGGTTTTGCGTGGTGGCCCGCAGCTTTGCGACGACCGGGTCGGCAAGTAGCGCGGCCTGTTCGTCGTCGCTCTCGGTGGTCCAGATCAACACGTCGGCGTCATCGAGCACCGGCGCCATCTTGTCGCGCTTCACCAGAGCGGCGCCGGAGTCGGGGACGGTGAAGCCCATCTTGGTGAGGAAGTCGGTGCGCCAGCCGGGCGTGGTGATGCGGACGCTGTCGTCGTAGAACGTGCCCGCCAGCAGGAGCGCCTTCTTGCCCGCGAACGGCGGGTTGTTCTTTGCGACGGCGGTGAACTTGTCGTCGACCGCCGCCACCAGCTTGGCCATGTCGTCCGCTTTGAACACGGCCTGCCCGATCGCCGTCGCCTGGTCTTTCCAGGGCTCGAAGAACGCGTCTGACCCCGATTGGGCGATCGTCGGAGCGATCGCCGACAGCTTGGTGTAGGTGTCCTGGTCCAGCCCCGCGTTGGTGGCGACGATCAGGTCCGGCTTCAACGACGCGATCTGATCGACCTGGATGCCGTCGTTGAGGCTGAGCACCACCGGCTGCGCGTTGCCCAATTTGGGTTGCGCCCAAGGCCATACGCCGAACGGTTCGCCACCGAACCAGTCGGTGACCGCGATCGGGACGACGCCGACGGCCAGCAGATCGTCCTGTTCGGTGAAGCCCGCGCTGACCACACGCTTGGGCGGGCCGGGGATCTTGGTCTCGCCGAAGATGTGCTTCACCGTCACCGAGCCGTCCTTGGCGACCGCGCCCGGCTTGGGCGAACTGCAGGCAGCGACCAGTGCCGCGCTCGCAGTCATCGAGAGGAAACCCCGGCGGGACAACGCAGCTCGCACGTCGCGAGCCTAGCCGCTAACCCATTCGGACGTTACCTAACAATACGCTGGCCAGGCCAAACCCGACGACGGCTGCCGGCACGGTCGCCAAGGCGAACACCGCGACGTGCCGCAGGCCCGCATCCCCGGGCCCCCGCAGCGAAAACTTCAAGCCGATGGCCACGAACGGCGGACTCGCCACTGAGCCGGCAGCGTTGTGGTGACATAGAGCATGGCCTTCTCGAAACTGGCGCCGAGCGTCAGAGCCGGCGAGCACGACGACTTGACCGTGGGCGCCTTCCGGTTCTGGTTCGTCGGCCAGCGATGGGAATGGTCGGACGAGGTCGCCCGCATGCACGGCTACCAACCGGGCGCCGTCGAGCCGACCACAGCGCTTCTGCTGTCTCACAAACATCCCGACGACCGCCAGCACGTCCAGGATCTCCTCGACCAGGCGCTCCATCAGGGCGGCTCGTTCTCGAGCAGGCATCGTTTCATCGACACCGCGGGGCGCGAACACAGCGTGATCGTCCTCGCCGACAGGATGTACAACGACCAGGGCGCCGTGGTCGGAACCGAAGGGTTCTACATCGACCTGACCGACTCCGTCGACCAGTCGCGGAAGAGCGCGCTCGACGCGGTCCTGCCTGAGATGTTCGAAGCCCGCGCCGCCATCGAACAGGCCAAGGGTGCCTTGATGGTCGTGTATCGGATCGATGCCGATCAAGCCTTCGCGATGTTGCAATGGCGTTCCCAGCAGACCAATACCAAACTCCGGGCGCTGGCCGCTCAGATCGTCGCCGAACTCGACAGTGTGCAGTATCAACCCGACGTGCTGCGCCGGCAGTTCGATCACCTGCTGCTCACCGTGCACCAGCGGGTGCCGCGCTGAGCGTCGGCCCAGTGTGTGCGGTGAAACTGTGCGCTATCGATGCACCGTCGCCTAATCTCCGAAACGGGGATGGCGACAAGTAGGGGACCACATCAGCAGTGCCGAATCTGGAAATCAAACAGGATGTGCGCGACTGCGCGGTTGTCGTCGCAGTGGCGGGCGACATCGACACCGCGACGGTCGATGCGTTGGTCCGCAATCTGGAAACCGCGCTCACGGTGGCGTCCGACCAATCACACAAACTGCTGATCGTGGATCTGGGTGACGTAACGTATTTCGGCAGCGCCGGCTTGAACGCCGTGCTGGGGTGCTATCAGCTCGGCACCACCAGCGGCGTGGCAGTGCGCCTGGTGGCCAACGCCGCCGAGGTGCTGCGGCCGCTGCAAGTCACTCAACTCGACTCCGTGGTTCGGCCCTACCCGACGGTGTCGGACGCACTCACTGCGCCGGCCGACGACGGCGGTTGACGCGCCGTCATCGTGGGTATATCGCGTCGTGCAATTGCCGCTGCCCCACCCCCTTCGGGGTCAGCTAGCCGACGGGAGTGAGATGGGCGCGGACGACATCGGACCAGACTCGCTACCCGCGGTGTTCAACGCGGATCCGGAGATCGGACGCGATCTGGCAGCTGTCGATTGGGCACGGACACCACTCGGTCCGGCCCAAGAATGGCCGCAGAGTTTGCAGACGGCGGTCAGCATCCTGCTGTCGTCGCGCTTTTCGATGTGGATGGCGTGGGGCCCGGAGCTGACGTTCTTCTGCAACGCCGCCTACCGCCGGGACACCCTCGGCCGCAAGTATCCGTGGGCGTTGGGCCGCCCCGCCCACGAGGTTTGGGCCGAGATATGGCCCGACATCGGCCCACGCATCGACGGTGTGCTGGCCACCGGACGGGCGACGTGGGATTCCGCGCTGCTGTTGTTCCTCGAACGGTCCGGCTACCCAGAAGAGTCCTACCACACGTTTTCGTACAGCCCGTTGCGTGACGAACTGGGACGTGCGGTGGGCATGCTGTGCGTGGTCAGCGAGGACACCGAACGGGTGATCGCGCAGCGCCGGATCACCACGTTGCGTGATCTCGGTTCCGATCCCAGCGTCGTGCGCACCGAAGACGAGACCCTGGCGCACGCCGCCCGCCAACTCAGCAACAACCCCCGCGATCTGCCTTTCACCTTGACGTACCTGTTCGACGGCAAGGGGGGCGCACGGCTGGCGGGATGCAGCGGTATCGAGCCCGGCCATCCGGCCGCACCGGCACTGCTGTCCGCCGACGCGCCCCCGCTATGGCCGTTGGCGGAAACTGCGCGCGGGCAACAGCTTCTCGTCGAGTTGGACGGCGAGCGGTATCCGAATCTGCCCCGCGGTGTTTGGCATGAGCCGCCGACCCAGGCCCTGGTGACGCCGTTGGCGCAACAGGGCGCCGCGCCCGCGGGGTTCCTCGTCGCGGCGATCAATCGTTATCGCGCCCTCGACGAGCATTACCGCGACTTCGTCACGTTGGTGGCGGGTCATATCGCCGCCGGTATCGGCAGCGCTCGAAGTTATGCAGCGCAGCAGCGGCGCGCCGAGGAACTCGCCGAACTGGACCGCGCCAAGACCACCTTCTTCTCCAACATCAGCCACGAGTTCCGGACACCCCTGACGCTGATCATGGCGCCGGTGGCCGAAATGCGTTCTCCCGCATCAGTTCTGGACGAGAATGTGCGCCAGGAGCTGGAGGTCGTGTACCGCAACTCGTTGCGACTGGCCAAGCTGGTCAACACGCTGCTCGACTTCTCCCGCATCGAAGCAGGCCGGGCCCAGGCTCGGTACGAGCCAGTCGATTTGTCGGCCGTCACCGCCGAACTCGCCAGCGTCTTCCGGTCCGCGGTCAATCGGGCCGGGTTGAAGTTCGAGGTGGACTGTCCACCGCTGGGTGAACCGGTGTACGTCGATCGGGACATGTGGGAGAAGGTCGTGCTCAACCTGCTGTCCAATGCGCTGAAGTTCACGTTCGAAGGCAGTCTTTCGGTCAGCGTGCGGCGAGAGGACCGCCACGCGGTTGTCACGGTGCGCGACACCGGCGTCGGTGTGGCGGCCGACGAGATACCCCGCTTGTTCGAACGTTTCCACCGGATCGAGGCGACTCGCGCCCGCTCCAATGAGGGCAGCGGGATCGGCTTGGCGCTCGTCAAGGAACTTGTCGCGTTGCACGGTGGATCCATCGAGGCCGAAAGCGAAGAAGACGCGGGCACGACTTTCACCATTCGGTTGCGATTCGGATCGGATCACCTGCCCGCCGATGAGGTCGTCGCCTTAGGGCGTGAACTCGCACCGTCTGGTCTGGCAGAACCCTATGTGGCGGAGGCGCTGCGTTGGCTTCCAGACGAGCCCGGCACCGGACCGACCGAGGACGTGTTGACGGCCGACACCGAAGTGAGCATGACGTTCGCTGTCTCGGGGCCGCCAGCGCGGGTGTTGATCGCCGACGACAACGCCGATATGCGCCAGTATCTTTCGCGGCTGCTGCACAGCGCGGGCTATGTCGTCGATGCCGTGACCGATGGCCGATCGGCCCTCGAAGCGGTCCGGGAGAGCATGCCCGACCTGGTCGTCAGCGACGTGATGATGCCTCGGATGGACGGACTCGCGCTTGTCGCGGCATTGCGGGCGGATACCCGCACGGCGGCCGTGCCGGTTCTGTTGCTGTCCGCGCGGGCTGGACAGGAAGCCTCGATCGAGGGTCTGCAGGCCGGCGCGGACGATTATCTCGTCAAGCCCTTCGCCGCAGCGGAACTGCTGGCCCGCGTCCGCGCCAATGTCGAGTTGTTCCGGCTGCGCAGACATCATTCACGCTGGCGCACAGCACTTGTCGATGCTTTGCAAGAGGCGTTCTTCGTCTGCGACGAGCGTGGCGCCGTCGTCGAGATCAACACAGCGTTCACCGACATCCTCGGCTACGGGCCGGAACATCTGCCGTTCGAACCGGTCCACCCGTGGTGGCCCGATGCAGACGCCGACCCGGACGGATACCGGCAGGTTCAAGCCGCGTTCGACTCACTGTTCACCCGCGGCAGCGACGCGGGCACCATCCCGGTGGTCCACCGGGACGGCCATCAACTGTGGGTCAGCTACAGCTTCAACCGCACCGAGGACCCCGACACCGGGCACCGGGTGATTGTCGGCTCCTTCCGCGATGTCACCGCCGAGCATTACGCCCTGCAACGCGACCTTGCCCTCGCCGAGCTCAATGAGCAACTCGCGCAAGCGGACACACTGGACGACGCCATCACCGCCGCCGCTGAGGAGCTGCGCCGCCTCTGGCAGGCCCGCACAGTGTTGGCCGCGACGTTCACCATGGCTTCGACGGGCTCCGAGGATGATCCGCCGCGGATTCATACTGCGGGCGTGCCGACGCAGTGGTACGACGTCGCCGAACGCGTCCGAGAACGGCTGACCGCGATGCGGGACGGTGATCTGCTGGTCAGCGATGCGTCAGATCCTGGAACCGCGGCCATTGCCCTACAACATCCGCATGGAATCCTGGTGCTGTATCTGGAGTTGGCTCACCGGCGACCGTTCACCACCGAGGACAGCACGCTTTTCGCCGTGCTTGCCAGCCGCCTCGGGCAAGGGTTGCAGCGCGTGTATCAGCTTGACCAGCAACGTGAGACAGCGCTGGCGTTGCAGTCCGCGATTCTCGGTCCGGCGGTGTTACCGGGCGGATTCGCGGCGCGCTATCAGCCTGCAACCCGGCCACTTCAAGTGGGCGGTGACTGGTATGACGTCATCGAACTCGACGACGGCCGCATTGGGTTGGTGGTCGGTGACTGCGTGGGTCACGGTCTTGCGGCGGCCACCGTCATGGGTCAGCTGAGAAGCGCGTGCCGTGCGCTGTTACTGGAACAGTCCAGTCCGTGCGCCGTGCTGACCGCGCTGGACCGCTTCGCAGGCCGGCTGCCCGGCGCGCGGACCACCACGGCGTTCTGCGCGGTGCTGAATCCGGCCACCGGCGAGTTGGTGTATTCGAGCGCCGGGCACCCCCCGCCGGTAATGGTGCACGCGGACACCAGCGTCGAACTGCTCGACGGCGGCCGGGCCATCCCCCTCGGTCTGGGGTTCCGCGGCACACGAAGTGAGGCCGTGCGAACGCTGCCGGTCCGCTCGATGTTGCTGCTCTACACCGATGGCCTCGTCGAGCGGCGACGCGAACCGTTGGACCGCGGTATCGGCCGCGCCGCGCATCTACTTGTCGACAACCGCGACGCGACCCTCGACGAACTCGCGGACTCGATCATGTCGCGTATCACGCCGGACGACGGTTACCAGGACGACGTGGCCATGCTGTTGTACCGACACCCGCCGCCACTGAGCATCTCGATACCGGCAGAAGCCGATCAGTTGGCGCCGATCCGCACCGCGTTGCGTAGCTGGCTGGCGCAGGCGGGCGTCGGGCCGGACCAGGCGGTCAATGTACTTGTCGCGACCGGAGAAGCGCTGGCCAACTCGATCGAGCATGGTCATCGTCACGACCCGGAGGGGCTGGTGCGCCTGCACGCCACGGCGTCGGGCGACTGTGTGCGGGTGACGGTCGCCGACGCCGGATCATGGAAGACCCCGCAGCCCGAGGCCAACCCCGACCGTGGCCGCGGCATCATGCTGATGCGGGGGCTGATGAACCACGTCGACATCTCGCCCGGCGCCCATGGCACCACGGTGGCGATGGACCTGAGGATCGCATGATGGCCACGCTCATCACGGTGTCCACCAGCCGCGGTCCTGACGGCCAGATCGTCGTCACGGTGGCGGGTGAGCTCGACCTGAGTAACCTCGACCGATTCACCGACGCGGTTGCCGGCGCGCTGGACCAAGCGGACGGACGGCCGGTGCGGCTCGACCTGCAAGGCATCGAATATCTGGACAGCGGGGCCATCAACGCGCTGTTCGCGTGCGGCGACCGCGTGCACGTGGTGGTCAATCCGATCCTGATGCCGGTGCTCAAGATCAGCGGGATCACCGACGTGATGAGCGTCGTGGTTGGTGGCTGACGCTCAGATGAGGAAGGCCGACTCGCCGGCTGCGGTGAGCACCGAACCGCGGCCGATCTGCCCCTTGTCGACAGTCTTGAACAACACACCGATGTTGTCCCCTGCGCCGGCCGCATCGGTCGACTTGCGAAATATTTCGATGCCGTCGACACGCGCATCGATCTTGCCGTCGATCGCTACGGTGTCGCCTACCCGCAGCGTGCCGCTTTCCACCAGGCCCGTCGCGACGGTGCCGCGATTGCGGATGACGAACACGTCCTCGTCCGTCATGCGAAACATGTGAGGAGTGTGCCAGTTGCAGGCGAGCTCAGGAGTGCGAAAGTCGCTTGTTCACAAGCCGGGTCAGCCACGCAGGCGAGAACCGCGAACAAGCGACCATCGTTTTGGTCTGCGCGCCGACAGGAAAATGCACCTGGTGCAACGCCCGGCGTAGTCGGGACGGCGCGACCGCCTCGACGATCGCGTCGGCGACGTCCTGCGCGGTGAGCTTGATGCCGAGCGATTCGGTGGTGCCGGTCCTGATGTGGTCGGTCATCGCGGTCTGCACGTACAGCGGCCACATCGCGATCACCCGGATGCCGTGGCGCTGCCATTCGATGTCGAGCGCCTCGGTGATGCCGCGGACGAAGAACTTGGTGGCGCTGTAGTTGGCCAACTCGGCCTGACCGTAGATCGCCGACGCGGAGGCGAGGTTGACGACGACCGAGTCAGCGGTGTCGCGGAGGTACGGGAACGCGGCGTGTAGCCCGTTGAGGACGCCCTTGGTGTTGATGTCGATCTCCGCCAGATGTCTGCTGATGTCAATGTCCTCGAACCGGCCCGCCAGCAGGATGCCCGCGTTGTTGATCATCACATCGAGTCGACCGCCTACGGCTTCTGCGAATTCAGCGACGCGCTGGTCCATTTCGGCCGGGTCGGTGACGTCGAGATGTCCGACGACGGCGGTACCACCCAGCGCCTCGATCTCGTCGGCCAAGGCCTTCAGACCGACCTCGTCGAGGTCGTAGCCACCGACCGTGTAGCCGTTCTTGGCGAAGGTCAGTGCGGTCGCACGGCCGATGCCTGCGGCGGCTCCGGTGATGAAGACAGATCTGCTGGGTGTCCTATTGGGCATGAGTCATGATTGCCCATCGGCGTCACTTCATGGTGGCCAGGTTCCGCCACAGGTTCTTGAGGCTGTCGGTGCCGCCGAACAGCGTGGTGAAGTGTGTCGAGTCGATGAGCACGATGTCGCCCGCGCGCTGGTCGCCCGGTGGCATCCAGATCAGCGCGTTGAACTCCGTGTTGCCTGCCTCGGTGAACGGATGTGGCCGGTTGGGGTCGACGCGCTGACGGCCAAGGACGTGCACGCCCTCGCCCTCCGGCACGGTGAGCTCGTAATGCGGCAGATGCGGGTGGAAGTTGAATGTGCTGACGTTGTCGAGCAGTCGCGGCGTATCGAGGTCACGGAAACCGGTCAGCGGCGCGATCTCCTTGGTGGCCTCGACGACCGCCGGCCGCAGTCCCCAGATGTTGTGCACGGGCACGTCGAGCGCCTTCATCAGCGACCGGGTGTACTGGCCGAACCTCTGCTGGCGCGGAACAAGGCGGTCACCGTGGTGTTCGTACTCCATCTGTTGCTGTGCGGGATCCTCGGTGAAGCCCACATCGTGGTGCGGCGCCAGCAGCAGGCAGGTGCCTTCCCTCTTGAGCCACTCGGTGATCGCGGCGATCTCCTCGGGCGCAGCCTCCTGTTCGGAGAGCAGGTGGTCGAGCCCGAACACCATCAGCGTGTCCGTGTCGGCGAGGATGCGTTCGTCGATCGGCAATTTGTACCCGGCCTGGTCGATGCGCTGGAAGACGGCGACCGGGTGGCCGGTGGCTTCCTCGGCCAACTCCTGAAAGGCCAACGCGGAGCGGTGGAACAGTTCCAGCGTTCCGGCGATGCCTTGTAGAAAGTTCGCCGCGTCATACTCCGGTGTCTCATAGGAGGGCCACAGGACGTTTCGGACTTCGGTCATGGTGGAGAAGCGGTTGTAGATGACGGCCGGATCCCGTTGGGACTCCCAGGGGTAACTCCACGTCCAGTAGATGCTGATGCGCCGCCGACCATCATGATTGCGTGCGATGTGGCTTTGGTTGTAGGTGCGTGCCCGCATGATGGTCCTTCTATCTGCCGAGCGAGGCGAGGTAGTGAATGGCGTTGATGCCGGGCAGGAAGAAGTATGCGCCGCCGGTGAGCGTGGTGAACGCCGGAATCCCCTTGTGCACCTTCCGGATCGGACGCTTGGGGACGGTGAAGTCCAGCGAGCCGTCCTGGGTTCCGGAGATCGGGTCGTGCTCGTTGCCTAGCTCGTGGAACGCCTTGTCGTTGATCCACACGTTCTGCGCGAACTCGAACTGGCGGACCAGGTCGGCGCAGATGATGAACGCGGCGATGCCGCGGTCGATTCCGTCGTCGGGTGCACCCTCTGGCAGGGCGGGGCCGTAGGTGGCGCCGCGCCTGATCATCCGCCGCCGGTTCATGTAGTGGGCGGTATCGCGTGGATTGAGCCTGCGCGCGTGGGACCCGAGCGGGCATGCGTAGCCGAACGGATCCATCTCCTTGTAGTTGTAGTCGTTGTTGCGCATCGGGTCTGCACCCAACTCCGGATCGTCCTTGTCCGGGGCGAGCACCAGCGGCGCACCGCTTCGCCAGCGGCCCATGAACTTCGCGGCAAGCAGTTCCTGTTGCTCCGGGGTTTCGGCATTCTCACGCAGGTAGTCCCTGAACGTCGCGACGTGCTCCTGCAGCCGGCGGTACGCCATGTAGCTGCCGTTGCGCGACAACACGTCTGGCTCGGGTAGGTTCGTCACGGGCCCGTTTTCGTCGGGATAGCCGAGGATGAACTCGCCGGGCTCGAGCGGATCCCCGGAGCCCGGCGTGGGTTCTTCGCCGGAGCCCTTCATGACCGGCTGCGATAGCCGGTCGCGGAAGCCGAAGTGATCGTGGGCGTAGTTGAACGGCGGCGTGGCATTGAGGTCGAGGTACGACAGCGACCGCACGCCGTCGGTCCGCGCCAGCAGTTTGTCGTGTTCGGCGATGGACCGCCTGCACTGCTCGTCGGTGCGCGAGAACAAGATCGCGATCGCATGCAGGTCGTCACCGGCAAGGCCGCCGACCCAGTGTTCGGGTGCGGCCGGCCCGGTATCGCCAAGGATGCCGGCGCGGGCCGCCATTCCTTCACGGAACTCGTCGGGGAAGGTTGCCAGCGACTCCTCGGACACGCCGAGCGCCCGCAGACCATTCCATGTGAACGCCAACGTCACCCACCGGTCCGAACTGTCCATCGTGGCCTGCACATCTGCCGCCGACTGGACCTTGTCCAGCAATTCGGAGAGCCACGCGCGACCTCCTTCCGGCGTATCGAACGTCAGGAACTCGTAACGTCCGGTGATGGCCGGTGTGCGGGTCAACAGGATGTGTTGAATGTCGTCGAACTCGAGCACTGCTACTGTTTGCCCTTCGTCCACGCCCACGCCGCGATGCGCCAACCGTCGGACCGTTGGTGAAGGGCGACCGTGAAAACAGCGCCGGTCTGGGTGACCTTCTCGCCGCCGACGGTGAAAGTCATGGTCGCGGGCACCGCCACATACGCGCTGTCGCCGGTGATGTTCGCATGTAGCGGCTCGCCGAGGTCCACGAAATAGCCTGAATCACCGTGAAGTTCGCCTTCGGTAAGCACATCTCGGTACCAGTCTGTTGCAGCCGTCGGTCCCTGCCACACGTGTGGCGGCATGCCGTCGAGGATCGATCCTGGGACGGCGAACGTCGCTTCCATCACATCGGCGTCGCCGTTGTTGAAGCCGTTGATGTACTGCTCGATGGCTTCGAGCGGAGTGGAAGTCATTGCATTTGATCGAGCATCGTCGAGAAGGCGGCCTTGAGTCTGAGCGCCTTTTTGATCTCGTCGGCGGTGACGTAAGGGTATTCGCCGTACTCCAGGAAGCTCGGAACTTGGTGCTCGCGAACGAATTTGATGAACGCCTCCGGGTTCTCTTTCCAATCTTCGGGGAAGCCCTCGAGGTTGGTGAACACGGTCGTGATTCCGGTGGCGCTGAAAAGCTGTACCGCGTCTTCGGTGTACTTGTCGAAGTCGGTATCGAAGATGCCTTGATATTGGAAGTGCAGGCCGGATCCGACGTCGAAGAGCACCCAGCGCAGATAATGTAGGCGAAGCGGCGCCAACGCCTCTGGACTCGCCGCAATGGTGTCCTCGATCGTCTTGCCGTATGCCCGGACGGCCTCTTCCCGGCCCTCCTTGACCTTGGCGATGATCGAGAAGCCGTGACAGGCGGGCGTGCGCGGAAAAATCGGCCCGTACCGACCCCGCTCGAGTTCGAAATATCCCTCCTTCGGGATCGCCATTGCGGCGGGTTTCGTCCAATCTTGATCCGGCATTCCGTACGCCCCTATTTCAGCGGTCCGATGCCGTGAACGTACACCCGCTACCAGCGAGCGGTGATTGATTCGGGCAGACGAAGGGCGAATGCGAGTTGTCCGCCCAGCAATCCAAGTAGACGATCGTGATGTTGTCCGGAACAACAGAACTCGATCATGAAATTCTGCATAACCCAACGCACCGCAACGGTTCGATTTACGCTTCGCTCATAACGATCCAGCGCGTCGTCGGGGGGGTTCACCTTGGCGAGCCACTCACGTATAGGAGGGGAGTAGCCGTGCGAAGAAGCCAGCGCTACCTGATTCTGGGACTGACAGCGGCGGCGGTCCCCTTCGGCATTGTCACTGCCGGACCGGCGTCGGCGGATTGCACCAATGCCGGCAATGCGACGGTGTGTGCGCAGGGCACCGTTCGCGGCGGCGGTCCGGATGCGCCGTCGGCGGGTCCGTCCTACCCGTCCTACTGTGCCGACCCGTGGTACTGCGACGACGGCTGGGATGTCGATGTCATCCTGCCTCCGATCCGCCCCGGCCGTCCTGGCGGCGGTGGCGGCATTGGCGGTGGCGGAATCGGTCCACGTTGAGAAATTGCCCAATCATCCACGAAAACAAGGAGTTTGACATGTTCATCCGCAGCTTGATCGGCGCTGGCGTGATCGCCGGTGCGACGCTCATTGGTACCGCGGCAACCGCGGCGGCCGATCCACCCAACTGCACCGCGGCCGACCTGGCTGGGGTGATGTCCGGGGTGAACGCAGGGATGTCCTCCTACCTGTTCAGCCATCCGGACGTGAACGCGTTCTTCACCGGACTCAAAGGCAAGCCCAGGGAAGAAATGCGGACCGAGATCACCAACTACTTCGACGGCAACCCACAGGTGGCCGACGAGATCAGAGCGGTCAGGCAGCCCGCGTCAGACTTCCGTGACCGCTGCAACGCGCCTCTGCCGGACGGCGGACCGATGGGGTAGGCCGGCAGAGATCGGGCCACTAGCCGCCGGGCGCAAGCGTCACTTGTGCTCGGCGGCTTCGGCCTGCGAGTCCTTGTCGGCCTTCTTGCTGCCCGCCTTTCTAGGCTCCTGTTCGGGTGAGTCGCCGCTCTTCTTTCCACCCTCGGCCTTCGGCGAGTTCGTCGTTTCTCGATCGGTCTTGTGCGCAGTGGGCGGCGCGCCGTCCACTGCGGTCAACTCACGCTTGCTCTTCTTCGCTTCGGGCGTGCCACCCGTTGACTCTGGCTCCGTTTGATCCCCGACCGATTTCGCTGCCTCGATTGACGACCGTTTGGGTGCCGCTGTGTCGAAGCTGCTCACGGGGACCATTGCCGCCTTGTTCGACAGATCCGGGACGTCCGTCACCTCAGCGCTGAATGCCGTCGCGGAGGCCGCCGGCTTGGCAGCCAACGCTGTCGCAATTGTTTTCTGCGCGAACACGATTGCATCGACGATGTCCTGGCCGCCGTCGACCAGTGAGCCGGCAATCAGCTGGGTGCCGCCGACCAAGGCATTGACCAGGTTGCCCAGATTGGGCGGCAGCAGCGCGTCCACCACACTCTGCCCCGCGATGATCGACGAGCGCAGGACGCCGTCCACCGCCGCGAAGACGCCGGTGCCCAGCCCGATGAGCGCGGCAGGGACGGCTTCCTGCATCGCCTCGCTCACCGCAAGCACGCGTTGGCGCCGTTCGATGATCGCGGCCAACGTCGGTCCGCCAACGGCGACAAGGCTTCCGACCAAATATGTTTCGAAGGTGGTGAGGGCGGCGAGCAGGTCACCCGAGAGCACCTGTTGAGTGGCGGTAACCAACGTCGAGGGAATCGCGGCAAGCGACTGTCCCAACCCCGCTGCGGATCGGGCCAATCCGATGCCGAGCGTCGCGAGGTCGTCGATCTGGTTGACCACCCACTGCCGGAAGGCGGGAAAAGTGAAGATGTCGACGACCGATGCCGTCAGTTGCACCTGCGGCATTGGTAGTTCGGAAAGGTGGATCTGCGGCGTCGGCGCCTCCGGAGGCGCCGCGACGGGCGTCGCCGCGATGACACCAGCCCCCAACAGCGCGACTCCGGCTGTCGCCAACGGACGAACAGCTGTATGCATGACAAGCCCCCTGCCAGTTGTTACCCGGCAGAACCGTACCCTGACAGCGACGTCAATTATTTGCGAATGACACTACTCACTCGACGTGGGCGGATTCCAACGGCATACCGGCTTCCATGAAGTCCAATGCCCGGTACAGCCGTTCGGCTACCCCTGACGCCTGGTCGATGACAGCCATCAGTCCGCCCGCCAACGCCCCGACGAACACGCGCACTTCGAAGTCGTCGGGCTTGCGCCCGGTCCGGCGGCAGTCGGCTTCGGTGAGCGCCTCGACGGTGCGGCGGTACACGTCGAACTGGGTGGCCCTGAGTTCGGGAATCGACAGCACCATCCGAAGTCGCGTCCGCTCGAACCGCCACTCGTGCTCCGACAGCGTCGTCATCGTGATCTCTAAAGCGCGGCGGAAGGCTTGTAACGACGGAAGTTCGGGGGACTGCTTTTCGAGAGCCTCGATGGTGACCTGGTCCAGGTCGTTGGCCATCAGCACCATCTCCTTGGACGGGAAGTACCGAAAAAAGGTGCTGGGCGAGACCTCGGCGGCGTCCGCGATTTGTTCGATCGTCGTGTTGGTGTAGCCGTTCTCCTCGATCAACCGCATGGCTTCACGGCGAATGGTCTCGCGAGTCTTGATCTTCTTGCGATCCCGTAAACCAAGGATCTGGCCGCTGACCCCCATGGGGCCATTGTGTCGATGCCAAAGTGTTAGGACAAGGCCAACGACGCCCCGAGTCCGATCATCATCACCGCGATCAGGCCATCGAGGATGCGCCACGTCAGCGGGGTGGCGAACAGGCCGGCCAACCGTCGCGCGCCGAAGCCGAGGCTGACGAACCAGACCGCGCTGGCGGTGACCGCGCCCACGCCGAACAGCCAGCGTCCGTTCTGATGTTCGTTGGCCAACGTGCCGAGCAGCACCACGGTATCGAGGTAAACGTGCGGGTTCAGGAAGGTCATCGCCGCGCAGGTGAGCAGCACGTCGAGTAACCGCGCAGGTGCGGCCTCCGCGGGCGTCAGCGTCGACGGTCGCAAGGCGCGTCGCGCGGCCAACAGGCCGTAGCCGGCGAGGAACAACGCGCCGCCGACCTTGGCGATGGTCAGTGCACTCGGGTGAGCGGTGATCAGTGCCCCGACGCCTGCGATGCCTGCGGTGATCAACACGATGTCAGACAGCGTGCAGAGCGCCACCACAGGCACCACGTGCTCGCGACGGATGCCCTGGCGCAGCACAAACGCGTTTTGCGCACCGATCGCGGCGATCAGCGTGAACGAGGCGACGAAACCGACGATCAGTGGCGAGCTCACGTATCCGAAAGTAAGAGCCCGACTGCCATCAGTCCAGCTAATGATTCTTGAGATGCATTAGAATCTCTAATATGACGCTGGACGGCCAGCAGCTGGCCGCTTTTGCCGCAGTGGTGGAGTTGGGCAGTTTCGACGCGGCCGCCGAGCGGTTACATGTGACACCGTCGGCGGTCAGTCAGCGGATCAAGGCACTCGAGCAGCGGGTGGGCCAGGTGCTGGTGGTCCGCGAGAAGCCGTGCACGGCAACGGCGGCGGGTGCGCCGCTGGTGCGGTTGGCCGCGCAGATGGCGTTGTTGGAGGGCGAAGCGCTGGCCGAGATAAGCGGCAGGCACGGTGCGGCGCCTCGGATCGCGTTGGCGGTCAACGCCGATTCGATGGCGACCTGGTTCACCGACGTGTTCGCATCGATCGGTGAGGTGCTGTTCGACGTTCGTATCGAGGACCAGGACCACTCGACACGGCTGTTGCGGGAGGGCCTGGTGATGGGCGCGGTGACCACCGAACACCATCCGGTGCCGGGATGTCGGGTACACGCGTTGGGCGTCATGCGCTATCTGCCGGTGGCCAGCCGGGCGTACAAGAACCGCTACCTGGCCAACGGATTCACCGCCCACGCGGTGGCGGCGGCGCCGTCGCTGGCGTGGAATCGCGCCGACGCGTTGCAGGACATGTTGGTGCGCAGGGTTTTTCGTCGAGACATCCAGCGGCCGCTGCATTACGTGCCCACGGCGGAGGGGTTTGGTGCTGCGGTGCGTGCTGGGCTCGGGTGGGGCATGTTCCCGGACTCGCTCGCCGAACCCCTGTTACGTGACGGGTCCTTCGTCCGGGTGGCCGAAGCGCATCTCGACGTGCCGCTGTACTGGCAGTGCTGGAAACTCGACAGCCCGATCGTCGCCCGCATCACCGACGCCGTGCTTTCGGCGGCCGGTAACGTCGCTGATGATGACAGACAATCCGGCGGACGTCGTCGAATCCGTTGACCGACCGCGGCGGCACTGGCGGCGCTGGGCCGTCGTCACGTGTGTCTTGTTGCTGCTGTTCGGCGTGCCATGGTGGACGCTGTTGGCACCCGGTGCGGCCTGGCCGGTTCCAGTCTTCATCGGCGGCACAACGGCTTTCGTGATAGCGCTGGCGGCGTTGCCGGTGCTGATGGCGCTGGGGCACGGTCACAGGCACCTCGACTGGGCTGCCGCCGCGGGCGACGTTCTGCTGGGCGCGGTGTGGGTGCTGTTCGCGTGGTCGGTGCTCGGCCAACTGGCGCGACTGGCGTTGCTGGTCGCCGGCGTCGACAATCCGCTGCGCTCTCGGGCCGTCGCGGCCGCGGTCGTGGCGATGGCGGTGGCGCTTCTCATCTGGGGTTATCTGGAAGCCATGCGGGTCCCACGCGTCAAACGCGTCGACGTGACCATCGCGCGGCTCGGAGCCGGTCTTGACGGCCTGCGGGTGGCGCTGATCACCGACACGCACTACGGGCCAATCAACCGCTCGCGGTGGTCGGCGGCGGTGGCGGCGCGCGTGAACAGTCTGGCGCCCGATGTCGTGGGCCACCTCGGCGACGTCGCTGACGGCACCGTCGAGGTGCGGGAGCCGCAGGCGAGTCCGCTGGCTTCGGTACGGGCCACCGCAGCCCGCGTGTACGTGACGGGCAACCACGAGTACTTCAGCGAAGCCCAAGGCTGGCTGGAGTACATGGAGCGCATCGGGTGGACCGCGCTGCACAACCGGCACGTCGTCGTCGAGCGCGGCGGTGACCGACTGATCGTCGCAGGCGTCGACGATGCCACCGCCAAGGCGTCCGGCGTGCGCGGCCACGGCGCCGATCTCGGCGAAGCGCTGGCCGGGACAGACCGCGCACTGCCGGTGCTACTGCTGGCGCACCAACCGAAGCAAGTTGGGCACGCCGCCCTGGCCGGAGTCGACCTTCAGGTGTCGGGCCACACCCACGGCGGGCAGATCTGGCCCTTCCACTTCCTCGTCCGCCTGGAGCAACCCGTGGTGGCCGGTCTCAGCAGGCACGGCGAACGGACCCAGCTCTACACGAGCCGGGGGACAGGATTCTGGGGTCCGCCTTTTCGCGTGTTCGCGCCGAGCGAGATCACCCTGCTGACCCTCCGGTCGGGCGGGATCGCGGGCGCTCAGGCCGCGGACTGACGGCCTCGACGATGCACATCCGGCGAAACCAACTCGGTTGCGTTGCGACGCAAGGGCTTTACTTCCGCCGCGGCGCTGAGCGCGCGGTTGCGTTGTTGGCGGCGGTCCTCACGGGCGAAGCGGCGGTTGAGGATTCGCTCCTCACGGCGCGTCAAGGAGCGGCCTCGTTGGGCCAATAGGTCCAGCTGTTGCCAACTGAGCCCGTCGAGGTCGCCGTCCGAATCATGGGTGGCGACGACGACGTGGCCGCGCAGCAGCGGGACCGACTTCGCCGTGAACGATGTGGTGGCGAGCAGCAGCTCGGTGGCGATCCGGTTGGCGCGGCGCTGGCAGCGACGGGTAGAGGAGGTGAACCAGAAGTCGAACTGTCGATCCGCGCTGGTCAGGCACTGCAAACCATGGTTGTTGACAAGCTGGGCGATATCCGCGGCGGTGTACGCGCGGGTTTCATAAGCGGCGCCGCTGGGGCTGAAGTACAGGACAGTGTTCATACGGGTGTTCCATTCATCTCTTTCTTCGCTGTGGACGGTGGTGTGCCACTACACCACTGGTACCAGAGTTACCCATGTGACAACTGAGACAAACCTGAATAACAATCAAGAAACAGCTGGTTTGACCATTGAGGAGAAGGGAGACCGATGAGGCTTTCTGAACAACTGTGGGCCGCCAACGACGACGTGACGGCCGACGTGCTTGCGCATCCGTTCGTCCGCGGCATCGGCGACGGCACACTGCCGCGGCCACTATTTGCGGGTTACGTCGCTCAAGACGCGTTCTTCCTCGAATCGTTCGCCCGCGCATACGCCATGGCTCTGGTCCGCAGCCAGGACACCTCGACGCTGCTGACCCTGGCCGATCTGCTCACCGGGGTTCGGCAAGAACTCGGACTGCACTCCTCCTACGCCGCCGCGTGGGGTATCGACATGGCAGGCGTTACGCCGCGGCCCGCGACGCTCGCGTACACGGAGTTCCTGCTTGCCACCGCAGCCACCCGAGGATCGGACGAGATCTTCGCGGCGATGACCCCGTGTATGCGGTTGTACGCGTGGCTCGGGTCGTCGTTGGACGCCAGCGCGGCGGGTCCGTACGCCGAGTGGGTCTCGACCTACGCCGACCCCGCGTTCGACGACATCGCGCGCTCGTTGGAAGACCTGCTCGACGAGCAGGCCGACACCCCCGCCGTGCGCGCCGCCTACCGCCGAGCCATGCAACTGGAACTGGCGTTCTTCGAGGCGGCGTTCGCACCAGAGAGCTGACGCCTGGCTCCGGTACGTTTGTAGCCAGTTCAGCTGTGATGTGCAGCGCCAGGAAAGAGTGAAACCCGTGACGAACCGCGACCAGCCCAGCGGCGACAAGTCGCCGCACCCTGTCTCGCGGCCAGCGGTCGATGCCTCCACGCAGCGCGCGTTCGGCAGGCCCGACGGCGTCGACAGTGCATTCCTGGCTACCGACGACCGCGATCAGGGCGAGTACACGCCGACCAATCAGCCACCCCAGCCGGTGCTGGCCGAAGCGTTCGGCCCGTCGTTGACCGCCGACCCCACCGATGACGAGCCGGGTCGGCCGGGCGACCCGGTGCCTGAACCCGTCGCCGCGCAAGCACCGCCCGCTCCGGCACCGCCATCGGTCGCGACGCAGAAGCTCGGCGTCCGCGACATTCTGTTCGGCGGCAGGGTGTCGCGGCCCGCGCTGGTTATGCTGGCCGTCGTCGCGCTACTGATCGGGCTCGTCGGCGGCTGGATGGGCCGCAAGACCGCGGAGGTCATCGAGGCCTTCACCATCCCGAAGACCACCCTCAACACCACCGACACCGACCACCTGCCTGCCGGGCAGATGGCCAAAGTCGCTGCCGCGGTGGCTGATTCGGTGGTGACGATCCAGGCCATCAGCGATACCGAAGGCTCTCAAGGCTCAGGAGTGGTCGTCGATGGCCGTGGCTACATCATCACCAACAACCACGTGATCTCGGAGGCGGCGGCCAGTCCGGACAAGTTCAAGTTGTCGGTGATCTTCAACGACGGCAAACAGGCGCCTGCCAACCTCGTCGGGCGCGACCCCGAAACCGACCTCGCGGTGATCAAGGTCGACAACGTCGACAAGCTGTCGGTGGCGCGTCTTGGCGATTCCGACAAGCTCCGCGTCGGTGACCAGGTGATGGCCGCCGGTGCGCCGCTCGGCCTGCGCAGCACCGACACCCAGGGCATCATCAGCGCCTTGCACAGGGCGATACCGCTGTCAGGTGAGGGGTCCGACACCAAGACGGTCATCGACGCCGTGCAGACCGACGCGTCGATCAACCACGGCAACTCGGGCGGCCCGTTGGTCAACATGAACTCCGAAGTGATCGGCATCAACACGGCCAGCAAGTCGCTGTCCGACAGTGCCAGCGGCCTCGGCTTCGCGATCCCGATCAACGAGGTGAAGTTCGTCATCGAGACGCTGATCCGGGACGGCAAGATCGCGCATGCGACGCTGGGCGTCAGCGCCGAGTCGGTCAATGACAGCGGAACCGGCGGCGCCAGGGTGACCAAGGTGAACCCGAACAGCCCGGCGCAACGTGCCGGCCTCGCGGAAAAGGACGTCATCGTCAAGATCGGTGATCGCAAGATCAACAATCTCGATGAGCTCACCGTCGGGGTGCGGCAACTCAAGGTCGGTCAGGACGCTCCCATCGACGTTCTGCGCGACGGCAAGACCGTCACGCTGACCATCAAGCCCGACGCCAAGAAGTCGTCGTAGTCACCGCTGCAGGAGCGCGACGGACATCGCATCCAGCGAGCGCAGCAGACGCTTGTGGCTGTACTCGGTGGGCGATACCAGCAGCAGTCGTCCCGATTCCCACAGCGCGGCCACCAGGTGATGGGCCAACAGGTCCAGGTCGGCCTGTCTACCGCCGGGGCGTGACTTATGCAGGGCCCCTTCGAAATCCGCCACCATGCGAGCACGGGTCCTGGCGATGCTTCTGCTCAGCGTCGGGGTCCAACTCGGGGCGATCATGAAAATCGACCGCCAGCGTTGCGGCGCCTCGGCCACCGCGTTGAGGTAGGTGTCGAACAGGCGGTGAAACGCCTCGATGGTGTCCTCACCCGCGGCGGGCATGGCGTCCAGAATCTGCGCCAGCGCGCGCTGCTCCTCGCGGTCCAGGCAGGCGCGCAGCATCTCGTTGGCGTCGGTGAACTGGCCGTACACCACCGGCCTTGTCACCCCGGCGCGCCGCGCAACCGCATCCATGCTGACAGCGCCGACGCCATCGGTGTCGATGACGTCGAGCACGATGTCCAGCAGTTGTTCGCGTCGCTGCTCCGGGGACAGCCGGGGTGCGTAGGGACGGTTGCGCCGTTGCGCGGTCTCGGCCATCCGCACCTCCTTGACAGTCGCCGCACCGGTGAAGCTACGTGGCGTAGCTTTAAGCTACACGAATGTAGCTTGTGGAGAGGCCGGGACGCGGTGAACGCTGACACGACACGACCAGACATCCAGCAGCACGCCCGCCGGATCGCGGAGATGGCAAGCGGCTTGGGGCAGCAGATCGATGCCGGGCGCCGACTACCCGTCGATCTCGTCGATGCCCTGCGCGAGGCCGGCCTGCTGCGTGCAGGTGCTCCCGCCGAGGTGGGTGGTGGCGAATTGGACCCTGGCACGGCGCTGCGCTGCGCCGAGGAGATTGCCCGTGGCGACGCCTCGGCCGGTTGGTGCGTTTCGATAGCGACAACCGCCAGCCTGCTCGTCGCCTACTTGCCGCCGACCAGTCGGGAGGAGTACTTCGGCGGCGGACGCGGCGTGGCCGCGGGCGTGTGGGCGCCACACGGTAAAGCCCGCACGGTTCCCGGTGGGGTGGTGGTGACGGGCCGATGGGCGTTCTGCAGCGGCATCACACATGCCGACGTGCTGTTCGCCGGTTGCGTGCACGACGACCGACCCGCGGTTGTCGCGTTGCCCACGGCGCAGTTGCAGGTGCTCGATACGTGGCACACTCTGGGCCTGCGGGGAACCGGCAGCCACGACGCGGTGGCCGACGACGTGTTCGTCCCCGCTGACCGTGTGCTGTCCATCTTCGACGGGCCGATGATCGACCGGCCGCTGTACCGCTTCCCGCCCTTTGGATTCTTCGCCGCATGCATCACCGCGGCCGCAATGGGCAACGCCCGCGCCGCGATCGACGACTTCGTCGAGTTGGCCGGCGCCAAAAAGGGTGTCTCGTCGGCGCGCACACTCGCCGAACGTCCGACCGTCCAGGCGGCCGTCGCGGCGGTAGAGGCGGATCTGGAGAGCGCCAGGGCGCTGTACTATCAGGCCGTCGAAACCGCCTGGCGGGCAAGCCAAGCCGACCCGCCGGTGCCGGTGGAAGCGCGTACCCGATTGCGGCTGGCTGCCACGCACGGGGTTCGTACGGCCGCCGACGTCGTGCGCAGGATGTACGACCTGGCCGGCGGCAGCGCCATCTACGACGGGGCACCGTTGCAGCGCCGCTTCCGAGACGCTTTCACCGCGACCGCACACTTTCAGGTCAATCTGGCCTCGCGTGAACTTCCCGGCCGCATCCTGCTCGGCCAGCCAACAGAAGCGGCGATGCTGTGAGGGAGTCAATCGAGGCGGTGCTTCCGTTCTGGCTCAACCGGCCCGACGACGAGGCGGTTGACATCGCACTCGCGGCCAGAAACGCAGGCCTGAAACGACTTTGGATCGGCGAGATGGCCAGCTTCGACGCGTTCGCGTTGGCGACCGCAATCGGAGTGCAGGCGCCAGGTCTGCGGCTCGCACTGGGGCCGCTGCCCATCAGCGTCCGGACCCCCGCAGCCATTGCACTGGGCGCCGGTTCGGTCGCGATGTTGACCGGCCGCGAACCAGACGTCGCGCTGGGGGCCTCCAGCCCGGTCATCGTCGCCGGGTGGCACGACCGTGACTGGCGGCACAGCGCTGCCCGTATGCGCGAGACCGTCGAGTGCCTACGTCCGATGTTGCGCGGCGAGCGCGCCGACTTCAACGGACGCCATGTCCGCAGTCACGGCTTCCGGCTTCGTCAAGCGTTGCCGCAGAGCACCGTTGGTATCGGATGCTTCGGCCCGAGGATGATTCGGTTGGCGGCTGAACTCGCCGACGAGGTGGTGTTGAACCTGGCGACGCCCGAACGTGTCGCCGCCGTCCGCGAACGGGTGAACGCGCACGCCGCCGCGGTAGACCGCCAACCGCCCCGCCTGACGGTATGGGTACCTGCCGCGCTGGGACCGGGCGATGCGTCATTGCGACAGGCCGCCGGGCAGTTGGCCGTCTATCTCGCGCCGCCCGGGTACGGCGAAATGTTCGCCGATCTCGGTTATCCCGACCTGGTCGAGAAGGCACGCGCAGGCACCCGTCGTTCCGAGTTGGCGGCGGCCATCCCGCTCGACCTCGTCGAACAAATCGGCGTGTTCGGCGACCCGGAACAGATCGCCGCGCGGCTGCAGGCCTACCTGCGCGCCGGCGCTGACACGGTGGCGGTGGTGCCTGCCACCGCGGAAGACGAAGCGGGCCAGGCGGTTCTCGACTGTGCCGCCGCCACCAACCGATTGTTGTCGACAACTCAGGAGCGGAGCCAGTGAAAACCGTGAACATCCAGTGCCGACTGGCCGCGCGCCCAACGGGGCGGATCACGCGCGATGACTTCGCGTTCGTCGAGGAGCCCATTCCGGTCGCCGGTGATGGCGAGTTCGTGGTCGCCATCGACTACTTGTCGATCGATCCCGCGATGCGTACCTGGATGAACGAAGGTCGCTCCTACGTTCCGCCGGTAGGCATCGGCGAAGTCATGCGCGCGTTGGCAATTGGGCGGGTCGTCGAGTCGCGACACCGGGACTTCGCGGCAGGAGATGTGGTATCCGGCCTGTTCGGCGTTCAGGACTTCGCCACGTCCGATGGCGCGGGCGTCACCAAGATCGACACCTCAGTGGCGCCGCCAACCACCTACCTGGCGGCGCTGGGCATCAGCGGTCTGACCGCCTACTTCGGGTTGCTCGAGATCGGCAAGCCGGCGCAGGGCCAGACCGTGTTGGTGTCCGGGGCGGCCGGGTCGGTTGGCAACGTCGTCGGGCAGATCGCCCGCATCGAAAGCTGCCGGGTGGTCGGTATCGCCGGCGGTGAGCAAAAGTGCCGCTGGCTCGTCGAGCAGGTCGGGTTCGACGCCGCGATCGACTACAAGACCACCGACGTGCGCGCGGAACTGAAGACCCACGCGCCCAACGGTGTCGACGTCTTCTTCGACAACGTCGGTGGCGCGACCTTGGAGGCCGCTCTCGCCAGGTTGGCCCACGGCGCCCGCATCGTGCTCTGCGGTGCGGTATCGCAATACAACGACGCCCCACGTGGACCTGCGAATTACATGCAGCTGTTGGTTGCGCGTGCGTCGATGACCGGTTTCGTCATCTTCGACTACGCCAGCAGGTATCCGGAAGGCCTTGAGCAACTGAGCAATTGGCTGACCGACGGTCGGCTCCGTTCGCATGAGCACATCGAAACCGGGCAAATCAGCGACTTCCCCGATGCGCTGCTCACGCTGTTCAACGGCGAGAACACCGGAAAGCTCATCCTTGCCGTGTGAGCGCGGGCCTGCAGGTTAGAGTCCTGCCGAGCGCACTGGGGTCGTTGGTGAAATGGCTTATCACTCTCGGCTTTTACCCTATTCCGGGTTCGAGCCCCTGGCGGCCCACCACACCAAGAGCCGTGAGCAGTGGGATAGCACCAGATTCTTGACCTGGGGACGGGGGATTGAAACCCTCACGGCGCTCGGCACCCGTAGCTGAACGGACAGCGCAGCGGGTTTGCCGGTTCGAGCCGCGCCGGAGGCTCAGAACTTCACGTACTAGCTTTGAGGAAATGCGCTCCGTTGCCATCCGCCTCTGCGTCATCGCTGCGGCCACGATGTTGGCCCTGACCGGTTGCACCGCCGGCGAACAGGGCGCCCCGGCGCGGTTTCCCGGTCATGCGGGGCGCGGGCCGTGCGCCGTCACCAAGCAGTCCGACGTGCCGGCGACGATGCGCGACGGCACTGTTCTGCGCGCAGATGTCTACCGGCCGCGCACCGCCGATGCCGTACCGGTGATCCTGATGCGGACCCAATACGGGAAGTCGGATGCACAGGCCGGATCGCGTTACCAGCCACCGGATTGGTTCGCATCGCACTGCTATCTGGTCGTCATTCAGGACGTGCGCGGCCAAGGCGCATCAGGCGGCACGTTCAACGAGTTCACCCACGAGATGGCCGACGGCTACGACACGGTCGAGTGGGCCGCCGGGTTGCCAGGATCCAACGGCAAGGTCGGGATGTACGGGTCGTCATACGTCGGCGCCACGCAGTGGCTGGCCGCGGTGACCGCGCCGCCGCACCTCACGACGATCGTGCCCGCCAACACCGCGTCGGACTACTACGACGGATGGACCTATGAGGGCGGCGAATTCCGGCTGGCTTTCGTCGAGCCGTGGGCGATGGGACTGGCCACCTCGGCGGCGCAGAACCGCAACGACCAGGCCACGGTCGAGCAATTGAAGGCCGCGGGTGCTGACCCGACGCGCTGGATGAACTTCCGGCCGTTGAAGGACTTGCCGCCGCTGCAACCTCAGAACCCCGCTGTTGCCCCGTGGTACTTCGACTGGCTCAGGCACTCCGCTCGCGATGGCTTCTGGCGCCAGTTCAGCATCAGGGAGCGCTACCCATCGGTGAAGGTACCTGTGCTCGACTTCGAGGGGTGGTATGACGCCTTCCTCGCCGGCGGAACACAGAACTTCGCCGGTATGGCGGCGCACGGGGGCACCGAATTCGCCCGCGACAACCAACGTCTGGTCATCGGGCCGTGGGACCACGTCGACTGGGGGCGACCGGACGCTGCCCCGGCGCCGCTGTTGAAGTCCATTGGCGCGGTAGCCAACAGCCCCATCAACGACTTGATGCTGGCGTGGTTCGACCATTTCCTCAAGGGCCAGAAGAACGATGTCGCCGGCAAACCGCGGGTCGACTATTTCGTGATGGGCGCCGACACGTGGAAGTCGGCAACGAGTTGGCCTCTTCCACAGACGAAGTGGACCACCTACTTTCTCTCAGGACCGGGAGGAATCAAGCCTCGCAAAGGCGAACTGGTGACCACCGCCCCTACCGCGCAGCCTCCGGACGTCTACACCTACGACCCGGCGTTTCCGGCACCGAGCCTGGGCGGTCACTCCTGCTGTTCAGCAAGCGCGGGCCCGCAGGGGCCTTACGACCAAACTCCTGTCGAGCAGCGATCAGACGTCCTGGTGTACACCAGTGCGCAACTGGACCGTGACACCGAGGTGACTGGTCCGATTTCCGTTCGCCTGTGGGCTCAAACCACCGCGCCAGACACCGATTTCACCGCAAAGCTGGCGGTGGTCAAGTCCGACGGTGCGGTCATCAATCTCAACAACGGCATCGTGCGCACGTCTTTTCGGGACTCGTTGTCAGATCCGGCGCCTACCACGCCAGGTCGCGCGTATGAGTACCAAATTCAAGTATGGCCAACGAGTTACGAATTCCGTGCGGGTGATCGCATCCGGCTGGAGATATCCAGCAGCGACTATCCCCAGTTTGCTCCGAACCCCAACACCGGCGCGGGGTTTGGATCCGACGCGGCGACACAGACGGCGACCCAAAGCGTCCTGCACGACGCGCAGCACCCCTCCTCGCTGACGCTGCCTGTGATCCCCGGCTGAATTCGCGTTTAAAAGTCCTCGGCGTGGCGCATCCTATGAAGTGGCGTCGGTCACAGGAGGTCATCGGATGGCTGTTGGAGATGATGGGTCAGCCCGCACGGCACAGCTCGATCCGGGTCAGCGTCAAGTTCAAGTGCGGCGGGCCGCGCTGGCGAGCGCGATCGGCACCACCATCGAGTGGTACGACTTCTTCCTCTACAACACGGCGGCCGCGCTGGTCTTCCCGCACTTGTTCTTCCCCGCGTCCAGCACCTACGCCGGCGCGATGCAGTCCTTCGCCACCTACTTCGTCGGGTTCGCCGCCCGCCCGATCGGCGCGGCCATCTTCGGACACTGGGGCGACCGCATAGGCCGCAAGACGACACTGATCATCACGCTGCTGGTGATGGGTCTGGCCTCGGCCGTCATCGGCGTGCTGCCCGGCACCGAGGCAATCGGGGTTGCCGCACCACTGCTGCTCGTGGCGCTTCGGGTGCTGCAGGGCATCGCCGTCGGCGGCGAGTGGAGCGGCTCAGTGCTGCTGACCATGGAATGGGGCGACCAGAAGAGGCGTGGTCTGCTCGGCAGCTTCGCTCAGGTCGGCGTTCCCGTCGGGCTGGTGTTGGGCACAGGCGGGATGACCCTGCTGTCCGCCACGATGTCGGATGAGGCGTTCAATTCGTGGGGCTGGCGAGTGCCGTTCCTGGCGAGTCTGGTGCTGGTCGCGATAGGCCTGGTCATCCGGCTGAAGATCCTCGAGACGCCGATGTTCAGCAAGGTGCTGGACGAAGGGAAAGCCGCGACCGCGCCGGTCGCGGAAGTGGTCCGTCGGCACTGGCGCGAGATCCTGCTCTCCGCCGGGCTGCGGTTCGCCGAGCAGATGCCCTTCTATCTGTTCACCACATTCGTCTTGACCTATGTTGTGCAGCGCCACCATTACAGCAAGACCTTCGTGCTGACCGCCGTACTCGTCGGCGCCGCCGTTGAACTGGCGACGATCCCGTATTTCTCCCATCTCTCCGATTCGGTGGGCCGAAAACGGGTCTACCTCGCAGGGGCGGTGATCGCGGGCCTCGGCGCGTTCCCGTACTTCATGGTGCTGACGCACGGCGGGCAGCTGTCGATCTTCATCGCGGTCGTGTTGTCGATGATCGTGCACTCGATGATGTACGGACCGCAGGCGGCGCTGATCGGAGAAAGCTTCCCGACGCATCTGCGCTACGGCGGCGCGGGGCTCGGCTACCAGCTGGCATCGGTGTTCGCGGGCGGACCGGCTCCGCTGCTGGCGACGTGGCTCCTGCACGAAACCGGAACGCCGTATTCGATCTCGATCTACATCGTCGTTGCGGCGGTCGTCACCGTGGTCTGTTGTCTTGCGCTGCCTGACCGTTCACGCGTCAACATAGACGATTCGGCGATCTACGACCGGGTGCCCGCAGCGCGTTGACCTGCACCGAGGTGCCCTTCGAGCCCACGATCGGAACCCCGCTGGACGCGGCCGCGTTGTAGCTCTGTGACGTCCACGCTGGGAACTGATACACCGCCCCGCCGGACGCCGGCCGACCTCGCGGGTCGACTGCTCGACGTCAAGCGGATCTTTCACGAACCCGACATCGACCGGTTCCCCCGCGCCCGTCAGGTACTCGACCGGTTCCCCGGCGCACAGCGAATCGAGGTGCCTTCGCATCAAGCGATTCCGGGCCTGTACGGCAACGAGGGCAACGTCGACGACTGGGTCCGCATCAAGCGGGAAGTGCTCGTCCTCGGCGAGAAGAAGAGCCTTTCGGCGCGCCGCAACGAACGCTCCAGCGACTGGATCGCGCCGTCGACGGCGAACGGGTGCGCGATGGCGTGCTCGTACTGCTACGTGCCGCGCCGCAAGGGCTACGCCAACCCGGTCACGGTGTTCGCCAACATCGACAGGATCACCGGCTACCTCGAACGGCACGCCGCCCGGCAAGGCACAAAGCCGGCGCCGAACCAGTGCGATCCCGACGATTGGGTCTACGACATCGGTGAGAACAGCGACTGTTCGGTCGACGCAATGGTTTCTGACAACGTTCGCGATCTTGTCGATCTGTTCGCGCGAGTCCCCAACGCGAAAGCCAGCTTTGCCACCAAGCTCGTCAACCGCGATCTGCTCACCTACGCTCCCCGCGGCGGCACCAGGGTGCGCTTCAGCCTGATGCCGGAGGACACGTCACGCCTCGTCGACGTGCGCACCTCCAAGATCGCCGATCGGATCGCCGCGCTTGACGACTTCGTCGAAGCCGGCTACGAAGCGCACCTGAACTTCAGCCCGGTGATCGTTCACGAGAACTGGCTGGCGGACTGGGCAGCACTGCTCGAGCAAATCGCCGACGGCACCAACGAGCGCACCAAGCGGCAACTGGCGGCCGAGGTGATCTTTCTGACCCACAACGAGGGGCTGCACGACGTGAATCTCGGCTGGCACCCCAAGGGTGAAGATCTGCTGTGGCGGCCGGATCTGCAGCAGCTCAAACGCAGCCAGAGCGGCCAGTGGAACGTCCGCTACAAGAGCCCGTGGAAGGGTCGCTGGGTGCAGCAGCTCACCGATCTGGTCGGCGAATTGCTGCCCAGCTGTCGAATCCGCTACGCCTTCTGACGCGTCAGCTGATCTGTTGGACCTTCTCCAATTCGAGGCCGGTGCTGCGCGGACCAAGCAGCCCGACATCGAGGCAGAGCAGGACGATCAGGACCGCCGACCCGGAGAACACTGCGACAGGCCCGAGCGCCGCCAGTGCGGGGACGGCGATGAACGGCAGCACGGTCGACGTCGCGCGGGACAGCGAATAGCAGATGCCGCTAGCTGTGCTGCGGATCGCGGTCGGGAAGATCTCGGCCTGGTAGATGTGAAACGCGTTGGAGAAGATGTTCGAAACGGCGGTGAGCAGGAATCCCGCCACGACGATCAACGCCACGTGATCGGCGGCGGCAAACACCATGCCGCATACGCCGATTCCGAGTGCCGAGCCCATGATCAAGAATTTCCGCTCGAACCGCTCGACCAGCGGCACCGAGATCAGGGATCCCAGCGGATAGCCGGCGAACGTGAGAGCTGCGTATCCGAGCGACTGCGTCACTTCAAAGCCCTTGCTCACCAGCACCAATGGGGCCAGCGTGCCGAATCCGTAGTACGCCACCGTCTGCAACACCTGGAAGATGATCAGCATCACCGTGCGTTTCCGGTAATCCCGGAAGGCGATACGCAACACGTCGCGCACGGTGCGCGCATCGTCTTTGCCGAGCGCCGTGTCCGCCTGCGTCGCAGGCAACGGGGTGCCTGGTGCGACGTTGGCGACGATCGATGCGACCACTGCGCGTGCCTCCGCGTTGCGGCCGCGGCTTTCCAGCCAACGTGGCGACTCCGGCAGCATGGTGCGAACCGCGAGCACGAATACCGCGCCGAACGCGCCGAAAACCAGCAACCACCGCCATCCGTCGAAGCCGAGTAACTGGTGGTGCGCGACGAGCTTGCCGCCCAGCAGCGCCGCGAGTGGCACACCGACGAAGCCGAGCGTGTACGCCCAAGCCGTCAGGCGGCCACGGACCTTCGCAGGCAGGAATTCGGCTAGGTAGGTGTCCACGAGAACCAGTTCCGCGCCGAGTCCGATGCCTGCCAGAAAACGCAGTACGAGGAACGTCTCGATGTTCGGTGAAAACGCGGTCATCAGTGAAAACAACGAGTAGACAAGCAAATTCAGGATGAAAACCCGTCGGCGCCCGAGCCGATCCGCGACGATTGACAACACGTTTGCGCCAACGAACATGCCAGCGAACCCGGACGCGATCACCATCGCCTTGCCGAGTGTGCCAAGGTGAAATTCGGTGGCCAGTACCGGTGCCAGCACACCGCCGAGGAAGACCTCGTACAGATCGAAGAATGTGCCGAGGCCGACGATGACGACCAACCGCCAATGCCAACGGGTGACGGGAAGGCGTTCCAAAACCGACGTCGCCGCCGCCAACTCAGTACCTGTCACCGACTCCTCCTCGCCGCCCTGGCGCGGCGCTTTCCCTCGTGCATGGCTGCGACCCTGGCGACGGGAATCGTACGGCCGAACTCTATGAGTTCGCGCGGCAGGCGTTGTGGTGCGGGCATGGCCTCGGCCCACGGGTCACGGCCGGAAAGCGCGTCGACCGCCGTGTGCAGCGTGAAGTCGGAGGGGGTGACGTCGTCGAGGTCGGCCCAGTCCAGAGGAAACGACACCGGTATGCGTGGACGAAGACGGGGACTGTAGGCGGCGACGACTGTCGCGCCGCCGGCCCGAGTGGAGTCGACAAACACCTTCCCCTCGCGGTCTTCGACGATGAAAGCGGTTGTGGCGATGGACGGATCGAGCGCCGCGGCCCGAGCGGCAAGCGCTCGGGTAGCCGCCGCTACGTCATCGCCCGGCGCGTTGCCATCGACCGGTACGAAGACGTGCAGTCCCTTGGCGCCGCTCGTCTTGACCACACCGGCCAAGCCACTGTCCGCCAGGGCTTGACGCACCAGGCGGGCGACGGCCACGACAGCGCGGAAATCTGTATCGCGGGGCGGATCAAGATCGAGCACCAAATGCGTCGGGTGGTAGATGTTGTCGGCCAGCCCGAGTGAGGGGTGGTATTCGACAGCGCGCTGGTTGGCCAGCCACAGCAGAGTCCGTCGGTCATTGCACAGCGGATAGCGCACCTCGCGCCTCGAGGCCTCCGCCCAGATGGTGACGGTCTTCACCCAATCGGGGGTGTACTTCGGCGCGTTCTTCTGCATGAACGGTGGCTGTCCTCGCAGCACGCGCATCACGGTCAGTGGCCGGTCGGTCAGAACGGGCAGCATGCGGTCGGCGACCGCCTGCAGGTAGTCGACCAGGTCACGCTTGGTGGCGTCCGAATCCGGGCTCAGCGGTTGATCGAGATTAGTCAGCTGCACTCCGGCGCGCTGCTCTCCGCCGCTCATGTTTCGACCCTATCCGCGTTTGGATGGCGCCCAACCGGCTAACCCCAGTCCCGGCCCGCCGCTGGGCCGTGGCGCCGCCCGCACGGTGTTTTGGGCTGCCAGATACGTGGAATCCGGGCGGGAATCGACGAACGAGGGGAATGGGATGACTGATTCCGGTAAGGCCGACCAGGCTCGCAAAGGCTTGATCGACTCGGTGAAAGGCAAGGCGAAGGAAGTCGTCGGCGCGGTGACCGGTAACGATTCGCTGACCGCGGAGGGGCAACTGGAGCAGACCGAGGCGCAGCAGCGCAAACAGGCCAGTAAGGCAGAGGCGATCGCTGACGCCGAGGCGCGCGAGGCGAGGGCGAAGGCCGCTGAGGCCAAGCGTGAGGGCGCCGCCGAGCGCAGTGCGGTGAACGCCGAAGCGGCGGCAGAAGAAACGCAGATCCGGACGGAGCAGGCGGCGCAGAAGCGCGCCGCCGAACAGGCCGCTCATCAAGATCTGACCAAGCAGCAGGCAGAAGCTGAACGTGACGCGCAACGCCGGGTGGAGCAGGCCAAGGCAGAGGAGCGAGAGGCGATCCGCGCCGCGGATGAAGAGGTCGCTGACGCCCTCGACGACCACAAGGAGGCGGTTCGCGAATCTGCCAAGGCGAGAGCCGAGGCGGACCGGCTCAGGGCGCAGGCTGACACTAGGAGTGACCGATGAGCATCACCGATTTCCCGTTCGCAGTCTTCAAGATTCAGTACCGGCTCGCGCGGCTGCCGCTGCAGTTGGTGGATGATCGGGTGTTCGGTCGGATGGAGTCCGATGCGCCGGCGCGGCTGTTCTACGAGCGCTCACTTGGCATGCTGGACATGACTGTCGGAAACCTGCTACGGGTGCCCGAACTCCAACAGCGAGGGGCGGAGTTGGTCGCGCGCGCCGATGCTCTTCGACAGGCGGCCGAATTGGATGCTGCCGCAACCGAGAACATCAAGGCGGCGGGATCCAACGTGCGGGCCAGCCGGGAGAAGGCGGAGAAAGAGCGCGAACAGGCCACGGCGGAGGAGGAGTCCGCCGCCAACAACGCCCGCGCAGCCGCGGCGAATCGCAAACGGGCCGCGGTGGACACCGCCGAAAAGCGCATCGCCGCAGGCAAGCAGCGGGCCGATGAGGCTGCCGCACAACGCGAAGCCGCTGTCGAAGCGGCCAAACGTGAAGAAGTGGCGATGGTCCGCGCCGCCGAGCAGAGCGCGGTCGCGGCAGCCGATGCCAAGCTGGAAGACGTCGAAGACAAGCGTGACACGGCGGCGAACAAGATCGCGACGGCCGACCGGCTAGAGGAGTTGGCCGACAACGAGAAGGAGCGGCGTCGAAGCTAACGATTAGGTTGTGATTCGGCGTCGACGCTCGCGCAGACGCGGCTGGCGTGCTGTGGTGAGGGTTGATGTCGTCTTCCTCGAATGCGGGCACAGCCCGGCTAATCGCCGCCATGGTGGCGTGTGCTGCGGTGTGCGGTTTACCGAGGGCCGCCGCCGCGCCGACGACCGACGCCCAGGGATACGTGGACTCGACCGCACGGTGTGCGTCGCCGAACTCTGCGGTGCTCTTCGGCAGTACCGACTCCTCGCGTGTGGCGATCTGCAAAACGCCGGGCGGCCAGTACGAATACCGGGGCGTGCGGATGCGCGATGGCGCCAGGCTGGTCGTGCCTGCGTCGTTGTCCAATGACGGTTTCGTCGCCGACAACGACGGCATCACCTACACCGTCACCGCCAAATCACTGGTGATCAGCCAGGGCGCCGACGTGATCCGTGACGAGCCGATGGTGGACACGCATCGAATGGACGCACCCGTCGGCCAGGGGCCCGGGCCAGGGCCCGCGCCCGCCACCCCGACACCGACGACGCCGTTGCCGCCGCCGCTACCAGCCGAGGTGGGTGGCAACAGGCGGTAGCGGCAACGGCAGTCGGCACTAGGAGGCTTGTTTGGTCGGCATGACCGTCAGCTGTTGGATGTTCACACGTGCGGGCTGCGAGGCCAAAAAGGTGATGGCCTCGGCGACATCACCCGGCGCCAGCCAATCGATCTGTCCCCGTGTGCTTTCCAGCCATTCCTGCGCGCCTGCATCGGTGACGTGGCCCTGCAACTCAGTTTCCACGATGCCCGGCTCGACAGCGCTGACGCGGACATTCTTGGCGCCGAGTTCCGCGCGCAGGGTCCGCGACATGTGAGTGACATACGCCTTGGTGCCCGAGTACACCGCGAAGTTCGGGAAGATGTTCTGCGCTGCAATCGATGACGTGTTGATCAGATCAGCGACGCCCTTCTCATCGGCTGCGGCGATCAGCTGCGGCACGAACGCAGCGACCGCGTTCATCAACCCGCTGATATTGATGTCGATCTGCTGCCGCCACTGTTCGATCGGCAACTCTTCGACAGGTGCGGGCAGCATGACACCCGCGTTGTTGAAAAGCAGGTCCACGGTCCCCAGTTCATTCGCGATCCTGGCGGCCGCGTCGCGCAGCGCGTCGGCATCGGTCACGTCGGCGGCGACGGCCAGCGCCGTACCACCGGATTCCTCGATCTCATTGACGAGCTTCTCCAGACGGTCGGCGCGGCGCGCGAGGACGGCGACCTTCGCGCCCGCGGCGGCGAGCCTCTTCGCGGTGGCTTCGCCGATGCCACTGGACGCGCCGGTGATGGCCGCGACGCGGCCGGCCAACGGAGCTGCGGTGTCGATCGAACTGGTCATGTGTGCACTCTCCTGTTGTGTCGGTAGCGGCGGTGGTGCCGCGTGCCTGAGACAACAACCAGGGGATGGCTCCGTAAGCCGCGAAACAGCGCCGCGGTCAACCTAGGTCCAGCAGACCTACGTTTGCAGGGACGCAGCACGCTCGCTTCCCTCAGACTGGCAATGTGGAGCACAACGCGGAGCTCGGGGAATTCCTGCGGAGCCGACGTGCCCGCCTGAGCGTGGAGGATGTGGCGATCGGCGGTACGGGGCGCACGCGGAGGGTGCCGGGGCTACGGCGCGAGGAGGTCGCCCAACTGGCCGGCGTCAGCGTGGACTACTACAGCCGACTGGAGCAGGGCCGCCACCTCAATGTCTCCGATGAGGTGCTCGACGCCGTGGCGCGCGCGCTGCGACTGGATGCCACCGAACGGTCCTACCTGTTCCAGGTGGCCCGCAAGAACCGTCGTGCCCGCCGCCGCGCGACCGCGCAAGTGCAGCGGGTCCGGACGGGGGTGCGTCGCATCCTCGAGACGCTCGATGACGTCGCTCCCGCCTTCGTGTTCGGTCGCCGAATGGACATCCTCGCCGCCAATCGTCTTGCGCGTGCGCTGATGGCCGACTTCGACACAATGCCACCGCGTGACCGAAACCTGTTGCGGTACGCCTTTCTCGACGAATCCACCCGAGAGTTGTTCGTCGACTGGGAGGAGCTGGCCCGTGACAACGTCGCGATACTGCGGATGGACGCCGGACGCCACCCCGACGATCCCGAACTCGTCGAGTTGGTGGGCGAGCTGTCGGTCAAGAGCCCGGAGTTCAGGCGATGGTGGGCGGATCACAATGTGCGCGAACGCACCCACGGGGTCAAGCGTTACCACCATCCGATCGTGGGTGACGTGACGGTGAACTACGAATCCGTTGCGGTGCTTGGTGACCCCGACCAGACGCTGTGCATCTATACCGCGGAGGCGGGGTCATCGTCGGAGGAAGCGTTGCGACTGCTCGCCAGCTGGACCGTCACAACCCGATGAGCGATTCGATCCAGCCGCGCGCGAAATAGAGCACGAAGCCCGCCGCCACCACCCACAGCAGCGGGCTGACGTCACGTGCCTTACCCGCTGCCGACCGCAGCGCCACCCATGCGATGAATCCGACGCCGATGCCGTTGGCGATCGAATAGGAGAACGGCATCACGGCCACCGTGAGAACCACAGGCACGGCCACCGAGAACTCGGAGATGTCGATGTGGCGCAGCTGCGACATCATCATCACGCCGACGATGACCAGCGCCGCCGCCGCCACCTCCGTCGGCACGATGGACGCCAACGGGGAAACGAACATGGCGGCCAGGAAGAGCACGCCTGTCACGAGGCTCGCCAGCCCCGTGCGGGCGCCTTCCTCGATGCCTGCGCCCGATTCGATGAACACGGTGTTGGACGACGATGACGTCGCCCCGCCCACCACGGCGCCCGCACCCTCGACGATCAACGCCGATCGCAGTCGAGGGAATGTCCCCTGGTCGTCGGCGAGGCCGGCCTCGCGTGCCAATCCGGTGAACGTACCCATGGCATCGAAGAAGTTCGCGAACACCAGCGTGAAGACCAGCATGACTGCGGCGAGCACGCCGATCCGCCCGAAGCTGCCGAAGCTGAAGTCGCCTGCGAGTGACAGGTCGGGCAGCGCGACCGGTGAACCCGACAGCGTCGGCACCGAAAGGCTCCACCCGCCGGGATGTTCGGTCGCTGCGCCAAGATGCCAGATCGCCTCGATGACCACCGCGAGCAGCGTGCCGATCACGAGGCCGATCAGGATGCCGCCACGCACCCGGCGCACGACGAGGATGCCGGTCACCAGCAGCGTGAACACGAAGACGACTGCGGGCACGGTGTTTATCGAGCCGACGCCTCCGTGACCGAGGCCTACCGGCGGTGACGATTGTCCGGTGGCGCCGATGAACCCTGCATCGACCAGTCCGATGAAAAGGATGAACAATCCGATCCCGGCCGTGATCGCGAGCTTGAGCTGCAACGGCACGGCGTCGAACACCAGCCTGCGCAGCCCGGTGACCGCAAGCAGCACGATGATCAGCCCGTCGATGACCACCAGGCCCATCGCCTCGGCCCACGTCACGGAGCCGACCACGGTGGTCGCCAGGAACGAGTTGATGCCGAGACCCGCAGCGAATGCGAACGGCAACCGCGCGATGACGCCGAAAAGTATCGTCATGGCGCCCGCGGCCAGTGACGTCATGGCCGAGACTTGGGCGAACTGGAGCTTCTGACCAGTGACGTCCGGCGCACTCGACAGGATGATCGGGTTCAGCACGATGATGTAGGCCATCGCGATGAAGGTGACGAGGCCGCCGCGGAGTTCGGCAGCAATCGATGACTGGCGTTCGGAGATTTCGAAGAACCGGTCCAAGCGACCCACGCTTAGACCCTAGAGTCACGTTCGCGCTGAGACCTCGGCGGGTTACCAGCGCCGTTCAGGCATCAGCCGACTGATCGTCCCCCGGTTCGTCGGCGCTCCCCGGGTATTCCGACGCGTCGTGCTGCGCGGGTTGCGCGTCCTCGACGGGCCGGTCAGCCAACAGCCAAGTAGTCCGCCTGCGCGGCCCTGGTCAACCCAGCAGAAACTCGACGAGCACATCACGCATGGCGGGGATTGCAGCGCGTCGGATGACTTCGTAACCGTGCGTGCTCAGCGTGGGAAGGCAGAGCAGTCCCGCGCGTGCCGTCAGCCCGTTGGCCTTTGCATGAGAGGCATCGGATTCGAAGGCGCCAAGCACGCCTGGCTGCGGATCCAAACCCAAATCCGTTGCCACTCTCATCAATTCGTCCGCGACCTCTTTGTCGTACACACACTGCGCATCGCTGTAGCCGACGATCGGTCCGCCACTGACGCTGGTGCCGTACTCCGCCTCGGTAGGGCCGACCTCCAGCGCGAGGGTGAGGTCGCCGGGCAGCCTCCGGCTCGCATACGACCCGCCGATACCGCCGATCTCCTCATCGGTCGTGAACACCAAGTAGACATCGCCGGCCGGGCGTCTCTCTGTGGCGCGCATCTGACGTGCCGCATCGAGTAGCGCGACGATCGCCGCGCGGTCGTCCATGAAGTAGCAGCCGAGATGGTCACCGAACTCGACGAGTGACCTCTTGCTGTTGTCGACGCACACCCGGGTGCCGGGGCGAATGCCCGCGGCCGATAATTCGTCGGTGCTGCGGCCGGTGAAGACGTAGACGTGCGTCCAGTCCAGCGCCTTGTCACCGCCGTCGGGTTTGGTCTCCCAGATCTGCTGACTTTCGCTGGTGGTGTGCTCCGAGCCCAGCGTCAGCACCCCGCACAGTGTCTCTTTCGCGCCGAGGATCGCCACTGGGCCAAGGCCGAAGTTGCCCGGGTACATCGTTCCCAGTTGCGTGAGATGCAGCGTGCCGTCGGGTTCGACGCGCTTGACGAGCATCGACAATTCGTCCATGTGGGCCATCACGCGGATGGCCGGGACCTTCGCATTCGGGTTGCCCCGAATCAAGCCGATGAGATTGCCCGCTTCGTCGATGTGCGTCTCGTCGACCAGTGGGCTGAGCTCACGCCTGCATATGTCGCGGACCGCGTCTTCCTGCCCGCACGGGCCGTACGTGAAGAGCAGTTCCTGCAACAGGTCGAGGGGAAAGCCTTGCTCGGTCACCGCGGTGACGTACCCAGCCCGGTAGTGAGGCACTCCACACAACCCGGACTTACCGGGCGGTAAGTATCAGTGTACGGTTGTTCACCGAATCAGAAAGGACGGTTGGCTGTGTCGTTTTCTCTTGAACTGTCTGAGGACGTCATCCAAATCAGGGACTGGGTTCATGAATTCGCCGCCGACGTCGTGCGCCCTGCCGCCGCGGAGTGGGATGAGCGTGAGGAAACCCCGTGGCCGATCATCAAGGAGGCCGCCAAGGTCGGCCTGTATTCCATGGAGTTGTTCGCCACCCAGGCCGCCGAACCGACCGGCCTCGGGATGTTGACCGTGTTCGAGGAATTGTTCTGGGGCGATGCGGGCATCGCGTTGTCGATCCTCGGCACCGGCTTGGCCGCCGCATCCCTGTCCGCCAACGGCACGCCGGAACAACTCGGCGAATGGCTGCCGCAGATGTTCGGTACGCCGGACGAGCCGTTGCTTGCGTCGTTCTGTTCGTCTGAGCCGGCCGCAGGCTCCGACGTGGGCGCGATCCTGACTCGTGCTCGTTACGACGAGGCCAACGACGAGTGGGTGCTCAACGGTGTGAAGACCTGGGCCACCAACGGCGGAATTGCCAACGTGCACATCGTCGTTGCGTCTGTGCATCCCGATCTGGGTAGCCGTGGCCAGGCCACGTTCATCATCCCGCCGAACACGCCCGGGTTCAAACAGGGGCAGAAGTTCAGCAAGCATGGGATCCGTGCCTCGCATACCGCCGAGGTGATTCTCGAGGACGTCCGCATTCCGGGTCGATTGATCGTCGGCGGCAAGGAGAAATTCGACGATCGCATCGCCCGCAGCCGCGAAGGGCAAAGCGCCGCAGCCCAAGCGGCGATGAAGACGTTCGAACGCACCCGCCCGGTGGTGGGTGCGATGGCGCTGGGGGTGGCACGGGCCGCCTATGAGTATGCGTTGGAATATGCGCAGCAGCGAGAACAGTTCGGCCGCAAAATCGGAGACTTCCAAGCGATCGCGTTCAAACTCGCCGATATGAAGACCCGCATTGACGCATCCCGGATGCTGGTGTGGCGGGCCGGCTGGATGGCTCGCAACAACAAGCCGTTCGTGAACGCCGAAGGGTCGATGGCCAAACTCGTCGCGAGCGAAACCGCGGTCTATGTGACCGATGAGGCGATCCAGATCCTCGGCGGCAACGGCTACACCCGTGACTATCCGGTCGAGCGGATGCACAGGGACGCAAAGATCTTCACGATCTTCGAAGGCACGAGCGAAATTCAGCGGCTTGTGATGGGTCGCGCGATCACCGGCCTGCCGATCCGCTAACCGGTCGAGCTGAACGAAAAGGCAAGCACGACAAAGGCGGCGATCAGCACCAGCCAGGCAACCAACGGAACGATGAACCCGTTACGGTGCCGGGCGGTGAAGAACGACAGCACGACCGCCGCGACTGCGACGATCGGCGTGCCGTATTGGATCAGTGTGAAACCGAGTTCACCGGGCCCCTGGCGCGGGCAGGGCTGATGGTTGCACCCTGCCGTGCCGAGCACCTGCACATAAAGGAAAACCACGACCGCGATAGCGCCCGGCACGGTGGCCAGCGCGAGTACCCAGTTCGCGGTGCGTCCCATGATCGTCACGTACCCAACCGGTCGATGGTCAAACCGCGCGAATCCCGCTGTACATCAACACCAACATCAAATCCACAGCCGCGGGCAAGCTGGTCGTCAGTGTCGGCGCCACTGCCGACGCTCCGCGGGGGTCAGCCTGCCCAGCCACGTCGGCTGCGTGGTGACATGGTGACGGTCAACCACCGCCACAGAGCGAGTGCGAGCAGCAGCGACGATCCGCACCCATGCCACCCAGGCCGGCCCGGTGGGCAGCGATCTCAGCCGGCTATGCGGTGCTCAGCGGGCGGTGAGAGCCAATGGCCGCGAACGCGGCTTGTGCCGGCCGTGCACAAGGTAGGCCAGCCACCGAATGTCGATTAGCACTGTGGTCGTCCCTGTCTCTAGGCGCTCTTCGTGAGGAGCGGAAGGAGCCGACGACGCTCCATCATGGCTTCGGCGAAGTTGTGCAGCGCGTCCGCAACCGATTCCACCGTCGGCAACTCGAGGCGGTCGTCGAAAGTCTGGACCGCTCGACTGACTGGTTGACTTGCGATCAGCGACCACTCGACGCCGGCGGCACTGCAGGCGTCGTCCAGTTCGGATAACAACGAAATGACATGTGGAGTAGCACAACTCACGCCGCTGAGATCCAGCACCACAGGCTTCTCCCTCAGGACGAAGCGCTTGGTGTACTGGCTGACCTTGTCGAGGTTCACATCATCGAGATTCCCGGTGACAGTCACCACCGTGGCCAGCTGGCGGCTGCACGCCCGCACCTGGGCACCGTCGCATTCGATTGCCGGATTGCCGTACATGTGCAGCCTCCCCTCGATTGCTTAACTGGTTACGAAGCTACGGAGCCGATTTAAGGCAACGGGGAGTAACGGCTAATACTTTATTAAGAACAGCTTTTGCATCGGTCAGCAAACGCCTCAGTCACGGCGCATCCATTGCGGTCCTGAGTAGTTCTCCCAGGGGTTGTAGTCGGCGATCAGCGGCTCCTGCGGCGGCCGCTGACCTTCGGGCACATGCTGCAAGTTGATCCTGATCCGGTACCAGATCGAGCTGGGACCCCGCATGCCGTCGACCAAAATGTCTGCCGGCTTGAGCATTTCGGCTACTGACGGGTAACGTCCGCGCCACTCGTCCAGTGCGGCCATCGCCTCGTCCTTGGTCCTGGTGCGCGCGACCTCGATGAGGGGCATCGAGGATTGACGCCGGCCCGTCCCCTTCTGTGCGGTTTTCCGGGTGCCCCTTGGCGCCTTCTCGGCGGGGCCCAACCGGTCGGCAAGCTCGAGTAGGCCGTCGAGGGTGCCGGGATGGTCGTCCATGCTCTCCCAGGGATCGCCGGTCTCCTCGAAGCGTTTCGGCACGGTCGCGATCGTGAAGTTCTCCGGCCTGCAGTCGACGACCTCGCCCCAGAACAGCGGCGTCGACACCCTGGCGTCAGCGGTGGCCCGAACGGAGTACGCGGACGCGACAGTGCGGTCGAACGCGTTTTGGTTGAAGTCGACGAACACTTCTTCGCCGCGTTCCTCTTTCCACCATCGCGCCGTCGCCTGGCCCGGTGCGCGGCGTTCCACTTCGCGGGCCACCGCTTGCGCGGCCAGCCTGACCAACTTGAAGGGCCACCGCCGCTCGATCCGCACGTAGATGTGAAAACCGCGGGAGCCCGATGTCTTCGGCCACGGTGTCAGGCCGTGCTCCTCGAGCACCTCGCGCGCGACCATGGCCACGTCGACGATCTGTCGCCACGGCACGCCGGGCATCGGGTCCAGATCGACACGCAACTCGTCGGGGTGAGCGAGATCGTCCGCGCGCACGGGGTGTGGATTCAGGTCGACGCAACCCATGTTGATTGCCCACACCAGCCCTGCGGCGTCGCGGAGGACAGCTTCCTTCGCCGACGTGCCCGACGCGTACTTCAGTTCGGCCACGTCGACGTAATCCGGTCGCTTCTCCGGTGCTCGCTTCTGGAAGACCGCCTCCTCGGTGATGCCCTTGACGAACCGTTTCAGGATCATCGGACGGTCGCTCACCCCCCGCAGCGCGCCGCCGGCGACGGAAAGGTAGTAGCGGACCAAGTCGAGTTTCGTGATCCCGATATCCGGGAAAACGGCCTTGTCAGGGTGGGTGATCATGACCTGCCGACCGTCCACGTCCAGCGACATGGGAGAGGCCATACCGTCATGGTAATTTCCCGGTCGCGTTGAGACGCCCGTCACTAGTGTGGGGTCATGCCTAAGCTCACCGATTTTCCGTCGCAGGCAGTCGTCAAAGCTCAACAGCTGGTCGAACGCGGTTCAGCGGAGTTGCATTACGCGTACAAGATGTTGGAGGCCGGCGCCTTCAAACTCGAGCCACCCCAGAACATCGCCGCCATGCTGGCCGATATCCGCCGGTGGGGCGAATTCGGGATGATCCCCGCGCTCAATGCGCGTCGCACGCCGAACCGAACCGCCATCATCGACGACTTCGGCGAGATCACGTTCAAAGAGCTGGACGAGGCTGCGCACGAGGTGGCCAACGGCTTGCTGAAGATGGGCGTCAAGGGCGGCGACGGGGTGGCGATTCTGGCGCGCAACCACCGCTGGTTCCTGATCGCGGTGTACGGGTGCGCCAGGGCAGGCGCCCGCATCATCCTACTCAACAGCGAATTCTCCGGACCGCAGATCAAAGAGGTCTCTGAGCGCGAGGGCGCCAGGCTGATCATCTACGACGACGAGTACTTCGATGCGGTGTCCAAGGCCGAACCGGAGCTCGGCAAGCTGCGCGCACTGGGTGTCAACCCCGACAAGGAGGACTCGGCAAGCACCGACGAGACCTTGGAGGACCTCGTCGCGCGAAGCTCGGGCAAGCCTGCACCGAAGGTGACGAAGCATTCATCGATCATCATCTTGACGAGTGGCACCACTGGAACTCCCAAGGGCGCCAACAGAAGTACCCCACCCACCCTCGCGCCGATCGGCGGCGTCCTGTCGCACGTGCCGTTCAAATCCGGTGAGGTGACCTCACTTCCGGCGCCGATGTTCCACGCGCTTGGCTACCTGCACGCCACCATCGCGATGATGCTCGGCGCGACGCTGGTGTTGCGGCGGAAGTTCAGGCCGGCAACGGTCCTCGAGGACATCGAGAAGCACAACGTGACCGCGGTGGTCGTGGTGCCGGTCATGCTGTCGCGCATGCTTGATGCCCTCGAGGCGATGGAGCGCAAGCCGGATCTGTCGTCGCTGCGGATCGTGTTCGTGTCTGGATCGCAATTGGGTGCCGAACTCGCACAGCGCGCGCTCAAGGATCTCGGCCCCGTGGTCTACAACCTGTACGGGTCGACGGAGATCGCCTTCGCCACCATCGCCAGGCCCAAGGATCTGTCGGTCAATCCGGCCACCGTCGGGCCCGTGGTCAAGGGCGTGAAGGTCAAGATTCTCGACGACAACGGCAACGAGGTGCCGCAGGGCGAAGTGGGCCGAATCTTCGTTGGCAACTTCTTCCCGTTCGAGGGCTACACCGGCGGCGGCCACAAGCAGATCATCGATGGGCTGATGTCCTCAGGTGATGTCGGTTATTTCGACGAGAACGGCCTGTTGTACGTCAGCGGCCGTGACGACGAGATGATCGTGTCGGGCGGCGAGAATGTGTTCCCCGCCGAGGTCGAGGACTTGATCAGCGGTCACCCGGACGTCGTCGAAGCCACCGCGCTCGGCGTGGAGGACAAGGAATGGGGCCACCGGTTGCGGGCATTCGTCGTGAAAGCGGACGGCGCCAGCCTCGGCGAGGATGACATCAAGTCCTACGTGCGCGAACACCTGGCTCGATACAAGGTGCCGCGTGAGGTGGTGTTCCTCGACGAACTGCCGCGCAACCCGACGGGCAAGGTATTGAAACGGGAACTGCGGGAGATGCCCGTCGGCGGAGGCGACGATAAGGCAGAAGTCGGCGAAGACGACAAAACGGCAAAAGTCGGCGGCGACGACAAGTCGGAATAGTCCGCCGGGCCCGGTGGTAGTACCACGGCGTGAACATTGATCTGAGTGGGAAGACGGCCCTTGTCACGGGGTCGACGCAAGGTATCGGGCTGGCTATCGCGGAGGGGTTGGCCAACAGCGGCGCCAGGGTAGCCGTCAATGGCCGCACGCCCGAGCGCGTGGACGAGGCTGTCGCGAAGTTGACTGGCGACGTGATCGGCGTCGCCGCCGACGTCGCCACAGAGGAGGGCGCGGCCACGCTACAGCGCGAGTTGCCGGACGTCGACATCCTGGTGAACAACCTCGGCATCTTCGGCGCCGTGCCTGCCCGCGAGATCACCGACGAGCAGTGGCGTACCTACTTCGACGTGAATGTGCTTGCCGCAGTTCGACTTATCCGTATGTATCTGCCCGGCATGACAGAACGCGGCTGGGGCAGGGCAATCCAAATCGCCAGCGACTCCGCGTTGGTGACACCCGAAGAGATGATTCATTACGGGGTGTCGAAGACCGCCCTACTGGCCGTGTCGCGCGGATTCGCCAAGGACGCGGCCGGAACCGGCGTCACGGTCAACTCGGTGATCGCGGGGCCCACCCACACCGCGGGCGTCGAGGACTTCGTGTATCAGCTTGTTGACAAGTCGCTGCCATGGGGCGACGCGCAACGCGAGTTCATGCGCAAGCACCGGCCGCAATCTCTGTTGCAGCGCCTGATCGAACCGGGCGAAATAGCGAATATGGTCACGTATCTGTCGTCGCCACTGGCCTCGGCGACGACCGGAGGTGCGTTGCGTGTCGACGGCGGATATGTCGATTCGATAGTGCCCTAGCCGCCTGCCATCATCGCGGCGCCTGGCACGGCGAGGGTCACCAGCATCAGGGTCAGCAGGAACCAGCCTGCGCCCTGCCATGCCGGCCATGCGCCCTCGGCCTTCCAGATCCGGTAGGTCTTGACGAACGCGCCGACGCCGCCGACGAACAGGATGGCGGGCACCAAAGAGGCCGCAATCACCGAGTCCCTAGCGGTGAATGCGTATATCGCGAACACCGCCGCTGTGACGGCGACGACGACGCCCACATATCTGGCGGCGGCGCGGAACGCGTCGGGCCGGTCGAAACGCTTCTCAACGTCGTGGGTCATGTCGATCGGGTTCCCTGTTCGAGGAGGCGGAAACTACGGTCCGCCGTTCACGTACCAGGACAGACAGCCGGGATGGTTGCGGCAGGCGATGATCGCGTTGGCGTCCGGCGCCGACCCGCGCACCCGCGGGGCTTGCGGACCGGGCACCGTGCAGCTTGGAACGAACGGCCCCCACGGCACGACGCCGTTGTAGCAGGGCTGCGCCGACGCCGCCGGCGCGCTGACAGTGGACAAAACCGCGGGGCCGGTCACGACTGCCATGGCCGCGGCTCCGCCGACGAAAAGGCGCGTAACGCGTCGTCGGAAAGTATTCATAACAGATCTAACGATCTATGAAGATCAACTATTTCGATCGTAGACCTGATTCGACGCGACCGTCAGTAGGTGATTTTCTCGATCAGCGGCGACGGTTCGTCCATCAGCGCCCAGAACCGGTCGCGGATCGCCACGGTGAGCGGTCCTGGCGTGCCGTCGCCGATGGGTTCGCCGTCCAGGGTGTTGATCGGCGTCACGCCGCCCGCCGTGGTGACCGCCATGAGCTCGTCGGCGTCATACAGTTCGTGGCTGGTGACGTCGCGCAGCGTCGCCTCGATTCCCATCGCGTCGGCGAGTTCGAACACGGTCTTGCGGGTGATGCCAGGCAGGGCATTGCGTGACGGCGAGGCGAGCTTGCCGTCCTTGACGATGACGACGTTGAAGCCGGGCCCCTCGGCCACGCAGTTGTCGGCATCCATCAGGATCGCCGTGCGTGCGCCGCGGTCCTTGGCCTCGAAACTGGCCGCGGTCAGGTCTCCCCACTGGTAGTTCTTGATCGTCGGGTCAACCGTGTTGCGGCCCGCGCGGCGCACGTGCCGCGGCACGATCGCCGTGGTGCCGAAGATCTGCTCGTGCGGGGGGAACGCCCACAGATACGGGATCGCGTAGATGTACACCTGATGTGTCAGCTTGGACAAGTCCTTCTCGCCCTTACGTTTTCCGTATCCGCGGGTGATCGTCAGGTTGACGAACGACTCGCGCAACTGTGACATGGCGACGCAGCGCTTGGTGATCTCGGCCAGCTCTGCCTTGCTGTAGCCGGGATCCAGACGCAGCTTGCGCGCCCCGTCGAGTAACCGGTCGAGGTGGTCACCCAACCGAAAGATGTTGCCGTGCCACACATGTGCGACGGTGTAGGTCAGATCCGAATGGCCGAAGCCGGTGTCGAAGATCGAGATGCGAGCCTCCTCCGCGGGCAGGTATTCGCCTTCGATCCACGCGACACCGCCCGCGTACGGGCTCGAGGTGTCCAGTTCGTAGTCGCTGTACTGGATCACCGAACCGGGCGGGGTGTCCTCGCGGATGGCGCCCGGCTCGACGGCGACGAGGTTGCTGGTGCCTTGGTCTACGACAGTCATTGGGATAGGCGTCCTTTCGGTATGTCAGTTCAGGTGGGTCTTGGCGTAGTCAGAGCCCGCGTCACCGCGGCTCAAGCGCGAGCGCAATCCGGTGGCCCACCACACGCCGGCCACGGCGACTACGCCGAGGAACACCCACTTGTTGTTGGTGAATTGCGGCAGGAAAAGCAGGGCCACGGCGACGGCAAGGAAGATCAGCAGTGCGGTGACGTACAGCGGCAACCGCCACCTGCCCAAGTCGAAGGTGCCGGGCTCTGGCGCGGGAATGGTGCCCTTGCGGTAACCCACCAGCAGGCCGATGGTCTGCAGTATGTAGACGAAGAAGAACAACAGCGAAGCAATGCCGATGATGTAGTTGAACGCTGCCTCATTGACCAGCGCTGACAACAGCAGCACGGTGGACAAGCAGCCGAGGCCGATCACGGCATAGGTAGGGGTCTTCGTCTTCGACGAAACGTGCCGCCAGATATGGGAGAAGGGCAGCATGTTGTCGCGTGCCATCGAATAGGTGAGCCTGGTCGCGACCAGAATGTTGGCCAGCAGACAGGCCAGGATATTGGTCAGAGCAACGGCGACAACGACTTTGGTGACCGCAGGGCCGGCCTGCTGGTTGATGATCTCCTCGATGGGGGCAGCGGTGTTCGCCTCGACAGCGCCCACGTCGCGGATGGCGAGCACGTAGACGATGTACATCAGCAGTTCGATGACAATGGACGTGACCAGCGCGTAGAACATTGTGCGCGGCACGACATAGCGGGCGTTCTTGGTCTCCTCGGCGACGTCGGCACCGGACTCGACGCCGATCAGCCCGAAGAATGGGCCCAGCGCAGCGGCCAGCCACGCCAGCAGATAGGTGTTCTTGTCGCCGGAGTCGCCGCCAGTGAACAGCACCGAGATCGGCTGGTGATTCTCGGGCGCGGAGAACGCGATGATCGCGACAAGCGCGGTTGCACCGACGGTGATCACCAGTTCGAGGCTGACACCGATGTTGTTGACCATGGTCGCGAACCGGACGCCGTAGATGTTGATCAGTACGCAGAGGAAGACCACGCCGATGGCCAGCAGAATCTGCGCGGTCTGACTCATGCTCCACCCGAAGAGCCCGCCGAGGTAGCCCGACAAGATGAAGCCGACACCGGTCATGCCACAGACCCACCCCATCAGGGCGATGAATCCGGTGAAGAATCCCAGGTCGGGTCCGTTGATGCGGCTGATCCACTGGTAGGAGTAACCGGCGAGGGGAAGCTTGGCCGTGAGGTCGGCCGCGATGAACGCCCACAACGCGAACACCGCGCCCGCCAGCAGCAGGGTCCACACGAATGGGCCGCCCGCGGTGAAGTAGCCGGCGCCGAAGCCGGTGAACACCGCGGTGGTGGCGCTGATGGTCGCGAATCCGATCGCGAACGATGCCAGGGTGCCGACGGACCGGTCGAGTCTCTGGGTGTAGCCGAACTCGGCGAGTTTGGCGTCCTCGGCGTTGGCCGGTGGGGCGGTCGCCGGTGAAGCGGTGTCAGTCATGAGGTGAGGAAACCCGATGCGACGTTGCCAGGGAAGTTCCAGTTTCTGATCTGCTTATAAGTTGGCTTTATCAGTAGTAGGTTGCCGGCCGCTCGACCGCCTGGCCTTCGCCGAAGCTCCACTCTTCCCGGACGTGTCGTACGAGTTGCGCCGCCTCACGGGACAGGCCCGCCGGATGCCATGCCAGTGCCGTGTAGTTGCGGGGTCGGTCGCGAATCGGCACGTAGGCGATGCCCTGCCGGTTGTACAGCCGTGCGCTGGCCTCGCTGGTGAAGCTGATCCCGAGGCCGCGCGCGATGGTCGTGGTCTCCTCTTCGTATGTCGCCGCGACGGCAGCGATTGTGGGCGGCTTGCCACCGCGGGCGTCCATCGCCATCCAGTAGTCGCGCCAGCGACCGGCACTGGCCGGCGCCACCACGATCGGATCGTCGAGCAGTTCGGCGATGGTGAGGTCGGACCGGCTCGCGAGCGGGTGATCACGCGGCAGGCACGCCACCCAGTTCTCGGCGTCCAGAATGAACATCCGGTGTTCGGGCAGATCCACCGGCGGCCGGATGATGGCCACCTCGGTGCTGCCGTCGGCGAGCCCGGCCGTCGGGTCGGAGAAATCGAATTCCCTTGGCTCCAAGGTGATTTCCGGATACTTGGCTTCGAAGTGGCGGAGCAGCCGGAACAACAGGTCCGCGCCGGTGCCGATCAGGTAGCCCAACCGGATCCTGCGATAGTGTGCCGACAGCGCGATGAGGTCGTCGACCGCGGCGTCGATCCCGTGCAGCGCTTCGCGCACCTTCGGTAGCCAGGCTTGGCCGAGTTCGGTCAACGTGACTTCACGGGTGCTGCGGGTGAACAGCATGACGCCGAGCTGATGCTCGAGCTGCTTGATCGCCGTCGACAACGCGGGCTGTGTGATGAACAAGCGCTCGGCGGCGCGACGATAGTTCAGCTCTTCGCCAAGCACGGCGAAGTAGCGCAACTGCCGCAACGTGAAGTCACCGCTCGTGGGCGCCGCCTTTCATCCGGCGAGGAGACGTAAAACTGCCTATTTCGCGCCTGAAATGGACAGTTTTACGTCTGCTCGCGCGGGAAGTTTACGGGTCGCGGGGCAGTCCCAGCAGCCGCTCGGCGATGATGTTGAGCTGCACCTCCGACGTGCCGCCGTAGATCGTGGTGGCCCTGCTGGCCAGCAGCATCTGTGCCCACTGGCCCTGAGGCTGGTCGGGGTCGCCGATGGCACCGTCGGTGCCGAACGAGGACACCGCGAATTCGGCGTAGCCCTGGCCGGTGCGCATCGACAGCAGCTTGGAAATGGCCGCGGCGGGCATCGGGTCTCCACCGGCCAGCGTCAGCAGCGTGGAACGCATGTTCAGCAGCTTGGCCGCGTGGCCCTCGGCGATCAGCTTGCCCGCATGGTTCTGGTCGATCTGGTCGAAGTGCCCGTCGCGGATGAACTCGACGAAACCGTTGAGGTTGGCCAGGAACGGCGCCTCACTGCTGCCGATCGACACCCGCTCGGCCGTCAGCGTGGTGCGGCTGACCTCCCAGCCGCGGTTCACCTCACCGAGCACCAAGTTGTCGGGAACGAAGACGTCGTCGAGGAAGACGGTATTGAACATCGCATTGCCGGTGAGCTCACGCAGCGGCTTGACTTCGACACCGTCGCTGGACATGTCGAGCAGGAAGTACGTGATGCCATTGTGTTTCGGAGCGCTCGGATCGGTCCTGGCCAGCAGCATGCCCCACTGCGACAACTGGGCGGCGGTGGTCCAGATCTTCTGGCCGGTGATCCGCCAACCGCCGTCGACCTTGGTGGCCTTCGTGCTCAGACTCGCCAGGTCGGAGCCGGAGCCCGGCTCGGAAAACAGCTGGCACCAGATCATTTCGCCGCGCAGCGTCGGCGGCAGGAAGCGCTGTTTCTGCTCCTCGGTGCCGAACGCGACAACCGAGGGGATCAACCATGCTGCGATGCCCATGTTGGGCCGGCGCACCTTACCGGTGGTGAACTCCTGCGCGATGATGATCTGCTCGACGGGGCTGGCTGCGCGACCCCACGGCTTGGGCAGGTGAGGCACCACCCAGCCGCCCTCGGCGATGGCGGTAGTTCGTTCCTCGCGCGGAATCGCTTTCAGCGCAGCCACTTCCGCGCGGATCTCGTCGCGAAGCTTCTCGGTGTCCTGGTCGAGGTCGATGTCGATCTTGCGCATGCCGGTGGTGGTCGCGACGTCGACCACCTGCTGCGGATATTCCGCGGCGCGGCCGAAGCAGGCTGCCAGCATGATCGCACGCCGGTAGTAGACATTGGTGTCGTGCTCCCAGGTGAAGCCGATGCCCCCGTGCACCTGGATGCAGTCCTGGGTGCAGTGCAGCGCCGCCGCAGGCGCCAGCGTTGCGGCCACCGCGGCCGCGAACTCGAAAGCACTGTCCTGCGAGCCGGTTTCGCGATACTCGTCAATTGCCCGGGCGGCGTCCCAGACCGCGGCGGTGGCCCGCTCGGTGTCCGCGATCATCTCGGCGCACTTGTGCTTGATGGCCTGGAACTGGCCGATCGGCCTGCCGAACTGCTCGCGGATCTTGGCGTAGGCCGATGCAGTGTCGGTCGCCCATCGCGCGACGCCGATTGCCTCGGCGGACAGCAACGTCGACATCAGCGCCCGCGCCAGGGTGCGGCTCAGGTTGTTCAGTACGCGGTCGTCGCCGACCTCGACGGCGTTGGCGCGCACGTGCGCGACCGGCCGCAGCGGATCGATACCCTGCACGGGTTCGATCTCCAACTGGTCGGCGTCCAGCACCACCCATTCCTCACCGCTGTCGATGGCGACCGGTAATACCAGCACCGACGCCTGCGCGGCGGCGGGCACCGCGCGCACCTCGCCACGGATGACCAAGCCGTCACCGTGCCGCGTGGCGGTCAGCCCGGAGTCGATCGCATAGGCGGCGATCACGGCGCCGGACGCCAGGTCGTTGAGCAGTTTCGCGTCGGGGTCGTTGGCCGAGATCAGTGCGCTGGCGATTGCCGAGGGCACGAACGGGCCCGGCACCGCGCCGTAGCCGAACTCGGCGAGCACGATGGCTAGTTCGAGGATGCCAAAGCCTTGTCCGCCAACCGATTCCGCCAGGTGCACGCCCTGAAGGCCCTGATCCGCAGCGGCCTTCCAGTACGGCGGCGGGTTGGGTACTGGCGACTCGAGGGCCTCGTGGAGCACCTCCGACGGCGCCACCCGGGCTACCAGTGACAGCACCGAGTCGGCCAGGTCGTTGTGCTCAGGACTGATCGCGATGGGCATGCTCCATTGCCTTCCCTATTAACCGGTGGGTTGGGAACGAGATTACTCGTTGATGACGTTGGCCAGTCGCTGGCCGTCCCGGATCCTGCGGCAGTTGCCGACGGCGTGTTCCAGGTAGCGCCGCATGGTGTCGGCGGTGTACCAGGTGACGTGCGGCGTGAGCACCACGTTGTCGAGGCTGAGCAGGGCATTGCCTACGGCGATCGGTTCGACCGCGAAGACGTCGAGGCCCGCGGCGGCCAGGCCGCCGGTGCGCAGGGCGTCGACGAGCGCGCCTTCGTCGACGACGCCGCCGCGCGAGGTGTTGACCAGGACCGCGCCTCGTTTCATCCGGGCAAGCGCGGTGCGGTCGAGCATGTGTGCGGTCTTCTCCGTGAGCGGCAAATGCAGGGAGACGATGTCGCTGGCAGACAGCAAGTCGGGCAGTGAGCGCCAGCTCCGATGGCCGTCGTCGTGGGTGCTGGTGTGCAGTACGCGCGCACCCATTGCCAGCACCGTCTTCTCGACCGCCTTCGCGATGTTGCCGTAGCCGACCAGGCCGACGATGCAGCCGCCGATGTCGCGGGCGCTCTCGCCGAGGCTCGGGTCCGTCGGCCAGCCTCTGCCTTCGCGGGTCGCCCGATCGAGCGCGGGCAGCCGGCGCAGCGCGGCAAGCATCAGCAACACGGCGCCCTCGGCGACCGACGGCGCGTTGGCACCGGGCATGTTCGCCACCGCGATGCCGAGGCGGGTGGCGGCGCCGACGTCGATGGTGTTCACCCCGGCGCCCATCTTGTGTACGAGTTTGAGCTTCGGCGCCTTTTCGAGGTCGTCACCCGAGATGGGTCGCAGCACGTGCCAGATGACCTCAGCCTCGGGCAACTCGCGGCAGAAGCAGGCGTCGTCGTCTTCGGCGCAATACCGGATGTCGAGCCAATCCGTCTCCGATGTAAGGAATTCGGTGACCTTCGAACCCGGAGTGAAGTGTGCGAGGACTCTTAGCGCCACCGCTTGGCGATCCACTTCGCGATGGTATCGGCCTTTTCGCTGCGCGCTCCCGGCGTGGTGAAGTAGTGGTCTGTGTCGATGGAACACTGCATCCTGTCGGAACTGGCCAGTGCGTCGTAGATACGTTGTGCGTCGCTGGGGTAGACACCGGTGTCCTGCTCGGCGTTGATCACAAGGGCCGGACAGTCGATCTTGGCCAGATGCGGTTCGGCGCGGGTCTGGGCATGCCGAAGGCTCCACATCCCCAACCAGTTACGCAACGTGCAGGCGGCGGCGATGCCGTGTGAGGAACGGTTGGCCTTGACCGGTGGGCCGGCATAGCACATGTTGGCGGGGCGCCTCGTCGGTTCGATCGCCGGATCCACCATCCGTGGATCGGCCCACGTCCGTAGCACCGTGAACGGGCGGTCGGAGAAGCCGGCCGCGCGCACCCGCTTGAGTTCGGTTTCGGCCCAGTCGGTGATCGCGTGGTTGCGGGCGATCTGCGCCGACCGGTACCGCTGCACGAACTCCTTGGAGTAGGGCGGCCCATTGTGCTGGTTGAACAGGTCGAGGTCGGGATCGGTCGCGAGCGCGTCGTTTTCGTCGACAACGGACGCGTCCATCCACGCGGTCAGCACATCGGGCCGACCGGGGTGCGCAGCGCTGGCGATGTATCCGTCGGCGGCGGGTAGGTCGGTGAGGCCCGCCGCTGGCCGCATGCCGTCCAATGGCGTGACGTGTGGGTCGACGGCCTGCGCCTGATAGGCCGCCATCAGCGATCCACCGCCCGAATTGCCAAGCACCACAACGGTCTCGACACCTTGCACTTCGCGCAGCCACCGCACGCCGACGCCGATGTCGACCAGCGCGTGGTCGAGCAGAAAACTGCTCTCGTAACCGCGGTAGCGGGTGTTCCAGCCGAGGAAACCGATGCCTCGGGTGGCCATGTAGTCGGCGAGATAGTGTTCGGAGAAGTCGATCTGATAGTGCGCGGCGATCATCGCCACCTTTGGTTTACGCCCGACGCCACGGTGGTAGAGCCCTTGGCACGGATGCCCGCCTGATCCGGCGCGCCGCGCCGTCGGGGAATCCAAGCCGACGAATTCACGTGTCACGCCCGGCGTTCCGGATGAGGTAGCGGATCTCGTCATGCCAGGCCGGCCTCCTTGTGGTAGATGGTCCGGTAGAAGAAGTTCGCAAGAGTGGTGATGCACGCATCGTCATCGACGCCGCCTGCGCCGCCGGACAGTTGTGTGTAGCAGAACTGGTTGAGCATCGACACCATCGCCACCGCGACCAGATGAGGGTCATCATCTGCCGCGCAGAAGCCGTCTCCCTGTGCTTGTTTCACCATGTCGGTGATCAACGCTATTGGCAGAGAGCAGATGTCGGCCCAATATCCGGCGAAGTCGTCGCTGACCATGGCCAGCTGAGAGATGCTGATGATCTCGGCGAGCCGGTTGCGATAGGTGTTCCAGTGTGCGGCGGCCGCCTCGTACGAACGTTCCCAGTTGGTCAGCCCCGGCACCGCCGCCGCCCGAGCGCGCTCCCGCGCCTCGTCCCGGAACCGCACGGCCCACTCGCGGACCATCGCTTCCTTGGAGTCGTAGTAGTTGTAGAACGACGCAGTGGACCTGCCCGCTTCGGCGGCGATATCCGAAATCGTCGTAGCCAGAATGCCCTTGCGGGCGATCACCGCCCGCGCCGCGGCGTCGATCGCCGCCTGTGTCTGCCTGCCGCGCACGGTCGGCAACTCACGGGGGCTGACGGTCACGGAGCTCCTCGGGCATTGATCGAATCTGAATCTGATGTTAGATTCAGATCTCGAGCTTGGCTAGAGGAGCCGTGACGTGATCAAGCCAAACAACCCCAACTCCGAATTCGAACTCGGCGGCATCAACCATGTCGCGCTCGTCTGTTCCGACATGGAACGCACTGTCGACTTCTACAGCAACGTCCTCGGCATGCCCCTGATCAAATCGCTGGACTTACCGGGCGGCATGGGCCAGCACTTCTTCTTCGATGCCGGCAATGGTGACTGCGTTGCCTTCTTCTGGTTTGTCGATGCGCCGGATCGGGTGCCGGGAGTGTCGTCACCTGAAGCCATTCCGGGCATCGGCGACATCGTCAGCGCGGTCAGCACCATGAACCACCTGGCGTTCCACGTTCCCGCGGAGAAATTCGACGAGTACCGGCAGCGACTCAAGGACAAGGGTGTGCGGGTCGGTCCGGTGCTCAACCACGACGAGAGCGCGGCGCAGGTGTCGCCGACGGTGCACCCAGGCGTGTACGTGCGGTCGTTCTACTTCCACGATCCTGACGGCATCACGCTCGAGTTCGCCTGCTGGACCAAGGAATTCACCGAGTTCGACACGCAGACGACACCTAAGACCGCGGCTGATCGCCGACCGAGGGTGCCCGCAGGACGTTGAACCGGCGATGCCTGACGGCGGGATTTCCGATGCCGAGATCGCTGCGATGTCGGCAACCGAACGCCGTGAGCTGATCAGCCGGTTGGAACGACCACTCGAAGAGTTGCTGGGTTCGGCGGAGCTCAGCCGGCTGCGGCGGGTGCGCCTGACTGTGATGGTGGGGGCTGTCGTCGGGTTGATCCCGTGGATCGGCTACCTGGCAATCACACTGCCCGACAAGTACGTTGTGCACAACTGGCTTACCACCTGGGTAGGTTTCGACGTCCTGCTGCTGATGTTCCTGGCCCTCACGGCGGCGCTGGGTCTGCTGCGCCGGCAGTTGTTGATCCTCACCGCGTTCACCACCGGTGTGCTGTTGGTCTGCGATGCGTGGTTCGACGTGATGACGGCGGCGCCTGCAGACAGGTGGCTGTCGGTGTTGACCGCCGTCGTAGGCGAGCTACCGCTCGCGGCGCTATTGATCAGCGGCGCGTTACGCATTCTGCGGTTGACCGCCACCCGGCTGTACTTGCTCGACCCGTCGATGCCGCTGTGGAGAATCCCGTTACTTCCCTGACGAACCGGCCCGCGCTATCGACTACTTCTGCGCGCCCCTAGGGCCGATAGAGATCAGGCATTGCGAGCGCGTCGATCATCGCGGCCAGCTGATCGACTAGCTGGTCGCCGTCCAGTGTGACGTCGCCCGCGAGCCACGCGGTGATCATCTGGGTGACGCCGCCGACCACGAAATGGGACGCGGCCTTGACGCGGTCGATGTTCTGCGCGCCCGCGGCGCTCGCGTGCTGGAAGGTGAGCATCGCCATCAACGCGAACGATTCCGTACGCTTGCGCGCCACCACCGGATTGGACAGCTGAGAGCTGAACAACAACCGGCCTACCCGGGTGTCCGCGGATATGGTCCGCACGATGTTGGCCATTCCCGCGCGGCTGCGTTCGTTCATCGGCGCCGCTGTCACCGCGGCCTGCGTCGTCGCCGCGATGTCGGCGATCACCCAGTCATAGACCGCCGCGACCAAGTCGTCCTTGTCGGTGAAGCTCTCGTAGAAGTACCGCAGTGCGACGCCGGCCTGTCGGCAGATGCCGCGCACGGTGAGCTCGGAGAGATCAGGGTCGGATCCGAGAATGTCCAGGCCCGCCTCCAGAAAGCGCCTGCGGCGCTCGGCGGCGCGGTCGGCCGCCTCGATGCCCCGATAGGGGCGCACTTGAGCCATCGGATCCATCTTGACACCGCCGCCGATGGGCGGGCAATATATCTGGAAACAGACGTTCTCACATTTGTCCACAACGTCTCTAGGTGGGTCGATGGCGATCAGCGATCCGGTTGCACACGTCGAACGCGCGGTCAACGAGCCCGCTGCGGCGCTGCTTGAAACGACGCGTCGTCGCGGCGCAAGCTTCGACGACGCACTGATGGGGGTGGCGTTGCTGGCCGGGCCGGCCAACGTGATCATGCAGTTGGCCCGGCCAGGCGTCGGCTACGGCGTGATGGAGAGCCGCGTCGAAAGCGGCCGAGTGGACCTGCATCCGGTCAAGCGGGCGCGTACGACGTTCACCTATCTCGCGGTTGCCACGAAGGGTTCACTCGAGCAGAAGGCGGCGTTCCGGCGTGCGGTGAACCGCGCGCACGCCCAGGTGTATTCGACCGACGAGAGTCCGGTCGAATATCACGCGTTCGACCGCGACCTCCAATTGTGGGTCGGCGCTTGCCTGTACAAGGGCGGCGTCGACATCTACCGCATGTTCGTCGGGGAGATGGACGAAGACACGGCCGACCGGCACTATCGCGAGGGGATGCCACTCGGCACCATGCTGCAGGTGCCCGAGGACATGTGGCCGAAGGACCGCGCCGCGTTCGACCGGTATTGGCAGGATTCGCTGGAGAAGGTGCACATCGATGATGCGGTGCGCGAGTACCTGTGGCCGATCGCGGCGGGCCGCATTCGCGGCATCAAGCTGCCCAGGCGGATTCAGCGTGCACTCGACGACTTCAACTTGATGATCACGACGGGCTTTCTGCCGCAGCGCTTCCGAGATGAGATGAAACTGGAGTGGGACGCCGCGAAGCAGCGGCGCTTCGACCGCACGATCGCGGTCCTTCGGTTCGTCAACCACTTGCTGCCGCGGCCGGTCCGACAGTTCCCGTTCAACGTGCTACTGAAGGACGTCGACTGGCGGATCCGGACCGGGCGCCCGCTGGTCTAGGGCGGCTCGTTGGCCGCGCTGTCAGGATGCACAGGTATAAACGCGTACGTGCGTACCGATAATGACACCTGGGATATCACCACGAGCGTCGGATCGACGGCATTGTTCGTCGCCGCGGCACGGGCGTTGGAGGCGCAGAAGCCCAATCCCGCGGCGGTCGACACCTACGCCGAGGTGTTTTGCCGTGCCGCCGGCGGCGAGTGGGCGGAGGTGCTCGACGGCGACGCCTCGGAGCATCCACTGCGCACCGAGTTCGGCGAACACTTCGTCAACTTCCAGGGCGTTCGGACCCGGTACTTCGATACCTACTTCACTGCCGCCGCCGAAGCCGGCGTGCGTCAGATCGTGTTGCTCGCCGCCGGCCTTGACTCGCGGGGCTACCGGTTGCCGTGGCCCGACGGAACGGTGGTGTTCGAACTCGACCAGCCGCAGGTGCTGGAGTTCAAACGCCGAGCGTTGTCCGCGCATGGCGCCACGCCCACCGCCGAGCGCAGAGAGGTTGCGGTCGATCTGCGCAACGACTGGCCGAAGGCGCTGTGCGAGAGTGGTTTCGTTCCGTCGAAACCATCGGCATGGATCGCCGAGGGCCTGCTGATCTATCTACCGGCCAGCGCGCAGCACCGCCTGTTCAGTGGTATCGACTCGCTCGCCGCACCCGGTAGCCACTTGGCCGTCGAGGAGTCAGCACCGTTGGACGCCGATGTCTTCGCGGCCAAGCGCGAACAGGAACGCGCCGCTGGGGAGGAAGACTTCTTCAGCCTTGTTTACAACGAGCAGCACGCGCCCGCGCACGAGTGGTTCGGTGGTCGCGGCTGGTGGGCGGTGGCCACTCCATTGGCGTTTCAGCTGCGCACGTTGGGCAGGCCGGTGCCTGAATCCGATTCCGAGGCCGGCGCGATGACCGGCAACATCAGCTTGGTCAGCGCGATCAAGAACTGACCAGCGGCTTGAGCGCCTCGCCGACCTTGGTGATCACGCCCGGCGTGTAGCGGTGTGTCGGCAGATTGACGATCACACCGTCGATGCCGACATCGAGCACCCGCCGCTTGATCTCGTCGGCGATTTGTTCGGGTGATCCCGAGACTGCTCGATCGCCGCGCGCCTCGTCGATTTCGCGGTGCGAATCGAAGCCGTCGACCACCGCGGTGAGTAGGCAACTGGTTTCCAGTGTCTTGGGATCGCGACCGGCTTCTGCGCACCGGTCGTGCAGGGCGCGAAGCTTGCCGGGCAGTTCCGGCATGCCGGCGATGATGTTGAGATGGTCGGCGTACTGTGCTGCCATCCGGAACGTCTTCTTCTCGCCGCTGCCGCCGAGCATCACCGGAATATGATCGCGAAAGCGAGGCTCGTTGACGGCGTTTTCGGTGTGGTACCACTTGCCTGAGAAGCTCGGCCGCTCACCGTGGGTCATCGGAACGATGATCTGCAACGCCTCTTCCAGTTTCTCGAAACGCTCTGTGAAGGTGCCGAATTCGAAGCCCAACTGCTGGTGTTCGAGTTCAAACCAACCGGCACCGATGCCCAATACGGCCCGCCCACCGCTGACCACGTCCAGCGTCGTGATCTCCTTGGCCAGCAGGGTCGGGTTGCGGTACGTGTTGCCCGTGACCAACGTCGAAAGCTGGACTCGTTCGGTTGCGGTGGCCAGCGCACCTAGTGTCGTGTAGGCCTCCAACATCGGTTCGTCGGGTTCCCCCAACGTCGGCAGTTGATAGAAGTGGTCCATCACGAACACGGTGTCGAAACCGGCAGCCTCCGCCTCCTGGGCTTGCGCCATGACGGCGGGGAAGAGGTCGGCGACCGGTGTGCCGTACGTGAAGTTCGGGATCTGCAGTCCAAGTCGAATGGTCACGCTTTGTGCTGACGGCAGCGCGGTCGCATTTATTCCGTCGCGGCGGGACGTACGTCTCGACACTTAGCTTACGCAATGCTAACTTCGCATCGAGTTAGCTGAGGCAATGCTAAGTGAGGGGGCGCCGTGCAGAGTGACACTCTGGCGGTTCCCCAGGCCTTCACCCGCCCCGACCGCGACGTCGTCAGCCGATTCGCCACCTGTTGCCGTGCCCTTGGCCTATCCGTCGACGATCGGCAACGCCCGGCCGATTTGGCCGCCGCCCGTTCCGGGTTCGCCGCGCTCACCCGCGTCGCGCACGAGCAATGCGACGCGTGGACCGGCCTGGCCGCTGCAGGCGAAGCGGACGCCCGCGTGCTCGAGTCGATCTGGCGGACGGCGCTCACGGCCGGAGTGTTGCAGCGTGAGGTCGGCCTCGCTGCTGACGCGCTCGGTTTCACCTACGACACCGGCCTCTATCTGCGGCTGCGAGCCACCGATCGCGATGACTTCCAATTGGCTTACGCCGCAGCCCTTTCCGACGCAGGCAGGTACGCCGATGCCGACCGGCTTGTCGGCGATGTGGCCGACCGCCGGCCCGGCTGGCTGAACGCCACCTGGGTGCGGGTGGCCATCTGCTACCGCGCCGAACGCTGGTCCGATGTGGTGCGGTTGCTCACCGTCGTGGTCACCGACGGGGCGCTCGATGAGGTCGTCAGTCACGCCGCGCGGGTGGCGCTCGGGATCGCGCTGGCCCGGCTCGGCATGTTCTCGCCCGCGCTGTCGTACCTCGAAGTACCGGACGGCCCGATCGAGGTCGCGGCTGTCGACGCCGCGCTGGCGAAGGCGCTCTCGCTGCGCGCCCATGGGGACCGCGACGAGGCCAACGAGCTGCTGCAGGATTTGTACGCGGCGAACCCGCTGAACACGAACATCGAAGAGGCGCTTTCGGATTCGTCATTCGGGTTGGTCACCACCACCGCTGCGCGGATCGAAGCCAGGACCGATCCGTGGGACCCCGATTCCGAGCCGAGCGAGGCGGATTTCGTCGATCCCGGTGCCAAGGAGCGAAAGGCTCACCTGCTGGTCGAGGCGGAGGCGGAACTCGCAGAGTTCATCGGTCTCGAGGAAGTCAAGTTCCAGGTAGCCCGGCTGAAGAGTTCGGTGGCGATGGCGATTCGTCGTCAAGAGCGCGGATTGACCGTCGCGCAGCGCACAAACCACCTGGTGTTCGCGGGGCCGCCCGGCACCGGCAAGACCACCATCGCCCGCGTGGTCGCGAAGATCTACTGCGGTCTGGGCCTTTTGAGGAAGGAGACCGTGCGTGAGGTGCACCGCGCAGATTTGATCGGTCAGCACATCGGTGAAACCGAAGCCAAGACGAACGCGATCATCGACAGTGCGCTCGACGGTGTGCTGTTCCTCGACGAGGCCTACGCGCTGGTCTCCACTGGCGCAAAGAACGACTTCGGGTTGGTCGCCATCGACACGCTTCTTGCGCGGATGGAGAACGACCGCGACCGCCTTGTGGTCATCGTCGCCGGTTACCGAAAAGACCTCGACCATTTCCTCGACACCAATGAGGGTCTGCGCTCACGCTTCACCCGAAGCATCGACTTCCCTTCGTACTCGGCAGCGGAACTCGTCGAGATCGCGACACGGATGGCCGAAAAGCGAGACAGCTTGTTCGAACCGGCGGCCCTGGCCGATATGGAGAAACTCTTCGGCCGCCTCGCCGAGGCGACCACACCCGACGCGGCGGGCGTGGCGCGGCGCAGCCTCGACATCGCGGGCAACGGCCGGTTCGTCCGTAACCTCGTCGAACGGTCGGAGGAGGAGCGGGAATACCGCCTCGACCATTCCGATGCGAAGGACTTCACCGATGACGAGTTGATGACCGTCACCGTAGACGACGTGACCGCCTCGGCCGCGTCGTTGCTGCGTGGCCTCGGCCTTCCGGTGCCGAATTGACCGGGCAGGATCGGCGGGAGTTCTCATCGCGCACTCCCGTGAACGACAACCCCGATCGCGTGGTGTATCGCCGCGGGTTCGTCACTCGCCATCAAGTGTCGGGTTGGCGATTCGTCATGCGGCGCATCGCATCTGGCGTCGCGCTGCACGACACCAGAATGCTGGTCGACCCGTTGCGAACACAGACGCGCGCGGTCCTGGTCGGTGCGCTGATTCTGATCACCGGTCTTGCCGGCTGCTTCGTCTTCTCGCTGATTCGCCCCTCCGGTGTTGCAGGCAATGACGCGGTGCTGGCCGACCGGTCGACCGCGGCGCTGTACGTGAAGGTCGGTGAGCGGCTGCATCCGGTGCTCAACCTCGCCTCCGCCCGGTTGATCGCCGGACGACCGGACAACCCGACCAGCGTGAAGTCCAGCGAGCTCGACAAATTCGCCAGGGGCAACCTACTCGGTATTCCCGGGGCACCAGAACGGCTGGTGCAGAGCACCTCTGGCAATGCACAGTGGACGGTCTGCGACGGTTCCACCGATCCGGGTGTCACGGTGATCGCCGGCCAACTCGGGGCGGGCAGCGGCCGCGCCACCGATATGCCGAAAACCCATGGCGTTCTGGTGCAGCATGATGGCCGGAGTTGGCTGCTGTGGAACGGTCGGCGCAGCGCGGTTGACCTGGCCGACCGGGCCGTCACCGATGCGCTTGGTCTCGGCACGGATATCCCGGCGCTACGGCCCGTCGCCACCGGCTTGTTCAATGCCATCCCCGAGGGGCCCGCCCTCACGGCGCCTGTTCTTTCGCATGCCGGTGAACCTCCCAGGTTCCCGCTGCCTGCGTCTGCGCCGGTGGGCGCCGTGGTGGCGGCATACGACGCGGACAACACGATCCGGTACTACGCGGTGCTCAGTGAGGGTCTACAGCCGATTTCGGAGGTGCTCGCCGCGATCCTGCGCAACACCAACTCGTTCGGCCTCGAACAGCCGCCGCGCCTCGGCGCAGACCAGGTGGCGCGACTGCCGATGGCCCGGGAGATCGACACAGCCGCCTTCCCGGCGGATCGGGTGAGTGTTGCGGATGCCGCTGATCACCCGGCTATCTGCGCGCGGTGGGCCAAACCTCAAGGAGAGAACACGAATTCGCTCGACCTGCTGTCGGGTTCCGCAATCCCGGTGCCCGACGGTTTGCATACCGTTGCGCTCGTGGGCTCCCCGAACCGGGTGGCACTGGCGCCGGGCACCGGCTACCTGGTGGACAGCGCCGGCTCGCTGTTCTGGGTCAGCGACACCGGCGTCCGTTATGGCGTCGAGGATGAGAAGGCCGCCGCGGCATTGGGCTTGGGTGGGCGGCCGCTGCCGATTCCATGGTCGATGCTGTCCCAGTTCGCGCCGGGACCCACCTTGTCCCGCGCCGACGCGCTGCTGGCGCACGATGCCCTGCCGTCCGACCGGAGCGAAATGCCGTGAGCCGGTTGATCTTCGAAGCTCGACGCCGCCTGCCGACACCGGCCACCCGCACGGGCACCATCACCATCGAGCCGCCACCGGAATTACCGCGCCAGGTGCCGCCGTCGTTGTTGCGGCGGGTGCTGCCGTATCTGATAGTGATTTTGATCGTCGGCATGGTCGTGGCGCTGGTGGCCACCGGCATGCGGCTGATCACCCCGCAGACGCTGTTCTTCCCGTTCGTGCTGCTGCTGGCCGCCACCGCGCTGTACCGCGGCTCGGACAATAAGATGCGCACCGAAGAGGTCGACGCTGAGCGCGCCGACTATCTGCGGTACTTGTCGGTGGTCCGTGACAACGTACGGGCCCACGCCGCGAACCAGCGGGCCCGCCTCGAGTGGTCGCATCCGGACCCCTCCGCGCTCGCCGCTGTCCCCGGAACCAGGCGGCAATGGGAACGCGACCCACGCGACGACGACTTCCTGGTGCTGCGCGCCGGTCTGCACGACGTGCCACTCGACACCGCGCTGCGGGTCAAGGACACAGCCGACGAAGTCGACCTCGAGCCGGTCTCGCACAGCACCCTGAGGGGGCTGCTCGACACGCAGCGCACCCTTCGCGACGCGCCCACCGCCATCGACGTCACCAAACTGTCGCAGATCACTGTGCTCGGCGAGGACGACGAGGTGCGCGGTGCGCTGCGCGCGTGGCTCGCGCAAGCCGCCACATGGCATGACCCCGCAGTGCTCGGGATCGCCTTCGCAGGACCAGATCTGGAGAGCACCGACTGGTCCTGGTTGAAGTGGTTGCCGCATGTCGACAAATCCGGCGAGGTCGACGGGGTCGGGCCGGCCCGCTACCTGAGCACCCAGGTGTCCGGGCTGCGGCCGCCCGCGGGCAACGCCAAGCACTGGCTGGTCATCCTCGACGACCCGGACACCGATCCGCGGCCACTGCTCGCCGCGGGGACGACCGTCATTCATCGGACCACCAAACAGCCTCACCGCGAACAGTATGCGGATCCGGAGCGACCCATCCTGCAGGTCACCGACGGCGCGATCCAGCGCTGGCACAGCGGTGGCTGGCAGCCGTTCATCCGCACCGCCGACCACCTCAGAGCCGACGAGGTGCGTCACATCGCAAGGCGATTGTCGCGGTGGGATTCCAACCCGTCGAACGTGTCGCGTGTCGCGAGCACGGGCGGCACCACCTTCAGCAACCTGCTCGGCATCCCCGACGCGTCCGCGCTCGACGTCGCGAGCCTGTGGGCGCCGCGCAGCCGCGACGAGGAACTTCGGGTGCCGATCGGGGTCACCGCCACCGGTGAGCCGCTCTACTTCGACCTCAAGGACGAAGCTGAAGGTGGGATCGGCCCGCACGGCCTGATGATCGGCATGACCGGTTCGGGTAAGTCACAGACCTTGATGTCGATCCTCCTGTCGCTGTTGACCACTCATCCCGCCGACCGGCTGATCGTCATCTATGCCGATTTCAAGGGCGAGGCCGGCGCTGACATCTTCCGGCACTTCCCACAGGTGGTCGCGGTCATCTCGAATATGGCCGAGAAGCGCTCACTGGCCGACCGGTTCGCCGACACGCTGCGGGGCGAGGTGGCTCGTCGCGAACGGCTGTTGAAGGAGGCAGGCAGACGTGTGCAGGGCAGCGCGTTCAACTCGGTCGCCGAATACGAGCACGCCCGCAACTCGGGCGCTGACGCGACCACTGACCTACCACCGCTGCCGACGCTGTTCGTGGTCGCCGATGAGTTCACCTTGATGCTGGCCGATCACCCGGAATACGCCGACCTGTTCGATTATGTTGCGCGCAAGGGTCGCTCGTTTCGAATCCACGTCCTGTTCGCATCACAGACGTTGGACGTCGGCAGGATCAAGGACATCGACAAGAACACGTCCTACCGCATCGGTCTGAAGGTGGCCAGTCCCGCCATCTCGCGCCAGATCATCGGGGTGGAAGACGCCTACCACATCGAATCCGGCCGAGGGCACAAGGGTGTCGGCTTCCTGGTGCCCGCACCCGGCGCGGCACCGATCAAGTTCCGCAGCACCTACGTCGACGGCATCTATGAACCGCCGCGGATCGACAAATCCATTGTGGTGCCAGCCGTTCCGCGGCCTCAGTTGTTCACCGCAGGCCGCGCCGAGCCGGAACCCGGCACCGTGATCGTCGACGACGCCGACGCCGAGATTCGGCCCGCGCGCAAACTCATCGCAACCATCGGCGACCAGTTGGCCCGGTACGGACCGAAAGCCCCGCAGCTTTGGCTGGAGCCGCTGGACAACCCGATCGACCTCGACGCGTTACTGCAGCGGTCCGGAGTGCCCGCCGCAGAGTGGCGGTGGCCACTGGGTGAGATCGACAGGCCGTTCGAGATGCGACGTGACCCATTGGTGTTCGATGCTACGTCCGCCGCCGGGAACCTGGTCATTCACGGCGGCCCGAAATCCGGGAAATCGACTGCGCTGCAGACGTTCATCCTGTCCGCGGCGGCCCTTCACTCGCCCCGTGACATCACGTTCTACTGCCTGGACTACGGCGGCGGCGAACTGCGGGTGTTGCAGGACCTCGCGCATGTCGGCACTGTCGCGTCACCGTTGAAACCCGAGCGGATCCGCCGCACCTTCGGTGAGCTGGAGCAGGTGCTTCGGGCCCGGCAGGAACGAGGCGCCACCGACCGGGACGACGACTACGGCGAAGTGTTCCTCGTCATCGACAACCTTTACGCGTTCAGCCGCGACAACACCGACGCCTTCAACACCCGCAACCCACTGCTGGCCAAGGTGACCGAGCTTGCCAACACCGGCATGGCTTACGGCATTCACGTGGTGGTGACAACGCCGAACTGGATCGAGGTGCCGCTGGCCATGCGCGACGGTCTGGGGCTGCGACTGGAGTTGCGGCTCACCGATTCTGCGGACAGCAATGTCCGCGTACCCGGCGCGCTACGGCGGCCGGCCGACACCGTGCCGCCCGACCAACCCGGGCGTGGCCTGACCATGGCCGCTGAACACTTCCTGTTCGCGCGTCCGGACCTCGAGTCGATCACCGCCGTCAATGCCAGGCACCCGGGCCTCACGGCACCCGAGGTCAGGCTCCTGCCAGCCGACTTGTCACCGGAGACGGTGGCACCGCTGTACCCCGCGACCGATCAGGTGGTGCTCGGACAGCGCGAAGACGACCTGGCACCCGTCGTTGTCGACTTCGCCGACAACCCGCTGCTGATGGTGTTCGGCGACGCCAAGTCCGGCAAGACGACGCTGCTGCGTCACCTGATCCGAACCATTCGGGAGAACTCGCGGCCCGACCAGGTCGCGTTCACGGTGATCGACCGCCGCCTGCAACTCGTCGACGAGCCACTGTTTCCCGACAACGAGTACACGCCCAACGTCGACAGGATCCTGCCCGCCATGCTCGGTTTGTCGGCGCTGCTCGAGAAACGCCGTCCCCCGGAAGGATTGGACACCCGACGGCTCCGCGGGTGGAAGTATGAGGGCCACACGCACTACCTGATCGTCGATGACGTCGACCAGATCCCCGACAGCCCCGCCGTCGCAGGGCCCTATGCGGGACAGCGACCGTGGGCGGCGTTGTTCGGGCTGCTGGCGCAGGCTTCGGATCTGGGTTTGCGGGTCATCGTCACCGCGCGGGCAGCAGGGTCGGCACACGCCGTGATGACGGCCCCGCTGCTGCGCAGGCTCAACGATCTACAGGCCACCACCATCATGTTGTCGGGCAATCCGCACGACGGCGGAAAGATCCGCGGCCACCGGTTCGGTCGACTGCCCGCGGGCCGCGCCATGGTGCTGACCAACACCGACACCCCGATGTTCGTGCAACTCGTCAATCCTCTTGTCGCCGAACCGGCCTCGCACGGAAGGGAATACAACTGATGACTTTGCGGGTCATCCCGGAAGGCCTGGCCGCGGCCAGCGCAGCAGTCGAGGCGCTGACGGCCAGGGTGGCCGCCGCTCACGCCGCCGCGGCGCCGTTGGTCACCGCAGTACTTCCACCTGCCGCCGACGCGATATCCGTTTTGACCGCAACCGCGTTCAGCGCAGCGGGTTCACAACACCAGGCGACGGCGGTGCAGGGGGTCGAGGAACTGGGCCGGTCCGGTGTGGGTGTAGGAGAATCAGGGTCCAGCTATGCCACCGGTGACGCGCTCGCGGCGGCGTCGTATGTGATTGCGCGCGGTTGAGCATGACCGCACCCGTCTGGATGGCGTTGCCGCCCGAGGTGCACTCGGCGATGCTGTCCGGCGGCCCCGGCCCAGGGTCGCTGCTGGCCGCCGCTGGTGCCTGGCAATCGCTGAGCGCCGAGTACGTCTGGGCGGCAACAGAACTCACGGCTGTGCTCGGTGCTGTACAGGCCGGCTCCTGGGCAGGCCCGAGCGCGGAACAGTACGCCGCCGCCCACGCGCCCTATCTCGCCTGGCTGGCACAGGCCAGCGCCGACAGCGCTGCGACCGCGGCGCACCATGAAACTGCGGCGGCGGCCTACTCCACCGCGCTGGTAACCATGCCGACTCTTGCCGAACTCGCCGTCAACCACGCCACCCATGCGGTTCTGCTGGCGACGAACTTCTTCGGCGTCAACACCATCCCGATCGCGCTCAACGAAGCCGACTACGTCCGGATGTGGATTCAGGCCGCCACCGCGATGGCCACCTATCAAGCCGTCGCGGGCGCGGCGGTGGCCGCGACACCGGCGACGCCGCCCGCGCCGTTCGTGCTGAGACCCGGCGTCGGGGAGGTGGGCCGTGCCGCGGCCGACGTGAACCAGTCTGGGGCTCAACTCCAGGCCGCGGACGCGGGTGCCGGGCAGAACATCGCAGATCTCATCGCCCAGTTGCTGAAGTGGTACAGCGACTACACATACCGATTGTTCGAGCCGATCATCAACTTCCTTCAGGACCCGATCGGCAACTCGCTGCAACTGATCACCGACTTCCTGACCAATCCGTCTGAGGCGTTGGCCACCTGGGGTCCGCTTCTGTTCGCGGTTGCCTACCAAGTCTTTTCCTGGGTCGGCGCCTCTCTCACGTATCCGCAGCTGCTGATTCAGCCACTGCTGGCGATCACCCTCGGTGTCGTCGGCGGGCTCGCTTCGAAGCGCCTCGACCAGACCACTCCGTTTGCGGAGGTCCCCGCCGAAGCGGCCGCGCCCGCGTCGCCGGCCCCGGCCCGCACGGACCCACCGGGCGTCTGGCCGGTGGCCGGTGTCGCCCCCACGGTGGCCACACCCGGGTCGGCGGCCGCGACGGCAGGCGCTGGTGCACCCCCATCGCCGGGCGCACCAGCCGCGCCCGCTGCCGCGACGTCGGTGCCTTACCTCGTGCCCGGCGGTGACCCCGGTGAAGGCTTCACGCCCACCGTGCGGGAGGGCACCGGGGCGAAGGCACCCGCGGCCGATATCCCGGCGCTCGCAGCGGCACCGAGCGTTACCTCGGCTCGCGAACGGCGACGTGCCCGCAAGAAGCGGGGCGCCATCGCCCGCGATTACGGAGACGAGTTCATGGACATGGACACCGGCCTCGACCCGAGCCCGCCGGTCGAGGAGCCACGTATCACGGCGTCCACCCGCGGAGTAGGCCCGATGGGCTTCTCGGGCACCGCAACCGCGGGAACGCGGCAAGCGGCCGGATTGGCCACATTGCCGGGTGATTCGTTCGGCGGTGGACCCGTCAACCCGATGCTTCCGTCGACGTGGGACGACCACGACAATCCCGAGAGATAGGACGAGCAATGAGCATGCTGGACGCTCACATTCCGCAACTGGTCGCCTCCGAGGCGGCGTTCGGTGCGAAGGCCGCGTTGATGCGCAGCACGATCGCGCAGGCAGAACAGGCCGCCCAATCGGCGCAGGCCTTCCACATGGGCGAATCCTCCGCCGCGTTCCAAGCCGCACACGCCCGGTTCGTCGAGGTCTCCACGCGAATCAACACGCTGCTGGACATCGCGCAGGCCAACATCGGCGACGCCGCGAGCAGCTACACGGCCGAGGACGCCGCCGCCGCCAGCACCTACACCGCAATCTGAATCGAAGGAAACGCATGTCTAAGATCATGTACAACTATCCGGCCATGCTCGCGCACTCCAGCGAAATGACAAGCTACGCAGGAGCTCTGCATGCCGTCGGCACCGACATCGCCACTGAGCAGGCCGCACTGGCCAGCGGATGGCAAGGCGATACCGGGATGACCTACCAAGCGTGGCAAGCACAGTGGAACGCGGGCATGGAGGAACTGGTCCGCGCGTACCGGGCGATGGCAAGCACACACGAGACGAACACCATGTCGATGAGCGCCCGGGATCAGGCCGAGGGCGCCAAATGGGGCTGAGTGCGCGCCAACGCCATTGAGCTGACCGCCGACTCGGCCTGGTTCCTCGCCGAGTCGTGCGGCGCCGGTTCGTTCCCATGGGTGCTGGCGATCACGCAGCCGTACACGGAGCAGGCGCAGTGCGCCGCCTTTGCGGCCGCGCAGACCGGGCAACTGACACGAATGAGTGTGATGACCGCCGACGGCGCCGTCGATCCCACGGTGTCGCAATGGATCCGCACCACCTGCCGACCAGCGCAGTGGTTGGAACTGCGGTTCGTCAGGGGCCGCGGCGAGCTGCTACGTGGTGTGATCGCGCGCAGGGATGACCGCACGGTTGTCGCGCTGCGTGCCGCTGATCTGGTCACCTTCACCGCGATGGACGTCGATCATCCGCACGCGCTGGTGCCGGTCCTCGCGGCGGGTCTGGCCCGCCAGCCGCCCGCCAGGTTCGACGAATTCTCGCTGCCGGCCAGGGTAGGCACACACGCGGACGAGCAACTCCGCAATGGAGCGCGGCTGCAGGATGTCATGGACCACTTGGGGATACCGGTGTCCGCGCGGCCGGTGGTGGAAGCGGCGTTTGATCGGCGGCGCACGTACGTCGAGGTCCTCGCCGGACAACACCGCGACGGTCACCGCATCACCACCGACGTCGGCGTGAGCATCGTGGACACCCTCCAAGGCCGCATCCTCGTCAGTCCTGCCCAGGCGTACGACGGCGAATGGGTTTCCACCTTCGCCCCCGGCACACCGCTGGCGATCGCCACTGCGGTCGACCGTCTGACCGCGACGCTTCCCGACGGGTCCTGGTTCCCCGACATCACCCTGACCCGAGACTTCGACAGAACGGAGAACCGATGCCCGACGCCGCTGTGATGCCGATCGTGCGAGTGGCCGTGCTGGCCGGTGCCGACGACGGTGCCCGGATGACCGAACTCGCGTTACCCGCCGAGCTACCGTTGCGCGAGATCGTGCGCGCGGTGCAGCGCATGGTGCTGCCCGTCGACGAGGAGGCGGCCCCTCCGGGGCCGCTCAGCCTGGCGCCGATAGGTGGCGCACCCTTCAGCCTCGACGCCACCCTCGACACCGTCGGAGTGACCGACGGCGATCTGCTCGCGCTTCAGCCGCTGCCCAAGGGCCCGCCTGCGCCCGGGATCGTCGAGGACATCGCCGACGCCGCGGTGATCTTCTCCGCGGCACGCGAACGTCCCTGGGACGCCAGCCATATTCGACGTGGGGCAGGCGGTGCGCTGATCGGCCTGATTCTGGTGATCACCGGATTTGCGGTCGCCCATCGCTTCGCAACCGGCGCGGCGCTCGGCCAATTCGTGGTCAGCGGGGTGGCCGCCGCGACTGTGGCCGCCGCGCTCGTCAGCCGCATCCGGTCACCGCGGCTCGCGACGGGACTGGCGGTGACAGGGCTGGCGCCCGTGTGTGTGGCGTTACTGGTTGCTGTACCAGGCGATTTCGGACCGACTCAGGTATTGCTTGCCGCGGCAGGTGTGACGGCGTGGTCGATCATCGCCGTCGCCGTTGCAGAACGTGGGATCGCTATCTTCACCGCCGCGGCGGTCGTGGGTGTCGGCGTAGTGCTCGCCGCATCGGCAGATACGTTGTGGGAATTGCCGATTGCGACGCTGGGCTGCGGCCTCGTGTTGTTCGCGCTGCTGGTGACTGTGCAGGCCCCTCAGTTGTCCGCGCTGTCGGCTCGGTTTCCACTGCCGATCATTCCTGCTCCCGGTGATCCCACGCCATCGGTGCAGCCGTTGAAGGTGCTGGAAGATCTGCCGCGCCGGGTGCGGATCAGCGACTCTCATCAGACCGGATTTCTCGCCGGTGCGGTGTTGTTGTCGGTGACAGGATCGCTGGTCTTGGTCGGCCCACCCGGCGCGTCGCCGTGGGCGTGGTACGTGGTCGTCGCGGCGGCAGCAGGTGCGAGTCTGCGTGCGCGGGTGTGGGATTCGGCACCGTGCAAGGCGTGGCTGCTCGGATATTCCTACCTACTGACGGTCGCACTGCTGGTGACGTTCGCCGTCTCGCACCGTTACCACGCGGCGTGGTGGGCCGCGGCCGCGCTCGCGGCGCTCGTCGCGGTGTGGGTGGCGGTCGCACTCAATCCGTCGGCAAGCCGGCCGGACAGCTACTCGCTGCCGATGCGACGGCTGGTCGGCTTCGCCGCGTCCGGTATCGATGCGTCGCTGATTCCGGTGACGGCACACCTCGTCGGCCTGTTCGCGTTGGTGCTGAATCGGTGATTCCGCGGATATCCGGCCTGCTGGCGGTCGTAGTCGCCGTAGCGGTGGTCGCAGGGCCGCCCGCGGGTGCCATCGCACCGCCCGAAGTGGATCCGGGCGCCACTCCGCCGCCTGGCAGCGCCGGACCTCCGGTGCCGATGGTGCAGCGCGGGCAATGTGCGGTCACTGGCGTGCTGCCGGACACCGATCCGCGCGCGTCAACTCCAAACCAGTTGTCGCTCACCCTAGCCGAAGCATGGCAGCACAGCCGCGGGGACGGCCAACCGGTCGCCGTCATCGACACCGGCGTGCAACCGGGCCCGCGGTTGCCGAACGTCGAGGCGGGTGGCGATCTCGTCGAGTCCAGCGATGGCAGGACCGACTGCGACGGACACGGCACCCTGGTGGCGGGTTTGATCGCGGGCCAGCCGGGCGACGACGGCTTCTCCGGTGTCGCGCCGGGGGCACGACTGATTTCGATCCGTCAGACGTCGGCGAAGTTCGCACCGCGTAGTCTCGGCGCCGATGCGGCCGAGGCGAGGGCAGCGGTCGAGGTCGCAAGTCTGGCGCGCGCCGTCGTGCGCGCGGCCGATCTCGGTGCACGCGTGATCAACATCTCCGCCGTGACATGCTTGGCCGCGAACAAGACGATCGACCAGACGGGGCTCGGGGCGGCGCTGAGGTACGCAGCGGTGCAGAAGGATGCGGTGATCGTCGCCGCGGCGGGCAACGTTCGAGGCGGGATGACCACCGGGTCGACCTGCGAGACGAATTCCGGCGGGTGGGCCGATGTCACGTCAGTGTCGATACCGTCGTGGTGGCAGCCGTTCGTGTTGTCTGTCGGCTCGGTTGCGGTGAGCGGCAGCCCCTCGCTGTTCACGATGGCTGGTCCGTGGCTCGGCATCGCGGCCCTGGGCGAGAACATCGTCTCGCTGAGCAACGCCCCTGGCGGTGGCCTGGCCAACGGGCTGCCCAACGATCAGTCGGAGCTGTCCGCGATCAGCGGCACCGGCTACGCCGCTGCCTATGTCTCCGGTGTCGCGGCGTTGGTGCGCAGCAGGTTTCCTGATCTCACCGCTGCTGAGGTGATCCACCGGATCACCGCCACCGCGCACGGCGCAGCGCGGTCACCGTCCAATCTGGTCGGTGCGGGCCGAGTGGATGCGCTGGCCGCACTCACCTGGGACGTCGCGCAGATCCCGCGGCCCGACGCGGCAGCGGTCAGGAAGGTCGCCGCACCGCAGGCGCCGCCCCAGAAGGACACCACGCCACGCAACGTCGCGTTCATCGGTGCGGCAGGACTGATAGCGACCGCGCTCGTCGTGCTCGGTCTTCTTCGGCGAAAGGACTCCGCCCCATGACGGCTCGGATAGCGCTGGCCTCGTTGGTCATCGTGCCCGCCGCGATGGCGTATCCGTGGCGGTCGACGGGCGAACGTTGGCTGCTGGGCATCGTGGTGGTAGCCGTGTTCGTGTTGTTCGCCTGGTGGCGTGGCGCATTCGCCACGACGCTGTTACGTCGCCGCCTCAACATGTGGTGCCGCCGCACGCGATCTGTACGCAGTGCCCAGCCCACATTGTTCACCGCTGTGCTTCTACAGGTCGACGGGCAAGGCGAGGTCCCCGTTTCGTTGATCGCGAGCTACCTCGACCGGTACGGCGTCCGGTGCGACAAGATCCGCATCACCAGCCGCGACCTCGACGGGGTGCGAACCAGGTGGATCGGCTTGACGTTGGGTGCCGTCGACAATCTCGACGCGCTTCGGGCGCGCTCGCCGCGAATCCCATTGCAGGAGACTGCGGAAGCCGTCGGTAGGCGTCTGGCCGCCCACCTCCGTGAGACGGGTTGGGATGCCGGATTGGTGGGCGCGGTCGAGGGCCCCGTACGACCCGGCGCGAAGGAAAAGTGGTGTGGCATGCGTGACACCACTGGGTATTTCGCCGCGTATCGGGCGGGAAGCCTCCAGGATCTATCCGCCATGCCGGTGGGGGAGATGTGGACGGCACTGGAGATCAGCGGTACCGCAGCCGATCTACGTACTACCGCGGTGTGTGCCATCCGGACACAGGACAAACCCGTGAGCTTCGCAGGCGCCATCCCGTTGAACGGGCGGCATCGTGCAGCACTCGACGCGCTGAACCCGATGTCGACGCAGCGCATCAGCGCAGTCATTGGAACATGAAGTCCCGCATGAACCGTGTCATTCGGCGCAGATAATCCGGCTGACTGACGTGAAGGATGTGGTTTCCGGGGAACCAATGGAACGCGCAGCGGTCCCAATGCTCCCACAGCATTTCGGCCTGCCCGGGAGGTGCCAGCCTGTCGCCGAGGCCGGTGATGATCAGTCGCCGGTCCTTCGGCACGAGCGGGGGATAATTCAACGGGGACGGATACTTGGTGGCCTCACGCACGATTTCGTCGTCCGCGCCCGCGATCAGATCCCGCAGCCTGACCGCGTAGTTGGCGGGGAACCACTCATCGACCGTCCTGTCGGGTGTGACCACAGGAACGTTGGGTATCACCGCCTGAATGCGGTCGTCGACGCAGGCGATCAGGGCCGAAGTGTAACCACCAAGGGACATCCCGGTGAGCGCCACCCGGTCCACGCCGGTGAACTCCAGATAGTCGATGAGTGACCGGAAGTCGTGAACGGCCTGCGCCATCGCTTCGGCGAAGCCGGCGAAGCCGTGGGCAAAGTAGCCGTAACCGCTGAACGGTGAACCCTTTTCGGCGCGTGCACCGTGGAACGGCAGGGTGTACAACAGCACGTCGTATCCGGACCGGTAGAACCATGGCAGCGAAAAGAACAGCCCGTTGAACAGATACGGCGATCCCATGAACCCGTGGATCACACACAGTGTCGGGTGCGGGCCGTCATCGTGGACCCAGTGTTGCGCGCGCACCACGTTGTTGCGGACGTATCCTCGGCACTGATCACGCAACGCGGGGTTGACCGCCTCGAAACTGCTGTCGAAGCGAATGTTGTTCACGCGGCCCTTGGCCATCCACTCGGCGACCGGGTTGGCGGGCCGTGACGAGATCCGCGGTGGTTCGGTGGGCCTCGGGAACGACACTTCCGGATCCCGCACGCTGGCCAGCTCGGCGTAGAACCGCAGGTGGTCGCGTTCGGCCTGAGCCTGCGACCGGCGTAACGCGGTGGCGAACAGGGTCGGCACCATCGTCACGCTCAGCAGCGACGCGATGCCCGTGCGCAGGGCGATGTCCGCAACAGCGGACGAGTCGACGATCAGGCGTTGCCGCAGCGTGAGGTCGATGCGACGGGGCAGTCCGCACACCGACGCGTCGGCACCGGGAACATCGGGGACGGGGATTGGCGGATCGACAGGTTCGGAGTCCCGCGAACTGGACACATCGGCATGGTAGCGCTCAGTTCATCCGGTACACCGTCGATCCGCCGATGAAGGTGCCGGGATAGTTCGCGGCCACCCAGTCGGCGATCTCGCGGGTGTGCGATGTGGTGTGGCGCGTGCTGTGGATGACCTCGCCGTGGACGGCCGGTGACGTCGGTCCTCGACCGGCCTCGACGTAATACGTGATCTTGTCCGCGTGGACGGCGTCGATGAACTGCTGCAGGGTCGGCACCGGGTCACCGGTCCAGCCGCCGACCGCCATCACCGCTGTGCCCGAGGTGATTTCGAGGGCAGCGGCGGACTGCGACCCGTTGGTCGCCGCCGACCACGGCGTCCGCGTTGCGGAAAGCAGTGCTGCGAGTTGCGGGTTGCCGGCGTCGTCGTTCAACCAGCCGCCTGCGACCATGGACGGCCGCACTGCCGTCGGCATCGTGCCGTGGTGCGCGGTAGCGGCGGTGGCGACGGAGAACACCGCGGTGCCCGTCAGGCCGGCCAACGCTCCGGCCGCCAGCGCGGCGACCGGTGGCCGGTGCCACAGCACCGCGACGGCGCTGATCATGGCGAGCGCGATGATCGACCACGATAACCATGATGGGCCAAAGCGATTGCGTTGCAACAAGATAGCAGAAGGCACTGCGGCCGCCGTGATGATCGCGAACAGCGCGCAGCGGCCGTCCCACCGGGACCGTCGCCGCCACGCCCATACCGCGCCGACGCCCACCAGCGCTGCGATCGCGGGTGCCAACGCGACCGTGTAGTAAGGGTGAATCAATCCACCCATGAAGCTGAACACCACCGCGGTCACCAGCAGCCACGTGCCCCACATCAGCCAGGCGCACAGTTCACCGCGGCTCAACGCGTGACGCAGGGTCAGGTAGCCGCCGAATGCGACGACGGACAGCGCCGCCAGCATCAGCCACGAGATCTCGTTGGCCATCTCGCCGGTGAACATCCGGTGCACGCCCGTACGCCCACCGAACATCGGACTCGCCCCGCCCCAATTGCCGAGTGGTCGGCTTGCGCGGTGGCGACCGAGAAGCCGGTTGATTCCGTTGTAACCGAACGCGAGATCCAGCACCGTGTTGTCCGTCGAGCCACCGATGTAGGGTCGCGCGGAGGCGGGTGTCAACTGCACCAGCAGCACCCACCAGCCCGCCGACGCCACCAAGGCACCCGTCGCACCGATGAGGTGAGCCATCCGTCTGCCCCAAGATGTCGGTGCGACAAGAAGATACGCCAGGCCGAAACCGGGCAGCACCAGGAAGCCCTGGAGCATCTTGGTCAAAAACGCCGCGCCCATCACTACGGCGACGACCATCAGCCAACGCCATGATGCGGCCATCGTGGCGCGCATCAGGCAGTAGGCAGCCACGGTGAGCAGCAGCACCAGAAGCGCATCGGGGTTGTTGAAGCGAAACATCATGGTGGCGGCAGGCGTAACGGCCAGCACCGCGCCGGCCAACAATCCCGCCGCGGCGCCATGACCCGGGTGAGGAAACGCGCGTCGCACCGCGCAGTACAACACTGCGACGGCCGCGACGCCCATCAGGGCCTGCGGCGCCAGGACCGACCAGCTGTTCATGCCGAACAGACGCACCGAAAGCCCGGTCACCCACAGCGAGGCAGGCGGCTTGTCGACCGTGATGAAATTCCGCGGGTCAAGGGAGCCGAAGAACCACGCCGACCAGCTCTGCGAACCGGCCTGCGCGGCGGCGGCGTAAAAGCTATTGCCGTACCCGCTCGCCGACAGGTTCCACAGGTACAGCACGGCCGTCGCCACCAACAACGCGCACAACGACCAGCGCGACAAGCGCCCAGCCGGAATGTGCGGGGCCGCCTGCCCCGACACCGGTTGCTCGACCACCGTGGTCACCCGCATACCGTGCCGGTGTTACCAGCTGCGGCCCTGTACCACCGCTGGGAACCCGCTGTGAGTCGCGTGGGTGCGACACTGGCGTCATGTGGAATCCCGACGTCTATCTGGCCTTCGCCGACCACCGGGGCCGGCCGTACTTCGACCTTCTCTCGCGGATCAACGCCGACAAGCCGCGCCGCGTGGTCGATCTCGGCTGCGGGCCCGGCAATCTCACTGCCACCCTCACTCAGCGTTGGCCGGACGCGGTCGTTGAGGCATGGGACAGCTCACCGGAGATGGTCGAGGCGGCCAGGGAGAGAGGTGTCGACGCTCACGTCGGTGACGTCCGTGAGTGGACGCCCAAACCCGACACCGACGTCGTGCTGACCAACGCGACGCTGCATTGGGTGCCGGAACACGCCGACTTGCTGGTCCGATGGGCGAGTCAGCTGTCGGCGGGCTCGTGGATCGCGATGCAGGTGCCTGGCAATTTCGACGCGCCGTCGCATCGAGCGGTGCGCGAGCTGGTACACAGCGATAAGTGGTCAGAACCACTGCGCGACTTTCCATTTCGGGAAGGACCAGTCGTTGACCCTGCGGATTACGCGGCGCTGCTCAGCGACGCCGGGTGCAACGTCGACGCATGGGAGACCACGTACATCCACGAGTTGAGTGGGCAGCATCCGGTGCTGGATTGGATCACCGGCACCGCGCTCACGCCGGTGAAGAGTCGTCTCGACGAGGAACAATGGCAGCAATTCCAGCGGGAGCTGATCCCCATGCTCGATGCCGCCTACCCGGCGCGGGCCGACGGTACGACGTTTTTCCCGTTCCGCCGAATCTTCGTGGTGGCTCAGGTCGGCAGGCCGTCGCGCGCCGCGTCCGCCCGGTAGCGATCCACCCATTCGTCCGAGCGTTGGTCGGCCTGCCGTTCCAGCACAGGGGAGGGTGCCAGCCGGCGATCCTGGCCGAGCGCCTCCAGAACGTCGCCGACGATCTCGGTGAGGTTGCGCCACAGAACCGGGTAGGAGATCTCGATGGGGTTGACGTCTTCCTCGTCGAACCATGTCCGCCAAGCCTTTTCCTGCTGTTGCAGCATGCTCACCACATGCGCAATCGCCCCGGCGTGGTACTCGGCTCGCGAATCGCGCACGGGGTCGGGCCTGCCGCGCCACACGCGGGTCTGAACTGCTCGCCAGAACGAGACCGCTTGGGACACAACGTCAGGACGGTAGACATGGATGAGAAGGGGATCACTGCCGACGACGTCTCGGATGGCTGAGAGCAATCCGGCGCCCGAGCGATCGGGCAGGCCGTTGGCGCGTTGCACCAGCAGCGGGGTCTGATTCCACATCAGCTTTCCGCCCCAGATTCCGTTGGGGGTGCGTCCGACGGTGCGGATGTAGTCACGCCAGATCTCGGGCGGGGCCAGGTCGGGCTTGCCTTCGTCGAGCGGATCGAGCAGGCGAACAATCGACGGGTCGTCAACGCCGTCGAACCACTGTCGCGGCTGCGGTGACTGGCTCGTCGTCGGAAGGTATTGGAAGAACTCGCCCGGCTCGCCCGCCACCCCTGTGGCCCGCAGCGACTCGACGAGCAGTGTGCTGCCGCTGCGCTGGGAGGCAAGCACCAGATACGCGGTCGGATGCGACATGCGGGTGAGCCTAACTGCAATCAAATCGGTTGGAACGGCTGATGATTGCGATCACGATGAGTAAATCTATTGGCCGCCGCGGCGCTCGTCTCCGACGCCGCGTTCGGCTGCGATCGCCGATCGGCTGGTGACCGCGCGGCCGTGGATGCGTAGATAGGTCTGCGTGTAACGCTCCGCGATGCGAGTGCCTGCGAACTCGGAGGGGATCACGTCGTTGGTCTTCTGGCGCCAGTCGTCGAGGAGCAGCGCGAGATCGTTGGCGATGGCCTCGGTCTCGTCCGAGACCTCGGCATCCAGCAGGTTGTGTGACTCGGTCGGATCCGCGACGAGGTCGTAGAGTTCGCGCTGCGGCCTTGGCGCATGCACCAGCGGTTCCATGATCTTGCCGGGCGCGCTTTCGGCGATGTCCCACGGCAGGTCGAGCAGCGGGCGTGCTGCGTAGTTTTCGATGTAGCTGTATTCCTTCGTCCGGATGGCACGGATGGGGTCGAACGAGTCGTGATACGTCTTCGTGGTGTAGACCTCGGTCCGGACCGGAGTGGTGGGCAGGGTATGCAGGCTGCGCGCGTGCGACAGTCCCTCGATGTCGGCGGGGATGTCGACGCCGAGCAGTTCGAGAACCGTCGGAAGCAAGTCGACGCCGCTGAACAACTCGTCGTAGGTCTGAGCTTCGATGGATGCGGTGCGGGGTGGCCGCACGATGAGCGCGATTCCGGTTCCCGCGTCGTACAGCGTCGACTTCGCGCGCGGTAGCGCAGGCCCGTGGTCGGTGACGAAGACGACCCACGTCGACTCGGCCAGCCCCGTCTGGTCCAGCGTGTCGAGCAGTCGGCCCACTGCGGCGTCGGCCACTGAGATCGCGCCGTAGAACTCGGCGAGGTCCTCGCGGACTTCATCGGCGTCGGGCAGGTAGTCGGGCACCACGACGTCGTCGGCGTCGGCCGGGTTGTAGCGGTCACGGGGATACGGCCGGTGTGTCTCGAAGAAGCCGGCGGTCAGCAGGAACGGCTGCGGGGGCGCGTCGGTGAGCCAGTGCGAAGCGTGCTCGACGACGTACTCGCAGTACGAATTGGACACGTCGAATTCGTCGTAGCCGAGCTTGGCCGGATAAGAGGTCTCGTGCTGCATGCCGAATAAAGCTGTGTACCAACCAGATTCGGAGAGGATGTGGGACAGGGTGCGGACGCCCGCGCGGTACTCCCACCCGTGGTGCGCCAAGCCCATCAGACCGTTGCTCTGCGGGTAGCGGCCCGTGAACAGCGATCCGCGCGACGGCGAGCACAGCGGTGCGGTCGAGTGCGCACGGGTGAACAGAATGGCCTGCTCGGCGAGTCGATCCAGGCGCGGGCTGGAAACGTCGGTGCGGCCATACGCGCCGAGGTAGCGGCCGAGGTCGTGCCAATGCACGAGCAGCACGTTGTCCCGTCGTGCCGTCACAGCCTCTCCCTCCTCGTCGGTCCACCGAACAGCGTGTTCCGGAGATCGGCAACCGTTTGGCTCACCGACGAAGTTATCCCCAGGCGCGATTTCATCCACAGGCTGGGGTGATCCGGTGGTGTCTCGTCGGTGCACCGCCGTTGGCGGAATATTATCGAAAGTACGTTCGATTTGCTGGCCGCAGCCGCCGCGGGCACGTCAGGTGCCGCCGCGGTGGGCGGGTGGGCGCGGGTGGAGAACGCGGCGTGCGCGCGGCGGCTGGCGGCGACCGCTGACCTGCTGGAGGCGCGGTGGTCGGCCGACGGTTCGGCCGAGCGCGACCAGTGGTGCTTGGACAATTGGGATGCCGTCGCTGCGGAGGTGGCCGCTGAGCAGAACGTGTCCAACGGGGTCGCGTCGCATCAGTTGCTGGTGGCGATGGCTTTGCGTGAGCG
>NZ_JBICUE010000014.1:0-125728 GCF_043197955.1 Mycobacterium sp. NPDC048908 | reverse complement strand
CGTCGCAAGCACACTCGCGAATACCACCGCCAACGCAGCATCGAAGCCGAACGCCGCCTCAACGACGACCGCATCGCCGAACGCAACAAACCACCGCCGTTCTGATGGACACCGCCCGCGCGTCGATATTTGGCGGGTTTCCTTACTTACGAGGGGCGGTCTTGCTCTGGCATGCTGGGTGCCATGACCGAGCCGCAGTTCAGTGGCAGTGAGAGCGGCAATTCGTTTCCGCCGCCGCCGCCTCAGCCGGGTTACGTGCCGCCGCAATCGGGCCAATATCCGCCGCCGCCCGGTCAGTACCCGCCGCCCGGCCAGTACCCGCCGCCTGCAGGCGCCTATCCGCCGGCATACATGGATCCCGCGGCGCCGTACGGCAGACATCCAATGACGGGTGAACCGCTGTCGGAAAAGTCCAAAACCGTCGCGGGCCTACTGCAATTGCTCGGGCTCTTCGGACTGGTCGGCATCGGTCGCATCTACCTGGGCTACACGGGACTTGGAGTCGCGCAGCTGATCATCGGACTGGTCACATGCGGCATCGGCGCTGTGGTGTGGGGCATCATCGACGCGATCCTCATCCTCACCGACAAGGTCCGCGACCCGGAGGGACGCCCGCTGCGCGATGGCACCTAGCACCGTCAGCCGGGGGCGGCTCTACGGTGCACTGGGTGCCGGGGCCGTGCTCACAGGTGCGCTTGCATATATCGGTCTCGGCGACCCCCATCGCTCGGACTTCGGCTTCCCGCCTTGTCCGTTCAAGGCGCTGACGGGCTGGAACTGCCCGGGTTGCGGTGGCCTGCGGATGACGCACGACGTGCTGCACGGCGACTTCGCCGCCGCAGTGATGGACAACGTCTTCGTCCTCGTCGGCCTACCCTTGCTGGCGGCCTGGCTACTGGTGCGCTGGCGGCGCGGCGAATCTCTGATGCCGAAGCCCGCGATCGTCATCCTCGTCCTTGCCACACTTACTTGGACGGTGGTACGAAATTTGCCGGGATTCCCGCTGGTCCCGACGCTTCTCGCCGGTTAGCTCCCCCCGCGCTGATACACTCGACAACCGGGCCGGTGCAGTCCCGGAGCATTATTTTCCCGGACTGCGAAGGTGGCCTCGATGCTGTATTCGGCATTCCCAGAACCTCAGGGCTTCTACGACCCTGCAAACGAATCGGACTCTTGTGGTGTCGCCATGGTCGCCGACATCCAGGGTCGCCGCTCGCACGCCATCGTCACCGACGGTCTGATTGCCCTCGAACATCTCGAACACCGCGGAGCCGCGGGCGCCGAGCCCAATAGCGGCGACGGCGCCGGCATACTCATCCAACTGCCCATCGAACTGCTCACCGCGGTCGTCGAATTCGAACTGCCCGAAGCCACCGCGGACGGCTGCAACGCCTTTGCCGCGGGCATCTGCTTCCTACCTCAGGACCAAGACGCTCGCGCCGCCGCTCGCCGTCACGTCGAGGAGATCGCCTCCGAGGAGGGGCTTGAGGTCCTCGGTTGGCGCGAGGTGCCTGTCGACCCCGACGGGGCCGAAGTCGGGGTCACTGCGCTCGGCTGTATGCCTTATATGGCTCAGCTGTTCGTCACTACCGCGGAAGGCAACATCGGCGGCATCGATCTCGACCGCCGGGTCTACCCGCTTCGTAAGCGCGCTGAACGCAACGGCGTGTACTTCCCATCGCTCTCCAGCCGCACCATTGTCTACAAGGGCATGCTCACCACATTGCAGCTGCCCCAATACTTTCCAGATCTGCGGGACGAACGTTGCCGCAGTGCCATCGCGATCGTGCACAGTCGGTTCTCCACCAACACATTTCCGTCCTGGCCGTTGGCTCACCCGTTCCGGTTCGTCGCGCACAACGGCGAAATCAACACGGTAAGAGGCAACCGCAACCGCATGCACGCCCGGGAGGCGATGCTCGCCAGTTCGAGGATCTCCGGTGACCTCAGCAGGCTCTCGCCCATCTGCACACCCGAGGCCTCCGACTCCGCATCCTTCGACGAGGTGCTCGAACTCCTTCATCTCGGTGGCCGCAGCCTGCCCCATGCCGTGTTGATGATGGTCCCCGAGGCGTGGGAGAACGCCACCACCATGGACGCCGACGAACGCGCTTTCTGGCAGTTCCACGCGTCGTTGATGGAGCCGTGGGACGGTCCCGCCTGCGTGACGTTCACCGACGGCACGCTGGTCGGAGCGGTGTTGGACCGCAACGGCTTACGGCCAGGCCGGTGGTGGCGCACCATCGACGACCGCGTCATCCTCGCCAGCGAAAGCGGCGTGCTCGACGTGCCGTCCGCTGAGATCGTCGCCAAGGGCAGGCTTCAGCCCGGCAAGATGTTCCTGATCGACACCGCGCAGGGCCGCATCATCTCCGACGACGAGATCAAAGAAAACCTGAGCAAGCAGGAACCCTACGCGGAATGGCTGCACGCCGGGCTGCTCGACCTCAAGACGCTGCCCGACCGGATGCGTGTGACGCCCAACCACGAATCCGTGGTGCGACGCCAGATTGCGTTCGGCTACACCGAAGAAGACCTGCGCATCCTGCTCACCCCGATGGCCGCATCCGGCGCCGAGCCACTCGGCTCGATGGGCACGGACACCCCGACGGCTGTGCTGTCCCAGCGCTCCCGGCTGCTCTACGACTACTTTGTCGAACTCTTCGCCCAGGTGACGAACCCGCCGTTGGACGCTATCCGCGAAGAGATCGTCACCTCGATGGCGCGCGTCATGGGCCCTGAGCAGAATTTGCTCGAGCCCTCGGCCGCGTCGGTGCGCCAAATCGTGCTCAACTGGCCGGTTCTCGACAACGACGAACTCAACAAGATCGTCCACATCAACGACGACCACGAGCATCCCGGGTTGAAGACCACCGTGCTGAAAGCGCTCTACGATGTCGAACGCGGCGGCGAAGGCCTTGCCGAGGCCCTCGACGAGCTTCAGCACCGCGCTTGCGAGGCGATCACCAAAGGCGCACGCACACTTGTCATCTCGGATCGCGACTCCGACCACACCAGGGCGCCCATCCCGTCGCTGCTCGCCGTGTCCGCGGTGCATCACCACCTGGTCCGCACCAAGGAGCGCACCAACGTCGCCCTCGTGGTGGAAAGCGGCGACGCCCGCGAGGTGCATCACATCGCGATGCTTATCGGCTTCGGCGCCGCAGCGGTCAACCCGTACCTCGCATTCGAGTCGATCGAGGACCTGATCCGCGAAGGTGAACTCACCGGCGTCGAACCCGCAACCGCCGTGCGCAACTACCTCAACGCGCTCGGCAAGGGCGTGATGAAGGTGATGAGCAAGATGGGCATCTCCACGGTCGCCTCATATACAGCGGCCCAGGCGTTCGAGGCCGTCGGCATCGACAAGGACGTCATCGACGAGTACTTCACCGGCACCCCAAGCCAATTGGGCGGGGCCAGCCTCAACGTGCTCGCCGACGAGGTCAAGCAGCGGCATCGCCGGGCATATCCGGAGAACCCGACCGAGCGCGTACACCGCAGGCTCGAGGTCGGTGGTGAATACGCCTTCCGTCGCGAGGGCGAATTGCACCTGTTCACCCCGGAAGTCGTGTTCCTGCTGCAGCATTCGACCCGCACCGGCAGGCACGACATCTTCAAGCAGTACTCCGACGAAGTGAACCGCCTGTCCAGGGAAGGCGGCACGCTGAGGGGCCTGTTCGACTTCAAGAAGTCCAAGCAACCCGTTCCGCTGGACGAGGTCGAGTCTGTTGAGTCGATCGTCACCCGCTTCAACACCGGGGCGATGAGCTACGGTTCCATCTCCGCCGAAGCCCACGAGACCATGGCGATCGCGATGAACAATCTCGGCGGGCGATCCAACTCCGGTGAGGGCGGTGAGGACGTCGAGCGACTGTACGACCCGAAGCGGCGCAGTGCCGTCAAGCAGGTCGCATCCGGCCGGTTCGGTGTCACCAGCGACTACCTCGTCAACGCCACCGACATCCAGATCAAGATGGCGCAAGGCGCCAAACCTGGTGAAGGCGGCCAACTTCCGGGCTTCAAGGTGTATCCCAACATCGCCAAGACCCGACACTCGACGCCGGGCGTCGGACTGATCAGCCCGCCGCCGCACCACGACATCTACTCGATCGAGGATCTCGCTCAGCTGATTCACGACCTGAAGAACGCCAACGACACGGCCCGCATCCACGTCAAGCTGGTCAGCTCCATCGGGGTCGGCACCGTCGCCGCCGGCGTGTCCAAGGCGCATGCCGACGTCGTGCTGATCTCCGGTCATGACGGCGGCACCGGCGCGGCGCCGCTCACCAGCCTCAAGCACGCAGGCGTGCCGTGGGAGATCGGCCTTGCCGACACCCAGCAGACGTTGGTTCTCAACGGGCTGAGGGACCGCATCACCGTGCAGTGCGACGGCGGCATGCGCACCGCGCGCGACGTGATCGTCGCCGCTCTGCTCGGCGCTGAGGAATACGGCTTCGCCACCGCACCGCTGGTGGTGTCCGGTTGCATTATGATGCGGGTCTGTCACCTCGACACGTGCCCGGTGGGTGTCGCCACCCAAAACCCGGAACTGCGAGCCAGATTCAACGGCAAACCGGAATTCGTCGAGAACTTCTTCCGGTTCATCGCCGAGGACGTCCGGCGCTATCTGGCCGAACTCGGGTTCCGAAGCATCGACGAAGCCGTCGGTCACGCAGAGATGCTCGACACGGCCGCAGGTGTCGCGCACTGGAAGGCCAGGGGCCTCGACCTGGCACCGGTGTTCGCCGTGCCCGCGGACAAGAGTCAGCGCCGTCGCACGCGCGAACAGGACCACGGGCTCGACCAAGCCCTTGACCGCACGCTGATTCAACTCGCTGAGGGCGCGCTGGAAGACGCGCATCCGGTGCACCTGGAGCTGCCCGTGCGCAATGTCAACCGCACCGTCGGCACGTTGCTCGGGTCCGAGGTGACCCGCCGCTACGGCGCGCAGGGCCTGCCCGAGGGCACCATCCACGTCACGCTGACCGGATCGGCCGGGCAGTCCATCGGTGCATTCCTGCCGCCAGGTATCACGCTGGAGCTCATCGGTGACGCCAACGACTATGTCGGCAAAGGCCTTTCGGGTGGTCGGGTGATCGTCCGGCCGCCCGACGATGTGCTGTTCCTGCCCGAGGACAACGTGATCGCCGGTAACACACTGCTGTTCGGCGCGACGTCCGGCGAGCTGTATCTGCGGGGCAGGGTCGGCGAGCGGTTCGCCGCGCGCAACTCCGGTGCCCTGACCGTCGTGGAAGGCGTCGGCGATCACGCCTGCGAATACATGACCGGCGGCCGGGTTGTCGTGCTGGGCAAGACGGGTCGCAACATGGCGGCAGGCATGTCGGGGGGTATCGCGTTCGTGCTCGGCCTCGACCCCAGCAAGGTGAACACCGAGATGGTGGAGTTGCAGCGCCTCGAACCGGAGGACCTGACATGGCTGCACGGCGTCATCGCCAAGCACGCCGGCTACACCGGCAGCACGGTCGCCAAGTCGGTGCTGTCCGACTGGCCGCGGCGCAGCGCGCAATTCACCAAAGTCATGCCCACCGATTACCAGCGGGTACTGCAGGCGACGCGGATGGCCAAGGCCGAGGGGCGCGACGTCGACACCGCGATCATGGAGGCCAGCCGTGGCTGATCCGCACGGATTCCTGGAAGTGCCCAAGGTCGAGGCCGCCAAGCGGCCCGTCGATGAACGCGTCGGCGACTGGCGCGAGGTCTACGAACTGCAGGACCCGCACGAGCGGGCGGGCGAGGTGTCGCAGCAGGCCCGCCGCTGCATGGACTGCGGAATTCCGTTCTGCCACTCGGGCTCTGCGGGCTGTCCGCTGGGCAACCTGATTCCCGAGTGGAACGACCTGGTCCGAAGGGGCCGTTGGGATGCGGCCAGCGAGCGGTTGCACGCCACGAACAACTTCCCGGAGTTCACCGGCAGGCTCTGCCCGGCGCCGTGTGAGGCGGCCTGTGTGCTGTCCATCGCCGAGGAGCACACCGGCGGCAGCGTCACCATTAAAAGGATCGAGCAGAGCATCGCCGACCAGGCCTGGATGGACGGCATCGTCGAACCGCAGCCCGCCGCGATCACCACGGGCAAGAAGGTCGCCGTCGTCGGTTCCGGTCCCGCGGGTTTGGCTGCCGCACAACAACTCACCAGGGCGGGCCACGACGTCACCGTATACGAACGTGACGACCGCATCGGCGGCCTGATGCGCTACGGCATTCCCGAGTACAAGCTCGAGAAGCGCACGCTCAACCAGCGGCTGGCCCAAATGCGGGCGGAGGGAACCCGGTTCGTCACCGAGACGGAAGTCGGTGTCGACGTCACCGTCGAACAGCTCAGGAACTCCTACGACGCGATTGTGCTGGCCGTCGGTGCGCTCAGGTCACGCGACAACGACGTCGAGGGCCGCCACCTCGAGGGTGTGCACCTCGCGATGGAGCACCTGGTGCCCGCCAACAGGGAGTGCGAGGGTGGCGGGCCCAGCCCGATCTCGGCCAAGGGCAAGCACGTCGTGATCATCGGCGGCGGGGACACCGGCGCCGACTGCCTGGGCACCGCGCACCGGCAGGGTGCTGCGTCGGTGACCCAACTGGACTACAACCCGGAACCACCGGAGTATCGCGACGAATCACGCTCGCCGTGGCCGATGTGGCCGATCGTGCTGCGCACCCGGCTTTCGCCTGCACACGCCGAAGGCGGCCACCGGAAATACGAGGTCGCGGTGAAGCGGTTCCTCGGCGACGGACGCGGCCACGTGCGCGCGCTGGAGATCGCCGAGGTCATGGTCGAACGCGATCCCGACGGCCACCGGCGCATCACACCGGTCGGGGAGTCGCTTGAGATTCCCTGTGAATTGGCACTGCTGGCGATCGGCTTCGACGGCGTCGAACACATGCCACTGTTGGACGGCCTCGGACTGGAACTCAATCGGCGCGGCGCTTTGCCATGCGGATCGGATTGGCAGACAGACGCCCCCGGCGTGTTTGTCTGCGGCGACGCGCACCGCGGGGCGTCCCTGATCGTGTGGGCCATCGCCGAGGGCCGCAGCGCCGCGCACGCGGTCGACACCTACCTGATGGGGGAGTCGGACCTGCCGGAACCGGTCAAGCCAGGAGCGCTCCCGCTGGCCGTCATCTGAACCGATTCACGACTATGCTTCTCGGCGTGAATAGACGCGGAAAGATCGTCTGTACGCTCGGCCCGGCCACCGCCAACGACGAGACCTTGAAGGCGCTGGTTGAAGCCGGGATGGACGTCGCACGGCTCAACTTCAGCCATGGTGATTACGCCGACCACGAGGCCAATTACAAGCGGGTTCGGGCCGCCTCCGACCTGACCGGGCACGCGGTCGGCATCATGGCCGATCTGCAGGGCCCCAAGATCCGGCTCGGCCGGTTCAAGGACGGCCCCATTTTCTGGGCCAACGGTGAAACCGTGCGGATCACCGTCGATGATTGCGAAGGCACTCACGACCGGGTGTCGACCACCTACAAGCGACTGGCCGAGGACGCCACGCCGGGAGACCGGGTGCTCGTCGACGACGGCAACGTGGGCCTGCTCGTCGAGCGCATCGACGGTAACGACGTGGTCTGCACCGTCACCGAAGGCGGTACGGTCAGCAACAACAAGGGCATGTCGCTGCCGGGCATGAATGTCTCCGCGCCCGCGCTGTCGGACAAGGACATCGAGGATCTCGAGTTTGCCCTGAAACTCGGCGTCGACCTGCTCGCGCTGTCGTTCGTCCGCTCGCCTGCCGACATCGAGTTGGTGCACGAGATCATGGACCGCGTCGGCAGACGGGTGCCTGTCATCGCCAAGCTCGAAAAGCCGGAAGCCATCGACAATCTCGAGGCAGTCGTGCTGGCATTCGACGCGATCATGGTGGCCCGTGGGGATCTCGGCGTCGAACTGCCGCTCGAGGAAGTACCGCTGGTGCAGAAGCGGGCCATCCAAATGGCAAGGGAGAACGCCAAACCCGTCATCGTCGCCACTCAGATGTTGGAGTCGATGATCGAGAACTCGCGTCCGACGCGTGCCGAGGCGTCGGACGTCGCCAACGCGGTGCTCGACGGTGCCGATGCGGTGATGCTCTCGGGCGAGACCTCGGTGGGCAAGTATCCGCTGGAGGCCGTCAAGACGATGGCCCGGATCATCTCCGCGGTCGAGGAAAACTCGGTCGCCGCTCCGCCCCTCGCGCATGTGCCCCGCACCAAGCGCGGCGTCATCTCCTATGCCGCCCGCGACATCGGTGAGCGGCTGGACGCCAAGGCGCTCGTCGCGTTCACGCAGTCGGGCGACACCGTGCGAAGGCTCGCGCGGTTGCACACCCCGTTGCCGGTGCTGGCGTTCACCGCGCTGCCCGAGGTGCGTAGCCAGCTGGCGCTGACGTGGGGCACAGAAACGTTTATCGTGCCGCACATGACGAGCACCGACCAGATGATCCGGCAGGTGGACAAGTCGTTGCTGGAACTCGGCCGCTACAAGCGCGGTGAGCTGGTGGTCATCGTGGCTGGCGCCCCGCCCGGCACAGTAGGCTCCACCAATCTGATCCATGTGCACCGGATCGGGGAGGAAGACGTCTAGCCACAGGAGGTAGGAGTGTCGACAGCAGATTTCCAGGAGCTGCTGGCGGTGCTCGACCTCAACCGCATCGATGACGACCTGTTCGTGGGTGCGCATCCGAGCAAGAACCCGGTGCGCACGTTCGGCGGGCAGATGCTGGCGCAGGCGTTCGTCGCGGGCAGCCGAACCGTGTCGGAAAAGCTGCCGCCCGCCAGTGTCTCGGCGCATTTCATCGCGGGCGGCGACCCTGACAAGGATCTCGAGTTCCGCGTGGTGCGGCTGCGCGACGAGCGCCGGTTCGCCAACCGCCGGGTGGACGTGATGCAGAACGGCCAGCTGCTGACCAGCGCGATGATCGCCTACCTGGCCGGCGGTCGCAGCATCGAGCACGGTATCGAAGCGCCCCAGCTGCCCGACCCAGAGTCGGTGCCGCCCGTCGACGATTTGCTGCGCGGGTACGAAGACGTCGTGCCGCACTTCGTCAACGCGCTGCGGCCGATCGACTGGCGCTACACCAACGATCCGACCTGGGTGATGCGCGACAAGGGGGACAGGCTCGCCTACAACCGGGTATGGATGAAGGCCGAGGGGACGATGCCCGACGACCCGGTGCTGAATTGCGCTGCGCTGGTGTATGCGTCCGACACCACTGTGCTCGACTCGATCATCACCACGCACGGGCTGTCGTGGGGCTACGACCGGATTTTCGCCGTCACCACCAACCATTCGGTGTGGTTCCACCGCCCTGTGCGGTTCGACGAATGGGTGCTGTACTCGACGTCTTCTCCGGTGGCGGCCGACTCGCGTGGCCTTGGCACCGGACACTTCTTCGACCGGTCCGGACAGCTGTTGGCCAGCGTCGTGCAGGAAGGCATCGTCAAGTATTTCCCCGGCGCAAACAGGTAGCGGGCGTAACCTTTTGCTGTGAGCGATTCACGCGTCAACATCGCGCCACGGTTGTGGGCCCGCGAGCGTGTCGTCGTCCACGTCGATTCGCCTGCCGCCCGCTGGATCGGCGCGTTGGCTGTGCTCAGCCTGTTCTGCTGGTTGGTTCTTCTGCTCACCCGTGACCATGACCGCGACTGGCACGCCGCGGGCCGACTGGCGTGGTCGCTGACCGTGCTGGCCGCAGTGGCTCTCATCGCCCGCGGCATCTTTCTCGGCAGGCCGGTGACCGCGGCGCACGCTTGGTTCGCGTTGGCCGCAACACTTGCCGGTCTGGGCGCACACATGCTGGTGTTCGACCTCCTCGGCAACTTCCTCATCGCATGTGCCGGTGCGCTGCTGATGTGGCCGACCGCGGCGCGGCCGAATCCCGCTGACCAGCAACGGATTTGGGCTCTGGTTAATGCGACGACCGGCGACCCGCTCGCACCGTTCGCGATGCAGGAGAAGAAGTGCTACCACTTCAGTTCGGACGGCGCGGCGGCCATCGCGTACCGCACCCGGATCGGCTACGCGGTGGTCAGCGGCGACCCTGTCGGCGATGAAGACCGGTACGCCGAGCTAGTCGCCGACTTCGCCGCGATGTGTCATGCGCGCGGCTGGCGGATCGTGGTGCTCGGCTGCAGCCAGCGGCGGCTGGAGCTGTGGGCGGACGCGACGGTGCTCGGCCAGTCGCTGCGGGCGGTGCCGATCGGTCGCGACGTCGTCATCGACGTGGCCGCCTTCGACATGGTGGGGCGCAAGTACCGCAACCTGCGTCAGGCGGTCAAGCGCACCCACAACTTCGGCATCACCACCGAGGTGGTGTCCGAACAGCGGCTCGACGCCTGCATGCTCGCCGAGTTGAGCGACGTGTTGCTGGCGTCGCCGAAGGGCGCGCGGGTCGAACGCGGATTCTCGATGTGCCTCGACGGTGCCCTCGAGGGTCGCTATCCCGGTGTCTGGTTGATCGTTGCCCGGGACAGGGATGGGCGGGTGCAGGGTTTCCACCGGTACGCGACGGCCGGACGGGGCGGTGAGGTGTCACTCGACGTGCCATGGCGGCGCCGCAGTGCACCCAACGGCATCGACGAACGGCTGTCGGTGGACATGATCGCGTGGGCCCGCGACCGGGGTGCGCAGCGGCTGTCGCTGGCCTTCGCGGCGTTCCCCGAGATCTTCGACGACAAGAACCGCGGCAAGATATCGAGCCTGATCTACACGGCGATCCACCTCGGGGACGCGCTGATAGCGCTCGAGTCGCTGTACCGCTACTTGCGCAAATTCCGCGCGCTCGGGGACCGTCGCTATGTGATGGTGTCGCTGACCCAGACTCTTCCGCTGTTGATCGTGCTGTTGTCGCTGGAATTCATGCCCCGCCGTCGCCGATTGAGCTAAGGGCTCGGGGTCAACGTCACCGAGAATTGGTTCTCGACGCGCTCGCGGAACTGGTCGGCGCACTTCTGGATCTCCTGCTCATTGGAGCCCGCCTTGGACACGCACTCGACGTAATCTGAGCCGCCGACCTCTCTGAACATTCCGTACCAGATCGGAATGAAGACCAGGGAGATCACGATCGCCAAGATTCCCAACACGATTCCGGCGATTGCCACGCCGCCATTGGTGGCCTCGCCGCGCCTGACCCGCCCTCGCGCGACGATGCCGAGGATCACCGCCACCAGGCCGAGCACCACACCGCCGGCAACGGACCAGCAGAGCACCAAGCCGACGATCGCGACCACCAGCGCCGCGATGCCGAGGCTGTTTTTCGGCGCCATCGGCGGTGGCGCGTAGCCGGCGTAGGGCTGCGGTGGCGGCGGCGGGTAGTAGCCCGGATATGGCCCCCACTGAGGTGGTGGCGGTGGCGGCGGCGATTCGCTCATGCCGGTGAGATTACTCGTCGGAGCTGAGATTCAAGACCGGACAGACAACCTCGTCCGGCAAGTGGTGGGTGGCGACCACCACGGTCCGGTCGGGCGGGAAAAACGCGCCGGGGGTGAGGAGTTCGGTTAACAGGCGGCTGCTGTCGGAGGCGTCGAGGTGCTCGGTCGGTTCATCGAGCAACACTGTTGGCGCCGGGCAGATCAATGCCCGGGCCAACAGCAGGCGTCGGCGTTGTCCCGCCGAGACGGCCGCCGCTCCACCCACCAGCACGGTCGAAAGGCCGTCAGGCAGCGCGTCGAGCCAGTCGCCAAGCCCGACCCGGCACAGCGCATTTCGCAACTCGTCGTCGCCGGCGTCGCCCCGCGCGACAAGCAGATTGTCGCGCACGGTGGTCGAGAACAGATGTGCGTCTTCCGCGAAAAATGCTTCATCCGAGGGGGTTTCGGCCATCGTCATCAACAGCGTGGTCTTACCGGCGCCGCTCGGTCCGGTGACAGCGAGCCGACCGCCGGGTGGCACACGGATGGGTGTCGCCCGCGGTCTTGTCCGCGTGTCGTCGTCGGCGACCGTTAGGCCGCGCAGTCGCAGGGCCGCCAGCCGGGAGCGGGTGAGTTGTATTGCCGCCGCGGGCAGTGCGGTGGTGGCCTCGAACGCCGACAGCGGCAACAGCATCAGTATCGCCGCGGTCATCGGCGCGACCGTGTCGGCGATTCCGATCGCGGTGACGACGGCGCCGAGCACGCTGACCCCAAGGGCCGCAGTCGGTACGGAGGCGGCAACGGCTGCCGGTGCGGCGGCCCTGTCGGCAGCAGCACCCCACGCGCTATGTCTGCGTGCTGCTTCGGCGATGACCTCGTCGAGCCGACCGGCCACCCGCAACTCCGGCGCGTGGTCGAGCGCCAGCATCACCGCGACGTCACGGTCCGAATGATGCTGAGCCGCCACATCTTCCGAAGCGGTGGCGGCGCGCGCGGCCAACCACGGCGCGGCCACGCTCGCAAACAGCAGGCAGATCGCGAGCACCAGCGCCGCGGCGGGTGAAATGGCCGCGATCACCGCGACGGCGGCTACCGAAAGCACACCGGCAACGGCGATCGGCAACACCGCGCGCACCAGCACGTCGGACAGCTCATCGACCGATGCGCCGATGCGCGCCACCAGTTCACCGCTGTGCAACCGCATCGCGACCTTGGCAGGCGCATCGGCCAGCCTCCGGTACAAGCTTTCACGTGTGTCCGCCGCGGCTCGCAGCGCCGTGTCGTGGGCAGCCAGCCGCTGGCAATAGCCGAGCACACCGCGCGAGATCCCAAGTGCGCGCACCGCCACCACCGCCACCGACAAGTCGAGCACCGGCGGCATCTGCCAGGCGCGGGTGATCAGCCACGCCGCCACCCCGGCCAGCGCCAGCGCGCTGCCCAGCGACAGCACGCCCAGCGCGACGGCCAGCAGCAGCCGGGGCAACCTGGGACGCAGCAACTCAAACATCGGCCAGGCTCCCCATGTGCACCACTCGGTCGCCTATCGCCAACACCGGCTCGCGGTGACCGACCACGAGCACGCTCGCCCCGGCGCGGGCACGAGCGACGATGGCCTGCAGCACCCGGTTTTCCATCCGTGCGTCCAGATGAGATGTCGGCTCGTCGAGCAGCAGCACCGTGGCCGCAGAACCGAACACCCGCGCCAGCCCGAGCCGTTGGCGTTGACCCAGCGACAAGCCGTCGCCGTCCCGGCCCAGAACGGTGTCCAGACCGTCCGGCAGCACTGCCAGCACCTCGTCGAAGCCCGCGGCGCGGCAGGCGGCCTCGACGTCGGTCAGTGGCCCGAACAACTCGAGGTTCTCACGCACGCTGCCGGGTATCAGTACGGGACGGTGCGCCAGCCACGCCACCTGGCTCCACCACGGCTGCGGCTGCGCGGAATCGAGTCCCAGCATGTGATGCAACAGCGTGGTCTTGCCGACGCCGTTGGGTCCGGTCAGCACCGTGACCACCCCTGGTTCCAGCTGGAGGTTGAGCGAGGGCGGCTCGGCAGGTTGGCGCTGCAGTGAGTCGAGCAACTGAAATGCTTTGTCGGCGGCCGTCTTTCCGTCTTGAGCGGCATGGAATTCCATGCCGACCCGACGAAGCGGCCAGAACACCTCGGGTGCCAGCAGCAGCGCGGTCAGGCCGGCGGCCAGTGTCATGTCGCCGAACACCAGGCGCAATCCGACCCCGACCGCGACCAGCGCGACGCCAAGGGTGGCCAACAGTTCGAGCACGAGTGCCGACAGGAACGCGATGCGCAACGTCGACATCGCCGAGCGCCGATGGGCGGCACCGAGTTCGGCGATCCGCTGTGCGGATCCACCCACCCTGCCCAGTGCCCGCAGGGTGGGAATGCCCGCCACCAGGTCGAGCAGGCGCGACTGCAGCGTGGTCATCGCCGCCAGCGCGGCAGCGGACCTGTCGCGAGTGAGCAACCCGATCAGCACCATGAAGATCGGGATCAGCGGCAGCGCGATCACGACGACGATCGCGGACTGCCAGTCGTAGATGGCGATCGCCACCACCGCGGCGGGGGTGAGGATGCCTGCGAGGAACAGCGAAGGAAGGTAGGCGGTGAAATAGGGGCGTAGCCCGTCGAGCCCCCTGGTGATCAGCGTGGCGGCGGCGTCACGGTGCCGGGCAAGTTCGCGCGGCGGTAGCGCGGTGACGCGACCCAGTACTTCGCCGGCCAGGTCGGCGATCACGGCCGTCGCGCCTCGTTGTGACAGCCTGCCCTGTAGCCACTGCGCGACCACGCGGATCAGCCATAGCGCCGCGAGCATCCACAGCGGCCCTGCCCAATGCGCCACCGTGCGGGAGGACTGGTCGGTGATGACGCCTGCGACGATGTCCGCAAGCACCACGGCCGACGCGATGGTGGCACCGCTGATCACCACGCCGCAGGCCACCGATGCGACAAGGAAGCGCCGCATCGCGCCGGAGGCTTGGAGCAGGTTCAGCGCGACCGCCTCGCTAGTCCGATGGACGCCGGTATCGCGTCGGCGGTGATCCGGCGGCGGAACACCCAGTAAGTCCAGCCCTGGTAGATCATCACCAGCGGCAGCAACGTCAGTGATGCCCACGACATGATCTTCAGCGTGTACGGGGTGGAGGACCCGTTGGCGACGGTCACGCTCCAGTCCGGGTTGAGCGTGGACGGCAGCAGGTTGGGATACATCGACCCGAACACGAGCACGGCCACGGCCGCGATAACCACGACCATCGCCAGAAAGGCGAGCCCTTCGAAACGGTGAGCCCACATCAGCGCGACGGCGCTCAGCAGCGCGGCGACCGCGACCGCCAACGGCAGCCACGTCCACGCCTTGCCGTGAGACAACTGCGTCCACAGCGCGAATCCGCCCGCGAACACCACGACGGGCGCGGACAACAACCGCGCGAATCGGAACGCGTCGTCGCGCACCGGACCGGCCGTCTTCAATGCGATGAATACCGCGCCGTAGAAGGCGAACAATGAGACGGTGGCCAGTCCGCCGAGCAGCGTGTACGCGTTGAGGACGTCGCCGATGGCAAGGTGAACGCGATGGTCGGCGTCGATGGGCAAGCCGCGCAACAGAATTGCGAACGCCACACCCCACAGGAGCGCCGGCAACCACGATCCGATCGCGATCGCTGCATCGGCGCGTGCCCGCCACGTCGGGTCATCGATCTTGCCGCGCCATTCGATGCCGACGATGCGCAGGATCATCGCGAACAGGATCACCAACAGCGGTAGGTACAGGGCCGAGAACAGCGTCGCGTACCAGTTCGGGAACGCGGCGAACATTGACGCGCCCGCGGTGATCAGCCACACCTCGTTGGCATCCCAGACCGGTCCGATGGTGTTGAGCACTGCGCGCCTACGGGTTTCGGGATCGCCATCACCTGCCGCGCCGAGTGGTGCCATCAGCATGCCGACCCCGAAGTCGAATCCCTCGAGGATCAAAAAGCCCAGGAACAGCGCTGCGATCAGGACGAACCACAATTGCTGAAGTCCCACGATGTCGTCCTCTCAGTAGGCGAAGGACAGGGGAGCCACGTCGTCGGACTCCGGTGACACAGGCGGGGCGGGTTCGGAGTCGTGCTCGAGCGGACCCTCGACCACATAGCGCCGCATCAGCCAGAACCAGACGACCGCCAGTGCGCCGTAGAGCAACGTGAAGACGGCAAGCGAGAAGAAGACCATGCCCGCCGTGTGATCGGACACGCCTTGCTGCACCGTCAACCGCACCATCTGATCACCGGTTGGGTTGGGCGCCACAACCCAAGGCTGTCTGCCCATTTCGGTGAACACCCAGCCGGACGAGTTGGCGAGAAACGGCGCGGGAATGGTGGCGATGGCGAACCACCCGAACCAGCGCTGGTCGGGGATTCGGCCGCGACGCGTCAGCCACAACGCCAGCAGCGCGAAAGCGACTGGGACGGCCAGTAATCCGATCATGGCGCGGAACGCCCAATATGTCACGAAAAGGTTCGGTCGGTAGTCGCCAGGGCCGAATCTCTGTTCATAGGACTGCTGTAGGTCCTTGACGCCCTCGAGTGTGACGCCCTCGAACTTGCTCTCGGCCAGGAACGGGAGCACGTACGGCACTTCGATGACGTGGGAGACGCTGTCGCAGTTGTTGTGCGTGCCGATGGTCAGGACGGAGAAGTCGGGGTCGGTTTCGGTGTGGCACAGGGATTCCGCGGACGCCATCTTCATCGGCTGCTGGACGAACATCAGCTTGCCCTGGAAGTCGCCGGTGAAGAAGAGCCCACCCGCGGCCACCAGCACGACGAGGCAGCCCGCGATGGTGGCGGGCCGGTACATGGTCAGCGCTTCATCGGCCTGCTCGGGTCGCCGGCGTGAGCGCACCATGAGCCACGCCGAAACCCCGGCGACGAACGCCCCTGCGGTGAGGAACGCTCCGGTGACCGCGTGCAGGAACGCCCAAATGGCGGTGTTGTTGGTCAACAGCGCGCCGAAGTCGACAAGCTCGGCCCTGCCGGTCTCCGGATTGAACTTGGCGCCCACCGGATGCTGCATGAACGAGTTTGCCGCGATGATGAAATACGCCGAGGCGTTGACGGCCACCGCGACAATCCAGATGCACGCGAGGTGCACCATCCGCGGCAACCGACTCCAGCCAAAGATCCACAGCCCGAGGAACGTCGACTCGAAAAAGAACGCGACCAGCCCCTCGAACGCCAGCGGCGCACCGAAGATGTCACCGACGAAGCGCGAGTACTCGCTCCAGTTCATCCCGAACTGAAACTCCTGCACGATCCCGGTGGCCACCCCCATCGCGAAGTTGATCAGGAAAAGTTTCCCGAAGAATCGCGTCAGGCGGTACCAGCCGGTGTTGCCGGTGATGACCCACGCGGTCTGCATCGCTGCGATGAGCGGGGCCAGCCCGATCGTGAGCGGGACGAAGATGAAGTGGTAGACGGTGGTGATGCCGAACTGCCACCGTGATACGTCCAGCGCGTCCATGCGACCCTCTTCCGTGGCTGTAGCACCAGACTACGACGGAGAGTAGTAGATCGAAAGGTGCGTTAGCTCACCGTGTCGGTGGGCGTCGCGACCGTGGGAGTCGACTCCTTGCTGGCCTTGCGGATGCCGAACGCTGACACCACTTCGAACACCCCGATGACGACCAACCAGACGCCCACCACGAAGGTGAGGGTGGCGATCGACTCGAACGGCCATGCGAGCATCACCACCCCGGCGATCAGGCTGATCACGCCGATGAAGATCTCCCATGCTCGGCCGGGCAGCGTCGCATCACTGATCGCCGAAACGGCGGTCGCGACCCCTCGGAAGATGAACCCGACCCCGATCCAGATGGCCAGCAACAGAATCGAGTCCGCCAGGCTGCGGAAGCACAGCACGGCCAGAATCAGCGCCGCCGCGCCGCTGAGGAACAACAGAACCCGTCCGCCTGCCGACACGTGCAAGGCGAACGCGAATATCACCTGAGCGATACCGGTGACCAATAGGTAGGCGCCGAAGAAGATGGCCGCAACGACGATCGTCTTGCCTGGCCACGCCAGCACGAGAACGCCGAGAATCACCGCAAGAATGCCGGATAGCAGGGCGGACTTCCACAGATGCTGCAGCATTGCGGGAGGAGCAGGACTTTCCATGGCCGAAGTGTGGCATAACCGGCGCAAATTGACGCGCATTTCGCCAATTGTTCCGCTTCACGCAAAGGGCCTGCGAGTGCGATCGCAAATGCAGACCGACAGCGCTGCGCTAACGAGAATGCAGTAACGATAAACGTGTTCGCTACGATGAGCAGACGAAACGTTCCGTTCAGCACAGCTGGTCAATCCCCATGGGCAAACAAGGAGTGAGGATGACGAATTCGGCGATTGGCCGCACTACAGGCTGCCTCGTTGCGGCCCTTTTCATCGCGGTCGGCGCGGCCGTGTCCATCGCCCCAGCGAATGCGGACCCGGTCTATGACGCAAAATTCCTCGATTACCTCGATGCCAAGGGCGTGCCGTTCAAGAACAGAACGGACATCATCCGGACCGCCAAGCGGTTCTGTCTCGACATGGGACGCCAGGGCGGGTCGGTGTGGAAGGTCGGCTACCGACTGATGAAAGATCAGGGCTGGACCGAGTCTCAGGCCGAAACGTTCATCCAGGGGGCGGTCCCGACGTACTGCCCGCAAGCCTGGGGCTGAGTTACAGCTTGATCGCTGGCTTCCGTTCTCCTGCCAGCGCGTTAGGTCTCTACTACTGTTCCGGTACCGGTGCTGCGCGCCGGATCCACGAAGCAGAAAGTAGAGGCAACCGTGTCAGCTGGATGTCAAAGCGGACCAAAGAAGTTCTGGCGCATCGCGGCGGTGTTTGCTGCGAGCAGCGCCCTTGTGCTGTCGGGATGCTCGAGCAAGAGCGAAGAGGCCGGGCCGACGACGGCCACCACGGCGGTGAACGCCCAGAAGGTCGATGCGATCGCCAACACTGTGCCTGAGGCCATCAAGTCGTCAGGGAAGCTGGTCGTCGGCGTCAACATTCCGTACGCGCCAAACGAGTTCAAGGATCCCAGCGGCAAGGTCGTCGGCTTCGACGTCGACCTGATGAACGCGATCGCGGCGACACTCGGGCTGCAGGCGGAGTTCCGCGAGGCGGACTTCGCGAAGATCATCCCGTCGATTCAGGGCGACACGTTCAACGTCGGCATGTCGTCCTTCACCGACACCAAGGAACGTGAGCAGACCGTTGACTTCGTCACGTACTTCTCGGCAGGCATCTTGTGGGCCCAAAAGCCAGGCGCGGGTATCGATCCCAACAACGCGTGCGGCAAGAAGGTTGCGGTGCAGGCTACGACGACAGAGGAGACCGACGAGTTGCCTGCCAAGAGCAAGGCGTGCACCGATGCAGGCAAGCCGGCAATCGAGATCATGAAGTTCGACGGCCAGGACGCGGCCACCAACGCCGTTGTGCTCGGCCAGGCCGACGCGATGTCAGCTGACTCGCCGGTGACGCTCTACGCCATCAAGCAGAGCAACGGCAAGCTCGAGGCCGCAGGCGAGATCGCCGACGCCGCACCGTATGGCTGGCCCGTGAAGAAGGGCTCGCCGTTGGCGCAGTCACTCAAGCAGGCACTCGAGCATTTGATCGAGAATGGCCAATACAAGCAGATCGCCACGAACTGGGGTGTCGAAAAGGGTGTTATCGACAAGCCAGTGATCAACGGCGCGATCAATTGACGCTGGCGGTGGAGAACTGAAATGACCGTTGTCGACTCGTCGCCATCCACCAGCCCAGCCGCCATTGACGCGGTCCCACTGCGACATCCGTGGCGGTGGGTAGCGGCGGTCGTCATCGTCATCCTCGTGTTGCTGTTCGTTTACGGGGCAGCGACCAACGATGCGTACCGCTGGCCGGTATTCGCCGAATATCTTTTCAACGACCGGATCATGACGGGTGTAGGGAACACCCTGCAGCTGACCGTCTACTCGATGGTGTTGGCCATCGTGTTGGGTGTCATCCTCGCAGTGATGCGGCTGTCGCCGAATCCGGTGTTCCGGTCCGTGTCGTGGGTGTACCTGTGGATCTTCCGCGGCACGCCGATATACGTACAGTTGGCGTTCTGGGGGCTGATTCCGACGATTTACCAGAATATTCGGCTTGGCATTCCGTTCGGGCCGGCCTTCTTCGAAATACACCTGACCGATCCGAATTATTTCGTCCTCGCGATGCTCGGCCTCGCACTGAACGAGGCAGCGTATATGGCCGAAATCATCCGTGCGGGAATCAGTTCGGTGCCAGAGGGTCAGTCGGAAGCGTCCACGGCGTTGGGAATGTCGTGGGGCATGACCATGCGCCGAACCGTGCTTCCGCAGGCGATGAGGGTGATCATCCCGCCTACCGGCAACGAGGTCATCAGCATGCTGAAGACCACTTCGCTGGTGACGGCCGTGCCATACAGCTACGACCTGTACAGCATTGCGATGCGTGAGATCGCCGCGCGGGAGTTCGAGCCCGTACCGTTGGCTTTGGTGGCCGCCGCCTGGTATCTGGTGGTGACCAGCATCCTGATGGTCGGCCAGTTCTACCTGGAGCGATACTTCTCGCGCGGGGCAAGCCGAAAGTTGACAAGCAAACAACTCGAGGCGCTGGCGAAGGCACAGACGGGAGAGCCGCATCCATGACCGCGCCGATGGTGAAGGCAGAACAGGTCTGCAAGAGTTTCGGTGCCCTGCAGGTGCTGAAGGGCATCACACTGGAGGTCCGCAAGGGCGAAGTGCTGGTGATGGTCGGCCCGTCCGGTTCGGGCAAGTCGACGTTCCTGCGCTGTATCAACCATCTGGAGCAGGTCAACGCGGGCCGCCTGTATGTCGACGGTGAACTGATCGGTTATCGCGACAAGGGCACCAAGCTGCTCGAAATGTCACCGCGAGACGCAGCGAAGCAGCGCCGCGACATCGGCATGGTCTTTCAGCACTTCAACCTGTTTCCGCATCGGACGGCGCTGGAGAACATCATCGAGGCGCCGGTGCATGTGAAGAAGGTCAAGAAGAAGGAGGCCGCGGAGCGGGGCCGTGACTTGCTCGACCAAGTTGGCTTGGGAGAGAAGGCAGGCGCTTACCCGGCGCAGTTGTCGGGCGGACAACAGCAGAGGGTGGCTATCGCTCGCGCGCTTGCGATGAATCCCAAGCTGATGCTGTTCGACGAACCGACGTCTGCTCTCGATCCTGAGCTGGTCGGTGAGGTGCTCGGCGTGATGAAGAAGCTTGCGCAAGAGGGCATGACGATGGTGGTGGTCACACACGAGATGGGGTTTGCCCGCGAGGTCGCCGACCAACTGGTGTTCATGGACGGCGGCGTCGTGGTCGAGAACGGGCCTCCCCGCGAGGTGCTCAGCAATCCGCAGCACGCACGCACGAAAGCGTTTCTGTCCAAGGTGCTGTAGCAGTGCATGACCGGGATCCGGCCACCCCGCTGTGGCGGGCGGCGCAGGTGTTCCGCCTGCTGAGTTGCCTTTATGCGCTCGGGTTCCAGCTCGCGATCAACGACGACCTCGATCATCCAGCCGTCGGCTGGCTGTTGTTTTCGGTGCTGATCGGCTGGAGCGCGGTGTGTGCCGCCGGGTACCTGCAGGGGTTCGGCCGCAGGCTCGCATGGGTGCTGGCCGAGATCGTGGTCGTGCTGGCACTGATCGGCTCCACCGCGGTCGTCGCATCCGATCAGTGGGCACTGGTCAACCAGTCCTGGCCGACGACACTCTGGGCCACCAACGCGACGATTTCGGCGGGGATCCTGGCCGGTCCCGTCCCCGGCATGCTCACCGGCGTGGCGGTGATGATCGCCTCGTCGGTCGTCAAGGGCTTCTTCAATTACGACCTGGGCCGTAACGCAACGATCGTCATCGAACTCGCTGTGGGCCTGGCAGTGGGGATGGCCGCACAAACGGCGCGACGTGCCCACGCAGAACTCGAACGGGCAACCAAACTCGCCGCGTCGCAACAGGAACGGGACCGGCTGTCGCGTCAAGTTCACGACGGCGTGATCCAGGTGTTGGCGCTGGTGTCCCGGCGTGGTCGTGAAATCGGCGGAGAGACAGCTGATTTGGCGGAGCTGGCGGGTGAACAGGAACGCGCGCTGCGCCGGTTGGTCAGCTCATCCGAGGTCGAACCGCGGCCTGGAGCCAGCGCCGATCTCGGGGCGCTGTTGCGGCGGCGGGCGTCCGACAGGGTCTCGGTGAGCGTGCCCGCGAACCCAGTGCTGCTCGACTCCGTGGTGGCGGCCGAGTTGTGTGCCGCGGCGGGCAACGCGCTGGACAACGCGGCGGCGTACGCGGGGCCCGATGCCCGCGCCTACGTCCTGCTGGAGGATCTTGGCGACTCGGTGACCATCAGCGTCCGCGACGACGGCGTCGGCATCGCAGAAGGCAGGCTGGAAGCGGCGGCCGCGGAAGGTCGCGTCGGCATCAGCAAATCAATTGTCGGACGGTTGAATTGGCTGGGCGGCAGCGCGAAGCTGACCACCGGGTCGGGATGTGGGACGGAATGGGAGCTGACGGTACCCCGACAGTGATGGTCGTTGACGACCATCCGATCTGGCGCGACGCGGTAGCCCGCGACCTTGCCGAGCACGGCTTCGCGGTGGTCGCGACGGCCGACGGGGTGGCCGCCGCGCGTCGCCGCGCCGCGGTGGTGCATCCCGACGTGGTGGTGATGGACATGCGACTGTCCGACGGTGACGGCGCGCAGGCCACCACAGAGGTGCTCGCGGTGTCACCCTCGACGCGAATTCTGGTGCTCTCGGCGTCCGACGAACGGGACGACGTCCTGGAAGCAGTAAAAGCAGGCGCAACAGGCTATCTCGTCAAGAGAGCGTCGAAGCAGGAGCTCGGCGACGCGGTGCGCGCGACGGCCGACGGACGCGCCGTGTTCACGCCGGGCCTGGCCGGGCTTGTGCTTGGGGAGTACCGCCGCATCGCGCAGACCCCCGGCACGGGCCTCGACACCCCGAGCTTGACCGAACGCGAGACAGAGGTCCTGCGCTTCGTCGCCAAGGGGCTGACGGCCAAGCAGATCGCGGCGCGTCTGTCGCTCAGCCACCGCACCGTGGAGAACCATGTCCAAGCCACCTTCCGCAAGCTGCAGGTCGCCAATCGGGTGGAACTGGCCCGCTATGCGATCGAACACGGCCTGGACAAAGACGAGTAGTCCTACTCATCCGCATTCGACCGCGCGTTGCGACGATCGGTCGCATGACTGAAATGCCGCACCGTGCCGTGATGGCCCGGTTGTACGCGGATCTGGCCGAACTCGACCGCATCTTGACGGCGCAATCGCACGTTCAGGCAGCCACCGTCCCGTATTGGCCGCAGCATCCGCCGTACTATCCTGCGCAATATCCGCGCCCAGTCACGCGGCAGCGGCCAGAACGCTCGGAAGGCTGGATCGGCAAGCTGCTGGCGGTCGCGGGCGTCGGGGTCACGCTCACCGGCGTCGTGCTGCTGTTGGTGCTGGCCGCCCAGGCCGGCATCCTGCGCCCCGAGTTCCGCGTCGCAGGTGGCGCGCTGCTGGCCGCCGGATTGGTGGCATGCGCGTGGCGGCTGAACGCGCGTCCCGGCGGGGGGATCGGTGCCATCGCATTGGCGGCCACCGGCCTTGCCGCCGCATACATGGACGTCATCGCTGTGACAACGATCTACCACTGGGTGCCCGCGCCCGTCGGCCTCGTCATCGCCGCGCTGATCGGCGGCGGCGGTATGGCGCTGGCTCGGCGCTGGAGTTCGCAACACCTGGGCGTGCTCGTGCTGGCGCCACTGACCCTTCTCGCGCCCGTGCTCACCGACGGCGTCACGCTGCTGCTCATCGGCTTCATGATCGCGCTGTCCGCCGCCTCGCTGTCCGTGCAACTCGGTAAGGACTGGATCTGGCTGCACGCGGCCCGAACGGCGGCCACCACCTTCCCGTTGTTGATCGCCTTGGTCGGAGTCTCGTTTGAGTCGGGTCGGAACTTGTGGCTGGCGGGTGCATGCGCCATCGCGGCGGCGCTGGCCATCACCGGGGCACTGATCTTGTTGGCGCACACCAGAAATCGGGTTGTCATGGCCGTGTTGACCGCAGTGGGTGTGCTGCCGCTGCTTTGCGTGTCGCTGGCCGTCGACGATGCTGCGGCAGCGCTGATGGCGGCGAGCCTGGCCGCGGTGATGCTCGCGATCGTGCTGACCGGACCGCCTGGTGTGACAGGCGCGGTGCGGCAGATCTGGTCCGCATTGTCGGTCGCTTCAGCGTTGATCGCGGTGACGGTCGCGTTCGACGGTCACGTCGCTGGCCCGGTGCTGCTGGCGATGGCCGTCGTGGTCGCGATCGCCGGGCGGCGCGACCCGATCGCGCGATGGGCGGCAGTCGGATTCGGATTCGTCGGTGGCTGCACGTTCCTGGTCTACGCGCCACCTATCTCCTTGGTAGAGGCCACCGGAACCGCCACTGCGGCCGGCGTTTCGACACTGATCGCCAGTGTCCTGCTGGCGGCGTGCGCAATCGCCATCGCGTGGTCCTGGCGCGACGAAGCCGTCATCTGGGCGGGCTCTGCCGTCGTGTTGACTTATGCCGTGACCGCATTCACCGTCACGGCAGGTGTCTGGCTCGGCGGCGAGAACGGCGGCTTTTTCGCGGGGCACATGGCCGCCACGATCTGCTGGATCGCGATGGCCGCGGCGCTCTTCATCTACGCAGCGCGCCTCACCAAAGCGGAGCGGTCGTTGCCGATCGGGGCCGGGCTGACGCTGGTCGCCGCGGCGATGGCCAAGCTTTTCCTGTTCGACCTCGGCACACTCGACGGCATCTTTCGAGTCGTGGTGTTCATCGTGGTCGGCCTGGCACTGCTCGCTATGGGGGCGGGTTACGCCCGACTGCTGGAACGGCAAGACTCGGCCAATTTGGAATGATTCCAGATTTGCGGATGTTGTGGCAGGCATGGGTACCACAACACGTCGCACCGAGGCAGAAATCCAAGCATTCCAGGCGTCGCCGGAACTCAGCGCCAACTTGCAACGGGTGCTGGTCGACCTGATCGAACTTCACCTGCAGGGCAAGCAGGCCCACTGGAACGTTGTGGGCACCAATTTCCGCGACCTTCACCTGCAACTCGACGAACTCGTTGACTTCGCCCGCGAGGCAAGCGATACGGTCGCCGAGCGGATGCGGGCGCTGGACGCGGTGCCCGACGGCCGCTCGGACACCGTCGCCACAACCACGTCGCTGCCGGAGTTCCCGGCTTTTGAGCGCGGCACGGCGGAGGTCGTCGACCTCATCACCGGTCGCACGTATGCGGCGGTCGACACCATTCGCGCCGTGCATGACGCTGTCGATGCCGAGGACCCCAGTACCGCAGACATCCTGCATCAGCTCATCGACGGGCTGGAGAAGCTGGCCTGGCTGATCAAATCGGAGAACCGGAAGGTTTAGAAGGGCTACTGACGGGCTGGTGGAGTCGCCGGTTCGGCCGGTTGTCTCTCGACCGTGGTCTTGACCGCCGCTTCGTCGCGACGGCCGACCAAATACCAGGTGCGCATGATGCCCTTTCCCTTGATGTCCACCTCGCCGCGCTCTTCGAGCACGAACGCATGGTTGAGCCGCTCGTAAACGTCGTGGGGTACCTGAATCCGGCCCTCCACGTCGGTGGTCTCCATCCGCGCTGCGACGTTGACCGCGTCACCCCACACGTCGTAGAAAAACTTGCGCGCACCGACGACCCCCGCCACCACCGGCCCGGCCGCCATGCCGATGCGCAACGGCACTTCTTGGCCCTGCGGATCCCGTAGGTCGGCAACCGCACCGGCCATGTCGAGCGCGAGGCAGGCGAGTGCCTCCAGGTGATCGGCGCGCGGTTCTGGAACGCCGCTGACCACCATGTACGAATCGCCGGTCGTCTTGACCTTTTCCAGGCCGTGCCGGTCGACGAGCGCATCCAGGTCGGTGTAGAGCCGGTCGAGGAAGCGCACCAGATCGGTCGGGGGAGTGTCACTGGAGCGCTCGGTGTAGCCGGCGATGTCGGCGAAGAGAATCGAGGCGTCGTCGTACCCGTCGGCAATGATGTTGCGCGACGGGTCTTTCAGGCGTTCGGCGATGGTCGCGGGCAAGATGTTGGTGAGCAGTCTCTCGGAGCGTTCGTACTCGGCTTCCATCGCCAACCGGGCGCGCCGGATTTCCCGCAGCGCATACCACGCCACCGCGATGCCCATCGCAAAGGCCGATATCACCGTGAGGGTGAACCCCGTCCGGTAGGCCCAATCAGGTTGCACGCCAGTGTTGTACGGAACCAACCACTCGAGCGCGATGACGGTCGCGGCGTTGGCTGCGCCCAGTACCGCCGTGAGCATCAGGTGGTCGACGCCCAGGATCAACACCATCAGAGTCGCGGCGAGCAGATAGTAGAGCGGCAATCCCGAGCTGGTGCCGAGGTGCCAACACACCACGGTGATCGTTGTATAAGCCACGAAGAAGAACACCAGCGGCGCGATCAGCTCGCCGAACCGGTACAGCAGCGGAATCAGAAGGAACAGCGCACCGCTGGCCAAGTTGACCATCGCAATCCACGCCACGTCCTGTCCGACGATCAAGCTCTGAATGCCGAAGAAGATACTGATGACCGCGCCGATGCGGGTGGTGACGGTCAGCACCCGGAGGTGGCGGGCCACAGCTTCGTTTTGATGCCGCGTGCGGGCCGGGACACGGCTCTCGAGTGCTACATCGGGGACGCATACTGGTCGTACCTTGACCACCACCCTGGAAGCGTAACGCCGCCAGGTACCCTCACCTGGGGTTTTCGGTTCCCCGGCGCAGAGTTGAGTCTTGTGTTTGCCTCGGCGTTCCGGTAACAGAGCCACCTCGGCGCTGACATTTGCCGTTCATTTAACCGCCGCCTGTTCGTCGCGGTTTTTCGGATAACGCCGATCGCGTTGCTGACTGACACGCCGATAGCGCACGACCGGTCGATTGCACGACGGTGTGTCGACAGCCGAAGAAGTCGTCCTCGGACGTGGCCACTCGCCGTTTGAGCGAAGTGATTATTCAGCGATATAGCCGAGCCATTCGCGCTGCGGGAAGCGGCCGAGACGCGGCACGCTTTTTGCTTGCTGCACTCGCCGCAAACCGCGGTCACCAGTGTTCGCCGAGCCACAGGCGAAATCGGCGCGTGACGCGACCGTGATCACCTCGATATTCCCAGTTTTAGGACACTGAAGAAGGGCGCGCGATCCATTAGGGAAGCAGCAGCATGATCTTTGCTGAATTTGCCGAAATGCGCACAGGGCACGTGTGCCAGGTGACCGCCCGACGCCGAGCCGGGAAGATGCCTTGCGGCGCCGAACTTTTCAGACCAAAAGTCTTTTTGAGTTGGATGCGCGCTTTACTGCCCGATGGGCTAATTTGAGTCGACACAACTGGTGCCATGTCTTCGGACTGACAACTGAAACGGGAGTGGCTATGAGCCGGGCCATGAGTCGCCGTATACGGCGGTACTCGATATTCACCTTGATTGCCGTAGTGCCGATCGCGATCTTATGTGCCTACGTGACGAATTTGCTCGCGCCCACCTCCCCGCTGCCGAGGCCGGTGAGCGCGGCGACGTACCACATCGTCGAAACGGCGGTCATCAAGGAAGAGTCCGACACCATCGGCGTCGCCGATTCCGATCTTTACAACGCGACCGACGCCGAAATCGAGGCCCGGTTCGACGAAATGCAGGCACTGGGAGTCAACACGGTTCGGGTGATCGTCCCGTGGGCGGCGATCAAACCTGCGCAGCCAGGCTCGCCGTTGGAGCAACTGTTCCCGCCCGACTGGAAAAAAATGGATCGCATCATCCAGGAGGCAACCGACCGCGGATTCTCGGTGCTCGGAGTGCTGAATTCGACGCCCTATTACGGTGGGCAGGACGGCACCGGATGCCTCGGATGTGTCGGCGTGGCGCCCGACCCGACGGCATTCGCGGCTTTTGCGGCCGAGGTTGCCCAGCGATACCAGGGCGAAATTTCGGCCTACGAGGTGTGGAATGAGCCGAACTCATACAAAACCTGGTCGCCAGCCGTCGATCCGGTCGCATACACCAATGTGTTGAAGGCCGCGTATACCGCGATCAAAGCCGCGGATCCGAACGCGACCGTGGTGGCTGGCGTGCTGGGCGCGGTCATCACGGCCGGCGGGTTGACGATGGACCCGGTGACATTCGTAAAGTCGATGTATGCCAACGGCGCCAAGGGTTTCTTCGACGCGTTGTCGTATCACCCGTACAACTACCAACGGACCTTCGCCGAGCAAAACCCGGGTTTCTTGTCGCCGCTGCAAATGCTTCTGCAAATGCGGCAGACCATGCTCGACAATGGCGATGACTTGGTGAAGATCTGGGCTTCGGAATACGGGTTGCCCACGTCGCTCAACGCCGACCAAGCAGCGGCATATCAGAATCAACTCAAATTCATCAGCGACTTCCTGACCGTGTGGGGTGACGGTCTGACCGACGCGCAGATGGCGCAGTTGCCTGCTCAGTACCGGGAGATAGCGGAGAGCTGGAAGGACTGGGTCGGGCCGGCTTTCATCTACAGCCTGCGTGACCGATTGGGCCAGGAACTGACCGAGCAGGGTTCATTCGGCCTCTATTACTTCGACGAGGCGTCCGGCGAGTGGAAGTTGAAGCCTGCGGGCGAATGGATCAGAGACATCATCAAGGAGCGGCAGTCCAGCGATCTTGCCGCGGCCCTGGCGGCATCGCTGCAGAAGCTGGTTCAGCAGGTGGCGACCGCGGTCCAGACGACGGTCGTGAACCAGGTTGTGCCCGCAGTGCAGCAGACGGTGCAGCAGATCGGTTCGCAAGTCGGCAACGCATTGGCCCAAGCGCTCGCGGCGTGGGCGGCGTCCTTCAAGAAGACACCGACGACGACCTCCACGGTGGCCGCAATCCAGTCGGTCGACACTGCGGCCGTGGCCGAGAAGGCAGTGACCGAGACCTTCGGACCGGCTGACGCAGCCACTCCGGCGACCCAGGAAACGACCGAGAAGGTTTCGGCGCCGGACGAGCCTGCGGCAGACAAGTCGGCCAAGTCCGAGGAGACGAAGGGCGACAAGGATCCGACGCCCGCTGCGGCGACCGCACCGGAGGCGGCCACCGGGGCCGAGCCTGCGGCGTCGGCGACTCGTCCCGCGGCGACCGATGACACCAAGACACCCGACGATCCGAAGGCCACCACCCCGGCCACCCGCAAGGAGAACGACGACGACGCCAAGGGCGGCGACGCCAAGAAGGACGGGGACAAGAAGGCCGGTGGAGACAACAAGACCGGCGAAGGCAAGAAGGGTGCGCGCGGCAACTCGGGGGCCGGCAAGCACGCGAAGGGAGCGGTGCGCAACGGCACGTCCGTCGACCAGATCAAGGACAAGCTGGGCGAGGACACCACCAAGGCCGCGCCGCGTGCCCCGAAGCACGCGGCCAGTGAGGACGCCTCGGCCTCCGCGGCCGGCTAGTCAGACGACATCCGGGCGGCGTCACGAGCCCGCAGTGCCAGCCACAACTCGTGGCGGTCCTGCGCGGACTCCATGCGCCGCCCGGTTAGTCGCTCGACCGCCTCGATGCGGTTTCGGATGGTGTGTCGGTGGACGCGCAGCGCGGTGGCTGCGGAGCCCCAGTGTCCGTTGTGTTCGAGGAAGGCCGTGAGCCCGCGTAGCAGGTCCCCCGACCGGTCCATCGCGTCAAGTGGGCCGAGCACGGCGTCGGCGTATGCCTGAAGTGGTTGTGCGCCAACGGTATTGAGAAGCAAGCGACTGCTGGCGATGTCGTCTGCGTGCATGTGTCTGCCCTGCACCCGGCTGGCGGGCAACGCCGACCGGGCCTGACGCAACGAGACGACCAGCGCACCGGGGCGCACCGCGATGCCGATGCCCGCAGGCCGGTTGCCCGCCAACGTAGTGAGCACGCCGGGCAGATCCGTGTCGAGGGGCACGGCCAGTTCGACGACTTCTGAGACCACACGCACCAACGCATCCGGGATACTGGTGAGCAGGTCGGCGGCCAAATCATCAGCGTCGTCCGTGGCGGCGACGGCGGCGGCGCGCATGTCGGTGTCCTGCAACCCGACCGACGCCAGCCAGCGCGCTGCCACCACATCGTCGACGGTGGAACGCGCCAGCCGGTCCAGCACCTGCGCTCGGCCGCGGCGCTGAGCGGTGTTGAGGCCGTGGCGCCGCTCGAGCTCCAGCGAAAGAAGCGATACCAGGTCACCGGAAATCTGATGGGCGGCAGGCAGTTCCGCGGGTCCGTCGATCAACAGCCAGGCGCGAAGCCGTCGCGCTCCGAGCGCGTGCAGCTCGCGCTTGCGGCCGTCGCTGATGTCGGCGGCCGCAGCGTTGAGGCCCTGATCGCGGACCGACTCGAGCAGCCCGGACAACCGCGCAATCAATTGCTCTGCGTCCGAATCGGATTGAGCGAGTATCCGTCCGAGGAGGTCGATCACCACACCTGACCGACCGGTCGTGTCACGATGGGCGGCAAGGATGCCCAGCAGCCCGCCCGGCGTGACGGCCGCGGCGGTCAACGCGCGCTGGGTTTGTAGCGCCCACTCCAGCTCTCGCCGTTCGGCCCGCGCCCGGTAAGCGAAAACCGCCTTTGTCACCGCGATGAAAGGCACAGGATCGGGCACCGTCAACAACGGCATGCCGACCTCATCGGCGGCGGTGATCAGTCGCGCCGGCGCCCGTTGATGGGGCAGTTCGACGCCCAACCCGATACCGAGGGCCCGCACCCCGGCGGCATCCAGATCCGCCAGATAGGACCGACAGCCCGCGAGGGTCTTCGGCAGCAACAGGCCGATGGTCAACAGCAGCTCGCCGCCCTGCAGCCAAGGGCCGGGGTTGACCAACTCGGAAACCGCTGCCGCCTCGATCTCGCGCTCGGCTCCGCCGCGTCCCGCGACCAGTTCCAGCCCCAGTCCGGGATCGGCGACCAGCTCTGCAACGGTAAGCATGGACATATCGTCGAACAAGGTCTGTCCTAATTCGACAGAATGGCTATATCTGTCGGGGAGGATTTCGGGCAGCCTCCTAGGCATGACGTCTCAGCCCCCGATCGGACCGGTCGATGCCACGCGAGTGCCGCGCTACGCGGGTCCGGCCACCTTCGCACGCCTGCCCCGCACCGATGAAGTGACCCACACCGACGTCGCGGTCGTCGGCATCCCGTTCGACTCCGGCGTGTCGTACCGGCCCGGCGCGCGGTTCGGACCCGGCCACATCCGCGCCTCGTCCAAGCTGCTGCGGCCGTATCACCCACGACTGGACGTCGAACCGTTCGCCGTTCAACAGGTGGCCGACGCCGGTGACATCGCCGTGAATCCGTTCGACATCGCCGAGGCGATCTCCACGATCGAGCGCGCGTCCGACGAGTTGCGAGATGGCGGGACGAAGTTGATCACACTGGGCGGCGACCACACCATCGCGCTGCCGTTGCTGCGGTCGGTGCATCGCGACCACGGCCCGATTGCCGTGCTGCACTTCGACGCCCACCTCGACACCTGGGACACGTACTTCGGCGCCCCGTTCACGCATGGGACGCCGTTCCGGCGGGCCAGCGAGGAGGGCCTGTTGGACCCTGAACACTGCCTGCACGTCGGGATCCGCGGTCCGCTCTACGCATCGACCGATCTGACCGACGACCGCGTTCTCGGCTTCCAGGTGATCGGCACCGACGATGTCCAACTCGACGGGTTGGCCACCGTGATCGAGCGGATGCGCGCCCGCCTCGGCGATGCGCCGGTCTACGTCTCGGTCGACATCGACGTGCTCGATCCGGCACACGCACCGGGCACCGGAACCCCCGAAGCCGGCGGAATGACAAGCCGTGAACTGCTGCACTGTCTACGAAACCTGGTGGGCGTCAACGTCGTCGGCGCCGACATCGTGGAGGTTGCGCCCGCCTACGACCATGCCGAGATGACCGGGATCGCCGCCGCGCACGTCGCATACGAGCTGATGTCGGTGTTGGCGGCCTCGGCGGGCAGGAGCGAAGCGACCCGGGGGATGGCATCGGCGGCCAGGAGCGAAGCGACCCGGGGGATGAAATCGGCGGGCAGGAGCGAAGCGACCCAGGGGATGAAACAGCCGTGACCGCGCATCGCAACGGTGGCGCCGCGGTGGTCGAAAGCCTTGCCGCACACGGGGTGGACACCATCTTCGGCATCCCAGGCACGCACAACCTCGAGCTCTACCGCCATTTTCCGGCGACGGGTATCCGCGCGATCACCCCGCGCCACGAGCAGGGGGCCGGATACGCCGCGGAAGCCTACGCCCGAGTCACCGGCAGGCCAGGCGTGGTGGTGGCGACCAGCGGGCCCGGCGTGACCAACACGATGACGGCGGCGGCCACCGGCTATGCGGAGTCGCAGCCGATGCTGATCCTGTCGTCCGGAATGCCCACCGGGACCGAAAACCAGGATCTCGGCCAGCTGCACGAGGCCAAGAACACCAGCGGCGCAATGGACCAGCTGATCCGATGGAGCCGCCGGGTGCGCACCGCCGACGAAGCCGCGGATGCCGTCACGGAAGCGTTCGACTCGTTCGCTGCGAGCCGTCCCCGCCCTGTGCACATTGAGATTCCAGTCGACATTCTCGAAGGGCAGTGGACGGGTCATCCGCGCATCGCCCCGAAACGCATTCCACCGCAAGCCGATCCAGCTGTGGTGCAGCGGGCGGCCGAGGTGCTCGCGGCCGCCCGCCGGCCGATGATCATCGCGGGCGGCGGAGCCGTCGACGCTCAACCTGAACTGACGGCGCTGGCGGAGGCGCTGGGCGCACCGGTGGCCACGACGGTCAACGGTAAGGGGGTCGTCGACGAAGCGCATCCGCTGTCGGTCGGCGCATCGGTCCGGCTTCGCGCCGTGCAGCAGGCCGCTGCCGACAGCGACGCGCTGCTGGTGGTCGGCAGCGAACTGGGCGACTCGGACCTGTGGGACGGCCGGATTCGCGGCCGCACCGTGATCCGCTGCGACATCGACCCCGGCCAGTTGGACAAGAACTGCCCGGCCGACCATGCACTGCTGGGTGACGCCGCCACCACCGCTGCTGCACTTCGTGCCGCACTGCCCGACCCAGGCTCCGTCACCGATGAGCGGGCCACTGCGCTGCGGGCGGCCTGCCGTGAGGAAGCGGCCAAGGACGCCTGCGCATACGCCGACATCAACGCCGCCGTGCGGGCGGCGCTGCCCGCCGAGGGCGTGCTGACCGGTGACAGCTCGCAAGTCACCTACTTCGGTTCGGTGCACTTCTTCGACATGCCCTCACCCCGTCGGTTCTGCTATTCGCCGGGTTTCGCCACGCTCGGTTACGGGCTGCCTGCCAGCGTCGGCGCCGCGCTCGGACTACCGGGTACGCCGGTGGTGGTGCTGCTCGGCGACGGTGCGCTGATGTTCTCCGTCCAAGAGTTGACAACGCTTGTCGAGCAACGACTTCCGGTGCCTGTTGTCGTTGTCGACAACCGCGGCTATCGGGAGATCCGCGACCAGGAGGCGGCCCGCGGCATTCCACCGATCGCTGTCGATCTGCGAACGCCGGACTTCGCCGCTCTGGCAGAGGCGATGGGAGCGCGCGGGCTGCGCACCACGTCGACGGCTGACCTGACCGACCTGGTCCGCGGCGCACTCGACGCCGACGGGCCGACCCTCATCCACTTCGACATGCGCTGAGAGGACATCATGGACATCGCGATTGTCGTCATCTATCTGCTGGGCATGATTGCGTTCGGCTTCTGGGGAAAGAGCAGGGCCAAAACGCAATCCGACTTTCTGGTGGCCGGCCGCCGGCTGGGCCCGCTGTTGTACTCCGGCACGATGGCCGCGATCGTGCTGGGCGGAGCGTCCACCATCGGCGGCGTCGGCCTCGGATACAAGTACGGCATTTCCGGCATGTGGCTGGTGTTCTGGATTGGTGTCGGGATCCTGGCGCTGAGCCTGTTGTTCGCCGGACGGATTCAGCGACTGCGGGTCTACACCGTCAGTCAGATGCTCGAACTCCGTTATGGGCCGGGATCTTCGGTGTTGTCGGGCATCGTGATGTGGGGCTACACACTGATGCTGTCGGTGACCTCGACCATCGCCTACTCGACGATCTTCGGCGCGTTGTTCGACATCGACAAGGTGCCGGCGATCATCCTCGGCGGAAGTGTGGTCATCGCCTACTCGACGCTGGGCGGCATGTGGTCGATCACGCTGACCGACTTCGTGCAGTTCCTCGTCAAGACCATCGGCATCTTCTTCATTTTGCTGCCGGTCGCGCTGTACAAGACGGGAGGGATCTCCGGGCTGGCCGACAAGCTCCCCGCCGATGCCACGTCGCTGACCACCATCGGCGGCGACACCATTTTGACCTACTTCGTCATCTACACGTTCGGTCTGCTCATCGGTCAGGACATCTGGCAGCGGGTGTTCACGGCGCGAAGCCCGGGGGTGGCTCGCTGGGCAGGTGCGGCGTCGGGCCTGTATTGCCTGCTCTATGCGGTGGCGGGCGCGGTGATCGGGATGGCGGCAAGGGTGCTGCTTCCCGCGCTGGAGTCCCGTGACGACGCGTTCGCCCAATTCGTCGAGCAGCAGTTGCCGCCGGTGCTCGCCGGCCTGGTGCTTGCAGCCGCGCTCGCCGCGGTGATGTCTACGTCAAGCGGGGCGTTGATCGCCACCGCGACCGTGTTCAGCCAGGACATCGTCGCACGGTTGCGGCACCAGGACATCGAAGGGGGCAGCGAGCACGACCACATCCGCAACAACCGGCTTTACGTGTTCGGTTTCGGCATCGTGATGGTGATCATCGCGTGCGTGCTGCAGGATGTGGTGGCCGCGCTGACCGTGGCGTACGACATCCTGGTCGGCGGCCTGCTGGTGCCCATCCTCGGGGGTCTGTTGTGGCGGCGCGGTACCAACGTCGGCGCTGTGGCGGCGATGGCCGTCGGCACCATCGCGACACTGGCCACGATGATGTACCTGGGCGACATCTATGCCAACGAGCCCATCTACGTGGGGCTGGCCACTGGGCTGGTGGTTTATCTGGCAGGCAGCCTGACCAGCAAGCCCACCGACCCCGACGTGCTCGCCGAATGGGATCGGCGAAGCCGCGGGAGCGATGTCGAAGTTGTCCAGACATCGCTGTCTTAGCTTTGCCCTAGCCGACGATATCCGCCCGGTCTTCGAATATGACAGCAAAGTCAAATGCGGACGGTAGAAGGTGCATAGCCCAGCTGATTATTCACCGTTGGCGTTAATATAGGATGTTGCTGAGTGACTACTTTCATCGGCAAATACCCTAACCAACGACCATAAGCGACACGATCGCAATATTTGCCGGAATACTTGATTGCTCAGCAACGGCGGGTTTACCCTTGGCATCGGCATTCTCAAAACTAGCTAAGGGGGCAGATATGCCGAAACTCCGTTCGCTCACCATTCTCGGTTGTTCGCTGCTGGGAGCCGGAACGATTGCGATGGTCGCGCCTGCGACCTCGAACGCGGCCTGCTTGTTCGGCATTCAAGGCGGCGTATGCGACTACGGCGTCCTCACGACGCCCGGTAGCAAGGGCATCGTGAACTTCGGCACCGGCAGCACCGGCATCCTCAATCTGGGTCCCCATAACACCGGCCTCGGCAACCTCGGGGCGTTCAATGGCGGCGCGCTGAACGCCGGCCTGGGCAACATCGGCGTCGGGAACTTCGGCATCGGCAAGCACGGCCTGCTGGGTCTGGGCTGACAGCAGGGCGCACTAGCGCAAAGTGGCGGGCGAGCGCTTCGGGGCTCGCCCGTTCACTGTCTGTGCCCTCGGTGAGATTCGAACTCACACTGTACGGGTTTTGAATCCGTTTCCTCTGCCAGTTGGGATACGAGGGCGTGGCGTTAGTGCGGCTTTCCACCATAGAGGATGCCCCCCGGTCGCTGATCGCCCACCGGACCGCCACAATGTGTCCCATGACCGGGTCACCGACCGACGCCGATAGGCCGCGCCGCGTTCTCGTCGCTGAAGACGAAGCGCTCATCCGGCTGGACTTGGCCGAGATGCTGCGCGAAGAAGGTTACGAGATCGTCGGCGAGGCCGGAGACGGCCAGGAGGCGGTCGATCTGGCCGAAAGTCTCAAGCCCGACCTGGTGATCATGGACGTGAAGATGCCGCGCCGCGACGGCATCGACGCCGCCTCCGAGATCGCCAGCAAGCGCATCGCGCCGATCGTCATCTTGACCGCATTCAGTCAGCGTGAACTCGTCGAGCGAGCGCGCGACGCGGGCGCGATGGCCTACCTGGTGAAGCCGTTCAACATCACCGATCTGATTCCGGCGATCGAGGTGGCGGTGAGCCGGTTCGGTGAAATCACCGCGCTGGAGAACGAAGTCGCGACGCTGTCAGACCGATTGGAGACCCGCAAGCTCGTCGAACGGGCGAAGGGTTTGCTGCAGACCAAGCAGGGAATGTCCGAACCCGAGGCGTTCAAATGGATCCAGCGCGCAGCGATGGATCGCCGCACCACGATGAGGCGCGTCGCCGAGGTGGTGCTCGAAACTCTCGATGCGCCAGAGAAAGCGTAAATACTGCGTTTCCGACGCGCCGAAGGGCGCGAATTTCCGGCCGGTCAGCAGTCCCCGTTTTCCAACATGACGCGACATGGGTTCCCGTTGGCTATGGTCTTCCCGAAGCATCGCCGCCCCGGCAGAGGAGGGCTGGTGCGCCGGTGCCGACGAAAACATTGACCCGGAGGTGAAGTGTGCGCCAGCGCGTGACACGCAATGTATTTGCTCTCGGTAGTGCGGTTCTGGTCGTGCTCGGTATTGCCGGGTGCCAACAATCCGAGCCGAGTGGTGGCGGAGGCACTGCGCAGGCCGACCTGAAGATCGTCGAGCAAGTGCAGATCGACGAGCAGGGCAAGGAAGTCAAGTCCGATCAGAGTGCCGCGCCGGCCGATCCCGCCGGTGACGGCAAGGCCACCTGCCCGCCGGTGTCGATCGCGATGGCGGGTGCCCTCAACGGCCCGGACGCCGCGCTGGGCATCAACATCAAGAACGGTGTGCAGCTTGCAATCGACAAGCACAACGCGGCCAACAAGGGCTGCCAGGTGCAGTTGAAGCCGTTCGACACCGAGGGCGATCCGCAGAAGGCCACCGCGATCGCGCCGCAGATCGTCGACGACCAGTACACGATCGGCCTGGTGGGTCCGGCGTTCTCGGGTGAGACCAAAGCCACCGGCACCGTGTTCGACCAGGCAGGCCTGGTCGCCACCACGGCGTCTGCGACGAACCCGACGCTGTCCCAGAACGGCTGGAAGACGTTCTTCCGCGGCCTCGCCAACGACGCCGTGCAGGGCCCGGCGGTCGCCAATTACCTGAAGAACACGTTGAACTACAAGAAGGTCTGCGTGATCGACGACAGCACCGACTACGGTCTGGGCCTGGCATCAGCGGTCCGTGAGACGCTGGGCCCGGTGGCGGATTCGGGTTGCAACATCTCGGTGAAGAAGGGCGACAAGGACTTCTCCGCCGCGGTGACACAGGTCAAGGGTGTCAACCCGGATGCCGTTTTCTACGGCGGCTACTACTCGGAGGCTGCGCCGCTGACCCAGCAGCTCAAGGACGGCGGCTTCGGGGGAACATTCGTTTCCGCCGACGGCACAAAGGATCCCGAGTACGTCAAGCAGGGCGGTGAAGCGACCAAGGGCGCCATCCTGTCCTGCCCGTGCGGCCCGGCCACCGGTTCGTTCGCCGACGAGTACAAGAAGAAGTTCAACACCGATGCGGGCACCTACAGTGCGGAGGGCTACGACCTCGGCACGATACTGGTCAAGGGCATCGACTCGGGCGCGATCACCCGGCCCGCGCTGCTTGACTTCGTCAGGAACTACAACGGCCAGGGTGTGGCCCGTAAGTACCAGTGGACACCGACCGGTGAGCTCACCACCAACCTCATCTGGATCTTCAAGGTCCAGTAAGTCGCTGAAGCGAAGCGCGTCCGAGACCGTATGGCTCGGACGCGTTTTCGCTGGCGATGCGTTTATTGCATACGACCTACCGGATAGATCACTGTCGCGAGGAGCTGCCCCCGGATGATCCAACAGTGCCTAGATCACGGGGCGCAATACGCCTGCCTGGCCGCCAACATCAACTTCAACCTAGAAGGTCTGCGAATCGGCTTCTGGCAGTTGACGATCGACGGACTGTCGTGGGGGGCCATCTATGCATTGGTGGCAGTCGGGTACACGCTCGTGTTCGGTGTGCTTCGACTGATCAACTTCGCGCATTCCGAGATATTCATGCTTGGCATGTTCGGCGCGTACTTCGCGCTCGACGTCATCGTCGGCTTCACGCCGAGCGGCAATGCGTACAGCAAGGGCATCGCTTTGACGATCCTGTATCTGGCCATCGCGATGTTGTTCGCGATGCTGGTGTCGGGTTCGGCGGCGGTGGGTCTGGAATTCATCGCGTACCGGCCGCTGCGAAGACGCGGTGCCCGGTCGCTGACATTCCTGATCACCGCAATCGGCATGTCGTTCGTGCTGCAGGAGTTCGTGCACTTCGTGCTGCCCAAGCTGCTCAAGGGATACGGCGGAAGCAATGCGCAGCAGCCGATCATCCTTGTGCAGCCCAAGACTCAGTTCCATGTCTTCGGCGCGACGGTCTCCAACGTCACGATCGTGATCATCGTCGCGGCGCTGATTTTCGCGGTGCTGACCGACTTTGCGATCAACCGGACCAAGTTCGGCCGCGGCATCCGCGCTGTCGCCCAGGATCCGACCACCGCGACACTGATGGGGGTGTCGCGCGAACGCATCATCATGACGACGTTCCTGATCGGCGGTCTGCTCGCGGGCGCGGCAGCGCTGCTCTACACGCTCAAGGTGCCGCAGGGCATCATCTACTCCGGCGGATTCCTGTTGGGCATCAAGGCGTTCTCGGCCGCAGTGCTCGGCGGTATCGGCAACCTGCGCGGTGCTCTTCTCGGCGGTCTGCTGCTCGGCATCATGGAGAACTACGGCCAGGCCGTTTTCGGCACGCAGTGGCGCGACGTCGTCGCGTTCGTGCTGCTGGTTCTGGTGCTGCTGTTCAGGCCGACGGGCATACTCGGTGAGAGCCTCGGGAAGGCGCGAGCATGAATCGACTCTTGGCTCCCGGTGACGGCCTGCGCGACTGGTGGGGCGGGCTGTCTCGGGTGCAGAAGTGGGCATTCGGTGTCCTGCTGTTCGGCGCGCTCGGGTTGCTGCCGCTCTACACGCCGCCGTTCCTCGACACGCCCGGCATCAGCTTCGGCGGCACCATGGCTCAGTTCGCGATGGTGGCGATCATCGCTATCGGCCTGAATGTCGTTGTCGGCCAAGCTGGTCTGCTCGACCTGGGCTACGTCGGGTTCTACGCCGTTGGCGCGTACACCGTCGCGCTGCTCACCAGCCCGGACAGTCCGTGGAACAAGGTAGGGCCCGACGGCTGGTTCAGCGCGCCGTGGGCCTGGCTCGCATGCGTGCCGCTGGCGATGGCCATGACCGCGTTGGCAGGTTTGATCCTCGGCATCCCGACACTGCGGTTGCGCGGCGATTACCTGGCGATCGTCACACTGGGCTTCGGCGAGATCATCCGACTGATGGCCGACAATCTCGCGGACATCACCAACGGACCGCGTGGCCTCAACGAGGTCGCCTATCCGCGGTTGGGGGAGAGCGAAAAGCTGCCGGAGGGGGTGTTCTCCAACGGCAACTCGTCGGGTCACGCCAACTACGGAACCTGGTGGTTCTGGTTGGGGCTCGTGCTGATCGTGGTGATCCTTCTTCTGGTCGGCAACCTGGAACGCAGCAGGGTGGGCCGGGCATGGGTGGCGGTCCGCGAGGACGAGGACGCCGCAGAAGTGATGGGCGTCAACACGTTCCGCTTCAAGCTGTGGGCTTTTGTGATGGGTGCGGCGATCGGCGGTCTGTCCGGCGCGCTGTATGCAGGCCAGGTGCAGTACGTCGCCCCGCCGACGTTCAACATCATCAACTCGATGCTCTTCCTGTGCGCGGTGGTGCTCGGCGGTCAGGGCAACAAGCTGGGTGTGATCTTCGGCGCGTTCATCATCGTGTACCTGCCGAACCGGTTGCTCGGCGTGCACTTCCTCGGCATCAACCTCGGCGACTTGAAGTATCTGTTCTTCGGATTGGCGTTGGTGGTGATGATGATCTTCCGGCCGGAGGGGCTGTTCCCAGTCCGCCAGCAGCTGCTGACCTACGGCAAGGCGGCACGCGAGTTGCTCAGAACGCCGCCGGGCGAAAAGGAGCCTGCTCAATGACGATCGAGGACCTGGCAGGCGTCCACCGCGAAATCCGTGCCGCTGAAGGTGAAGTCCTCCTCGAGACGCAGGATTTGACCGTCAAATTCGGCGGGCTGGTCGCGCTGGACTCGGTGAGCTTCAGCATCAAACGCGGCGAGATCCTCGGGTTGATCGGACCGAACGGCGCCGGGAAGACCACCTGCTTCAACGCGATCACCGGCGTGTACCGGCCGAGTTCGGGGTCGGTGATCTTCGACGGCGCGCCGTTGGGACGGATCAAGCGGCACCAGATCACCCGTAAGGGCATCGCTCGCACGTTCCAGAACATCCGGCTGTGGGGCGAGATGACCGCGCTGGAGAACGTCGTCGTCGCAACGGATGCCCGGCACAAGACGTCGGTACCCGGCGCGCTGGTGCGCACCCCGCGGCATCGGCGCGAGGAGAAGACGGCGATCGAACGCGCCGCGGCGCTGCTGCACTTCGTCGGCATCGCGCATCGGGGGGAGGAGAAGGCCAAGAATCTGCCGTACGGCGACCAGCGGCGGCTCGAGATCGCCCGCGCCTTGGCCACCGAGCCGAAGCTGCTGTGCCTCGACGAACCCGCTGCCGGATTCAACCCGAGCGAGAAGGCGGCATTGATCGAGTTGATCCGCAAAATCCGCGACGATGGCTACACCGTCCTGCTGATCGAACACGATATGCGGTTGGTGATGGGGGTGACCGACCGAATCGTGGTACTGGAGTTCGGCCGCAAGATCGCCGACGGCCTGCCGCACGAGATCCGCGAGGACCCCAAGGTCATCGCTGCCTATCTGGGGGTGCCCGACGATGACGTCAAGTGACGACCGCCCGATCCTGCTCGAGGCCCGCGATGTGGTGGTGCATTACGGCCGCATCAAGGCGCTGCACGGCGTGTCGCTGGTGGTGCACGAAGGGGAATTGGTGACGCTGCTCGGCTCCAACGGCGCCGGCAAAACGACGATGATGCGCGCGATTTCGGGGCTGCGGCCGCTCAGCTCGGGCTCGGTGTGGTTCGACGGTCAGGACATCAGCCGGGTCAAGGCGCACAAGCGGGTCACCGACGGGCTGATTCAGGCGCCTGAGGGCCGAGGTGTCTTCCCGGGCATGACCGTCACCGAGAACATTGAAATGGGTTGCTACGGACGGAAATTCGCATCCAAAGCCGAACACAAAGAACGGCTGGACTGGGTGTTGGAGACGTTCCCGCGACTGGCCGAACGCAAAAACCAGGTCGGCGGAACGCTGTCGGGTGGCGAGCAGCAGATGCTGGCGATCGGGCGTGCGCTGATGGCAAGGCCAAAGGTGCTGCTGCTCGACGAACCGTCGATGGGTTTGGCGCCGATGGTGATCTCGCAGATCTTCAAGATCATCGCCGAGATCAATTCGCAGGGGACCACGGTGCTACTGGTCGAGCAGAACGCGCAGCAGGCGCTCAGCAGGTCGGATCGGGCCTACATCTTGGAGACCGGCCAGGTAACCAGGGCAGGTGACGCGCGAGAATTGTTGCACGACGACAGCATTCGCGCGGCGTATCTCGGCGTCGCCTAGCCTCCCTTCGGCGAGTGTGCGTGTCTGCACGCCGACACGCCGTCAAACGCGTACATTCTGCGCACGCTCGCGCCTATCGAGTGACGCGAAAACGCTTGATGCGCGACGTCGCACCGGAGGCCAGTTCGACGCGACTGCGCGGAACGCCGAAGTGCTCGGCAAGCAGCTTGACGACGGCTGCGTTCGCCTTGCCCTCCACGGCCTGTTCCCGGACGTAGATCGTCAGTTCGCCGTCGAAGCCGGTCTCGACGAGCGGGCCCTTCTTGCTGCCGGGCTTGACCCTGACGACGACGGTCTCGGTCATGGCCGCGCGCAGGCGCGTGCTTCGAGCGCGTCGAGCAACTCGACCTGGCCGGCCGGCACCTCGACGTGCATCACCACATCGTCGCCGTCGGCGTCGAACCGGAAGGTGAAGAAAGAACAGCACTCACTCTCACGCTTGGCAAGGTCCCCGGCGGGCGCCTCGACGATGCGCCGCAGCACCAGGTCCAGAAGTGTCGGCGCGCGGCGCTCGGCCCGCACGACGAAAGTGAACAAGTCATCGAACTCCGCGATCCGCAGTGGACGGTCGCTCGTCGGCAACGTGCACGCGTCGGGCGCCCAGTCCCCGGGAACCGTCATGTTTCGAGATTAACTCGGCGCCGCCTGCGGACCCAGGGCCAGGTCATCAACGCCCACACGATGAGCACCAGCCCCGCCGCGACGAAGATGTACACCGGCCAAGGGCCCATCACATCCAGCAGGGACGACGTCGACGGCTTGCGATTGAGGAAGCCGTAGTTGGTTCCTGCGATGCGGTTGAACGTGAACGTCACCGTCGCCCAGGCCAGCGTGACGGCGATGGCGAGTCGATAGCTGCGCCAGTCCGGCCGCATCCCGGGCCCCCAGGTGAGATAGATGGCCGCCCAGACCACCAGCAAGTGAATCGCCCAGAACGCCAGGAACTGATAATGGGGGAAATCGGGGCTCTGCAGCGCGGGCGAGATCAGCGCCTGGGTGCTCAACACCAATCCCCAGTAGTAGGTCAACGCGTATGCCCACTGCTTCTGTGACCACAGGGCGTACGCGGCCACGACGGTCGCCAGGTCGGTCAGCTGGAGCGGCACCGAGTCCAGCGTCGGTGGAGTCAGCACATAGATCAGGATCGCCGCGTAGATCGCCGCGGTCACTGCGCCCAGGATGCGTCCGAGTCGGCGCGCCTGCTGCTCGGTCTGTCTGCGCCCGATCCACACCAGCAGCACGGCGCCGACGGCAAACACCGCGATCACGGCCCAATGTGACGGGCCGTATGCCGTGAATTTCCCTGCCATTTCGACGCACATGTTCGTCGAACGTGAGCTCATGTGTCAGATTTCTGGAAAACCTCGATCACAAACTCACGTTCGACTGGGGCTAGCGAGCGACGATCACCGACGAACCGTGGCCGAACAATCCTTGATTGGCGGTGATGCCGACGGTGGCGCCCTCGACCTGGCGACCGGTGGCCTGGCCCTTCAGCTGCCACGTCAGCTCACACACCTGCGCGATGGCCTGCGCCGGGATCGCCTCCCCGAAACAGGCCAGCCCGCCCGACGGGTTGACCGGGATGCGGCCGCCGACCGCCGTTGCGCCGCTGCGCAACAACTGCTCGGCCTCACCCCTGCCGCACAGGCCAAGGTGCTCATACCAATCCAGCTCCAACGCGGTGGACAGGTCGTAAACCTCGGCGAGGCTGAGGTCTTCGGGTCCGATGCCTGCCTCGGCGTAGGCCGCGTCGAGGATCTGATCCTTGAACGCCCGCTCCGGCGCAGGCACGACGGCAGTGGAATCCGTTGCGATATCAGGTAATTCGGGTAGATGTTGAGGATACTTCGGCGTCACCGTGGACACCGCGCGCACCGACGGCACGCCCTCGAGCGACCCCAGATGCTTCTTGGTGAACTCCGCGCTGGCCACGATCAACGCGGCCGCGCCATCCGACGTCGCGCAGATGTCCAGCAACCGTAGCGGATCCGACACCACCGGACTGGCCAACACGTCCTCGACGGAGGCCTCCTTGCGGTAGCGCGCGTTCGGGTTGTTCAGGCCGTGCCGCGAGTTCTTCACCTTCACTCCGGCGAAGTCCTCGAGCGTGGCGCCGTAGAGGTCCATCCGGCGGCGGGCCAGCAGTGCAAAGTACACCGTGTTGGTCGCACCGATCAGATGAAACCGCTGCCAGTCGGGATCGTTGCGGCGTTCACCGCCGACCGGCGCGAAGAACCCTTTCGGCGTGGTGTCGGCGCCGATCACCAACGCGACGTCGCAGAAGCCGGCCAGGATCTGGGCGCGCGCGCTCTGCAATGCCTGAGATCCGCTGGCGCACGCCGCGTATGACGATGACACCGGCACGCCGTTCCAGCCCAGCTTCTGCGCGAACGTCGAGCCCGCAACGAAGCCGGGGTAGCCGTTGCGGATGGTATCGGCGCCCGCGACCAGTTGGATCTGGCGCCAGTCCAGTCCGGCCTCGGCCAGCGCAGCCCGCGCAGCCACCACGCCGTACTCGGTGAAATCGCGTCCCCACTTGCCCCACGGATGCATGCCCGCGCCGAGGATGTAGAGCGGTTCAGGACTCATCAGCGCGCCTCCATGCGTAGACGACTCTCTCCACGCCGTCGTCGTCGACGAACAGCGGCATGGTGTCCAGCTGCATCTCCATGCCGACCTTCAGATCGGCCGCGAGCGTGCCCTCGACGACCTTGCCCAGAACGATCAGGCCCTCGTCGGCCAACTGCACGGCCGCGACGGCGAACGGCTCGAAGGGATCCGGCGCCGGATAGGGCGGCGGGGGTGCGTACCGGTTTTCGGTGTAACTCCACAGCGTCCCGCGTCGCGACAGCGGCACCTGCGCAAGCTCTTCGCCGTCACAGCCGGGATTCGGACAGTTGTTGGCTCGCGGCGGAAACACGTACGTTCCGCAGTGGTGGCATTTGCCGCCGATCAGATACGGCTGGCCGGACCCATCTGTGGCGAACCAGCCGTCGATCGCGGGCTGCGTGGATGCTGACACCCGGTCAGCGTACCGAGTTTGGGCGCGGAACTGAAACGTGTTCCAGTTTCGCGGAGACGGATCATCGCCCCGCCGACGACTGAGATAGTCGACTACCCACCCCTGCGTGCCCCGGTCATCAAAGATTCTCCGTGGAATTGGGATCGGTAGCCCCGGCCACAACCTGTACTAACCAGGTATCCGCGGCCAATGTGGCCGCCGGCTGGAAGATTCGGAGACATCGGTGGGACTGTTCGACAAGGCAAAAAAGGCCACGCACCAGGCACAGCAGGCATTCGCCCAACCGCAGCAGGGCGACGGCATGGTGCACGTCAAGGGTGCCGGCGGAATGATGAACCCGGCAATGTTCGGCGGCCCCTCGGCCCAGTCGGTGGCCGCCGATGACCCGATCTGGCAGCCCATCAACGGCATCTCGCTGCAGGACTATGCCGATCTGGCCCTTGACGCGCAGGCGCGCGGCATCAACAACGAGGCGGGCATGATCACGTTGGCCCAGGAGCGGGGCTGGAATCCGGCCGACACCAAGGCCGCGCTCGACGGATGGGTTCAGCGGATGGGCCAGTCGATGGCGGTCGGGCAGCAGTTCCGCAAGTTCCTCGGCTACTGACGGGATACGCAGACGCCCAACCCGTTCAAGGACTGGGCGCGGATGTACGGCGCAGGCCTGCCGGCCACCGTTGACCGGGTAGATGGCTCGCCGCGTTACGGCTTCGTGGATCCGCACCAGTCAGCTGTAGTCGAGCAAGATCCGCAACAGATCGTCGGGACAGTCGCGCATCAAGTTGTGTGCGCCGTCGAGCACATGCGTCTCCCATCCGGGGTCACGCCGCACCCGCTCGTACGTCGTCGCGAACGGCGATTCGACTTCCCATTTCGTCGCGTACACGTAGCCGCGCCGGTGACGTGGCAACTGGTCACCGGTGAGGCGGATTGGTTGAAGCAGTGAGGCGATCGGGTGTGCGGTGGCGCGTGAGTCGAAGAACGGCAATGGTGGCACGCCGTAACCGGTCTCGTCGACTGAGACGTACCACGCGCGCTGCTCGTCGGTGGTCAGCGTCCAGCATGATTCGCTGTCGCGGGGCGCGAACGCGTCCAGATAAACCAGCGAGTTCACTTGCTGCGGAACCCGATCCGCGACCGCGGTGATCACCATGCCGCCATAGCTGTGCCCCACCAGCACCGCGTCTCGGACGTCGCGCACGGCCAGTTCGGCCAGCACATCGGCGATGTGGGTTTCGAGGTTCACCCCGGCGTGCAGCAGGTGGGCCCGTTCGGCGATGCCCGTGAGCGTGATGGCCAGCACCTGATGTCCATGCGAGCGCAGCTCGGCGGCCAGATCGTCGAAGCACCAGCCGCCGTGACATGCTCCGGGAACCATCACGTAGGTCGTCATGTCCGCACCGTGTCTGCTCGAGTGTCCTTGCGGTACTTGCCTGTAACCCGCGCCAGGTCCTCCGGTCGCTGGGTGGCCCCGGTGTGGTGCATTTCGCGATTGGCCGACACCACGTCGGCTGTCTCTGGTCGGCGGATTTCCTCGTAGGACCGCAACCCGCCATCGAAGTCACGGGCCAGTTCATCGGCCAACACCCTCGCATCGACGATCGCCTGCGAACCACCGTTGGCGCCAACGGGATACATCGGATGTGCGGCGTCACCGAGCAGCGTCACCCGGCCGGTTCCATGACGTGAGCCCCACCACGGCAGCACGTCGCGATCGACCATCGGGTACTCCAGCACGGGTTCGGTGCGCCGCACCAGATCGGCTGCGTCCAGAAAGCCCAGACTCCAGCGTTCGACGTGACTCAGGATGGCGGACCGGTCGCCCGGTTGGTTCCACTTCGCGTCGCCAGGCAGCGGACCCGGTGCCGACTCCGGCATCATCACCACCCAGTTGATCTGCCCGTCGCCGATCGGATACGTGACCAGGTCGGCCCCGTCGGGGTCCTTGACGATCACCATGGTGCGGCCGTCGAGGAAATCGCCGGGTGCGGCGCCCCTGAACATCCGCACGCCCGACCACAGCAGTGGGTCGGAGTCCGGATGTAGCTGTGCGCGCACCGCCGAGTGGATGCCGTCCGCGCCGACGAGTGCCGCCGCACCGTAATCACCCGAGGAGGTGCGCACCCGCACCCGGTTCGCTGATTCATCGAAGCTGTGTACTTCAGCGCCTGTGCGAACGGCGTTGGCGCCCAGTCGTTCCCGCACTGCAGCCAGCAACAGCATCTGCAGCTCGCCGCGGTGCACGGAATACTGCGGGTAGCCGTAGCCGCCGTCGACTCCCCGCGGCTCACGGAACAGCAGCGTGCCCTCGGTGTCGTAGTAGGAGATCGAGGTGGGTGCGACCGCCTTCTGCTCGAGTGCGTCGCCAAGGCCCAGCTGATACAGCTCGCTGACCGCGTGCGGCAGCAGGTTGATGCCCACGCCCAGCGGTTCCAGCTGCGAAGCGCTTTCGACGACGGTGGATCGGATGCCGCGCGCATGCAGGTTCAATGCGGCGGTCAGCCCACCGATTCCGCCACCGGCAATCAATACGTCAGTCATGCCTCCAGGCTCGTCGCGCGGTTTCCATAAGTCCAATAGCGATATGGCCCAGAAACTATAATTATCAGTTATGGAACTTCGGCAGCTGGAATACTTCGTCGCCGTCGCCGAGGAGGCCAACTTCACCCGCGCCGCCGAGCGCATCCACGTCGCCCAACCCGCGGTCAGCGCGCAGATCCAGCGGTTGGAACGCGAACTCGGCCAGTCGCTGCTTGACCGGTCGCGTCGCACGGTCCGGTTGACCGCTGCGGGCGAGGCAGCGTTGCCCTACGCCAGGTCTGCGCTCGCCGCCGTCGCCGACATCCAGGTGGCGATCGATGAGCTGGCCCAGTTGGTCCGCGGCACGGTCACGATCGGGACGGTCACGTCGCACAGCGTCGACATGCCCGCGCTGTTGGCGGACTTCCACGTCGAGCATCCACAGGTCGAGATCACGCTCAGCGCAGAGGCTTCCGACACGCTCATCGAGAAGGTGCGTACCGGACGTCTGGACGCGGCGATCGTCTCCGTCGGGCCCGACGAACAGCCAGAGGGCCTCGATGTCGAGGTGGTCACGGACGAGGCGATTCAGGCCGTCGTCTCGCACACCGATGCGCTGGCGTCGCGGAAGAGCATCCGGCTGAAAGACCTGGCCGACCGACAGCTCATCGCTTTGCCCGTCGGCGCGGGTATCCGGCATCAGTTCGACGTCGCGTGCGCCAGGGCCGGCGTGACCCCGCGGATCGCATTCGAGGCCAGCACGCCGCTTGCGCTCGCCGACCTGGCGGAGCGGGGTCTCGGCGTCGCGATCGTGCCGGCATCGGTGCCTCGGGACCGCGACGGCCTGCACGCGCTGGCGATCGTGCCCGAGTTGAGGGGCCGACTGGTGCTGGCCTGGCGGTCGGGCGGTCCGATGAGTCCGGCGGCACGCGTGCTCGTGGAAAAGGCTCGGCGGCTACTCGCTGTCACAGCGGATGCCTAGAGTAGGGCCGTGAGCCCAGCCAGTACTGCGACCGACAAGAAGACGGCGTCCGAGAATGCCGACCAGAAGCCCACATTGATGCTGCTGGACGGCAATTCGCTGGCGTATAGGGCGTTTTACGCGCTGCCCGCGGAGAACTTCAAGACCCAGGGCGGGCTGACCACCAACGCTGTCTACGGCTTCACCGCGATGCTGATCAATCTGCTGCGCGACGAGCAGCCGTCGCACATCGCCGCCGCCTTCGACGTTTCCCGGCAGACCTTCCGCGTTGAGAAGTATCCGGAGTACAAGGCCGGGCGGTCGTCCACCCCCGACGAATTCCGTGGGCAGATCGACATCACCAAGGAGGTGCTGGTCGCGCTCGGCATCACGGTGCTCGCCGAGCCGGGATTCGAAGCCGACGACGTCATCGCCACACTCGCCACCCAGGCCCAGGACGAGGGTTACCGCGTGCTGGTCGTCACCGGCGATCGCGACTCGCTGCAACTGGTCAGTGACGACGTCACCGTGCTGTACCCGCGCAAGGGCGTCAGTGAGCTGACCCGGTTCACACCGGAGGCCGTGCTGGAAAAGTACGGGTTGACCCCGCAGCAGTATCCGGACTTCGCGGCACTGCGCGGCGACCCCAGCGACAACCTGCCCGGCATCCCCGGCGTCGGGGAGAAGACCGCCACCAAATGGATCGCCGAATACGGGTCGCTGCAGGCCCTTGTCGACCAGGTCGACACCGTCAAGGGCAAGGTCGGTGACGCGCTTCGGGCCCATCTGTCGAGCGTGGTGCTCAACCGTGAGCTCACCGACCTCGTCAAAGATGTGCCGCTGGCGCAGACGCCGGCCACCCTGCGGATGCAGCCGTGGGATCGCGATCAGATCCACCGCCTGTTCGATGACCTTGAGTTCAGGGTGCTGCGTGACAGGCTGTTCGACACGCTGGCCTCGGCCGACCCCGAGGTGGACCAGGGCTTCGACGTCAAGGGCGGAATGCTCGAGCCCGGCGAACTGGCGGGCTGGCTGGCCGAGCACACCGCCGGCAAGCGGTCCGGGATGGCCGTCGTCGGCACGCATTTGGCTTTCGACGCCGATGCCACCGCGCTGGCCATCGTCGCCGCGGACGGCGACGGTCGTTACCTCGATACCGCCACCCTGCACCCCGACGACGAGGCCGCGCTCGCAGCGTGGCTGGCCGATCCGGACCAACCGAAGGCCTTGCACGAAGCCAAGCTGGCGATGCACGACCTGGAGGGGCGCGGTTGGACGTTGGCCGGCGTCACCTCCGACACCGCGCTGGCCGCTTATCTGGTCAGGCCGGGACAGCGCAGCTTCGCGCTCGACGATCTGTCGCTTCGCTACCTGAAGCGCGAATTGCGCGCGGATAACCCTGAACAGCAACAACTTTCGTTGCTCGACGACAGTGACGGCGTCGATGATCAGGCCGTGCAGACCGTGATATTGCGAGCCAGCGCGGTGATGGACCTGGCCGATGCGCTCGATGAGGAGCTGGCCCGGATGGAGTGCTCGTCGCTGCTCGGCGACATGGAGCTACCGGTCCAGCGCGCGCTCGCGGAAATGGAATCAGCGGGCATCGCCGTCGACTTGAAGCAGCTGGGGGAGTTGCAGAGCGAGTTCGCAGACCTGATCCGCGATGCGGCCGAGGCGGCGTATGCCGTCATCGGTAAGCAGATCAATCTCGGCTCGCCCAAGCAATTGCAGGTGGTGCTGTTCGACGAGCTGGAAATGCCGAAGACCAAGCGCACCAAGACCGGCTACACCACCGACGCCGACGCGCTGCAGTCGCTCTACGACAAGACCGGCCATCCGTTCCTGCAGCACCTGCTGGCTCACCGCGACGCCACCCGGCTGAAGGTCACCGTCGACGGGTTGATCAACTCCGTGGCGTCCGACGGCCGGGTCCACACCACGTTCAACCAAACCATTGCGGCTACCGGACGGCTGTCGTCGACCGAACCGAATCTGCAGAACATCCCGATCCGCACCGAGGCGGGTCGCCGCATCCGCGACGCGTTCGTCGTCGGTAACGGCTACCACGAGTTGATGACGGCCGACTACAGCCAGATCGAGATGCGGATCATGGCGCACCTGTCGAAAGATGCCGGGCTCATCGAGGCATTCAACACCGGCGAGGACCTGCACTCGTTCGTCGCGTCGCGGGCGTTTTCCGTACCCATCGACGAGGTCACCGCCGAACTGCGGCGCCGCGTGAAGGCGATGTCGTACGGGCTGGCGTACGGATTGAGCGCGTACGGCCTTGCCGCGCAGTTGAAGATTTCCACCGAAGAAGCCAAAGTCCAGATGGAGCAGTATTTCGACCGCTTCGGCGGCGTGCGTGACTATCTGCGCGACGTCGTCGATCAAGCGCGCAAGGATGGCTACACCTCGACGGTGTTCGGCAGGCGGCGGTATCTCCCTGAGCTGGACAGCAGCAACCGCAATGTGCGCGAGGCCGCCGAACGCGCGGCCCTCAACGCCCCGATCCAGGGCAGCGCCGCCGACATCATCAAGGTCGCGATGATCAACGTCGACAAGGCGCTCAAGGAGTCGGGCCTGAAGTCGCGGATGCTGCTCCAGGTGCACGACGAACTGCTGTTCGAGGTCGCCGACGGTGAACGCGCGGATATCGAGAAGCTGGTGCGCGAACAGATGGGCAACGCCTATCCGCTCGACGTGCCGCTCGAGGTCAGCGTGGGGTTCGGGCGAAGTTGGGACTCGGCGGCGCACTGAGGGACGGCTGCCCCCGACCGGTGGCGGGGGCCAGATAGGCGAAGCCGCGTAGCAGCCACGGCGTGTGCCGGGCCACCGCCGCGACGGCGCGATCCGAGCGGCGCATCGTGGTCTTGGCCGGGGGCGTGGGCCGCGATGCGAGCCGTGCCTCCGCGGACTCCCGTCGAGGATCCTCGCGATCGACGGTCAGCAGTTGCCACATACCGGGAACGCCGCGCAGTTCGACGGCGCCGCGATCGCGGAAGCAGGTGCCTGAGCCGACGACCAAGTCGCGGACGGTGCGCGACACCACGATCTCGTTGGCGTCCGCGTTGGCCAGTATCCGTGCCGCGATGTGCACGGCGATGCCGCCGATGTCGCCCTCGAACAGTTCGCATTCGCCGGTGTGGATACCCGCGCGGATCTCGATGGCCAACGTCTCGGCCTCGTCGCGCATCGCCTCGGCACATCGGATGGCGTGAGTCGGGCCGTCGAACGTGATCAGGTGACCGTCGCCGGTGCTTTTCACCACCGTGCCACCGAACCGTTCGGCCTGTTCGGTGGCGATGTCGTCGAACCGCTGCAGCACCGCGCGCCATCGTTCGTCGCCGCAGGCGATGGCATGTTCGGTCGAGGCAACCATGTCGGTGAACAGCACGGTGCGCAGGGCGCGATGAGCTGGTGCCGGCGCCGCATGGGTGCCGGTCAGAAATTCCTCCAACTCGGACAGGATCCGGTCGGGCTCGGTGAACCAGGGCGCGTGGTCGACTCCGTCGACCTCCAGCATGCGGGCGCCGGGAATGTGATCGCGCAGGTAGTGGCCGCACTGCACCGGCACTCCAGGGTCGTGGGTGGCGTGGATGACCAGTGTGGGGACCGCCACCGTCGGCAGAATTGGTCGAATGTCGACGCGAAACAGCGATTCGACCGCGGCTCGTACCATGCCGGGGCTCGCGCTCATCCGCTCGAACATCGCGAGCTGACGCGTCGACTTCACCGATGGGAACGCGGTGCCGGCCGCCCGACCGTTTCCCCAACCCGACCGCACTGCGCGGCCGAACTCCCGAAGCCGGGCAATCTGCGCGACCGTCGGGATGTACTGCGCGCTGAGGTCCTCGTTCGCGGCGGCGATCAGCCGCCGGTGCACCTCGACCGGGTCGCGGTCCAGGTCGTCCCAGTCGGTGGCCATGAACGGATACGACCCGTAGACCACCAATGCCCGGGTCCGCTCCGGTCGCCTGGCCGCGAACACCACCGACGCGGTGCCGCCCTCACTCATGCCGAAGACGACGGCCGACGTGAAGCCGACAGCGTCCATGACGGCCTCGATCTCGTCGGCGCGTTCGTCGAGCGTGCGAACCTTCGGGATCGGGTCGGACAGCCCGAGTCCGGCCTTGTCGAACACGACGATTCGACAGAACGTGCCCAATTGTTCGAAGAACGACTTGTATTCGGGGAGCAGCCAGAACAGCTCGACGTGGCCGACCAGCGGGCCCACGAACACGAGCTCGACCGGCCCGTCGCCGAACACCTGATACGCCAGGCTGAGGTCACCGCAGGGTGCGTATGACGTTTCCGCCACGAAAAGAGCGTAACTGACGTCGGCGCTAATTCCGCCGGGTTGGCGCCCCCGGCGCCCGGTAACCGCCCAGCGCCTGCAACACCGGCGCCTCGGCCCTGGCCGCGTGCACCCGATACGCCTCATCGGTCTGCATTGCGTAAACCCGATGATCTTCGAAGCCGCGGTCGATGCGGTCTCGCACGAAGGCCAGTTCGACCACTTGGTAGGCGAATCGCTTGGCAGCCCTGCCCGCGGGTTTGCCGCCGAGGCGGGTCGCTTCGGCGATGGCCGCCTTGCGTGCCGCCAGCGAACCCAGCCAGGTGGCTTCGTTCGGCGTCACCAGACCGGCCGACACCATCCCCGGCAGCTTGGCGGCGGTCACGCGCTGCTCGCGCCGCCTGCTCTGCACACCCAGCACGATGACCAGCACGAAGATCGGCACCATCCAGAAGAGGTAGACCCCGAAGTAGGCTCCCGCGCCGAACAGCGACGAGCCGTTCCACAGGCCGTGCATGAAAACCGCCGCGACGTAGCCGAGCAGGACCCAACCGGCCTTGGCGATGCCGTTTCGCCGTTGCAGCGCGAAATACACCCCGATCCCCAACATCGTCGTGAAAAGCGAATGCGCGAACGGGCCCATGATCAGCCGCAGCGCCGCCGTGAGAAGGGACTCGCCGAGTGACTCGCCTCCCGAGATGTAGAGGATGTCCTCCAGCCACGCGAAGCCAGCGCCGACCAGTCCGGCGTAGACCAGGCAGTCGGTCAGCGAGTTCAACTCGTTGCGGCGCCTGCCGGTCATCATGAGCAGCAGGAACAGCCCCTTGGCCGCCTCTTCGGTCAGCGGCGCCCCGAGCACCACTGACAACGCGCTGACATGTTCGGGATCACCCGGATTGATCGCCGCCTCGGTGACGAGCTGGACGATCGACGCCAACACCACGGCCACGGACGCCCCCCACAGGAAGGCGAATACCATCAGCCGCGCCGGCTCGGGTTCCCAGCGGTCAAGCCACACGTAGGCCAGCACGACGATCGTCATCGCGATGCTCGACAAGGTGAAGCCGATCGCGGTGCCGAGGGGGTTCAGCGCGGTCAGCCCGATCACGATCAGTCCCGCGATGGTGCCGAGCAGGATGATCACGGCCAGCGGCGCGCCGACCTTGCGGATTTTTCGCTGAAACGGGGGAGGAAACGCATGCGGTGGTCGCTGCGCGCCTGCGTATGACACCAGAGCAGCGTAGCTACGATGATCATGTTTGGTCGGCTCTGGGGACCGGGTTTGTCCAGCATGTGCACAGTCGAGTAATCTCGACAGGTACCCGTGTATGGTTTTGCGATCTCTGCTGCGGGTGCGGAGCACCAGCTTCGGCGCTCGCGCCGAAGCCAATAACAAGAGTCCTTTTAGTCCCTACGATCAAACCTGTCCGGAGCAACCCACCACATGCCAAGTCCCTCCGTCACCTCGCCGCAAGTAGCCGTCAACGACATTGGCTCGAGCGAGGACTTTCTCGCCGCCATCGACAAAACCATCAAATACTTCAACGATGGCGACATCGTCGAGGGAACCATCGTCAAGGTTGACCGTGACGAGGTCCTGCTCGACATCGGTTACAAGACCGAAGGCGTCATCCCTTCCCGTGAGCTCTCCATCAAGCACGACGTCGACCCCAACGAGGTCGTCTCCGTCGGTGATGAGGTCGAAGCCCTGGTCCTCACCAAGGAGGACAAGGAAGGCCGCCTGATCCTGTCCAAGAAGCGCGCTCAGTACGAGCGGGCCTGGGGGACCATCGAAGAGCTCAAGGAGAAGGACGAGGCCGTCAAGGGCACCGTCATCGAGGTCGTCAAGGGCGGCCTGATTCTCGACATCGGGCTGCGCGGCTTCCTGCCCGCGTCGCTGGTCGAGATGCGTCGCGTCCGCGATCTGCAGCCGTACATCGGCAAGGAGATCGAGGCCAAGATCATCGAACTCGACAAGAACCGCAACAACGTGGTGCTGAGCCGGCGCGCCTGGCTGGAGCAGACCCAGTCCGAGGTGCGCAGCGAGTTCCTCAACCAGTTGCAGAAGGGCGCCATCCGCAAGGGTGTCGTCTCCTCGATCGTCAACTTCGGCGCGTTCGTCGATCTCGGCGGCGTCGACGGCCTGGTGCACGTCTCCGAGCTGTCCTGGAAGCACATCGATCACCCGTCCGAGGTGGTTCAGGTGGGCGACGAGGTCACCGTCGAGGTGCTCGACGTCGACATGGACCGCGAGCGGGTTTCGTTGTCGCTCAAGGCAACTCAAGAAGACCCGTGGCGCCACTTCGCCCGCACCCACGCCATCGGCCAGATCGTGCCCGGCAAGGTCACCAAGCTGGTGCCGTTCGGTGCGTTCGTCCGCGTCGAGGAGGGCATCGAGGGTCTGGTGCACATCTCCGAGTTGTCCGAGCGGCACGTCGAGGTCCCGGACCAGGTGGTCCAGGTCGGCGACGACGCCATGGTCAAGGTCATCGACATCGACCTGGAGCGTCGCCGCATCTCGCTGAGCCTCAAGCAGGCCAACGAGGACTACACCGAGGAGTTCGACCCCAGCAAGTACGGCATGGCCGACAGCTACGACGAGCAGGGCAACTACATCTTCCCCGAGGGCTTCGATGCCGAGACCAACGAATGGCTCGAGGGCTTCGAAAAGCAGCGTGAGGAGTGGGAGTCCCGCTACGCGGAGGCTGAGCGCAGGCACAAGATGCACACCGCGCAGATGGAGAAGTTCGCCGCTGCCGAGGCCGAAGAAGCGGCGCGGCCGTCGTCCGCGAATGGCACGTCGCGCTCCGATGAGCCTGCGGCGGGTGGGTCGCTGGCCAGCGACGCCCAGTTGGCGGCCCTGCGAGAGAAGCTGGCTGGCAGCGCCTAACCGGGCCGTCCCCCGGGGGCAGAGCGAAGCGACGGGGGAGGGCGGCGCATGCTTCGCATCGGCTTGACCGGCGGTATCGGCGCCGGTAAATCGACGGTGTCCGCCGCATTCTCCGAATGCGGCGGCATCATCGTCGACGGCGATGTGATCGCCCGCGAGGTCGTCGAACCAGGCACCGAGGGGCTGGCTCAACTCGTCGAGGCGTTCGGCGACGACATCCTGCTTGCTGACGGTGCACTCAACCGGCCCGCACTGGCGGCCAAGGCGTTCGTCGACGACGACAAGCGCGCGAAGCTGAACGGCATCGTGCATCCGCTGGTGGCTCGTCGCCGCGAGGAGATCCTGGCCGCCGTACATGAAGACGCCGTGGTGGTCGAGGACATTCCGCTGCTGGTGGAGACCGGACTGGCGCCGCTGTTTCCGCTCGTCGTGGTGGTCAGCGCCGACGCCGAAACTCGGGTCACGCGGCTGATCAAGCGGGGCATGGCCGAAGCCGACGCCCGCGCTCGCATCAAGGCCCAGGCGCCTGAAGACCAGCGCCGCGCGATAGCCGATGTGCTGCTGGACAATTCGGGTTCCGCAGGCGAACTCGTCGAGAAGGCCCGCGACCTCTGGCACGGCCGCGTTCTGCCCCTGGCGCACAACATCCGCACCAAGCAGTGCGCCCCAACGGTCTACCAGCTGGCACCGTATCACTCGGAGTGGCCCGGCGATGCCCGCAGGATCATCAAGCGCCTCGAAATGGCCTGTGGGGCAAAGGTTTTGCGCATCGACCACATCGGCTCCACCGCGGTACCGGGGCTGGACGCCAAGGACGTCGTCGACATCCAGATCACCGTCGCGTCGCTCGACGTCGCCGACGAGATCAGCGGTGCGCTGGCCAACGTCGGGTTTCCACGCATCGAGCACATCACGACCGACACTCCGCATACCGAGGACGTAGCCAAGTGGCGCAAGCGGATTCACTGCGCCGCCGATCCCGGGCGGCCCGCCAACGTCCATGTGAGGGTCGACGGCTGGCCGTCTCAGCGGTTCGCACTGCTCTTCCGGGACTGGCTTTGCGCCAATCCCGATGTGCAACAGGATTATCTGGCCGCCAAGCGGAGGGCGTTGACCGCGCCCGACTACGCCGAAGCCAAGGAACCGTGGTTCGCCGACGTGTACGAGCGAGCGTGGGAATGGGCCGAGAGCACCGGGTGGCGGCCCTGAGCGGTCAGGCGGCGTTCGGTGGGGCAGCAGCGACAGGCCCGGCCGGCGTTGCGGGATCCGCCGGTGCCGGGGCCTCGCCTGCTACCGGAATGTCCAGTGGAGCGCCACATTGCAGCACCCCGTAGAGCGGATCGTCTTTGGGGTGGAACAACCGCGGCGCGATGAACTGATCGGCCTGCGCGATGATCTGGTCGTCGGCCAGGATCTCGCAGTGCAGATTTGACCCGTACGGCCATTGGATCGACACCTCCATGCCCGCCTGCTTGGGGTCGTCCAACACGGTGTTCACTTCGAACGTCTGCCCAGGCAACAGCGTCGGTGTTTCGCTGTTGACGTTGTGATCGTCCATCTTGTACGCGACCACCGCGCCCCGCGACGTCCCTGTCGCGCGTGCGCGGTAGGTGATGTTGTGCTTCAACCCGTCGCCAGGGGCGGGCTGGGCTGGACCGGGCTCCACCTCGTTTTGGGGACCCGGCTGGCCGGCATCCGGGTCGGCCAGCGCGATCGGGGAGGACAACTGTGCGCTGGCCCCGACCACCGCGACGGCGGCGATCGCCAGCCATCTGCGCTTGGTGTGGCTCATGACAGCCGACATTACAGCGCGCGCCTGATGGGCAGCGACGTCGTCACGGGTTGACCCCTGCTCGTTGGCGGGTTGCTGACGCGCGGACCTGCGGTTATGTGCCATCACAAGATCATCGCCGTCGGACCGACGACCGTTACCTCCAGGTCAGCGGCATTCCGCGGCCGGCCAGCCAGCGGTTCAGGTCGTAGTCGTGCCGGGACAAGCCGTCGATCGCCGACACCGCGGTCTGCACGGCTTGCTCGCCGGTTTCCGGCGTGAGCAGACCGTGGCGGACGGCGGTCAGCAGTTCGTCCACGTCGGACAGTTCCACCCCGGTGCCGGTCCGGACAATGAGGTCGAGGTAGTGATCCTCGGCGTGCCAGGCCTTTGGCCCCGCCACGTAGCGGCCGACGTCGAGGTAGTAGTCCTGCTCGAGCTCATAGCCCGGGTTGAAGTGAAACACCGTGGCGCGCAGATTCACCGACGGCAGCAGCCAGGACTCCATGTAGTGGAACTGTGCGCGGCCAGGTGTCGGCCGCGCCATGTACAGGCCCCACGGTTGGACGGTGTAGACGTCGACCGCCCGCACAATGCCCTTCGGATCGGTATTGGTGCGGGCGGCCAGGTCGAAGGTTTCGTGTTTGGGAGCGTGGATAGAGTCAGCATAGGCTGCGGCACGGCTATCGGCCGTGCCAGGAGATCGCGGTTCGCAGGGTCGCCTCCAGCGCGCGATGGACATCGCGCAGCGGCCGGATGTCGTGGCGGGCACGGCACATCAGGATCGCGCCTTCGATCCCCGCGACGACGAGCGTGGCTAATCGACGGGCGTCGGTGCGGCCGACGCCCGTGCCAAGCAGGGCGTGTGCGATGAGATCCTGCCACCGCGCGAAGGCCGCGGCTGCGGCCGCGGTCGCCTTCGTTCCCGCGTCCGCCTCGGCGGCGACAGCAACGACCGGACAGCCGGCCCGAAAGTTGCTGTCCTCGAGCACCTCTCGCCATGCGTCCACGAAGATACTGAGGGCCACGATCGGGTCGCCAGTCTCGGTCGCTCGGGTGAGCCGTTTCTCGATCACCGACGAGGCCCACCCCACCGTTTCGGCAGCCAACTGCTCCTTGCCGCCGCGGAAGTGGTGATAGATGGAACCGCGTGGTGCGCCACTGTGCTGGATGACGTCACGAAAACCAGTGCCGCTGTAGCCGTTCTCCCGGAACAGCAAAGCGGCACTCTGGATCATTCGGGTTCGACTATCGCTGGCTATGACACTCAACATAGTCTAATGTCGGCGCTATGCCAAGCGTCATAGTCGAACACCGCAATCACGTACTACGCATGGGGCTCAACCGGCCGGCAAAGCGAAACGCTTTCGATGTCGAGATGCTGGAAGACCTCGGCCGGGCATATGAGCGCCTCGAACGCGACGACGATCTTCGGGTGGGCGTGCTCTACGCCGAGGGCGACAATTTCACCGCGGGCCTCGATCTCGCCGAAGTGGGGCCCCGGCTGCTGAACGGGTCGCTTGGCTGGCCTGCGGACGCGCGCAACCCGTGGCGCAACGACGGCATGCCGTGGACCAAACCGGTCGTCGCAGCTGCCAACGGCTGGTGCGTGACACTCGGTATCGAACTGCTGCTGGCCGCCGACATCCGCATCACGGCTGCCGATGCCCGCTTTGCCCAACTCGAGGTCCAGCGGGGCATCTATCCGTTCGGCGGGGCGACCACCCGGCTACCTCGGGACGCGGGCTGGGGCAACGCGATGCGCTGGCTGTTGACCGGTGACGAGTTCGACGCGGCCGAGGCGCTGCGGATCGGTCTGGTGCAGGAAGTGGTCGAGCCCAGACATCATGTTCACCGCGCGGTCGAACTCGCCGAGCGGATCGCGACGCGGGCCGCGCCGCTCGCGGTGCGCGCCACCCTGGTCGCCGCCCAGCGCGCCAACCGGGACGGCGAGGCGGCCGCAGAGGGCCGCTTCACCGACGATGTCGTCGCGTTGTTCAAGACGGCGGACGGGGCGGAGGGCGTCCAGGCGTTCATCGAGCGACGTCAACCGCGGTTTGTGGGAGCGTGATCGCCGGGAACATCTGATGTCGGTGTCTGGTTCTACCCTGTGAACATGGCTTTCGCTACCGAACACCCCGTACTCGCGCACTCGGAGTACCGCCCTGTCGACCAGATGGTCCGGGCCGGCGGTCGCTTCGAGGTCGTCAGCCAGTACGCGCCCGCGGGTGATCAGCCGGCGGCCATCGAGGAGCTGGAGCGCCGGATCAAGGCGGGGGAGCGCGACGTCGTGCTGTTGGGCGCCACAGGTACCGGCAAATCGGCGACGACGGCCTGGTTGATCGAGCGGCTGCAGCGGCCAACGCTCGTGATGGCGCCGAACAAGACGCTGGCGGCACAGCTCGCGAATGAACTCCGAGAGATGTTGCCGCACAACGCTGTCGAATACTTCGTCTCGTACTACGACTACTACCAGCCCGAGGCGTACATCGCGCAGACCGACACCTATATCGAGAAGGACAGCTCGATCAACGACGACGTCGAGCGGCTGCGGCACTCGGCGACGTCGAGCCTGCTGTCCCGGCGCGACGTGGTGGTGGTCGCGTCGGTGTCATGCATCTACGGCCTCGGCACACCGCAGTCCTACCTCGACCGCTCGGTTGAACTTCAGGTCGGTCAGGAAGTGCCGCGTGACGCGCTGCTGCGGCTGCTCGTCGACGTTCAGTACACCCGCAACGACATGGCGTTCACCCGCGGGTCGTTTCGGGTCCGCGGCGACACGGTCGAGATCATCCCGTCCTACGAGGAGCTCGCCGTGCGCATCGAGTTCTTCGGCGACGAGGTTGAGGCGCTCTATTACCTGCACCCGCTGACCGGCGACATCATCCGCAGGGTCGATTCGCTGCGCATCTTCCCCGCCACGCACTATGTGGCCGGCCCCGAGCGGATGGCCCAGGCCATCTCGACCATCGAGACCGAGCTCGAGGAGCGGCTGGCCGAGCTCGAAGGCCAGGGCAAGCTGCTGGAAGCGCAGCGGCTGCGGATGCGCACCAACTACGACGTCGAGATGATGCGCCAGGTCGGGTTCTGCTCGGGCATCGAGAACTACTCGCGCCACATCGACGGCAGGCCCGCCGGTTCCGCGCCGGCAACCCTGCTCGACTACTTCCCCGAGGATTTCCTGCTCGTCATCGACGAATCACACGTCACCGTGCCGCAGATCGGCGGCATGTATGAGGGCGACATCTCCCGCAAACGCAATCTGGTCGATTTCGGGTTCCGGCTGCCGTCGGCCATCGACAATCGCCCGCTCACCTGGGAGGAGTTCGCCGATCGGATCGGACAAACGGTGTACTTGTCGGCTACCCCTGGGCCGTACGAGCTGAGCCAGGCCGGCGGCGAGTTCGTGGAGCAGGTGATCCGCCCGACCGGCCTCGTCGATCCGAAGGTGGTCGTCAAACCGACGAAGGGCCAGATCGACGACCTGATCGGCGAGATCCGTAAGCGCGCCGAGGCCGACGAGCGGGTGCTGGTCACCACGCTGACCAAGAAGATGGCTGAGGACCTCACCGACTACCTGCTCGAGATGGGCATCCGGGTGCGGTACCTGCATTCAGAGGTGGACACGCTGCGCCGCGTCGAGTTGCTGCGCCAGCTGCGGCTTGGCGACTACGACGTGCTGGTTGGCATCAACCTGTTGCGCGAGGGTCTCGACCTGCCCGAGGTCTCGCTGGTGGCGATCCTCGACGCAGACAAGGAAGGGTTCCTGCGGTCAACCCGCAGTCTGATTCAGACCATTGGCCGCGCCGCCAGGAACGTGTCGGGCGAGGTGCACATGTACGCCGACAACATCACCGAGTCGATGCGGGAGGCCATCGACGAGACGGAGCGGCGCCGCGCCAAGCAGATCGCCTACAACGAGGAGCACGGCATCGATCCAAAGCCGTTGCGCAAGAAGATCGCCGACATTCTCGACCAGGTGTACCGCGAGGCCGACGATGTCGAGGTGGGCGGATCGGGCCGCAATGCTTCGCGTGGCCGCCGTGCGCAGGGTGAGCCGGGACGCGCGGTCAGCGCGGGCATCGTCGAGGGCCGAGATACGGCGAACATGCCGCGCGCCGAGCTTGCCGACCTGATCAAGGATCTGACCGAGCAGATGATGGCGGCCGCGCGGGACCTGCAGTTCGAGCTTGCCGCCCGCTTCCGTGACGAGATCGCCGATCTGAAGAAGGAGTTGCGCGGTATGGACGCCGCGGGGCTCAAATAATTGACCTCAACAGCGGTTGAGCCCCTACCGTGAACCAGGTGACGGACACCGCGACTCCCTCGTTGAGTACCACGGGCGGCTGGCGTGAGTTGCTTGGGCCGAAGAATCTCGGGGCATCCACCGTTCTTGCGGGCGGTGTCGCACTGTACGCGACCAACGAGTTCCTCACCATCAGCCTGATGCCGAGTGCGGTCGCCGACATCGGCGGTCACCGCTACTACGCGTGGGTGACGACGGTGTACCTGGTCGCCTCGGTGGTGGCCGCCACCACCGTGCATTCGTTGCTGTTGCGGCTGGGTCCGCGGTGGGCATACCTATTGGGGCTCAGCGTGTTCGGTGCGGGCAGCCTGGGATGCGCGGCGGCACCCACCATGGAGATCCTGCTCGCGGGCCGCGCGGTCCAAGGCGCTGCAGGCGGTCTGCTGGCCGGTCTGGGCTACGCGGTGATCAATACCGCCCTGCCCAGTTCCCTGTGGACGAAGGCGTCGGCTCTGGTCTCCGCGATGTGGGGCGTCGGTACGCTTGTCGGTCCGGCCGCGGGCGGTCTGTTCGCTCAATTCTGTTCGTGGCGTTGGGGTTTCGGGGTGCTGGTGGTGCTGACCGCGGCCATGGCGGTACTGGTTCCGATCGCCTTGCCCGCGCGAGACACCGCCAGAATGGATCAAACGCGCACCCCGATTGCGGTGTGGTCACTGATTCTGCTCGGTGCTGCCGCGCTCACCGTCAGTGTGGCTGGTATTCCGCATGATTGGCGCGCGACGGTGGCGCTGTTGACCCTCGGTGCGCTGTTGGTGGTCGCCTTCGTCTACATCGACCGACGCCTGCCCGCGGCGGTGCTGCCGCCGAGCACCTTCGGATCAGGGCCGTTGAAGTGGATCTACCTGACACTCGGGCTGTTGATGGCGGCGACGATGGCGGACATGTACGTGCCGCTCTTCGGTCAGCGTCTGGCGCACCTCACCCCCGTGGCGGCGGGTTTCCTCGGTGCGGGCCTTGCCATCGGGTGGACCGTCGGCGAGATCAGCAGTGCGTCGCTACGCAACAACCGGGTGATAGTCCGCACGGTCGCCATCGCGCCGTTGGTGATGGCCACCGGACTTGCCGTGGCCGCGCTCACGCAAGACGAGCAGGCCTCGATCGCACTCGTCGCGGCATGGGTGGTGGCGCTGTTGATCACGGGGGCCGGCGTGGGCATCGCGTGGCCGCACCTGTCGGCGTGGGCGATGAGTCGCGTCGACGACCCCGCAGAAGGCCCCGCGGCGGCCGCGGCCATCAACACCGTGCAATTGATCTGTGGTGCCTTCGGCGCTGGGCTGGCCGGCGTCGTGGTCAATCTGCGGGCCGCGCCAGACGCAACGGCAAGTGCGCTGTTGTTCGGCGTGTTCGCGGTACTGGCAGGCGTCGGCTGTGTCGCGTCGTACCGCTCGGGCCGCGGTCTGGCCTGACGGGTGCCGGTTGGCGAAGCGGCTTCGCGACTTCTTGGTTGGCCGGCGGAACGCGACGCGGACGTCGTGCTGCATCGATGTCAAAATCCTCGGCTCGCCAGCCATGAGTCAATACATATTGCGACGGCCCGCCAGTTGGGGTCGAGCATCATTTCGTGGCCTACGCCGGGAAAGAACACCGGTTCCGTACCGTAGGCCGCAGCAGTCCGACGCACTTCGTTGGGCGCATAAACCTGATCCTCCTGCCCGCCAAGGACCAACATCGGGGTGCGAATCTTTTGAGTGGTGACGAGATTGCCGACCACCGTGTCGAACATGACCGCCCGCGCGCTGTCCGGCCGGATTCGCTTCGTGAATGCGTCGATCAGTCCATCCGGCGTGTCCTTGCCGAAGAAGAATCCGCGCGTGCCTGCAGGGGTGCCACACAGGTCCCATGGATCGGAAGTGAGTGCGAATTTCGTTGAGCGCCAGGGATGACGACGCAGTGAGCGCATCAAGGAACTCACCTGGCCGCGGGGTGGAGTTGAAGCCATCAATACTGCGGCGGGCGCATCGTGGGTCTCAAGGTACTTCTGCACCACGAAACCTCCCATGGAATGGCCCACCAGGATGGGCCGTGACGGGAGCGCCTCGACTGCGGACGAGACGTCACTGACGTAATCGGCGATCGAGCATCTCCAGAGCGGCTTGTCTGCCGTGCTTCGTCCGTGACCGCGAAGGCTGGGGGCCAGCACCCGGAACCCGCGTTCGACGAAGAAGTCAAGGAAATTCTCCTCCCAGCACCAACCGGCCTGCCACGCTCCATGCACGAAAACGACTGGATGGGTGCGAGTCTCGGTCTCCCTTCCTTTGTCGATTACTTCGAGCATGTCCGTTCCGTCGCTCCCCGGCGTCTGTCGATTCACTTCGCCTTCTCATACCCGAGTCCAGGCGCACATCTGCGGAATGAACTCGAGTTGACTGCCGGATTCGATCGCTGCCCGCCGAAGCCGGTCCGACAAGGTGTCGATCTGGACCTGATCGGCGGTCACCGCACCGGCGGCGATCATGTGCGGAAGGGCCTCGCGGGTGAGGTCAACCATCCAGGACAAGAAGGCCGAGTTGGCGCCGTTCTCAACCAGAGTCTCGGAAAACATTCGCGGTGCGAGCAGGCCCGCATCGATGAAGACCTTGACGAGTCGTCCGCCGACATCGACCGCCGTGCCTGGCCGGCTGAGGGTGAAGGTGACGGCTTCGTAGACCTCGTGCAGTAACGGGATCCTCGGGTTGGACTGGATGCCGCGGGTGACGTCCATCTCGTGAAGCGCAATGAGGCCGCCGCTGTGGATGAGCCGGCGGATTGTCCGCAGGAACTCGCTCGATCCAGTTGGTGAATCATGACGTATCGGCATACCGCCGCATCGAAACCCGCTTCGCCGGCATACTCGTCGAGACGGCATTGAACGAACTCGACGTTGGTGCGGTCTGCTTCATTGACGCGCTGCCGGGCGACATCGACCGCTGTTCCGTGGGATCGATGCCGCCCACGTTCCCGGTCGGGCCGACGAACTCAGCGATGAGCATGGACACATCGCCGGGACCGCAGCCGATGTCGAGTACGCGCATGCCCGGTTCGATACCGGCGGTGGCGAGCAGTCGTGCCGTGATGGGACGCAACATCAGTGCTTGCCGTTTGAGACGCTCGATTTCGGGATGGGAATGACTCAGTAAGTAATCCCGGTCCGGCATCGGGGCTGTTCCTTTCTTTTCGTGTTCTCTCTGGCCGCGATCAGAACGACAGCCGTCGGCTAAGCGACGGCAGACTCGAGCCCAAGGCGGGAGCGCAGCCAGCGGCCCATTTCGTCGATGGCTTGATCGACCTCGGGGACCCGGCCTGCTCCCATGATGAAGGAATGCTGACCTTCGTCGACCTGCCGCAGGATGGCGTCGTTTCCCGCCTCTGTCGCGTGCGCGAACAGGGCTACTGCGTCGGACGCCAGCAGCTCGAACTCGCCGTAATAAATCGCGATGCCTGGCAGTCCGGATAGCGAGGTCGACAGCAGATTGACCTGCGGCTCAGTCCATTTGACGCCGGTGCCGTCAAGCCAGCATGAGCGGAAGAACTCCATCACGTCGCGGGTGAGTAGCTTGTCCAGGTGCGCGTTGCCTTCGATGGAAGCGCCGGACAACGTGATATCGGCCCAGGGAGAGATCGACAGGATCGTCCCCGGCAGCGCCTCGCCGCGGTCGCGTAGCCTCAGCGCCAGCGCGATCGCGAGGTAGCCGCCGATCGAATGGCCGACACTGGCGATCTTCGGGGCCTGGTAGCCCTGCTCAAGCAGCCAGTGGTAGGCGGTGAGGACATCGTCGACCTGTGCCGGGTATTTAAATGCTCAGGCGACCGCCGGAAGTTCAGCACCAACGAGCGTGCTCCAGCCGCTTTTGCGATGTGCGCGGCCGCTTTTCGATCGGAGTGCATGGACATGAGCACACTGCCGCCCATATGGGTGTGCAGCAGGACAGCGTCGGGTGCACTGTCGGTGGGGATGCACCACAGCGCATCGACGCCGCCGGCGTCGACCTCCGCGTAGGTGACGTCTTCGGGTTCTTTCGTGGCCAGGTGGATGCTTTCAGCGGCGTATCGCAGCGGCGTCAATGGCGAGTCGGGATTCGCCGAACTCCGGCTGAGGGATTCGAGGAAGTTCGCGAACTCTGTTGCCTGTCGACTCGCCATGGGGAGATTCCTTTCGTGAAACGGCCGTAGAATAGCGATCGTAATCTCAAAGGTTTCAAACTGATCGGCCCGAAGCCAATATTCAGGGAACTCACATGGCTCTGCGGCGAGAGGCGTTAAGTGCCAGCCATGTTCGACGTCACGAGGTCGAGCGGCCGGCAGGCGTCCTGTGAGTTTGTTGGGACTCTCGTACGAACGGGGCCGACGATCAGCAGCGCAACGTGATTTGTGATATCGGTGGTTATGCAATGAAGGGAAGATGATGTGAGATACCCGCCGGATCACAAGGCCAAGGCGCGCGAGGCGCTGTTGAACGCGGGCATGCGCTCGATGAAGACGGCTGGCTTCAACGGCATCGGAGTCGACGGCCTCGCCGCTGAAGCGGGTGTGACGTCAGGGGCGTTCTATTCGAACTTCCGAAACAAGGAGGCGATGCTCGAGGCCATCGTCGAAACCGCGGTTGGCGAACCGTTTTTGACGGACACCGAGACCGCAAGTAAGGCCGAGGTGCGCAGGCAGCTGCGAAAATTGATCGACAGCTATCTCACCGTGGCACATGTGGAGCATCCGGCCGATGGTTGCCCCATGCCCACCTTGAGTGCAGACGTGGCCAGGGCCGGCACACCGACGCGGGAGGCATATGAGCGCAAGCTCACCGACTGGGCACACCGAGTCGCCGACTGTCTCGACGGCTCACGGCCCGACCGGGAGCGACGTGCCTGGGGCATTTTGTCGCTCATGGTCGGCGCTGTCACGGTCGCGCGGGCCGTGGCGGACCCGACGACGCAAGCAGAGGTGGTCAGTTCCGCCCGGCGCACTGCGGAAAAGCTCGTAATGCCTGCCAACCGGGCGGGGTGAGCCGCGGCCGCGATGTCACAGCACTGGCAGCAGGCGGCGCAGGATCATCGCGGAGGACTCCGCGGCCTGATCGACAAAGGTGGTGAAGTCGAAGAGGGCGTTGCCACCGGCGAGATCGGACAGCGCGCGGATGACCAGCCAGGGGATCGAGAACGCCTCGCAGACCTGCGCGACGGCCCCGCCCTCCATCTCGACGGCGCAGCCCCCGAGTTCACTGAGCAACCGCTCTCGGGTTGCTTCGCAATTGAGGTACTGATCGCCCGAAAGCACTGTGCCGTAGGTGATCTGGTTGGGAACCGAAATCCCGACCAGGCACTTCTTGACGCGGTCGAGCAGGTCCGCGTCCACGGGGTACCCGAGCCGGTCGATGGGATTGATCACCGGTGCGTGGCCAGGCTGATACGTGTGCAGCCGCTCGTGTTCCAGCACACCAGCGTCGTGTTGGATGACGAAGTCGGCGATGACGATATCGCCGATCGCCAGTCGTGGATCCAGGCCGCCCGCGACCCCGGAGAAAACAACTGTGCGACAACCGAATCGGTCGATCAGCAACGTGGTTACGGTGGCTGCGTTCACCTTGCCCATTCCGGAGCCGGCCACCACCACGTCATGCCCATCGATGGTGCCGGTGTCGAAGACCGTGTGGGCGACGGCATGGCTTTGCGGGTCAGACAGGACGGCGCGGAGGTGGGCGATTTCCTGCGGGATGGCGCAGATGAGTCCGATGGGCACATGATCAATCTAGCGACAATCGGTCCGGCTAGTCGGGTTCGTCGTCGAGCTGCCGGATGGCAGTCACGCCTTCAATACCGGCCAGCACCGTTGGCGCCGCCAGAATTCCCCTGCCGGACAGGGTCAACATGACGCCTGCGCCGTCGGTCGCGAGATCGGTGAGCTGCCACTGGCGTCGATCGCAGGCTTGCAGCAATTTGCTCATCACGCCTCGGCCCTCGTCATAGCTGACGTGCATGGTGACGGAGCCGGACAGCCTGGCCGACAGTCGTTTCGCCAGGGGCATGAAACCGACGATGATGAGGAAGTGCATGGCGGTCACCGTGACCGCCAGCAGAAGCAGGCCGGAGCCTGCCGCCATACCGATGGCAGCGGACTCCCATACTGCCGCCGCGGTGGTCAGGCCGTGCACCGAGCCGCGCCGGAAGATGATGATGCCCGCGCCGAGAAACCCTATGCCCGAGACGATTTGAGCCGCCACCCGAGAGGGGTCGACGACCACCAGGCCGTCCTGCAACACGTCGGTGAAGCCGTACTTGCTGACCAGCAGGATCAAGGCGGCTGCAGTCCCGACGATGGTCTGGGTGCGCACCCCGGCGCTCTTGCCCTGGATTTCGCGCTCCAAGCCGATCAACGACGTCAAGCCGAAGGCGACGAACAGTTCGACAATCTGCCTCGTGCCCTGTCCGGGGCCGCCGAAGAACGGCGGATCGGCCAGCAGTAGCTGCATCAGGGTGCCTCGCATCGCGCGCTGGTGATCATGCCCGATCTTTGCATCTACAGGCGGTCCTCAGCGCAGCAACTGCATGCTCTGCACATGGGGCCGCCGGGCCACTGTACGGATTGGCACGTCCGCACCACCGCCGACACCCCGACCGATGACTTTACATGCGCCGCGGAGTCCAGACATATGAGGCTCAATCGATAGGAGACTTGTCATGGCCACCACCGCATACCCGAATGTCACAAGCCGGGACGAATGGCTCGCGGCGCGCAAGAAGTTGCTGGTGCACGAACGTGAGGTGACGCACCTCCGCGACGCGGTCAACGCGGAGCGGCGCAGGTTGCCGATGGTCAAGGTCGACAAGGACTACGTATTCGAAGGCCCAGAGGGAGAGTTGCGACTGGTCGACATGTTCGACGGCAGGCCGCAGCTCTACATCCATCACTTCATGTGGATCGACGCGATTGACAAGGGCTGCCCCAGTTGCACCACGGCCGCCGATCTCACCTTCTCGGAGCGCGATCGCGCACTGCTCAACGCGAAGGGGGTGACGTTCGCCGCGGTGTCGCGCGCGCCGTATGCCAGCATCGCCCGTTACAAGACCGAGCACGGCTGGACGTTCGACTGGTATTCGTCACGCGACAGCGACTTCACCTACGACTACCACGTGACACTTGATCCGGAGCGCGCACCGATCGAGTACAACTACATGTCGCTCGACGAGCTGCACGACGCAGGGTTCGACGACAACACCCTGCGCGGCGATTGGCCCGGGGCCAGCGTCTTCATCCGCAGGGGCAAAGAGGTGTTCCACACGTACTCCGCGTTCGCGCGTGGACTGGACCATTCGGCGCCGGGCTACCCCTTCCTCGATCTGACACCCTATGGCCGCCAGGAAAAATGGGAAGACTCCCCGCCGGGATGGCCGCAAGGCGCGGACGCCGTCGGCGTGCCGATGGACGCGGAGTAGCGATCACAGCGAGCCAAACCCTGGGCCGATCTGGGGGAAGGTGACAGCGTGATCTCCGTTGCGGGTGTGGCTGAGAGGCAAGGCACCGGCCTGCAAAGCCGTTTATACGGGTTCGAATCCCGTCACTCGCTCGCACTCCAGATCCTGCTTTGGTACGCGCGGCAATCGCGTATGCCGAGTCCGGCCATCGGTCGTGAAGTCGCCTAGGTAGAACGGTCGTTGCCGAAAAGTCGCGAAATCGTTGCGCCGTAGGCCGTGTGGCAGCAACCAGACCGGAATTTGCGGCGGTTACAGTGCTGTGCGATAGGTCGGATGAACAGGCGCGTGCCGTTGGCGGTCGAGGTCTCGCCGGGTTGTCTCGCGCACGGCGAACACATGACAGGGGATCAGCGTGAGGCTGATGGTCGAAGGGCCGAAGTCGTGTTCTCTGATTATGACCCGGTCGATGTGGCGATCCAGCGTGCGGATAGCCGGAACGCTGCTGGCCATCAGCGGATTGCTGGGCTTTGCCCCCGGCACGGCGGTTGTCGGGGCAGATCCCATCGACATGGCGCCGAAGTCCTACTCGAAGCAGACGCGCGACGGATGGCAGTTGTCCATTTCGATCGAGGGCGAACGGATCAACTCGGTGCCGAACCTCGCTGGTGCTTCGACGTCGCGGGAAGCCTTTGTCACGCTGGCGGCCACCGCCACCGCGGCGGGTGGCGAAACACCCATCACCGACAGCCTTTTCATCACCGGATATCAGCTGGGCTGCCAGACCGATGTGTCCAGTGGCCTCGGCATGGGCGGGGCGGGGGCGGGCGGTGGCAATGCCGGCATCGGAAATGAGGTGATCAACCCGATCGGGGCTTCAGACAACGTGGGGGCCGCAGGCGGCGGGGCGGGCTTCGTGCAGACGACGATCCAGCCGGGCGTCATCGTGGAAGTGCCGATGTCGAACATGGTTCTCTCACCCGACGGACGCGCGATGCTGGACCTCGACAACATCCACATCAAGGCCGACGCCTGTGGAGGCGACGTCACGATCCGGTCGTATGCCTACCTACGTGTCGCGACTGCGCTGACGCACACCGGGTTAGCCGTTTACGGCGATCCCATGAAGATCTGAAACAGGAAGATGGGTGCCATGGGTTTACGAATCAGACTTCGCCGCGGCGGCATCGCGGCGACGGTGAGTGTGTGCACCGCGGCACTGCTCACTTCGTCTCCTGCGGGGGCGCAGCCGCTGCCGCCACCGCCGCCTATCCCCGGCTATCCGGTACCCGAGCTGTTCGTTCCAGGTAATCCCGGTAAACCGCTGTTCATGCAGGATTTCTCGCAGGAGTTCGCGCCGTACACCCCGCCGGCACAGACCGATGCCCGGGGGGTCTTCGTCGCCACCAACGCGAACTCAGGGCAGACGGTCGTCGGGATGCCGGGTTCACGCCTGGGCGTGGTGTCGCCGAGGATCGGCCCGTATGCGGGTCCGCCAGGATTTCAGACGCAGGGCTTCGGACCCGGAGTGCTGATAGGCAGCATGGGTGAACCGGCCGCTGAAGTAGACCCCTACGGACACCGCCCACCCAGCTCGAGCTCGGCCGCCGGTGAGCTGTCGCCGTTCGGCATCACCGCCAACACAGGTACTGCACTCGAGAGTGCCGGCGTGGAGGTCGCCACGATGGGCAGCACCGCTGGACTCGAAGATCCGAATGGCCAACCGCCGGCTACTCCGGGTCCGGTGGGCCTGCCTCTGCTTCCGCCGCCGCAGCCGAACCCGTAGCCGGGCGTCGCGTCAAACGGCGCGGCGTATTCGAAATGCCGCGCGAGGAAAGTCCGATCGAGATGCGTTGGCCCGTCTGCCAGAAGGCGGTCTGCTAGCTGGTTACCATCGCGTGTCAGTGTCAGGGTGAGGTTGCCGCTATCGCGGTGGTTGGATCCTGATCATCTGGTGTCTGGCTCGTAGCATCGGTGCCGCCTTCGGGTTGGCGTGCATGCGTTTTGTCGGCATCAGGTGTGAAGGACCGGCCGGCGTGACTTGATAGGAGCGTGGCATCGCCCCCGACTGAGACTTGATAGGAGCGTGGCATCGCCCCCGGCTGAGATATGTCCGCCGACCGGCCCAACCGTCACCTCACAGTGAAGGAGGCAACCACCATGGTTGTTGTTGGAGCCGGATCGTCGTTCAGCTTCACACTCGATCTCGGTGGCAGGCCGCTGTTCGGCCCGATCGGCGCGGCGGCCGCGCGAGCGGTGAAGGGTGACATCGAACGGTCGATTCAGCGCTTCGAGGAGTTGTACGGCTAACCGACCGGGTCCACGACCTCGCGGTGCGATTCGATCACCGCCAATTCGCGCGACACGTCGAGAGACCGGGTGAGCAGCACATAAACCACGCCTGACACCAGAAGGCCGACGGCGAACGCGATGTCCACGTCGCCCATCGCCGAGGCGGCGGGCCCGGTGAAGAAGGGAAGCACCACGAACGGGACCTCGGCGACGATGCCGACCAGAAACGCCGTGATTCCCCGCCACGACCATGCCCCGTAGATTCCGTCGGGCGTGAACAGGTCGGCGATCGCGTAGTGGCCGCGCCGCACGAAGAAATAATCGGTCAGGTTCACCGCGGTCCATGGCACCAGCAGGTACAGCATGATCAGCAGCGTCGTATTGAGCGCCGTCGTCGCGTTGGTGAGCAGCAAGCTCATCACGAGCCACGCCACAGCGAGTACCGCGATCGTCACCACTCGTAGCCGTCGTGTCGGCCGGACAGGTCGCATCGAATCCAAAGCCGTTACCACCGTGAGCATTCCGCTGTAAGCGTTCAACCCCATGGTGGCCACCAGCACGAGCGTCGACACGATCGCGAGCACACCGCCCAGATATGACACCGCCGCGTTGCCGGTCTCGTTGATGCCGGCTAGCGCGTCACTCGCGCCGAGGTAGGTGGCCATCCACGCCCCGATCGGGATCAACCAGGCGGGCGAGCCGGCCGCCCCGACGAACACCGAGCCGATGATCGAGGACGGCTTGGTGTCGCGGGGCAGATAGCGGCTGTAGTCCGAGACGTACGGCGCGTAGGTGATGTTGTAGGAGGCCGCGACGCCGAACTGGGCCAGGAATCCGACCCAGGAGAAGCCCGACGCGGTAGGCGGCCCGCCCACGACGCCGCCGAAAATCACGCTGACCGTCAGAATGACCCAGAGCGGCAACGAGATCCAGAACAGAATCCGGAAGGACTTGTGCAGCAGGTCGTGTCCGTAGATGGCCAGCAGCGCCGCGATCACCGTGATCGCGGCGGCCACCGCCACGGGGTTCCAGCCGAATATCGACTGCAGTCCTGACTTGATGATCACGACGTCGACGACGTTGAAGCCGACGAACGTGAACAACGTGCCGACCAGCGGAAGCAGCACGCCGCGGAACCCGAACTGTGCGCGCGACTGGATCATCTGCGGCAGCCCGAGCACCGGCCCCTGCGTGGCGTGGAACGCCATGAACAACGTGCCGAACGCGATACCGGCGATGCCCGCGACCACACTCCACCACAGCGACAGCCCCAGGCTCGGCCCGACGAATCCGAGCGCCAGCGTGAAGGGCTGGAAGTTCCCTACGAACCAGAACGGGCCCTGGTGGCTGACCTTGCCGTGGCGTTCCTCGTCTGGAACATAGTCGATGGAGCGCGTTTCGATCCTGGCGACAGCGGGCGAGTCCACGCGTCTCACCCTGCGCCGCAGGTCTGGACGGCGCCATAGCGAAAGTGTCCAACCGGCGATCAAGCGTTGGACAAACTGTCCAGCAGTCGCGCGGCGGCATCGTCACGTAGCCTCCCAGCATGGTGAGGATCGCGTGCTGTCAGATCGACCCGAAGATCGGCGAGTTGGCCGCCAACGCAGAGTTGATCGAGGCGCAGATCCGGCAGGCAGTGTCCGACGGTGCGGACATCGTGGTGCTGCCTGAGCTTGCGACGTCGGGGTACATGTTCGCCGACGCCGAGGAAGCGCGGTCGCTCGCGGTCACACCCGCGGACCCGATGTTCGCTCGCTGGTCTGCCGCGGCCGGTGATTCAATCGTCATTGCGGGCATCTGCGAGCTCGCCGACGACGGACGGCTGTACAACAGTGCGGTCATGGTCGAGGCGGGCGGGGTGGTCGCCGAATACCGCAAAACGCATCTGTGGGACCGCGAGAAACTCATCTTCACCCCGGGCGGCGTGCTACCGCCGGTCGTCCGGACCAGGCACGGCGCGATCGCCGTGATGGTCTGTTACGACGTGGAGTTCGGCGAGCTCACCCGGCGGGTGGCGCTGGAGGGGGCGGAACTGATCGCCGCGCCGGTGAACTGGCCGCTGTTTCCGCGGCCCGAGGGCGAGCGTCCCGGCGAGGTGATCACCGCTATGTCGACCGCACGGACCAACAAGATCGCCGTCGCGTGCTGCGACCGTGCGGGCGTCGAACGCGGCCAGCGCTGGACAGAAGGCACCGCGATCATCGATCCGAACGGATGGGTCATCGCGTCGGCGGGCCCCGGAGCCCCGATCGCCGTCGCCGACGTCGACCTGGCAGCGACCCATGACAAGACGCTGACCGAGCATGTTCACCTGTTCGACGACCGTCGCGTCGACCTCTACTAGCCGCGCAACAACCCAGCCGCGAACCGCAGATCCGCCACCAGACCCTCGAACGCCTTCTCTCTGTCCGCGGGTGGTCCACGCAGCACCGACGACGGATGCACCGTCACGGCCACCCGAGGGCCGAAGTCCAGACTCGTGGTGTCCTCGGCGGCCGGCATGCGAAGCTCCTCGCCTCGATGTGCGGTCAGCCGGAAGTCGTTGCCCATCAATGACTTTGCCGCTGTCGCGCCGAGCAGCACCACCACATCGGGTTCGACTGATTTCATCTCGGCGAACAGCCAGGGTCGGCACGCCACCACCTCGGTACGGCTCGGCGTCTTGTGTATGCGGCGCTTACCGCGCTCGGGAGGGGTGAACTTGAAATGTTTGACCGCGTTGGTGACGTACAACCGGTCGCGGTCGATGCCTGCCGCCGCGAGCGCCTTGTCAAGGAGCTTGCCTGCCGGACCCACGAACGGAGCGCCCGCCTTGTCCTCCTGGTCGCCGGGCTGTTCACCGACGAGCATGATTTCGGCGTCCCGCGAGCCCGCGCCGAACACCGTTTGGGTGGCGTTCAGGTACAGATCGCAGCCCTTGCATCCGTGCGAGGCCTCGGTCAGGGTGTCGAGGTCGAGGCTGTCGGGCACGAAGTCTGCGGCGCTCACATTCGCCGGTTACCCCTATCGGGTCGACTTCACCACTTGCGCGAAGCTGAACTGCCAGCGTTCGACGATGTGGAATCCCATCCGCTCCGGCACCTGATACGCCGGTGCCCGCTGCAAGCGAGGACCGGGATTCAGGGCGCGACCGGTTTCTCGAGCGGGGACGGTGCCGTCGCGTTCGGACACCGTCCACAACACCGTGCAGCGCCTCACCTGATCGGCCACACCCCAGATGCCGAGTTGAGCGTCCCATAGTCGGTTGCGCTGAGGCGCACGCATGCCGCGGCCCGGGTCGACGAGGTTCTGGTAGGCGGCCGGTCGCGCCGCAACCAACGGCCTGATCGGACCCGGCTTCCATGTCGTCGTGTTGTCGAGAATCAGGCAATCGCCAGGGGAGGCGTGCGCGGTGATGGCGTCAGCGACTTGGCTGAAATCCATGCCTTCCTTCGCGTACGGGCCGCGCTGCGCCACCAGATAGTTCGGGGTGGCCGCCAACGCGAATGCGGCCAGCACCGCCGTGACCCGCTCGCGGGTCCGAACCAGCGCCACCATGCATACGGACAGCAGCAGGGCCATCGCCGGTGTGGTGTAGCAGAGGTAGCGCGGGTAGTAGATCGGTTGCGCCACCACCGAGTACAGCACCAGCACCGTCGTCGGTAGCACCATCCAGGCGACGGCGATGGCCGCGAGTTGCTTGTTTCCGGATTCCCAGGGGCGCCGCACGATGAGTGGGGAAATCAGCACCAAGCCCGCCAGCACCGCGAACCCGACGCTGTGGTCGAAGTACTGCTCCTGCACGATTTCGGCGAAGGTGCCGCCCTGAATCGGGGAGATCCATCTGACCTGCGCTATTTGGCTGCGACAGAACGCCAAGAAGGGCACCACGGCGAGCACTGCCGCCACCGCCGCCACCGCCCATCTGACGACGGTCGCTCGGTTGTTCGCCGCCACCGCCACCGCCACCGCGTGAACCAAGACCATCAGCACCATGAACACGTTAAGAACCGTCGCCACCACGACGGCCAGCGTGTACAGCGGCCACAACGCGCGCGTGTCCCTCCTGACGAGCGCGATGAGGAGCACCGTCAACCACACCGCCGCCGCGGCGGTCAGCGCGTAGGACCTGGCTTCGATCCCCGCCCACGTGACGCGGGGCAGAAGCGCGAACGCTACGCCGGCGCACACAGCCACTGTGCGGGTCGAAAACTGTTTACCCGCAACGACTACGCCTGCGGCGGCGACTCCGACCGCGACCGAACTCGAGAGGCGCGACCAGAATTCGGTCGAGGGGAACAGCGCGAACCAGCCATGCATGGCGAAGTAATAGAGGCCGTGCACCGCGTCGATGTTGTGCAGCAGCCCCCACAGTTCGGGCACCGACCGGGTGGACGCCGAGATCGTGGCGGCCTCGTCGAACCACAGCGACGGCCTGGCCGCGCCCGCCGCGCTGACCGCAATTGCGAACACCGCGACGACGACCGGGTCGAAGCGCCCGATGCCGACCCGCACCCGTTGTTGAACGCGCGCGAGTCGCGGCGATGCGATCGAGATCTCCACTCACCCCCCGTACCCCGTCGGTGACGGCAAAACCGTAACCCGTGATCATGCTGCGCGGCCGCGAAACTCCGCTACCGCGTCCCATTTTGACGGTGTCGTAGGAAGGCCCGCTGACTTTCGTTGTCGCCGTGGCATGTTCGATGTTTGATCTGGATCACGCCGGCAATGCCGTTGCGACACGGGCGTTCGAGTCAGCAACGGCGTCGTGTGCATCACTTGTGTTGCGCTCGCGGCATAACGGCCAGTTACCATCGGGTGTCGTAAATCGCGCCCCTGGTCAACAGGCAACGCGTTACTGTCTCGGGTGGCATTGCAACGGACACTGGGAGGGCATGGATGAGCGGCTACACCACCATCGTCGTCGGCACGGACGGATCCGATTCGTCGCTGCGCGCGGTGGACAAGGCCGGCCAGATCGCCGCGGGGTCGGACGCGAAGGTGATCGTTGCGACCGCCTACTTCCCTCAGAGCGAAGATCAGCGAGCCGCCGACGTGCTCAAGGACGAGGGTTACAAGATGGCAGGCAACGCGCCGATCTACGCCATCCTGCGTGAGGCCAAGGACCGCGCAACGGCCGCCGGGGCGAAGACCGTCGAGGAGCAGGCGATTGTCGGTGCACCCGTGGACGCGCTCGTCGAGTTGGCCGAGGAAGTCAGCGCCGACCTGCTCGTGGTCGGCAACGTCGGCCTGAGCACCATCGCCGGTCGGCTGCTCGGTTCGGTGCCTGCCAACGTGGCACGCCGGTCCAAGACCGACGTGCTCATCGTGCACACCACCCCTTGAGGCCCTTGAGGCGCCTTTACGTACTCGATGCCTTCGCGATCTCGGCGATCGCCGCGTCCAAAGTCGTGTTGAATTCCTGATCGCTCTGCTGTGCGGTCAGTCCTTCGGTCAGCGCGCGCGAGAAGCTGGCAATGACACCGTTGTTGCGCGCGAGCTTCTCGCATGCCTCGTCGCGGCTGTAGCCGCCGGACAGCGCGACCACCCGGACCACCTTGGGGTGCGCGACGAGTTCGCTGTACAGGTTGTCGGTGTCGGGCAGGGTCAGCTTGAGCATCACTGCCTGGTCGTCGCCGAGCTTGTTGACGCCGTCGAGGAGAGCCGACTTGAGCTGATCCTCGGCCTCGGCCTTGCGCGGGCTGTGGATGTCGACCTCGGGCTCGATGATCGGCACCAGGCCCTTGGCCAACACCTGTTGGGCCACCTCGAACTGCTGCTCGACGACAGCGTCAAGGCCGGCGCCCGGCAGCTTGATGACCGACCGTTCCTTCGTGCCGAACACGCCGTTCTCGACCGCGCGATCCAGCAGGGCGTCCAGCCCAGGCATCGGCTTCATCACCTGTGCGCCGTCCTTCTCGTCGGCCAAGCCCTTGTCGATTTTCAGGAACGGCACGATGTTCTTGACGTTCCACAGGTAATCCGCGGACGGCCTGCCCTCGATGGTGCGGTCCATCGTCATCTCGAACAAGATGGCGCCCATGATCCGGTCCGCGTCGAAGACCGGGGTGGTGATGATCCGGGTCCGCATCTCGTGCACCAGGTCGAACATTTGCTCGTCGCCGGAGTACGCGTCCTCGCCGATGCCGTAGAGCTTCAGTGCCTTGGGCGTGCTACCGCCGCTCTGGTCCAGCGCGGCGATGAATCCGGCGCCGTTCTTGGCCTTCTCAAACTGTGCGGTGTTCATGTCTGCCCTTTCCTGCTCGTCGGCTCACAGGCAATCTAGCGCTGCGCCCGCAGCCGTCCGTCAGCTGGCTCGCCAAATCCCGATCATCCCGGGTGGCAGGTGGGACACTTCCATTGGCGGGAGGGTTGATCATGACGTCGACGTTGCATCGGGTCGGGATTGGGCGCCGCGAGAACGGGGTGCCGCCTCCCGGCGTCCCGCTCGCCGACATCGATCTCGGATCGCTCGAGTTCTGGGCACGCGACGACGACCTTCGCGATGGCGCATTCGCCACGCTGCGACGCGAGTCGCCCATCACGTTCTTCGAGGTGGCTGACGTCTCCGGGTTCCCTGGAGGCGCAGGCCATTGGGCGCTGACCAAGTTCGACGACATCCACCACGCCAGTCGTCACCCGGAGATCTTCAGCTCGATCCCGACGAGCACCTCGTTGAACGACGTGCCACCGGAGGTGGCGGAGTTCGCCGGTTCGATGATCAATCTCGACGACCCCCGTCACCTTCGGCTGCGCAAGATCGTCAACCGGGCGTTCACCCCGAAGGTGGTGGCACGCATCGAGGAAAGCGTGCGGGACCGGGCCGAGACCATCGTCACCGACATGGTGGCCAACCATCACGACGGGCAGGCCGACTTCGTTGCCGAGGCCTCCAGCCTGCTGCCGCTGCAGGTGATCTGCGACATGATGGGCATCCCGGAGGACGACGAGGAGAAGGTCTTCCACTGGACGACAGTGATGCTCGGCGTCGGGGACGAGGAAGTATCCGGCGAATTCGCGGATATCGTCGCGACGGTGGTCGAGATGGCCGACTACGCCATGCGTCTCGCCGAGCAACGGCGAAACGATCCTCACGACGACCTGACCACCAGCCTGGTGCAGGCCGAGGTCGACGGGGAGCGGCTGACGTCAAGTGAGATCGCGTCGTTCTTCATTCTGCTTTCGGCCGCAGGCAACGAAACCACCCGCAACGCCATCAGCCACGGGTTGGTGGCGCTGACCCGCTATCCCGAGCAGCGTGAGAAGTGGTGGTCGGATTTCGATGGGGTGGCGGCCAGCGCGGTCGAGGAGATCGTCCGCTGGGCATCACCGGTTATCTTCATGCGGCGCAACCTGACTCAGGACGTCGAGATGAACGGCATCGAGATGAAGAAGGGGGACAAGGTCTCGCTCTGGTACAACTCGGGCAACCGGGACGAGGCCAGGTTCGCCAATCCGTGGCTCTTCGATGTGACGCGTGAGCCCAATCCACACATCGGATACGGGGGCGGCGGAGCACACTTCTGCCTCGGCGCGAACCTGGCCCGACGCGAAATCCGGGTGCTGTTCGACGAGCTTCACCGCCAGATTCCCGACATCGTCGCGGTCGAGGAGCCGGCGATTCTGCATTCAGCGTTCATCCACGGCATCAAGCGGTTGCCCGTCGCGTGGACCGCCTAGCGGCTACCAGCCGCGCTGCTTCCACTCGTCGAGGTGCGGGCGCTCCGCCCCGAGTGTGGTGTCGTCGCCGTGACCGGGATAGACCACCGTGGAATCGCCGTAGACATCGAACACCCGGCTGGTGACGCCGCCGAGCAGCGTCTCGAAGTCGCCTTCCTTCCAGGTCTTGCCGACACCGCCGGGAAACAGGCAGTCGCCGGTGAACAGGTGGGTCGCTCCAGTTTCCGGATCGGCACCCTCCAACGCCAGCGCGACCGAACCCGGGGTGTGCCCCTGCAGGTGGATCACGTCGAAGGACAGTTCGCCGATCTCGACGGTGTCGCCATGGGCCAGCACGCGCTGCGGCTTCACCGGCAGCGGTTCGGAGTCCAATTGATGCGCGGCCGTCGGCACCCCGGTCGCCGCCGCCACCTGCTCGAGCGCCAGCCAATGGTCCTGGTGCTGGTGGCTGGTGACAATCAGTGACAGCTTGGGGGCGTATCGCTCGATCAGCTCGAGCAGGATCTCGGCGTCATTGGCCGCGTCGATGAGTAGTGTCTCGCCAGTTTGGGAACATGTGATCAGGTAGGCGTTGTTGTCCATCGGGCCCACCGAGACCTTGACGATCGAGGCGCCGGGCAGGGTGCGCCGCGCCGCGGTCCTGGGTTCGACGTGGCCGGTGTAGTTGTCATCGACGGTTGTCATGCTGCTCACGCTACAAGTCGGTCGGCAGCGCCCGCGAAGTTGTCGGTGGGGGGACATAGCATGGGCATAATTCTGTCTTCGGGAGGAACACCGGGTGGCTGACCGCCTGATCATCAAGGGTGCGCGCGAACACAATCTGCGCAGTATTGATCTTGATCTACCACGCGATGCGCTGATCGTATTCACCGGGTTGTCCGGTTCCGGCAAGTCGTCGCTGGCGTTCGACACGATCTTCGCCGAGGGCCAGCGCCGCTATGTCGAATCGCTGTCGGCATACGCGCGGCAGTTCCTCGGCCAGATGGACAAACCCGACGTCGACTTCATCGAGGGGTTGTCACCCGCGGTGTCCATCGACCAGAAGTCGACCAACCGCAACCCGCGCTCGACGGTCGGCACCATCACCGAGGTCTACGACTATCTGCGGCTTCTCTATGCGCGTGCGGGTACGCCACACTGCCCGGTGTGCGGTGAGCGGATCGCCCGCCAGACTCCACAGCAGATCGTCGACCAGGTGCTCGCCATGGACGAGGGTCTGCGGTTCCAGGTGCTGGCGCCGGTGGTGCGCACCCGCAAAGGGGAATTCGTCGACCTGTTCGACAAGCTGAATTCGCAGGGCTACAGCCGGGTCCGGGTCGACGGTGTGGTGCATTCGTTGACCGACCCGCCGAAGTTGAAGAAGCAGGAGAAGCACGACATCGAGGTGGTCGTCGACCGGCTCACCGTGAAGGCGAGCGCCAAGCAGCGGTTGACCGACTCCATCGAGACGGCGCTGAACCTGGCCGACGGCATCGTGGTGCTGGAGTTCCCAGATCACGGAGCCCGCGAGTCCGATCCTCATGATCACCGCGAGCAGAGGTTCTCGGAGAAGCTGGCCTGCCCCAACGGCCACCCGTTGGCCGTCGACGACCTGGAACCGCGGTCGTTCTCGTTCAACTCGCCCTACGGCGCCTGCCCCGAGTGCACCGGTCTCGGCATCAAGAAAGAGGTCGACCCCGACCTCGTCGTACCCGACCCCGACTTGACCTTGGCCGAAGGCGCGATCGCACCGTGGTCGATGGGGCAGACGGCGGAGTACTTCACCCGGATGCTGTCGGGCCTCGGTGACCAACTCGGGTTCGACGTCGACACACCGTGGAAGAAGCTGCCCGCCAAGGCGCGCAAGGCGATTCTCGAGGGCTGCGACGAGCAGGTGCACGTGCGGTACCGCAACCGCTACGGCCGAACCCGTTCGTATTACGCCGATTTCGAGGGCGTGATGGCCTTCCTGCAGCGCAAGATGGAGCAGACGGACTCCGAGCAGATGAAGGAACGCTACGAGGGCTTCATGCGTGACGTCCCGTGCCCGGAGTGCAACGGGACCAGGCTGAAGCCGGAGATCCTCGCCGTCACTCTTGCGGCCGACAGCCAGCACAAATCGATCGCAGAGGTTGCCGAACTGTCGATCGCCGATTGTTCACAGTTCCTCAACGCGCTGACCCTGGGACCGCGCGAGCAGGCGATCGCGGGGCAGGTGCTCAAGGAGATCCAGTCGCGGCTGGGTTTCTTGTTGGATGTCGGGCTTGACTACCTCTCGTTGTCACGGGCGGCGGCCACGCTGTCCGGCGGTGAGGCGCAACGCATTCGGCTGGCCACGCAGATCGGCTCGGGGTTGGTCGGCGTGTTGTACGTGCTCGACGAGCCTTCCATCGGCCTGCACCAGCGGGACAACCGTCGGCTGATCGAAACCTTGATCCGGCTGAGGGATCTGGGCAACACGCTGATCGTCGTCGAACACGACCTGGACACCATCGCGCATGCCGACTGGGTGGTCGACATCGGCCCCTTCGCCGGGGAGCACGGCGGCCGCATCGTGCACAGCGGTCCGTACGACGAACTGTTGCGCAACCCGGATTCGCTTACCGGAGCCTATCTTTCGGGTAAAGAGCAGATCGAGGTGCCCGCCATGCGGCGCCCCATCGACCGCAAACGTCAGCTCACCGTGGTCGGTGCGCGCGAGCACAACCTGCGTGGCATCGACGTGGCGTTCCCACTCGGCGTGCTGACGTCGGTGACGGGCGTCTCGGGGTCCGGCAAGTCGACGTTGGTCAACGACATCCTGGCCTCTGTGCTGGCCAACAAGCTCAACGGCGCGCGGCAGGTGCCGGGTCGGCACACCCGCGTCACTGGGCTGGACAAGCTGGACAAGCTGGTCCGGGTCGACCAATCACCAATCGGCCGCACCCCCCGGTCGAATCCGGCCACCTACACCGGGGTGTTCGACAAGATTCGGACGCTGTTCGCCGCCACCACCGAGGCGAAGGTGCGCGGATACCAGCCGGGCCGCTTCTCGTTCAACGTCAAAGGTGGACGCTGCGAAGCATGTTCGGGTGACGGCACCATCAAGATCGAGATGAACTTCCTGCCGGATGTGTACGTTCCGTGCGAGGTGTGTCACGGCGCCCGGTACAACCGCGAAACGCTCGAGGTGCACTACAAGGGCAAGACCATCGCCGAGGTACTCGACATGTCGATCGAGGAGGCGGCGGAGTTCTTCGCGCCGATCAGCTCGATCCACCGGTACCTGCAGACCCTTGTCGACGTCGGCCTTGGCTATGTGCGGCTCGGGCAGCCGGCGCCGACGCTGTCTGGCGGTGAGGCGCAGCGCGTAAAGCTGGCGTCCGAACTGCAGAAGCGATCGACCGGACGCACGGTGTACATCCTCGACGAGCCGACCACAGGCCTGCATTTCGAGGACATCCGCAAGTTGCTCGGTGTGATCAACGGCCTTGTCGACAAAGGCAATTCGGTGATCGTCATCGAGCACAACCTCGACGTGATCAAGACGTCGGACTGGATCGTCGACATGGGGCCCGAAGGTGGGGCGGGCGGCGGGACGGTCGTTGCGGCGGGCACGCCGGAGGAGGTCGCGGCCAATCCCGACAGCTACACCGGGCACTTCCTCGCCGAGATACTCGACGTGCCGAGGCCCAAGCCGACCAAGCGCGGCGGGCGCAAGGTCAGCGCGTAGTTACCGCTAGCAGGTAGCGCGAATGGGGCGCTAGCTGTGCAGACGCTGAGAGCTGCGGACGCGATGCTTGACGACTATGACGTTCTTCATTGCGACATCGGTAGCCGCGGTGGTCACCGGCGTCTTCGTCGAGTGGGCTCAGCGCCGCTGTGAACTGTGGGCGCAGCTACGCGACAAGGACCTGTGACCTCTTCTCGAAACTGCGCATAGATCGCGATTTCGCTTGCGATCCCGATCTCACCGCAGTTTCGACAGCGGCGACGGGAACCGCGGGCTCACCCGCACGCCGTCAAGCCACGCCGTCAACTCCGCGGCCCGCTTCGTCAATGCGCGCTTGGCGTCGCGGCCGACGTCCTCGAGTAGCCGCAGTTCCACCCGACCGTCGTCGTCCTGACCCCATCCGCCCACGATCCGACCGTTCCACCACGCCGTCGGACCGCCGTTGCCGTTGGTGTCGAACAACTGGCCGCGATGCTCACCCAGATACCAGTCCCTGCCGTACCAGCCCATCGTCGTGACGTCCAGACCCGGCAGCAGCGCGCACCACGGCTCGATGTCGGATTCTGTGTCCAGATCGTCGGGCAAGGCGAACCCCGGCGCGCCGTCGAGGTCGACCTGGACGGCACCGATGTCCCGCAGTGCGTGCCGTGTCCATGTCAGCGTGTTGCCGAACCACCACTTGATGTCTGTCTCGGTGGCAGGCCCGAACGTGTACAGCCACCTGCGCACCAACTCGGCGCGCGCCACCTCCGGCGTCGCGGCCGTGACGGCCGATGGCAACCATGCGGCGATGGGCATCCACCGGGGCCGGGAATGCGTCCACGTGCCATCGTTGGGCCCCCTCACGATGTCGCCGCGCACCGACAGCACGGTCAAAACCCTTGGGGCCAAGGGTGTTTCACCGCCCCAGCGCTTACCAGGGGCATAGTCGTAGCGGCCCGCGAGCTCCGGGAGCGCCTCCCGCAGTTCCTTCGCGCTCGCCGCACCGTGCTCGCCGAGATGCCGCAGCACCGCCGCGCAGGCGGTGTCCAGCCAGGTGGCGCCATCGTCGGTGATCCCCGCCTTCTGCGCGTCGGCGATCAGACGCCTGCGTTCGTTGTCGGCCACCCTGTCGCTGGCGCCCGGCTGGATCAGAGGCAGGTCCTGAGCTCGAACCGTCCACAATGTGCGGCGCATCGCGAGGTGCTTGAGCAATGTGCGGCGCTCGTACAGTTCGGCGTCCAGATCGCTGACCGCGAAACCTTGGACCCGCGCCCACAGTGACAGGTACGGCGTTGCGGGATCGGTGGCGTGCAGGCCGAGGAGGTCGGCGACCGCGCGGTCGATGGACTCGGCCGGTTCGGCAAGGAAGTGCCGCCGCGCAAGCCGCGCCCGCCGCTCGGCAACTGTGAATGACCGCATCGCCGAGGAACCGTACCTGCGCGGACCGACAAAGTTTGGGATCGGTAGCGATTGGCCGGAACTTGACTGAGCCCACAGCGGACGCCATCGGGGCGACGTATGAGGAAGGGAAGATTCGATGAATCGGGTTGTCGTGGGCGTGCTCGGGCTCGCCGCCGCCGCATCTGTGCTGGTGGGTTGTTCCGACGATAAGAGCACGTCGCTTCCAGGCGGCGGGACGGCCAGCACCGGTGGCAGCACCGAGGTGAAGGTTGAGGGTAAGGACCTGTCTGGGCTGGACATGAAATCGGTGACCTGCGTCAAGCAGGCAGGCAAGATCAACGTCGCCAGCGGCGCGATCAATGGCCAGGCGGGCCTGGCGGTTGTGATGACCGATGCGAACCCCCCGACCGTCGAGTCGCTTGGCATGTCGGTCGACGGCAACGCTCTGGCGGTCACCAACTCGATGGGCGCGCAGGTCGGTAAGGCCGACGTCAAGGTCGACGGCAGCACATACACCATCACCGGTGAAGCCACCGGCGCGGACATCAAGAACCCGATGGCAGGGATGATCACCAAGCCGTTCACCGTGAAGGTGACGTGCAGCTGATCGGTCCCACCCCTGAAGCGGCGGGCGCCCCTCCCGCGCCCGCCGCTTCCTACAATTCGGCTATGACGATCGCCGGTGACCTCGAGCGCGCTCGTCAGTTGATCTTTGCCGCCGACGAGGAGGCGGCCAAGCGGTTACTGCTCTCCGTCGGGGAGCAGGTCGAGGCGGCCGACAGGGACGATCTCCTGTTGGAGGTCTATGCACAGCTCGGCGAGATCTATCTGGTCCGCACCGCGTACAACGGCGTCGAGGAGGCCCTCCGCCGCATCACCGACTGCCTCGCCGTCTACCAGTCGATCCGGGCAGGCACCAATCCCGGAGCGGCCGCGCAGGTCACCATGTCGGATGTCGAGATCGACCACATGATCTGCCGGTACTCGCGCCGCGCGCAATTTCTGCGCACCGGGCTGGCCGCCGCCGCGCACGGTAACCACGAGGCGGCCGAGGCCGCACTGGTGGTGTTGACCGATGACACGTCTGCGGTGTTCGACGACCTCGCCGCCGAACACGGGTTCCTCATCACCTACGCGCGCATTCTGTGTGCGGTCGCGCTGTGCGACGACGATCTGCACGTGCGGTCGGTTCCCCTGTGGCAGAAGGTGATCGAGGCCGTTGAAGGATCGCCCGGCGGCACTGAATTCGACGACTTCCTGCTCGTCCAGGTGGGCACCGGCTACGGCCGGTTCTGTGTCGAGACCGGGCGGCTTGCCGAAGCCGAGCCGTGGCTTCAACGCGCAGGAGCCCGCGCGCACAAATGCGGATGGAAACTGGCGACCGCCAGAACGCAATTCGAGCGCTGCACCGCGGCGTGGGCAGCCGGGGACCGGGCCCGCGCCCAGGATTTGGTCCACGCGGCGTATCCGGCGTTGGCCGAAGGGTATCGGGCGCACGACGTCTCGCGGTCCTGGCTCTACTTCGGACTCATCGCGCTGTCCATCGAGAAGTTGGACGACGCCGACGAACGCTTCGGCCACGCCGAGCGGCACTGGCGCGAAGTCGAGAAGCCGCTTCACATCCACCGGATTCTTCTGCAACGCAGCTGGGTTGACATCTTTCGCGGGAACTTCGATGCGGCGCGGGCACGCGTCGAGGAGGCGCGCGCGCTGCTCGACTCGTGGCCGCGGCACAGCTGGCTGCAGTACGCGCGACTCGACGACCATCTCGGCAGCATTTTGCGCGCGGAGGCCCTGGCCGACCCCGCCAACGCGGCGGCGAAGTTCGAGCAGGCGGCGGAATTGAAAGTGCCTGCGGCGCTCGCCGTCGACTCGGTGCGGCTGTCGATGGCTGACGCCGACGCGCGCATGCGGTGGGCCACCCACGTCTCCGCCAGAATCCTGGCGGGTGCCTTCGCGGTCGCGTGGGAGTGGGGGAACACCGAACTCGTCAGCGAGCTGGTCGAATACCACAGCGCGCGGGGAAGTTTCAGCACCGAGCCGGACGCACAACCGGTTGCGGGCTGGGCCGAGACCGCGACCGCGGCCGTCCCGGTGGAAACGGTCGATGACTACGCGCTCGTCGCGGCGGGGCCCGCGGTGTCGGGCGGCGCCGCGCTGACTCGACTCGGGCCGTTGCCGCCTCTGCAGATGGACCCGGAAAGTGGGCCGATCATGAGTCGGTATCGCGCGTTGGCGGTCGAGCGGTACGGATGCGACGTCACCGCCGACGAGGCGGCCTGGTCCACGTGGCCGTGACGCTCGTCCTTCGCTTCGCCGACGTCGGCGTCGCCACGTACGCCAGCCTCCGCGTGGTGGGGGATCCGGCACGAACGGTCACCTGGGTGGTGCAGGAGGCGGAACTCGGGGCTGCGCTCGAGCAATTGACGGCGGCGCTGCCCGACCCGGTGGCCGCCGAGAGTCGTCGTGACGCGGTGCAGCGCGCAGTTACCGCCGGCCCGTTCGCGACACGCGAAGCGGAACTGGCTCTCGCGCGCACGCTGGGTGCGGGCCTGCTGAGCCCGGCGGCGTGGCAGTTGATCGTCGACTGCGTGGCGTCGCCCCTTGCCGCGTTGTTCGTCTCACCCAGTGCGCGACTGGCGAGGGTGCCGTGGGGACTGCTTGCGCTGCCCGACGACGACGCACGTCGGCTGAATGAACTCGTCGACGTGCTGATGGCGGCACCGTCGAACATCGTCAACGCCCGACGCACACCGGCGTGCTGGGGCGATCGCCGGGACAACCCGCCGCTGCTGCTCCTCGATCCACGGGTGCCCGGCCAGCGCCCCGACTCGGCGCTGGGCTCGGTGCTCGGCAGACCGTCGTCGGAAACACCTCTGGTGCAACACTTTTCGTGGGTGATGCGACAACGGGCGGTGCTTCCCGACGTGACCGACGCAGTCGAGCTGTTCCGGCGCACTGATGCCGATCGTTCGTGGCTGGGTAGCCAACTCGATCGCAAGCCGAGCCGACTGCTGTACGTCGGCCACGCCACCGCCGCCGACGGCGATGTCGGCCACGCAGACCGCGCCGCACTGCATCTGGCCGACGAAAGCCCGCTTACGGCTGCGGATGCGATGTCGGCGAAGCTTGCGATGCCGCCCCGAATCGCGATGATCGCCTGCGCCTCCGGCGGGGACTACCAGTTCGACGAGGCGACCGGTCTGGTGGCCGCGATGGTCCTCGGCGGCGCACAACTGGTGACTGCCACGCTATGGTCGTTGCCGACGGCGGCGGGCTATCGGCAGTTCGCCGCCGGCGCCGGCGATCACGACCCGATGGCGGAGGCGATCATCGCCGTCGACCGCGCCCACGAACACCCAGATGCGGGTCGGGCGGTCAATCGCTGGCAGCGAGAGCAGATGCGTCGCTGGCGGGACGGCGATGTCGGTGTCAGCCCGCTGTATTGGGCCGCGCTGGCGACCTTCGCGGTCGATGGTGCGCGATGAACCCGTCAGCCCGGCGACACGCAGACCGCCACCGACGACTCGTCGCCGGACCGGTAGTACGTGTCGATGATGCTGCCGGGGGAGACCTTGGCCAGCGACGAGGCGGGAATCAGCGCGGTCTCGTGCGCGGGAAACTGGCCTCCTCCTGGTTTTCTCACGATCACGTCGAGCACGACCTCCCGGTGGTCCTCGCGGAATTCGCCGGTGGGCCGCATTCCGGTGACGACGCCTTGCGATTTGGTGCCCTTTCGGATCAGCTCGAGCTGAGTTCCGGTGAGCAGCCCTTTCCGGACCAGCATGTCATCGAAGGCGGCGCGGACGGCCAGCATGTCGGTGACGGTGGCCAGGCGTTCGTCGGCCTCGTCGCAATGCGGTCTGACGGGCGTAGTGGTGCGGTTGTCGGGGACGAGAGTGGCGGCGCTGCCGGCGATCAGAAAGCCGAAGTAGACGATGTTGACAAGCTGGTCGGCGGCGATTCCGAGCAACAATGCTGTGGACATGCCATAAGCGTCTGCTCTTGCGTTGGCTACCGAACCCAACTTTATGCTGGAGCGATGAGCGCGGGCTGCGAGGTGGCAACGACGGCGCCGACTGTCAGCCAACCGCGCCGCGCCGTTATCGACCGGGCATGGCGCGCCATCGGATCCGGTGTCGAAGTGCTCAGCAGTGATGACGGCGGGCCGCTGCGCCGAACGGTCAAGCGCATCCTCGACCCGTTGGTGCTGCGTCTACGGGCCAACACCGCGTACTCCGCACCGTTTGTCGATGCCGACACCGCGGCCGCGATGCACGAGCTGATAGTCGGACATGGACCCCAATTGCGCCACGCGGCAGCATGGTTCGAGCTTCTCAAGCGCGAGCGCCGCAGGCTGCGGATCACCACCGGAAACGCCCAGGAGCTGTACTTCCCGGTCTGCTTCGAGCTGGCGGTGACGAAAGGCGCTCCGGCCCAACAGGATGACGGATCCGCCGAAGCGGTGTTGCGAGGCATTCACGGCGACCGCGACCGCACCGCAATCGAGGTGCTCAACCAGTACGCGGCCGATCCGCAGGTGGTCGCCAAGCTGACCGATCAACTGGCCCGCAGTTGGACTGATGTGGCGCCCGGTCAGGAGATCACCGACCCGTTCCTGGCCGGCCTGACCACTGTGCTCGGCCCCGCGCAGGGTCACAACGCGGCCGTCGCCCGGCAGCGCGTCTGGTCGGCATTGATCGCCGACGCCACCCCGTACAACCTCGGCGCGAGAGCCCACCACACCACCGACGCGCTGCCGTGGTCGATCGTCACGCTCGGGCTGAGTTCCGTTGCGCCGCAAACGCCGCCCGCGATCATGGCTGGGACCGACAGTGATCGCCCGCTGAACCGCCCTGTCGTCGACCGGGTACGGGCGACCCTGCGGCGCGCCATGGACCGCGATGAGCTGCCCGACATCCCGCTGTTGTGCGCTGAGGAGGTGGACCGGGTGTGCGCGCCGTGGGGATTGCTTGCCGAGGACAAACAAGCCACCCTGGTCGCAGGCATCGAGGTCGGCGCATGCCTGGCGCCGTTGACCGAAACCGCGGTGCCGAAATATGAAATCGCAGCGCAAATTCAGGCCCGGCTACGCAAGGAAGCCTATGTGTTACATGCCCGTCGGTATCTGGTCGAGGGTGGGCCCATCCATCCTCGGCAGCAACAGGTGATAGACGACCTCGCCTCGTTCGCCCGCCCCTATCTGAGCCGGCTGTGGGCCCGACTGCACGGTCGCGATGTGTGGCAGGAGCCCTGCGACGACGTCGACGACGTCCGAGCGCTCCTGGAGGGCGTGGCGCGATCGGTGAGCCTCGACCACCGGCAGCGGATCAAGGCGATGCTCGAATTGCAGGTGGCCGGATGAGACTCGTTGCCAATTCCGGATTGTGGAGCACCGGGCAGCAGGCCGCGCAGCCACAACTGGTGGCCGTGCTGGAGGTCAGTGGTGCGGTGCTGTCGTGGATCGTCGACGACCCGGCGCACGCCGCGCAGGTCACCTTCACCGACCTTGATCGTGCCGATTGGCTGTGGCGGGTGCTCGGCGAGCAGGGGCATGTCGCGCTGGCCGCGGCGCTGGACGGGCGGGCGCCAGGCGCGGACGTCGAGATCACCGGCGTCGATCTGCGGCCCGAATCGCTCGAGCCCTTGCGCAGACTGGCCCTCGGGCACTGGCTGCGGCGGTGGTGGCCGGTCAGCGAGCGCGACGGCATAGCCGCGCTCGACAGCGCGCTGCTTGACGCAGAAATCGCGATGCTCACCGCGGCCGCCGAGGAATACTTCACCGACGACACCTTCGACTCCGACGTCGCGGCCCTTTTGCGCCCACACGCCGCGGCCCTGAGTGCACATTTACATGCCGGCGATCCGCGGGTGGTTGAACTGGTGACGAATTGTGCCGAGCTTGCCGACGACGTCGGCGTCGCGCTGGTCGAGGTCGACGGCGTCGCCCAGCGCCGAGATGACTACGCGCTGGCCGCGGGCGCCGACGGAAACGGTCGCAGCGGGGGCGCGATCGCCACGGGAACCGGCACGGTGCACTGGGGCGCTGTGCCGTCCGGCATCTTCGACGCGGCAGAGGACACCATCGAGTGGCGCATCGAGGCGGCTGATGGAGCCGCGAAAGCGGTTGTACGCGTTGCGTTATCGGGCCTGGGGCTGCCCGCTGGCATCGCTGTCCGGGTGCGATCCGCCGAGTTACAAGGTTCGGGGACCCTCGACGGCGACGGTGTCGCCACGTTTGCTGTCGTCGATGCGCAGCACCAGCCAGTCACGGAATCGACTGCCTGGGACCACGACTGGCGCTCCACCACCGTGACCGTCGGCACGGATATCGATGAGTCGCCGCAGACGCGCGAACGGATCAGGCAATTCGCCCGGTCGCGGCTGCGGGCGCCCGCCGCCGACGCGTTCCTGGCCGAGGTGCTGGCCGCCGAGTCGGACTACTGATCGTCGCCTTCGTCGCCGTGCATCGACTTGCGGATCTCGGCGAGTCGGTCGGCGGCCGCACGTTGACGCGCGTCGTACTGTTCCTCCATAGTGCGGCCCTCCGGTGTTTCGGCGGCCAGTTCTGACGCGCCGATCGCGGTGCCGTAGCGTGTTTCGATCTTCTCGCGCACCGATTCGAACGTCGGCACGCCGCCTGAGGTGTAGCCGGTGTCGACGGGCTCAGACGGGGTGGTGTCAGCAGTCTCGGCGGGTTCGTCAGGCATGGCCTCACGGTACTCGGCTTTGCCGGAACGGCCCTGGCGCCCGTAGCGCGGTGGGACACTGCATTCATGGTCCGGCAACCGGACACGCATTACGCGAAGGGCCCGAACGGAAACATCGCCTACCAGGTGGTCGGTGACGGTCCAACCGATCTCGTGGTGGTCCCGGGATGGTTCTCCCATATCGATAAGCAATGGGAAAACCCACTTTGGCGCGCGTACATCGGTGAACTCGCAACGTTCGCGCGATTGGTTCTGTACGACAAGTGCGGTACCGGCCTGTCCGATCCGATCGACGGCGTGCCCACCGTCGAGAATCGCGCGGACGACCTGCGAACCGTTATTGATGCCGCCGGATGCGAACGTGTCACGCTGTTCGGATTCTCCGAAGGCGGCCCGATCAGTGTGCTGTTCGCCGCCACCTATCCGGAGCGGGTTCGCGCGCTGATTCTCTATGGGACGGGCGCAGGGGGACCACCCGATCGCTTCGGCGCTGCAACGGTGCAACGTGTACACGAGGCTTTCGACCGGATCAGGGCGACGATCGACCACTGGGGTGAAGGAGAGACAGTCGATTGGGCCGCACCGAGCTTGCGTGAAGACGTCGAAGCAAGACGCGAGATGGGGGCCCTTGAAAGGGCCGCCATGAGCCCGAAGATGGCCCTGATCACGTGGCTCGGCGTCCTCCGCCAATTGGATATGCCGGACATCATCGGAGACATCCAGGTCCCGACACTTGTCCTGCATCGCAGAGACGACGCGATACCCGTCGAGTTGGGGCGCGATCTCGCCGAACGGCTACCGCGCGCCCGGCTGGTCGAACTCGATGGCGTCGACCACATTCCGTGGGCAGGGGATTACAAGTCGATCGTCGGCGAGGTCGAGGAGTTCTTGACCGGACATCGGCATGAGCACCCACCCGACCGAGTCCTGGCCACCGTGATGTTCACCGACATCGTCGACTCGACCCGGCGCGCCGCCGAGCTTGGTGACGAACGCTGGCATCGGCTTCTGGAACGCCACAACGAGATTGCACTCGCCGAGATCGATTCGTTCCAAGGGCGGTTCGTCAAGGATACCGGCGACGGACTGCTGGCGACCTTTGACGGTCCGACGCGAGGACTCCTATGCGCCACGGCACTTGCCGAACGCATGCCACGGATCGGAGTCGACATTCGCAGCGGACTCCACACGGGCGAGTGTGTGCGCCGCGGCAACGACATCGGCGGAATCGCTGTCCACATCGCCGCGCGAATCGCTGCGAAGGCAACTTCGGGCGAGGTGCTCGTGTCGAACACCGTGAAAGAGCTCGTCTACGGGTCCGGAATCACCTTCTCCGATCGGGGGACCCACGACCTCAAGGGCGTTCCCGGCGAGTGGCAGCTATTCGCACCGGCGGGCTATCACGATCCGGTCGCGGACGCTTTGACCTCGGCCCTACAGTTCTAGCCCTACTTCGCGGCCGCCTGCAATTTCGGTCCGGAGTGCGGTGCCGGGGGCGGCGGGCCTGAGCGCGTCGTGACCGTAGATGGCGGCAGCGGCACCGCGGGAACCCCCGGCGTGCCGAGTTGGCTCGCGAGCCAAGGCAGTCCAGCGGCGAAAGCGCGGCCTGCGAACGGCCAGTCGTGCTTGCCTGGCCGCATCTCGACGGCACATCGGATTCCGTTCGCGCTCCCGGTCGCGCACAGTGAATTCGCGGCAGCGGCCTGGTCGTTCGGGTTTGCAGCGGCATTCACCGTATGTGGCTTGGCCGACGGTGTGCCGTTGATGTCGAACCAGCCCACCACCCCGGCATACGGCCCGTGCCGGGTGATCACGGTGGTCGGGTCGAACGCCGCATAGGCCGCGGCGTTGCCGCCGAACAGCCGCTGAATCGTCTGGGCCTTATTACCGGAATTGGGGGTCAGGTCACCGGCGATGTCCTGGAAGGCGCTGAACATGTCGGGGTGCATGACGGTCAGATCGACCGCGCAGGTACCGCCCATGGACCATCCCACAATTCCCCAGTTGGCCCGGTTGGCCGACACCCGGTAGTTGGAAACCATAAAAGGCACAACATCTTTGGTGAGGTGATCGGCGGCGTTACCGCGGCTGCCGTTGACGCATTCGGTGTCGTTGTTGAAGGCGCCGCCCGAATCCACGAACACGAACACCGGTGCGTTGCCGCCGTGTGCGGCCGCAAAACCGTCGATGGTGCTGATGGCGTTGCCGGCTCGCATCCAGTCGGACGGTGTGTTGAACTCGCCGCCGACCATCATCACCGTCGGCAGCGGGGGCGGGGGATCGGTGGCGTACCACGCCGGCGGCAGATAGACCAGCTCACCGCGGTGTTTGAAGCCCGACGCCGTGTCGGGGATGCTGACCGGCACCACGGTGCCCTTCAGGGGTATCGCGTGCCGCTTCTGCATCTCCACGATTGTGGTGGTGTCCGTCTGATCGGGGAGCGGCCCGGCGCTCACCTGATTCCACGCGTTCTGCACGGTGGGGAAGTACCCGACCCAGAGGTTGAGGGCGAGCGCCGCACAGAGAACACAAGCCGGGAGTGCCACCGCGGACACCAACCGCCGCCACCATCGGGCGCCACGCCAACCCGCGATCAGCACGGCCGCCGCGACGCCCGTCAGCCCGATCCAGATCCACAGCGCCACCGGAGCGGGGTTGTTGTCGTCGCTGAGACCTTGTGAAGCGATGTACCAGTACACCGCCACCGCCAGTGCCGCCCCGACGAGCGCCGTCCACGGCAACCACACCAAACGCCAACGCCGCGTCCGCCAACCGATCGCGGCGAGCAACAGAAGACCTGCGAAGACTTGCACGGAGATCGGCAGCCATCCGTGCATCAGCGAAAGATGGTGGCGAAACTGGTCGGGTAACGTCACGGCAACAATCGTGGACGCGTTTCCTTGGCGCCGCCTGTGAGCCGGCTGCTAACGCGGTTTGGCCAGCGGGAACGGCAAGGTTTCCCGGATGCTGCGGCCGGTGATCAGCATGACGACCCGGTCCACCCCCATGCCGAGGCCGCCCGTCGGCGGCATCGCGTACTCCATCGCCTGCAGGAAATCCTCGTCGAGTTCCATTGCCTCCGGATCGCCGCCCGCGGCAAGCAGCGACTGCTCCTGCAACCGCCTGCGCTGCTCCACCGGATCGGTCAGCTCGCTGTAGGCGGTGCCCAATTCCACGCCCCACGCCACCAGGTCCCAGCGTTCGGCCACTCCGGGGATGCTGCGGTGCGGCCGGGTCAGTGGTGACACTGATGTCGGGAAGTCCTTGTAGAAGGTGGGCTGCTCGGTGCGGTCCTCGACGAGCCGCTCGTAGAGTTCGAGCACAACCGCTCCCGCGTCCCAGTGAGTCAGATAGGGGATGCCGGCGGCATCGCAAAGCTTGCGCAGCGCAGGAACTTCCGTCTGGGGACCGATTTCCTCGCCGAGCGCCTCGGACACCGCGCCGTGCACGGTCTTGACCGACCAGTCACCAGAGATGTCGACGGGCTCGAGGGTGCCGTCGTCGCGCGGGCGCAGAAACACTTGTGCGCCGTTGGCCGCCTGGGCGGCGTTCTGGATCAGCTCGCGGCAGCCGGCAATCCACACGTTGTAGTCGGCGTGCGCCTGGTAGGCCTCCAGCAGGGTGAACTCCGGGTTGTGGCTGAAGTCCACGCCTTCGTTGCGGAAGGCGCGGCCGAGTTCGAAGACCCGCTCGACCCCGCCGACGCACAACCGCTTGAGGTACAACTCGGGTGCGATGCGCAGATACAGGTCGAGGTCGTAGGCGTTGATGTGGGTGAGAAACGGCCGCGCGTTGGCGCCGCCGTGGATCTGTTGCAGGATCGGCGTCTCGACCTCCAGAAACCCCTTGCCGTACAGAGTTTCCCGGATCGCGTGCAGCACACCGCTGCGGGCCCGGATCAAGTCGCGGGCCTCGGGGTTGATCGCCAGGTCGACGTAGCGGGCGCGCACCCGCGCTTCCTGGTCGGTCAGCCCTTTCCATTTGTCGGGCAGCGGCCGCAGACACTTGCCGATCAGCCGCCAACTGAGCACAACCAGCGAGCGGGTGCCCTTTCTGCTGTAGCCCATGGTCCCGGACACCTGGATCAGGTCACCCAGGTCGACGGCCTGGGTGAAGTCCACGGCGGTGCCCTGTTCGAGGGTCGAATTGTCGAGCAGCAGTTGGACTTCACCCGACCAGTCACGCAACTGGGCGAACAGCACGCCGCCGTAGTCGCGAATCCGAAGGATGCGCCCCGCCACCGTGACGGTGCCTGCGCCCTCGGATGCGACCGCCTGCGCGACGGTGTGACTGGGCGGCTCGCCGACGGGGTATGCGTCAACACCACTGTCCTGCAACGATTTCAGCTTGGCCATCCGCACGCGGACCTGCTCGGGCAGTCGCGGACCGTCATCAGCCTCCGGCAGGTCGGCGTGCAACTCGCCGAGATCGGGTGCGCTGCCGTCATGGTGCAACAGCCCGGTGGCGATTAGGTTGTCGGGCGCCGAGATGTGGTGCCCGGTGTGCGGCTGTTCGTTGCGCCGGGAAAAGGGAAGCACCAGAAATCCTTCGGCAATCACCGAGGCGACTCCGACGCGGGGGACCAGGCGCGCGTCTTCGTAGCAGGCGTAGCGGGGCACCCACTGCGGCTGATACTTCATGTTCGACCGGTACAGCGTCTCCAGCTGCCACCAGCGTGAGAAAAACACCAAGAGGGCACGCCACAGCCGCGCGACCGGGCCCGCGCCCAGCTGTGCGCCCTGCTCGAACGCGGTGCGGAACATCGCGAAGTTCAGCGAAACACGGGTCACCCCAATGTTTTCGGCCTGTGCGCAGAGCTCGCTGACCATCAGCTCGATGGTGCCGTTGGGGGATTGCGGTGAGCGGCGCATCAGGTCGAGCGAGGCGCCGTTGGTTCCCCACGGCACCAGCGACAGCATCGCCACCACCTGCTCATCCCCACCGGGCCGCCCGACGTCAGCCTGCAGAGCCTCCACCAAAAGGCAGTCACCGTCGGCCGGGTCCCCGAGCCGGCCCAGCGCCATGGAGAAGCCGCGTTCGGTTTCGGTGTCGCGCCAGGAGTCGGCCCGTTCGATCACCTTGGCCATTTCCTCGTCGGACAGGTCGCGGTGCCGTCGGATCCGGACGGACGCGCCCGCCCGGCGTGCTCGCGTCACGGCCTGACGCACCGCGCGCATATCCGGCCCCGACAGCCTGAAGTTGTCCGGATAGAGGATGGCCTCGTCACCGAGTTGCAACGCGTTCAGGCCGGCAAGCCGGAACGCCTCGGCGCCCGTCGAACTGGCGCCCATCACTCCCGGCGCCCAACCATATGTCTGGCACAACGCCAGCCACGCGTGGATGGCCTGCTGCCACGCCTTCGGATCGCCGACGGGATCACCACTGGCCAGGCACACGCCGACTTCCACGCGGTAGGTGATGGCCGCCCGGCCGTTGGGCGCGAACACCACGGCCTTGTCGCGGCGGGTGGCGAAATAGCCGAGCGAGTCGTTCTTGCCGAACAACTCGAGCAGGCCGCGGATCGCCGACTCGTCCTCGCCGGTGAGGGCGTTGTCGGCGCGCTGCGACTGAAACAACACGATCGCCGTCACCATCAGGGCGAGCGCACCGAACAGGCCGAGCAACGCGTTGACGAACACGTGCGGGTATCCGGAGAACGACTCAGAGCCGGCGCCAGCGAACGCGCTCACCCGGTTCAGCGCGTACCAGAAGCGGTCCTCACGTGCCAGTGAGCCGGGGAACACCTCCAGCAGCGCCCAACCGATCAGCGTGCCGACCGCCATGCTGACGACCAGCGTGGCGGCCGCCTTCAGCAACGCGCCGCGGCGAACCTTCGCCCAGAACTCCTTGCGGGCCAGGACCAGAAACAGGATCGACGCGCTGTGAAAGACGAGCCCGACGACTTCGCCGATGTCCTCCAGCACGGACTTCGGGCTGGTGATCAGGCCGCCGACGTTCCAGGCGATCGACGCGACCATGTAGCCGATGAGAATCCACCACGCGATCCGCTTGCGGGCGGCCAGCGCGGCCGCGAGGAGGGCCAGAACGAACGCCCACGCGAAACTGGTGTCCGGGAAGTTGAAGATGTAGTCGTTGACGAACTCCCGGGGCTCCTTGATGAGCCACCGGATGCCCGGCGAGACGCTGGCAACCAACGACAGCGTGGCGATGATGCCGACCGTCCAGCCGGCGGCTGCGGGGACCCACGAGTACCGAGAAGCCCGACGCGTCAACGTGGCGGTCATAGGCCGCGAGGATATTCGCTCAAGCTCAGAAATTGTTGTGACTGCGCCCAGCTACCAAACAGGACCGGTGTACTTCTCGCCGGGACCCTGACCCGGTTCGTCCGGCGCGGCGCTGGCTTCGCGGAACGCCAACTGCAGCGTTTTCAGCCCGTCGCGCACTGGACCGGCGTGCGGCCCCAGGTATTCAGCCGACGCGGTGACCAACCCGGCGAGCGCGGTGATCAACCGGCGCGCCTCGTCGAGGTCTCGGTGCGGGCTGTCCTCCGGATCGTCCGCCGACAGTCCGAGCTTTTCAGCGGCGGCGCTCATCAGCATCACCGCCGACCGGGTGATCACCTCGACGGCGGGAATTTCGGATAGCTCGCGAATGTTGGGAACGTCGGTCATGCCTGCTAGAGTGGCATGCGCGACCGTCCCGGCGTACGCCAGGGACATGGAAGTACCGTCCCGGCGTAGGCCGGGACCGATAAGTGGAGTCCCACTCCCACCGCTGACCATACCGGTACAGCGGTCCGGTCACAGGCATCCGTGCCTGTCCTGGTCGGCTTTGGGCCCTGCTTTGAGCAGGGCTTTTCTGTTCATTGAGCAGAGTGGCTGATGGTGTGGGCTCCTAGAGGACAACATAGGAGGCCCCATCAGCACTGAGACCCGCGTCAACGAGCGCATTCGAGTCCCTGAAGTCCGTCTGATCGGACCAGGTGGCGAGCAAGTAGGCATTGTGCGCATCGAAGACGCCCTCCGCGTCGCCGCGGATGCCGATCTCGACCTTGTGGAAGTAGCCCCAGACGCCAAACCGCCGGTTTGCAAGATCATGGACTACGGCAAGTTCAAATACGAGACGGCTCAGAAGGCACGCGAGTCTCGCAAGAATCAGCAGCAGACCGTCGTCAAGGAACAGAAGCTGCGTCCCAAGATCGACCCGCACGACTACGAGACCAAGAAGGGTCACGTTGTCCGCTTCCTGCAGGCGGGGTCGAAGGTCAAGGTGACGATCATGTTCCGCGGACGCGAGCAGTCGCGGCCCGAACTCGGGTACCGGCTCCTGCAGCGGCTGGGCGCCGACGTCGCCGACTACGGCTTCGTCGAGACGTCGGCTAAACAGGATGGCCGCAACATGACGATGGTGCTGGCTCCGCACCGCGGCGCGAAGACTCGCGCCAAGGCGGCGCACGACGCAGATGCCGCGCCGGCACAACGGGCACAACCGGGCCCGGCGCCCGCGGCACCAACTGAAGACAGTCAGACGTAACGCAGAACTGAAAGAGGACACATGCCAAAGGCGAAGACCCATAGCGGCGCTTCCAAGCGGTTCCGGCTGACCGGAACCGGCAAGGTGGTACGCCAGAAGGCCAACCGTCGGCACCTGCTCGAGCACAAGCCGACCAAGCGCACCCGGCGGCTCGCCGGCCGCACGGAGGTGGCGGCCAACGACACCAAGCGCATCAAGAAGTTGCTGAACGGCTAACCAGCCCGGCCCCGTACGACCTGAACGAAGGAACATTCTCATGGCACGCGTCAAGCGCGCAGTCAACGCTCAAAAGAAGCGTCGCACAGTACTGAAGGCATCCAAGGGCTACCGCGGTCAGCGGTCTCGGCTGTATCGCAAAGCCAAAGAGCAGCAGCTGCATTCGTTGACCTACGCCTACCGCGACCGGCGTGCCCGCAAGGGCGAGTTCCGCAAGCTGTGGATCTCAAGGATCAACGCGGCCGCCCGCGCCAACGACATCACGTACAACCGGCTCATCCAGGGCCTGAAGGCCGCCGGTGTCGAGGTGGACCGTAAGAACCTCGCCGAGATCGCGGTCAGCGATCCCGCTGCCTTCACCGCACTGGTCGAGGTCGCCAAGGGCGCGCTGCCTGAGGACGTCAACGCGCCCTCCGGTGAGGCCGCCTGACGCTCACCGAGCGCTCCGCACGGGTGGCGGCCGCGGTCAAACTGCACCGCCACATCGGACGACGCCGCGCCGCACGCTTTCTCGCCGAAGGACCCAACCTCGTCGAGGCAGCGTTGCGGCGCGGACTCGTCTTCGAAGTGTTTGCCACCGAACCGGCGATGAGCCGGTTCGCTCCCATGCTCACCGACACGCCGGTGCATCTGGTGACGGAGCGCGCCGCAAAAGCGCTGTCGGACACAGTGACTCCGGTCGGTCTAGTCGCCGTGTGCTCGGTACCGGAGACAACTTTGGCCGATGTGCTCGCAGAGTCACCGCAACTTGTTGCCGTCGCGGTGGAAACCTCCGAACCCGGCAACGCGGGCACGCTGATCCGGATCGCCGATGCGATGGGCGCTGACGCCGTGGTGCTTGCCGGGCACAGCGTGGACCCGTACAACGGAAAGTGTCTGCGGGCCTCGGCGGGCAGCATCTTCTCGATCCCCGTCATCACTGACGACGACGCCGCTGGGGCCGTCGCAGCCCTGCAAGACGCGGGCCTGCACGTGTTGGCCACGACGGTCGACGGCGAAATCAGCCTGGACGACGCCGACCTTTTGGGGCCGACGGCATGGCTGTTCGGCCCCGAGGCCCACGGCCTGCCCTCCGATTTGGCTCAGATGGCGACGCATCGGGTGCACATCCCGATGCCGGGCAGTGCCGAAAGCCTCAATGTGGCGTCCGCGGCGTCGATCTGCCTCTATGAGAGCGCCAAGGCGCACCGCACCTCCCCCCGCGAGCAGACGTAAACTGCCGTGATTTCTCGAAAAATAGGCAGTTTTGCGTCTGCTCGCGCTCAAGAAAGCAGGCCCCTCGCGACGTGGGTGATCTGCACCTCGTTGCTTCCTGCGTAGATCATCAGCGATTTGGCGTCGCGCGCCAACTGCTCGACCCGGTACTCGGTCATGTACCCGTTGCCGCCGAACAACTGCACGGCGTCCATCGCGACGTCCGTGGCGGCTTGCGAGCAGTACCACTTGATCGCCGACGCCTCCGGCAGCGAGATCGCCTTGCCGCTCTGCGCCGACTCGATGACGCGAAACAGGATGTTGCGCACGTTCATTCGCGCGACTTCCATATTCGCCAGCTTGAGCTGGATCAGCTGGAACTGGCCGATCTCCTGGCCCCACAGCGTGCGACTCTTCGCGTAGCCGACGCATAGCCGCAGGCATTCCTCGATGACGCCCAGCGCCATCGCGGCGACGCCGATCCGCTCCGCGGAGAAGTTGGAGCGCGCGCTGGCGCGCCCGTCACCGGCCGCGTCTTCCGTCTCGCCGAGCAGCCGATCACGACCAAGCCGGACGTTGTTGAAGAACAGCTCACCGGTCCGCGAACTGTGAATTCCCATCTTGCGGAACGGCTTTGACTGAACGAAACCTTCCATGCCGCGGTCGAGTACAAAGGTCAACACCTTGCGGTCGCGCTTCTCGACGCCCGGCTCGTCCAACTTCGCATACACCACCACCACATCGGCGTCGGGTCCGTTGGTGATGAACGTCTTCTGCCCGTTGAGTATGTAGTCGTCACCGTCGCGGACCACGTAGGACTTCATCCCGCCGAACGCATCCGATCCGGAATCGGGTTCGGTGATCGCCCACGCGCCGATCTTGTCGTAGGTGACCAGGTCCGGCAGCCATCGTTCCTGTTGTGCCAGAGTGCCGCGGCCCATGATGGTCGGCACCGTCAACCCCAGCGAGACGCCCATACCCGTGACGATGCCCATCGACACCCGGCACAGTTCGCTGACCACCACGAAGCCCATGCCGCCTGAACCCTCGCCGAACATGCCGCCGCCCGAGGACGGCTTGCCCGACGAAGCGCCACCTTCGCGCAGCCTCGCAAGCCGTTTGTTCAGCGAGTCGCGCGCCATGTCGGCGATGCCGAACGTGGCGAACAGTTTGCGGATGATGGGGTAGGGCTCCATCTCGCCGCTTTCCAGCTCATCGACATGGGGGCGTATCTCTTTATCGACGAACTCCCGCACGGCGTCGCGCACGGCGAGATCGACATCAGACCAATCCAGCATGCGTTCAGGCTGCCCTATTGCGTCCGCGCGCCGGACGCAGCCCCGCCAACGAGAACGTGGTGTGCACCAACGACCCAGCTCGGTCGAGCAGTGACTTGCGGGGCGGGACGTAATGCATCGGCAGGCCGTGGCGGTCGCGCGGCGGTGCCATGAACGCGGGCGCCTCGACGAGCGGGGCGTCCTCGGGCAGCCGGCCGTTGGCGCGGCGGTAGGCCGCCAACGCCCGAGGATGCAACCGGATCTCGTCGGGCACCGCGACGAACGCCAACTCGACGAGCTTGCCGAACAGCCGCAGCAGCACCTCGTCACCGGGTGTCCAGCGCATCCCCGCCTTCTCGCGCACCACGTCGTCGAACAGACCCGCCGCGATCCAGCGCTGCGCCCCGACCATCGGCTTGAACAGCTGATCCCACACCGCGGTCGGCATCAGCACAAACCACGGCTTCGGGATGCGAATCGAGAAGATGTCCAGCGTGGCCTTGTTGATCTCGAGTTCTTCGCGGCACTTGCGGGCCCAGTACTCCTGAAATTCGTCCCAGCTGTCGGGGACCGGCCGCATGCTCATGCCGTACATGCGGTACCACTGCACGTGCTCGTCGAACAGTTGGCTCTTTTCGGCCTCGGTCAGCCCGCCGCAGAAATACTCGGCGGTCTTGATGATCAGCATGAAGAAGGTGGCGTGCGCCCAGTAGAAGGTCTCAGGGTTGAGCGCGTGATAGCGGCGCCCCTCGGCGTCGATGCCCTTGATCGTCGTGTGGTAGCTCTTGATCTGCTGTCCGGTCACGGGGGCGCGATCGCCGTCGTAGACGACGCCCATGATCGGGTACACCGACCTCGCCACCCGCTGTAGCGGTTCCCGCAGCAGTATCGAGTGGTCCTCGACGCCTGCGCCGAGTTCCGGGTACATGTTCTGGATCGCGCCGATCCACACGCCGAGCATGCCGGTGCGCAGGTCGCCGAAGTACTTCCACGTCAGTGAATCGGGGCCGAGGGGTGTGCTGGTGTTTGCTGTCGTCGATGAACGCACAACCCCAACGATAATGTTGACAACATGCGTTGTCTACGATTTGCGGCGGTGTGGCGGCACCGTGTTATGCGGCCTCCGCCGCCCCCAGCGCAACGGTGACCAGGTGGTTTAGCGCCAACACTCGGCTCAACTAGGCTGGCGACCGTGGATGAAGTCGAGTCGATCGACGAGCGACCCGTCCCACAATCAACCGGCCCGACGGGTTGGCTGAAGGGCACCAATCACAACCCGGCCGTGATCGCGTTCCTGCGCCGGGCAAGGCGTGCCCTGCCCGGCGACCCTGAATTCGGCGACCCGTTGTCGGTGGACGGTGTCGGCGGTCCGCGCGCTGCGGCAAGGGCCGCCGATCGGCTGCTGGAGCGCGAAGCCGCCACCCGCGAGGTGAGCCTCGGGGCGCTGCAGGTGTGGCAGGCGCTCACTGAGCGCGTGTCCGGTAAGCCCGCGAATCGTGAGATGACACTTGTCTTCACGGACCTGGTCGGCTTTTCGGCGTGGTCGCTGAGCGCGGGCGACGAGGCGACGCTGAAGCTGCTGCGCCGGGTGGCTCAGGTTGTCGAGCCGCCGCTGCTGCAGGCGGGCGGGCACATCGTGAAGCGGATGGGCGACGGCATCATGGCCGTGTTCTCCGAACCTCTCACCGCGGTGCGCGCGGCCCTCGTCGCGCGTGAAGCCGTCAGAGCCGTCGAGGTTGCCGGCTTCACGCCGCGCATGAGGGTCGGCGTACACACCGGCCGACCGCAACGGATCGGGTCGGACTGGCTTGGCGTGGACGTCAACATCGCGGCGCGGGTCATGGAACGAGCAACCAGAGGTGAGTTCGTCGTATCAGCGGCCACCCTCGACCGGATCACCGAAGAGGAGTTCGACTCGTTGGGTGTGACGGCGAAACGGCTTCGCCGACAAGTTTTCACGGCCAAACAGGACGGGGTGCCGGCCGACCTGATCATGTATCGGCTGAGAACTCGCAGGCAGTTGCCAGGCAGCGAGGACGACGAACTGGGCACGACGGGCGCATAGTGAACTGAGATGTTGTTGAGAATTTTGACCAGGCTGGCGCGAGTGCGCGTCACCGTCGCGTACGCGGTGAGCGTGACCTGCGTGACCATCGCGCTGTACGCGCTGGGCCCAGTTGTGCAGGATCGGGTGATCCGCCACGTCAGCACCAACCTGCACAATCTCAGCCACGGACGCTTCGGGACGCTGCTCGGCAGCGCCTTTGTGGTCGACGCCGGACCCATCTACGTGTGGTTGCCGGGCCTGGTCTGTTTACTCGCAGTCGCCGAGCTGACTTTTCGCAGTGGCCTGCTCGCGGCCACGTTTGCCGTCGGCCACGTCGGCGCCACCCTGCTGGTGGCCGTGGGCCTGGCCGCGGCCGTGGAATTCGGCTGGCTGCCGCTGTCGGTGAGCCGGGCGACCGATGTCGGCATGAGCTACGGGGCCGCCGCGGTGCTGGGCTCGCTGACCGCAGCGATACCGGGCCGGTGGCGGCCCGCGTGGATCGGCTGGTTTGCGGCGGTCGGGATAGCGATTGTGGTGGTCGGACACGACTTCACCGACGTCGGACACGTCGTGGCGCTGGCGCTGGGCATGTTGGTTGCGACGCGACTGCGTCGGCCGCAGCATTGGAGCCCGGCGCGGGTCGTGCTGCTCGCCTGCGCCACCGCGTTCGGCTACCTGGTGCTTGCCAGCACCGACATGCTGGTTGCGACGGCCGCAGGCCTGGCCGGTGCGGTGATCGGCGAGGCGCTGAGCAGACACCCCGTCTCGTCTGCGTCGGCGACTGATGCGGTTAAGACCGCCTTCGGCCATCGCGTACGATCGCCGGGTGGCTGATCAGCCCATAGACCTTTCCGAAGAATCGCTGACCAAAGCAGTCAGCGCGGCCCAACATGCGTTCGGCCTGGCAGCAGATCTCGACGCGCTGGCCCGGGCCAAAACCGAACACCTCGGTGACCGCTCGCCGGTCGCGTTGGCCCGCCAGGCGCTGGGTTCGCTGCCCAAGGCCGACCGCGCCGACGCCGGGAAACGGGTCAACGTCGCACGCACCGAGGCGCAGCGCGCCTATGACGAGCGCCTGGCCACACTGCGGGCCGAACGCGATGCCGCCGTGCTGGTCGCCGAGCGCATCGACGTCACGCTGCCGTCGACCCGTCAGCCCATCGGTGCCAGGCATCCGATCACGATCCTGGCCGAGCACATCGCCGACACGTTCGTCGCGATGGGGTGGGAACTGGCAGAGGGCCCCGAGGTCGAGACCGAGCAGTTCAACTTCGACGCGCTGAACTTCCCGCCTGATCACCCCGCGCGCAGCGAGCAGGACACCTTTTACGTCGCGCCCGACGGGTCCCGTCAGGTGCTGCGCACGCACACCTCGCCGGTGCAGATCCGGGCGCTGCTGGAGCGTGACCTGCCGGTGTACATCATCTCGATCGGCCGGACGTTCCGCACCGACGAACTCGACGCCACCCATACCCCGGTTTTCCACCAAGTGGAGGGGCTCGCCGTGGACAAGGGCCTGACGATGGCGAATCTGCGCGGCACGCTCGACGCGTTCGCACGCTCCGAGTTCGGTCCGCAGGGCCGCACCCGCTTCCGGCCGCACTTCTTCCCGTTCACCGAGCCGTCCGCGGAGGTGGACATCTGGTTCCCGAACAAGAAGGGCGGCCCCGGCTGGGTGGAATGGGGCGGCTGCGGCATGGTCAACCCGAACGTGTTGCGCGCCTGCGGAATCGACCCGGAGGTATATTCCGGATTCGCGTTCGGGATGGGGCTGGAGCGGACTCTGCAGTTCCGCAACGGCATCCCGGACATGCGCGACATGGTCGAGGGAGACGTCCGCTTCTCGCTGCCGTTCGGGGTGGGAGCCTGATGCGGCTTCCCTACAGCTGGCTCCGCGAGGTTGTGCAGGCGGGCGCTCCGGGCTGGGACGTGCCTGCCGACGAGCTGGAGCACACGCTGATTCGGATCGGCCACGAGGTCGAAGATGTCATCCCTGTTGGACCGGTCACCGGACCGCTGACGGTCGGCCGGGTCGCCGAGATCGAGGAGCTCACCGAGTTCAAGAAGCCGATCCGCGCGGTCAAAGTCGACGTCGGTCAGCCCGGACCTCGCGACATCGTCTGCGGGGCAACAAATTTCGCTGTCGGCGACCTCGTCGTGGTCGCACTTCCCGGAACCGTGTTGCCCGGTGACTTCACGATCTCGTCGCGTAAGACATACGGCCGCACATCCGACGGGATGATCTGCTCGACGGCCGAGTTGAACCTGGGCACCGACCATTCGGGCATCCTGGTGCTTCCACCGGGCACCGCCGAACCGGGCACACCCGCCGCCGACGTGCTCGGCCTCGACGACGTGGTGTTCCACCTCGCGATCACGCCGGACCGTGGCTACGGCCTGTCGGTGCGCGGCATGGCGCGCGAAATCGCCTGCGCCTACGACCTCGACTATGTCGACCCCGCCGACGTTGCGCCGCTGCCTGCCGAGGGCGAGGCACTGCCGGTCACGATTCAGCCCGGCACCGGGGTGCTGCGGTTCGGTCTGCGGCCCGTCACGGGCATCGACCCCAAGGCGGTCTCGCCGTGGTGGATGCAACGCCGGCTGTTGCTCAGCGGCATCCGGGCGATCTCACCCGCAGTCGACGTCACCAACTACGTGATGCTCGAACTCGGCCATCCGATGCACGCCCACGACCGCAGCCTGATCACCGGCGGCTTCAGGGTTCGTTTCGCCGAACCGGGGGAGAAGGTCGTCACGCTCGACGACATCGAGCGCACGCTCGACCCTCGCGATGTGCTGATCGTCGATGACGTCGCGACCGCAGCGATCGGCGGTGTGATGGGCGCGGGCACCACCGAGGTGCGTGACACCACCACCGATCTGATGCTGGAGGCGGCAGTCTGGGACCCTTCCGCGGTGTCGCGAACGCAGCGCCGGTTGCACCTGTCCAGCGAGGCGGGTCGCCGCTACGAACGTACGGTGGATCCGGCGATCTCCGTCGCCGCGCTGGATCGCTGCGCGTCTCTGCTTGCCGACATCGCTGGCGGGACAATCGAACCCACGCTGACTGACTGGCGGGGCGAGCCGCCGAGGGAGGACTGGAAGCACCCGCCGGTGACGATGGCCGTCGACCTGCCGGACCGAACCGCCGGTGTCGATTACCCGGAGGGCACCACCGCACGCAGGCTTACCCAGATCGGCGCCGAGGTGACCACCGACGGTGACCGGGTGACAGCCGTACCGCCGAGTTGGCGACCCGATCTCCGTGAGCCCGCCGACCTCGTCGAAGAGGTGCTGCGCCTGGAGGGCCTCGAGATCATTCCATCGGTGCTGCCGCAAGCGCCCGCGGGCAGAGGTCTCACGGCGATCCAGAAGCGCCGTCGCGCGATCGGGAAGTCCTTGGCGCTCAATGGTTATGTCGAGATTCTGCCAACCCCGTTCCTGTCTGCCGGCGTGTTCGACCAATGGGGGCTGGCCGAGGACGACCCGCGTCGTGCGACCACCAAGGTGCTCAACCCGTTGGAAGCCGACCGGCCGGAGCTGGCCACCACACTGCTGCCGGGGCTATTGGAGGCGTTGGTGCGCAACGTGTCTCGTGGCGCCGTCGACGTCGCGCTGTACGCGATCCAGCAAGTCGCCGAGCCGACGTCGCAAACCCGTGCCGTCGAACGGATCCCGACCAACCGCAGACCCACCGCCGAGGAGATCGCCGTCCTCGACGCGTCGTTGCCACGCCAACCACAACACGTCGCCGTGGTGCTGACCGGCCTGCGCGAGCCGGCGGGCCCGTGGGGCCCTGGACGTCCCGTCGAGGCGCGTGACGCGTTGGAGGCGGTGCGCGTGATCGGCCGCGCGGCCGGAGTCGACCTGACACTGCAGCCCGCGCAGCACCTGCCGTGGCATCCCGGCCGCTGCGCCGAGGTGCTCGTCGGGGACACCGTGGTCGGGCATGCCGGTCAGTTGCATCCGGCGGTGGTGGAACGGATGGGTCTGCCCAAGGGCACATGCGCGGCGGAACTCGACCTCGACGCGATCCCGCTCACCGAACGACTGCCCGCACCGTCGGTGTCACCGTTCCCCGCGGTGTTCCAGGACGTCAGCCTCGTCGTCGCAGACGACATCGCCGCTCAATCGGTGATCGAAGCCGTGCGGGACGGAGCCGGCGTCTTGCTCGAAGACGTCCGGTTGTTCGACGTCTATACGGGCCCGCAGATCGGCGATGGTCGCAAATCGCTGACGCTGGCGCTGCGGTTCCGCGCCGCGGACCGGACGCTTACCGAGGACGAGGCCAGCGCGGCCCGCGATGCCGCGGTCAAGACGGCGGCCGACCGGGTCGGCGCCGTGCAGCGCGCCTAGGCCTGGGGACCGACGACCAGTCGGGGCGGCAGCTGTCGGTGCTCGTTATGTAATCAATTTGCAACGATCTGCATAAGCATGCAGAATCGGTGCATGACGTCTGTCGCGGTCGCCGGTGCCAGCGGATACGCCGGCGGCGAGATTCTCCGGCTGCTCCTCGGTCATCCGGCCTACGCGGACGGTCGGTTGACCATCGGCGCATTGACCGCCGCGGCCAGTGCAGGAACCACCGTCGCCGAGCATCATCCGCACCTGTTGCCGCTGGCGGGTCGGGTGCTGGACGCCACCGATGTCGACGTGCTGACCGGTCATGACGTGGTCTTCCTGGCGCTGCCGCACGGGCATTCGGCGGCGCTGGCCGAGCAGTTGGGCTCCGACACCGTCGTCATCGACTGCGGCGCCGATTTCCGGCTCACCGATCCGGCGGCATGGGAGAAGTTCTACGGTTCGACCCACGCGGGCAGCTGGCCCTACGGCCTACCGGAACTGCCCGGCGCACGCGACCGGCTGCGCGGCGCCAAGCGGATCGCCGTGCCTGGCTGTTATCCGACGGCCGCGCTGCTCGCATTGTGGCCCGCGATCGCCGAAGACCTGGTCGAGCCTGCGGTCACCGTCGTCGCGGTGAGCGGCACCTCCGGGGCGGGCCGCGCGGCCAAAGTGGACCTGCTGGGCTCGGAGGTCATCGGGTCGGCCCGTGCCTACAACATCGGCGGCACGCACCGGCACTCCCCGGAGATCGCGCAGGGACTCAACGCGTTGACCGACAAAGACGTCACCGTCTCGTTCACACCGGTGCTGATCCCGACATCGCGCGGGATCCTGGCGACCTGCACGGCCCGCACCGCAGCGCCGCTGTCCGAACTGCGGGCCGCTTACGAAAAAGCTTATGACGACGAACCTTTCGTGTACCTCCTGCCCGATGGCCAGCTGCCGAAGACCGGCGCGGTGATCGGCAGCAACGCCGCGCAGTTGGCCGTTGCAGTGGACGAGGACGCGGGGACGTTCGTTGCAATCGCCGCCATCGACAATCTCGTCAAGGGGACCGGCGGAGCGGCCGTGCAGTCGATGAACCTCGCTTTGGGTTGGCAAGAGACGGAAGGGCTTTCGATCGTGGGAGTGGCGCCGTGACCGACACGACCGAAACCACCAGGCTGGTCCGGACCCAGGGTGTCACCGCGCCGGCAGGGTTTCGCGCCACCGGAATCGCCGCGGGCATCAAGGCATCCGGCGCACTCGACCTGGCTTTGGTGTTCAACGAGGGACCCGACTACGCCGCGGCGGCCGTGTTCACCCGCAACAAGGTGAAGGCCGCGCCGGTGTTGTGGTCGCAGCAAGTGCTGACCACCGGTCGGCTACGCGCGGTGATCCTCAACTCCGGTGGCGCCAACGCGTGCACCGGCCCGCAGGGCTTCCAGGACGCCCACGCCACCGCCGAAGCCGTCGCCGCCGCGTTGTCGGACTGGGGCACCGAGACCGGCGCCATCGAGGTGGCGGTCTGCTCCACCGGGCTGATCGGCGACCGGCTGCCGATGGACAAGGTGCTGGCCGGTGTCACCGAGGTCGTGCATGAGATGGCAGGCGGACTGACGGGCGGCGAGGAGGCTGCCCGCGCCATCATGACCACCGACACTGTGCCGAAACAGGTTGCCCTGCACCACAGCGGCAACTGGACGGTCGGCGGTATGGCCAAGGGCGCGGGCATGCTGGCCCCGTCGCTGGCCACCATGCTGACCGTCATCACCACCGACGCCGTCGCCGACGCCGCGACCCTTGACAGAGCGCTGCGAAAAGCTGCCGCATTGACGTTCGACCGTCTCGACGTCGACGGCAGCTGCTCCACCAACGACACCGTGTTGCTTCTGTCGTCGGGCGCCAGCGCGGTCACCCCCAGCCAGGCCGAACTCGACGACGCGGTGCTGCAGGTATGCGACGACCTGTGTGCCCAGTTGCAGGCTGACGCCGAGGGCGTCACGAAACGTGTCGTCGTCACGGTGACTGGCGCGGCCTCCGAAGACGATGCGCTGACCGCCGCCCGAGTGGTGGCGCGCGACAGCCTTGTCAAGACTGCGCTGTTCGGCTCGGATCCGAATTGGGGGCGGGTACTGGCCGCAGTGGGCATGGCGCCGGTGACCCTGGACGCCGAGCGGATCAGCGTGTCGTTCAACGGCTTCCCGGTCTGCATCGACAGCACCGGCGCGCCGGGGGCACGCGATGTCGACCTGTCGGGAGCGGATATCGACGTCACCATCGACCTCGGCGTCGGCGCAGCGGGCGCAAGCATCCGGACCACCGATCTGTCGCACGGCTACGTCGAAGAGAACTCGGCCTACAGCTCATGACCCTGGCGACGCCGGTGAAGGCGCAGGTTCTCGCCGCGGCTCTGCCGTGGCTGAAACAACTGCACGGCAAGATCGTCGTCGTCAAGTACGGCGGCAACGCGATGACCGATGACGTCCTCAAGACCGCCTTCGCCGCCGACATGGTGTTCCTGCGCAACTGCGGCATCCATCCGGTCGTCGTCCACGGCGGCGGCCCGCAGATCAGCGCGATGCTCAAAAAGCTCGGTATCGAAGGCGATTTCAAGGGCGGCTTCCGCGTCACCACACCGGAAGTGCTCGACGTGGCCCGGATGGTGCTGTTCGGTCAGGTCGGTCGCGAGCTGGTCAACCTGATCAACGCGCATGGGCCGTACGCGGTCGGCGTCACCGGTGAGGACGCCCACCTGTTCACCGCGGTGCGGCGCAGCGTCACGGTGGACGGGGTGGCCACCGACATCGGTCTTGTCGGCGACGTCGAACACGTCGACGCCGCTGCGCTGCTCGATCTCATTGCCGCCGGGCGCATCCCGGTGGTCTCGACGATCGCTCCGGACATCGACGGCGTCGTGCACAACATCAACGCCGACACCGCGGCTGCCGCGCTGGCCGGCGCGCTGCGTGCCGAGAAACTCGTCGTGCTGACCGACGTCGAAGGCTTGTACACCAGTTGGCCCGACCGCGACTCACTGGTCAGCGAGATCGACACCGCCGCACTGACACAACTGCTGCCGACGCTCGAGTCCGGCATGGTGCCCAAAGTCGAGGCATGCCTGCGCGCCGTATCCGGCGGCGTGCCGAGCGCACACGTCATCGACGGTCGGGTCGAACACTGCGTGCTGGTCGAATTGTTCACAGACGAAGGGACGGGCACCAAGGTGATTCCCGCATGAGTCGAGCGAGGAGCGAAGGCGGATCGCGCATGACGGACGTCCTGGAGCGCTGGTCGGGCGTGATGATGAACAACTACGGCACGCCACCGCTTGCGTTGGCCAGTGGTGACGGCGCCGTGGTGACGGACGTCGACGGCAAGTCGTACGTCGATCTGCTTGGCGGCATCGCGGTCAACCTCCTCGGCCACCGGCATCCCGCCGTCATCGACGCCGTCACCACACAGCTGAACACCCTTGGGCACACCTCGAACCTGTACGCCACCGAACCCGGTATCGCGCTGGCCGAGTCGCTTGTCGGATTGCTCGGCGCGCATGCACGCGTGTTCTTCTGCAATTCGGGCACAGAGGCCAACGAGGTAGCGTTCAAGATCACGCGATTGACGGGACGGACGAAACTCGTTGCTACGCATGGCGCTTTTCACGGCCGCACGATGGGCTCGCTTGCGCTGACCGGCCAGCCGTCGAAGCAGGAGCCGTTCGCCCCCCTGCCCGGCGATGTCACCCACGTGCCGTACGGGGACACTCAGGCGCTGGCCGCCGCCGTGGACGACGCCACCGCCGCCGTTTTCCTCGAACCGATCATGGGGGAGGGCGGTGTGGTAGTTCCGCCCGCAGGCTACTTGGCCGCAGCGCGGGAGATCACCGCCGGCCATGCAGCGCTGCTTGTGCTGGACGAAGTGCAGACCGGGATGGGTCGCACCGGGGCGTTTTTCGCCCACCAGCACGACGGCATCACGCCCGACATCGTCACCCTCGCCAAGGGGTTGGGCGGCGGGCTGCCGATCGGCGCGTGCCTGGCGATCGGTGAGACCGCTGACCTGCTGACCCCAGGCCTGCACGGAAGCACGTTCGGCGGCAACCCCGTCTGCACCGCCGCGGCCAACGCGGTGCTCAAGGTGCTCACCGACGACGATTTGATCGGCCGGGCCGGTGCGCTCGGCAAGACGCTGTCGCACGGCATCGAAGAGTTGGGGCATCGGCTGGTCGGCCATGTCCGCGGCAGGGGACTGCTGCAAGGCATCGTGTTGACCGCCGAAGCCGCGAAACCCGTTGAGGCAGCGGCCCGTGAGGCCGGGTTCCTGGTCAACGCCGCCGCCCCCGACGTCATTCGGCTGGCGCCACCGCTGGTGATCACCGAAGGTCAGATCGACGACTTCCTCGAGGCGCTGCCCGCCGTCCTGGACAGAGGTGCTCAGTCATGACGCGTCATTTCCTGCGGGACGACGACCTCACCCCCGACGAGCAAGCCGAGGTGTTGGCGCTCGCGGCTGAGCTGAAGAAAGACCCGTTCAGCCGCAGGCCCCTTGACGGGCCGCGCGGTGTCGCGGTCATGTTCGACAAGAACTCGACCCGCACCCGGTTCTCGTTCGAGATGGGCATCGCCCAACTCGGTGGGCATGCAGTCGTGGTCGACGGCCGCAGCACTCAGCTCGGCCGCGAGGAGACCCTCGAGGACACCGGCCGGGTGTTGTCCCGCTACGTCGACGCGATCGTGTGGCGCACGTTCGCCCAGGAACGCCTGAGTGCCATGGCATCCGGAGCCAGCGTGCCGGTGGTCAACGCGTTGTCCGACGAGTTCCATCCGTGCCAGGTGCTCGCCGATCTGCAGACGCTGGCCGAACGCAAGGGCGACCTGAAGGGGCTGCGGATGGCCTACTTCGGTGACGGGGCCAACAACATGGCTCACTCGCTGATGCTCGGCGGCGTCACCGCCGGTATTCACGTCACCATCGCCGCGCCAAAGGGTTTCGAACCGGATCCCGAATTCGTCGCGGCCGCGAAGGAACGCGCACAGTTGACCGGAGCGACGGCCACCGTAACGGCGGACCCGAAACAAGCCGCCGACGGCGCGGACGTACTGGTCACCGACACCTGGACCTCCATGGGCCAGGAAAACGACGGGCTGGACCGGGTGCGGCCGTTCCGGCCGTTCCAGCTGAACTCCGAGCTGGTCAGCATCGCCGATTCGGATGCTGTTGTGCTGCACTGCCTCCCGGCGCATCGGGGTCACGAAATCACCGACGAGGTGATCGATGGACCACACAGCGCGGTATGGGACGAGGCGGAGAACCGGCTACACGCGCAGAAGGCACTGCTGGTGTGGCTGCTGGAGCGAGCATGACTTCCGCGACCCGGGTCAGCAGGCAGGCCCGCATCGTGTCGATCCTGTCGTCGCAACCTGTGCACAGCCAGACCGAATTGGCCGCGATGCTGGCCGATGAAGGGATCGACGTCACGCAGGCCACGCTGTCCCGCGACCTGGAAGAGCTTGGCGCGGTCAAGCTACGCGGCGCCGACGGAGGCGTCGGCGTGTACGTCGTACCAGAGGACGGCAGCCCGGTCCGTGGGGTTGCCGGTGGCACCGAACGTGTTTCGCGATTACTCGGTGAGCTGCTGGTGTCCACGGATTCCAGCGGCAACCTCGCCGTACTGCGCACGCCGCCAGGGGCGGCGCACTATCTGGCCAGCGCGATGGATCGCGCCGCGCTTCCCTATGTGGTCGGCACAATCGCCGGCGACGACACCATTTTTGTAGTGGCCCGCGAGCCGATGACCGGCGCTGAACTCGCCGCGAAGCTGGAAAGCATTCAATAAGGAGGAGATTAGGTTGCCAAAATCGGGATCCGAACGCGTCATTTTGGCGTATTCCGGTGGTTTGGACACCTCCGTGGCGATCAGCTGGATCGGCAAGGAAACCGGACGTGAAGTGGTCGCGGTCGCCATCGACCTCGGCCAGGGCGGCGAGGACATGGAGGTCGTTCGCAAGCGGGCGCTGGATTGCGGGGCTGTGGAGGCCGTGGTCGTCGATGCCAAAGACGAGTTCGCGGAGGAGTATTGCCTGCCCGCGATCAAGTCGAACGCGCTCTACATGGACCGCTATCCGTTGGTGTCGGCGCTGTCGCGGCCGCTGATCGTCAAGCATCTGGTGGCCGCGGCCCGGGAGTTCGGCGGCGGGATCGTCGCACACGGCTGCACCGGGAAGGGCAATGACCAGGTCCGTTTCGAGGTCGGGTTCGCTTCGCTGGCACCCGATCTCGAGGTGCTGGCTCCGGTCCGCGACTACGCATGGACGCGGGAGAAGGCCATCGCGTTCGCGGAGGAGAACGCGATCCCGATCAACGTCACCAAGCGGTCGCCCTTCTCGATCGACCAGAATGTGTGGGGCCGCGCCGTCGAGACCGGCTTCCTGGAGCATCTGTGGAACGCGCCGACGAAGGACGTCTACGACTACACCGAGGACCCGACGGTCAACTGGAGCACACCCGACGAGGTGATCGTCGGCTTCGACAAGGGCGTTCCTGTCTCGATCGACGGCCGACCAGTGACGGTGCTTCAGGCCATCGAGGAACTCAACCAGCGCGCGGGTTCGCAGGGCGTCGGACGACTCGATGTCGTCGAGGATCGGCTGGTCGGCATCAAGAGCCGCGAGATCTACGAGGCGCCGGGCGCCATGGTGCTCATCACGGCGCACACCGAACTCGAACACGTGACGCTGGAACGCGAACTCGGGCGGTTCAAGCGAGGCACCGACCAGAAATGGGGAGAGCTGGTGTACGACGGCCTGTGGTACTCGCCGCTGAAGGCCGCGCTGGAGGCGTTCGTCGCCAACACCCAGCAACACGTGTCCGGTGAGATCCGGATGGTGTTGCACGGCGGGCACATCGCCGTCAATGGCCGCCGCAGCAACGAATCGCTCTACGACTTCAACCTCGCGACGTACGACGAGGGCGACACGTTCGACCAGTCCTCGGCCAAGGGCTTCGTCCATGTGCACGGCCTGTCGTCGAAGATCTCTGCCCGCAGGGACTTGGCCAAATGACCGCGAGCGACCGTGTCTGTACGAGGACACGCCGCAATTTGCGTACAAACGCGGTCGCTCGCGCAGGAATGACTGACCAGTGAGCACCAATGAGGGATCGCTCTGGGGCGGCCGGTTCGCCGACGGGCCGTCGGATGCCCTTGCCGCGCTGAGCAAGTCGACGCACTTCGACTGGGTGCTGGCGCCCTACGACGTCGCCGCATCGAAGGCCCACACGCTGGTGCTGTTCCGCGCGGGGCTGCTGACCGAGCAGCAACGTGACGGTCTGCTTGCCGGTCTGGACAGCCTGGCCTCCGACGTCGCCGACGGCAGCTTCGGGCCGCTCGTCACCGATGAGGACGTGCACGGTGCGCTGGAACGCGGCCTGATCGACCGGGTCGGCGAGGATCTTGGCGGCAGGCTGCGGGCGGGCCGGTCGCGTAACGACCAGGTGGCCACGCTGTTTCGGATGTGGCTGCGCGATGCGATCAGACGGGTGGCCGACGGTGTGCTGGACGTAGTGGGTGCACTTGCCACCCAGGCGGCGTCGCATCCGACGGCGATCATGCCCGGCAAGACGCACCTGCAGTCCGCACAGCCGGTGCTGCTGGCCCATCACCTGCTGGCCCACGCCCATCCCCTGCTGCGCGACGTCGATCGGATAGCAGACTTCGACAAGCGGGCCGCGGTGTCGCCGTACGGTTCCGGCGCACTGGCCGGGTCGTCGCTCGGATTGGATCCCGACGCGATCGCCGAGGACCTCGGGTTCGACACGGCGGCGGACAACTCGATCGATGCGACAGCCGCCCGTGACTTCGCCGCGGAGGCGGCCTTCGTGCTGTCGATGATAGGCGTCGACCTGTCCCGGCTGGCAGAAGACATCATCCTCTGGAGCACAACCGAATTCGGATATGTCACCCTGCACGATTCATGGTCGACGGGCAGTTCGATCATGCCGCAGAAGAAGAACCCGGACATCGCCGAGCTGGCCAGGGGCAAAGCAGGCAGGCTGATTGGCAACCTCACCGGCCTGCTGGCCACGCTCAAGGCGCAGCCGTTGGCTTACAACCGCGACCTGCAGGAGGACAAGGAGCCGGTCTTCGACTCGGTAGCCCAACTCGAACTGCTGCTGCCCGCGATGGCAGGCCTCGTCGCCACCCTGCGCTTCGACGTCGACAGGATGGCGGAACTGGCGCCGCTGGGCTACACGCTGGCCACCGACGTCGCGGAATGGCTTGTGCGCAGGGGAGTCCCGTTCCGGGTCGCGCACGAGGCCGCGGGCGCGGCGGTGCGCGCCGCGGAAGCCCGCGGCGTTGGGCTCGAGGATCTCGAGGATGCCGAGCTTGCCGGTATCCACCCCGAATTGACGCTCGAAGTGCGCGAGGTGCTCACCGTCGACGGGTCGGTCAACTCGCGTGACGCGCGTGGTGGCACGGCCCCGATCCAGGTTGCCAAACAACTCGGCGTCGTCCGGGAGACTGCTGACCGGCTACGGGGCCGGTTGCGTCGCTAGTCCTCGGCGGCAGCCAGCCACGCCTCCTCCAGAGTCTCCTTGCGCTCCAAGAGTTCCTGAAGCTGGCCGTTGAGCTCGCCGACCCGCACATGATCGGCAGCCGCCTCGGCCATCGCCTCATGCAGCGCGGCGATCTGGTCGTCGAGCTTTTCGAGCTGACCCTCGATGCGGGCCATTTCCTTACCCGTTCTGCGCTGCCGGGCCGACGACGACTCACTTCGCGACGGCGACGCGGCCTTGGTTCCGCCGGACGCGTTGGCCCGATCCGCCAGATACTGCTCGATACCGCCGGGAAGCAGATCGCATCGGCCGCCGCCGGTCAGCGCATACGTCACGTCGCTGACCCGCTCCAAGAAATACCGGTCGTGGGTGACGACGATCAGCGTGCCCGGCCAGCCGTCCAGGTAATCCTCGATCACGGTCAGCGTGTCGATGTCCAGGTCATTGGTCGGCTCGTCGAGCAGCAGCACGTTGGGCTCGTCGAGCAGTAGCCGGAGGAACTGCAGTCGGCGTCGTTCACCGCCGGACAGTTCGGCGATCCGCGTCGTCAGCTTGTCGCCCGTGAAACCGAAGTCCTTCAGCAGAGTGTCGGCGCTGATCTCCCGCCCCGCCGCGAGCTCAGTTATCCGGCGGCGGTTCTCGACTGCGTCCAAAACCCGCGCGGCACCGTCCAATTCGGCTAGTGCCTGGCTCAAGTAGCCGATCCGCAGTGTGCTGCCACGCTTAATCGTTCCTGCCGACGGCTGGAGTTCGCCGGTCAACAACCGCAGCACCGACGTCTTTCCGGTGCCGTTGACGCCGACCAACCCGATCCTGGCACCTGGTCCGATGGACCAATCCACGCGATCCAAGATCACCCGATCGGCGACCTGCAACACGACCCGGTGCAGGTCGAAAACGTCCTTACCCAGTCGGGTGATGGCAAACCGTTGCAGCACAAGCGAATCCCGCGGTGGCGGCTCGTTGGCGATCAGTTCGTTGGCGGCCTGGATACGGAACTTCGGTTTCGACGTGCGTGCAGGGGGGCCGCGTCGAAGCCATGCCAGCTCCTTGCGCATCAGGTTGCGCCGACGCGCCTCCGTCCCCGCCGCCACCCGCATCCGCTCGGCGCGAGCCAGGACGTAGGCCGCGTAGCCGCCCTCGTAGGCGTCGACCGCGCCGTCGTGTACCTCCCATGTGCGCGTGCACACCGCGTCCAGAAACCAGCGGTCGTGACTCACCACCACCAGCGCCTTGGCCCGGCGCCCGGTCAGGTACCGGGCCAGCCACCCGATCACCTCGACGTCGAGATGGTTCGTCGGCTCGTCGAGCACCAGCACGTCGTGGCCGGCCAACAGGACCTCGGCCAGCGCCACCCGCCGCCGCTCGCCACCCGACAACACGCCGACCGGCGAGTCCAGATCGATGCCGGCCAACAGGTGCGAAACCACCTCACGCGTCTCGGGTTCGGCCGCCCACACATGGTCGGCGCGGCCCTTGACGATCACGTCCCGCACGGTGGCGCCTATCAGCTCATCGCCCTGACGCAAGTAGCCAACGGACAAACCGGAGGTGTGCGTCACCCGGCCCGAATCGGGCGGCCGAGCGCCGGTCAACACTTGAAGCAGCGTCGTCTTGCCGTCACCGTTTCGACCGACGACGCCGACCGCGTCGCCCTCGTCGACACCGAGGCTGACTCCGTCCAGCAGTGTCCGTGTGCCGTATCCGACGGTCGCCCGCTCGGCGTTGATCAGATTCGCCATCAGGCGCCGATGATATGTGGGCGGCGTGAAATGATGATCAGTGCAGTCGGGGGACTGAAGGCGCATTAAGGGGAGTGGTGGTGGATCTGTCGGCTATTACCAGGCCTGTGGGGCGGCTGGTGGCCACCGCACAGAACGGGTTGGAAGTGCTGCGCTACGGCGGCCTCGAGACCGGGGCCGTACCTTCCCCATTTCAGATCATCGAGAGCGTCCCGATGTACCGACTGCGGCGCTACTTTCCGCCGGACGCGCGGCCCGGTGCGAAACGGCCTGGGCCTCCGGTGTTGATGGTGCATCCGATGATGATGTCGGCCGACATGTGGGACGTCACCCGCGACGACGGCGCGGTCGGGATCCTGCACAACGCGGGCATCGACCCGTGGGTGATCGACTTCGGCTCACCAGACAAGGTCGAGGGCGGCATGGAACGCAACCTCGCGGACCACGTCGTCGCATTGAGCGAAGCGATCGACACCGTCAAAGAGGTCACCGGCCGCGATGTGCACCTGGCCGGCTATTCGCAGGGGGGAATGTTCGCCTACCAAGCGGCGGCCTATCGCCGGTCGAAGGATTTGGCGAGCATCGTGGCGTTCGGGTCGCCGGTCGACACCCTTGCGGCGTTGCCGATGAACATGCCGGCCAGCATGGCTCCGGCGGCCGCCGAGTTCATGGCCGATCACGTGTTCAGCCGCATCGACATCCCCGGCTGGCTGGCGCGCACCGGCTTCCAGATGCTCGACCCCGTCAAAACCGCGCAGTCGCGGCTGGAGTTCCTGCGGCAACTGCATGACCGCGAGGCGCTGCTGAGCCGCGAGCAGCAGCGTCGGTTCCTTGCCTCGGATGGTTGGATCGCGTGGTCCGGACCTGCAATCGCCGAGCTGCTCAAGCAGTTCATCGCCCACAACCGGATGATGAGCGGCGGCTTCTCGATCCACGGTGACCTGGTCACGCTCTCGGATATCGACTGCCCGGTGCTGGCCGTGGTCGGCGAGGTCGACGACATCGGCCAGCCGGCCTCGGTGCGAGGCATCAAACGCGCCGCGCCCAAGGCAGATGTCTATGAATTCCTCATCCGCGCAGGGCATTTCGGCCTGGTGGTCGGCTCTAAGGCCGCGAGCCAGACGTGGCCGACCGTCGCGCAGTGGGTCATGTGGATCGACGGCGGCGGGGAGCAACCCGATGGCGTCAACCCGATGGCGCTGCAGCCCGCGGAACACAGCGAGAGCGGCGTCTCGTTCACCTCGCGTGTGGCACACACCACCGCGGCGGCCACCGAGCTGGCGTTCAGCCTGGCCCGCACCGCCGCCGAAGCTTTGGTAGCCGCCAACAAGTCGGCGCGGACGCTCGCGATCGAGACGTATCGCACCCTGCCGAGGTTGGCCCGGCTCGGCCAGATCAACGATCACACCCGCATCTCGCTCGGTCGTATCATGTCCGAGCAGGCCCGCGACGTGCCCCAGGGCGAGTGCCTGTTGTTCGACGGGCGCGTGCACACCTACGAGGCGGTGGACCGCCGCATCAACAATGTCGTGCGGGGCCTGATCGAGGTCGGTGTCCGGCAGGGCGCGCGCGTCGGTGTGCTGATGGAAACCCGGCCCAGTGCGCTCGTCGCGATCGCCGCGCTCTCACGCCTCGGCGCGGTCGCGGTGTTGATGCCGCCCGACGTGGACTTGGTTCGGGCGGCGCGGCTGGGCGCGGTGTCAGAGGTGATTGCCGACCCGACCAACCTCGAAACAGCACGCAGGCTCAACATGCGGGTGCTGGTGCTCGGCGGCGGCGAATCACGAGATCTGCATCTGCCCGAGCACGCCGAGGTCATCGACATGGAGAAGATCGACCCTGACGTCGTCGACCTGCCCGGCTGGTATCGACCCAACCCGGGTCTGGCCCGCGACCTGGCGTTCATCGGGTTCAGCAACATCGGTGGCGACCTGGTGGCCCGCCAGATCACCAACTACCGGTGGGCACTGTCCGCATTCGGTACGGCGTCGGCCGCCAACCTCGGCCGTGCGGACACCGTCTATTGCTTGACGCCGTTGCATCACCAGTCCGGGTTGCTGGTGAGCCTCGGCGGCGCGGTCGTCGGCGGGTCGCGCATCGCGTTGTCGCGGGAACTGCGCCCGGCCCGGTTCCTGCAGGAGATCCGTCAGTACGGCGTCACGGTCGTGTCCTATACGTGGGCGATGCTGCGTGAGGTCATCGACGACCCGTCGTTTTCGTTGACGGGCAGCCATCCGGTGCGGCTGTTCATCGGATCCGGTATGCCGACCGGTCTGTGGAAGCGTGTCGAAGAGGTGTTCGCGCCTGCCCACATCGTCGAGTTCTTCGCGACGACCGACGGCCAGGCCGTGCTCGCCAACGTGTCCGGGGCCAAGGTAGGCAGCAAGGGCCGACCGCTCCCCGGCGGCGGCGACGTCGAACTCGCCGCCTACGACGCCGTTGATGACCTGATTCTGGAAGACGACCGCGGATTCGTCCGCAGGGCCGACACCAACGAGGTCGGTGTGCTGCTGGCCCACCCACGCGGACCGGTGGACCCGACTGCGTCGGTCAAGCGCGGCGTCTTCGCGCCCGCCGATACGTGGGTGTCGACGGAATACCTGTTCCGTCGGGACGAGGACGGTGACTATTGGCTGGTCGACAACCGTGGCGCCGTCATTCACACCGAGCGCGGCATTGTGTTCGCCTCGACCGTCAACGATGCGGTCGGCAGGCTCGGAGCGGTCGATCTGTCCGTCACCTACGGCGTCGACGTGAACGGTGCGCACCTATCCGTGACCGCGCTTGCGCTGTGTCCCGGCGGCAGCATTCCGTCGGCGGATCTGAACGAGGCACTGGCCGATCTGCCAGTCGGCTGCCCGCCCGACATCGTGCATGTGGTGCCGGACATGAAGCTCGGCGCGTCCTACCGGCCGTTGGTCAGCCCGCTGAAGGAGCAGGGCATCCCCAAGCCGTCGCGTAACGCTTGGTATCTGGACCCCGATACGAATCGGTACAGGCGGTTGACTGTCGCCGTACGTACCGAGATCGCCGGCGCCCAACAGTGAAGCGTCATCACTGTTAGGCTCCCGCTGGCGGCAGGAGGAGATGACATTGCAGACCGGTAATCTGCGGCGCCCCGTGACGGGCGCCTTGGGCGGCAGCGCCGTGGTGATCGGACTCCTGATGGGCGTCGGGGTGGCGCCCGCGTTCGCCGAGCCCGGTCAAAGCTGCACAGGGGCCGAATGCGCCAAGAACGACCCGGCGGCAGCGAGCGCTCCGGCCGACGCCGCGCCGGCGATGACAGCCGATCAGGTCCTCGCCATCATCGACCAGGACTACGACACCGGCGCAGGCGGCGGTCAGCTGTCCCAGCTGATCCACAGCGTGCTGCAACTCCGCGCCCAGGGCTTCAAGCCCTCCAACGCAAACAAAGACGCCATCGTGAAGGCGTTGGACTACCGCCCGAACCAGGAGCCACTCATCGAGGCGCTGAAGGACACGCTGGCATACCAGCACAAGATGCAGGCGCTCCAGCAGAACGCGAACAACCCGTCTCAGCCGGGATACAACTTCGGCATCGGCCAGGCCCCGCCGGGCATGGGGCCAGCAGTCCCGCCGGGCGTGCCCGTGGAGCCGGGCGGAAACCCCGGCATGTTCATCGGCGTCGGCTAGCCAGACGTCGTGCTCGACGAAAAGCTGCTGAGCATTCTGGTCTGCCCGCAGGACCTCGGCCCGCTGTTGCTGGTCGACTCAACCCATCAGGAGTACCTGTACAACCCCCGGCTGCGCCGCGCGTACCGGATCGAGGACGGCATTCCGGTGCTACTCGTCGACGAAGCGGTCACCGTGACAGACGATGCCGAGCACCAGCGGATGCTGGATCGCGCCTCAGGTGAGGCCGGGTAGCTCGCCGGTCAGATAGCGCTGCAGGTTGGGCGCGATGGTTTCGGCGATCTGCTCGACGGGCAGTGACTTGAACGGCTCCAGTTCCAGGATGTATCGCGCCATCACGACGCCCACCAACTGAGAAGCGACGAACTGCACACGAAGTCGCCCACTGCCGGGCGGATTGTCCACCCGATTCCCGACCTCGACCGCGATCACCTCTTGGAGAAACGAGCGGATCAGCGACACTTCGCCACCCGCGAGTATCGAGCGCAGCGTCGCGATGAAACCCTTTCCCATCTCGGAATCCCACAGCGACAACAGGATCGACGGCAATACGTGGCCGATCTGGTCCACCGGCACCTCCCGCAGCGGACCGATCACCTGCATCGGATCGATCGGAATGTGGATGGCCGCTGCAAACAGCTGCGTCTTGGTGCCGAAGTAGTGGTGCACCAACGCCGGGTCGACGCCCGCGTCCTTCGCGATCGCGCGGATCGACGTCTTGTCAATGCCGTTGCGGGCAAACAGGTTACGCGCACTCGCGAGGATCCGCTCACGAGTGTCCGATATGCCCGGCGGGCGTCCGGGGCGTTTACGTTCGAGCTCTGCGGTCAAATTATGGCGTCCTCCGTCGAAGCGTCGCGGCCGCCAGGCCCAACGCGAGCACTGCGAAGCCGACCACGACGGCGATGTCGCGCACCGCGATGACCGTCGGCTCCGAGTATGCCCCAACCTGCTGCAGCGCCTCCAAAGCGTAGCTGGCCGGCAGCACATTGCTGATCCACCGCAGCCAGTCGGGCAGCACGTCGCGGGACACGATGATGCCGCACAGCAACAGCTGCGGGGCGATCACCAGCGGCATGAACTGCACTGCCTGAAACTCTGTGCGCGCGAATGCGCTACACAACAAGCCGAGCCCCACGCCGAGAACGGCGTTGATGATCGCGATGAGGAACACCAGAATCGGGCTGCCCTTGGTGTCCAGACCGAGAAACAGGTACGACACCAAGCAAGCCAGGGTGGCCTGAGCCGCCGCGGCGATGGAAAACGCGGTGCCGTAGGCGGCGAGCAGGTCGAGCCTGCGAAGGGGAGTGGTCAGAATCCGCTCCAGCGTGCCCGAAACCCGTTCCCGCTGCATAGTGATCGACGTGATCAGAAACATCACGATGAGCGGAAACACTCCTAGCATGATCAGGCATGCGTTGTTGAAAGGGCTCGGCGTGCCGGGCCGGTGCGGCGCATTCTGAAACATGAAGTACATCAGCGTGATGATCAGGCTCGGTACAACGAGGATCATCGCGACGCTGCGGTGGTCGGCGGCGAGCTGACGCAGAATCCGCCCGGTGGTGGCGACGTAGGCCTGCGGACTCAGCTTGCCGCGGTTGCGGTGTTGTGCCTGATGACGGACAGAAACGCTTGCTCCAGTGACTGACATCCCGTGTCCTCTCGTAGCTTCGCCGGTGTGCTGTGGGCCAGCAGATGGCCTTCGCGCATCAGAAGCAGGTCGCCGCAGTTGTCGGCTTCGTCCATCACGTGACTAGAAACAACCAAAGTCGTTCCGCGCCGGGCCAGTTGGTGGAACTGCTCCCAGAGGTCGACCCGCAGAACGGGGTCAAGACCGACGGTGGGCTCGTCGAGCACCAAGAGTTCGGGATACGAGACCAGCGCACAGGCCAATGAGACGCGCGTGCGTTGTCCGCCGGAAAGGTTGCCGCACAACGCAGTTCGATGATCGGTGAGGCCGACCGCAGCGATCGCCTGATCGGCGGCGCTGGCGCCGGTTCCGTAGAGCGCCGCAAAGTAGCGAACGTTGTCGACGATGCGCAGGTCGTTGTAGATCGTCGGGTCCTGTGTGACGTAGCCGACTCGGTGGCGCAAATCGGCCGAGCCTGCGGGACGGCCAAGCACCGTCACCGTGCCCTCGTCCACGATCTGGGTACCGACGATGCTGCGCATCAGCGTTGTCTTGCCACAGCCGGACGGGCCGAGCAGAGCGGTGATCGAACCGCGAGCGATCTGCAGCGAGATGCTGTCCAGGGCGACCCGTTTGCCCCGGATGACGCGAAGGTGACGGACGTCGATGGCGGGCTCGACCGGCGCCCGAAGAAATTCATCGCTTGATGAACTCATCATGTGATGAATAGTCCTCCCCGGTGGAGGGCATGTCAAGGCTCGAAGGCACAATCGCACGGGTGAACGCCGCGCCGCTGTCCGTCGACCCCGTCACCGCGGCCCGCCGACTGCTAGGGGCGACTCTGACCGGGCGCGGAACCACGGCGACGATCGTCGAAGTGGAGGCGTACGGCGGGCCCGCCGATGGCCCCTGGCCGGACGCCGCGGCGCACTCCTATCGTGGGCCGACCGGACGCAACAAGGTGATGTTCGGGCCCCCGGGCCGGCTGTACACCTACCGCAGCCACGGCATCCATGTGTGCGCGAACGTCGTGTGCGCCACCGATGGCGTTGCGGCTGCCGTTCTCTTGCGCGCGGCCGCCGTCGAGGCCGGCTTGGACACGGCTCGATCGCGACGCGGCGATTCGACGAGGCCCGCTGCATTGGCGCGTGGTCCAGGGAATCTTTGCTCAGCTCTCGGAATCACGATGGACGACAACGGGATTGACTTGTTCGACACGGCCAGCCCGATCACGTTGACGCTGGGCGAGCAGCACGACGCTGTCGTTGGCCCGCGGGTGGGGGTGAGCAAGGCGGCGGACCGAACTTGGCGGTTTTGGCTGACCGGCCGACCCGAGGTCTCGCTGTACCGACGTAGCACGCGTGCGCCGGCACCCGGTGAGAGTGATTAGTTGGCGCGTTGCAGCGTCAGGGCCGGTGGTTTGAGCCGGGCGCATCGTGGTCCGCCGCGGTCGTCGGTGAGATCGACTCGGGCGATGAGGTGTGCGGTGTCGGACTCTGCGACGAGCGGTTCGAGATCGGAGAGCACGAGTTTGGCACGGCGGAACATCGCGAACGCCCCGTCAACGTCAACGTTGCCCCAGGTCAGGTAGACAAAACGGTCGCCGCGTCTGCCCTGCACTGCTGCGCCCCGGAAATCCAGGCTGCCATCGCATGTGACCACCTCGATCGGCAGCGACCACGACGACGACAACGCATCGCCGCGCACGAGTTCGCGAGGCTCCTTGCCGACCTGGATGCCGACGTGGACGTTCTCGTAACATTCGTCGCCCGACCGCCATACGCGGCCCGGCAGGTGATAGCCCTGGATCTGCAAAATCATCAGGGTCGACGGTAAGGGAAGATCGAGCTGTGACTTCTGAGGACGCGGCGATACTCGACGAGTTGGAGTGGCGGGGACTGATTGCACAGTCCACCGACAGAGAGGCGCTTGCGACCGAACTCGGCTCCGGGCCCGTGACCGTCTACTCCGGTTTCGATCCGACCGCCCCGAGTCTGCACGCCGGTCACCTCATTCCGCTGCTGACGTTGCGGCGCTTTCAGCGGGCGGGACATCGACCCATCGTGCTGGCCGGCGGCGCCACCGGAATGATCGGCGATCCGCGCGACACCGGCGAACGAACACTCAACACAGCCGACACCGTCGCGGATTGGGCCGACAGAATCCGCGGCCAGTTGGAGCGCTTCGTCGATTTCGACGATTCGCCGACCGGCGCGATCGTGCAGAACAACTTGTCGTGGACGAGTGAGCTGTCGGCGATCGAGTTCCTCCGTGACCTCGGTAAGCACTTCTCGGTCAACGTGATGCTCGACCGCGACACGGTCCGGCGCCGACTGGAGGGCGACGGCATCTCCTACACCGAGTTCAGCTACATGCTGCTGCAGGCCAACGATTACGTGGAACTGCACCGGCGGTACGGCTGCGCACTGCAAGTCGGCGGGTCGGACCAGTGGGGCAACATCATCGCCGGGGTGCGACTGGTTCGCCAGATCGCGGGCGCGACGGTGCACGCGCTGACGACGCCGTTGGTGACGGACTCTGAAGGCAAGAAGTTCGGCAAGTCGACCGGTGGCGGCAGCCTGTGGCTCGACCCGGACATGACGAGCCCCTATACCTGGTATCAGTACTTCATCAACACAGCGGACGCCGACGTCGTGCGGTACCTGCGATGGTTCACTTTCCTGTCTCGCGAAGAACTCGCTGAACTGGAGCAAGCCACCGCGGAGAAGCCGCACGAGCGCGCAGCGCAGCGCCGACTCGCCCGCGAACTGACCACGCTGGTGCACGGCGAGGCGGCGACGACCGGCGTCGAACATGCAAGTCAGGCGCTGTTCGGCAGGGGCGAGTTGTCGCAACTCGATGAGCCGACACTGTCCGCCGCACTACGCGAGGCCTCAGTCGCCGAGCTCCAACCAGGTGGCCCGGACACCATCACCGACCTGTTGGTCGCCACGGGACTCTCGCCGAGCAAGGGGGCCGCGCGACGGACGATCGGCGAAGGCGGCGCCTATGTCAACAACACGCGCATCGACAGCGAAGAGTGGGCGCCGCAGCAGACGGACTTCCTTCACGGTCGCTGGCTGGTGCTGAGGCGCGGAAAGCGAAATTTCGCCGGGGTCGAGCGTGTCGGCTGAACGCGGGAACAAACCATTGCCACTGTGCGTTAGACCACTTGTCGGAGTCGACGCACATCCGTGCGCACGATGGGTCGAAGTCCGAAAGACACGATCTATCAGGCCATTTGACTCCGAGTTATCCCTCACGTAACTTATCGGAGTCGCTGCGACACGGGCCTGGCCCGAAGAGCGCGGCGGCTCCCAGAGGGAAGCCCCACTTCGGTGGGTTCCTGATCGTCCGCACTACGTAATCCGCGGCCTTTGGCCGCGGGCTCGTTGCGCGGCCGAGCGGGTGTGTTGTTTGAGAACTCAATAGTGTGTTTGGTGGTTTTTGTTTGTTGTTTTTTGCCGCCCCTTTTTTTCCCGTTTAGGGGGTGGTTT